>CALRXC020000094.1:0-5000 GCA_943372025.1 Synechococcus sp. UW140 | reverse complement strand
TCTCCGAGACAGCGCCCAGATCGTTACGCCTTTCGTGCGGGTCGGAACTTACCCGACAAGGAATTTCGCTACCTTAGGACCGTTATAGTTACGGCCGCCGTTCACCGGGGCTTCAGTCGCCAGCTTCGCTTACGCTGACCAGCTTCCTTAACCTTCCGGCACTGGGCAGGCGTCAGCCCCCATACATCGTCTTGCGACTTAGCGGAGACCTGTGTTTTTGGTAAACAGTCGCCTGGGCCTCTTCACTGCGACCACCTTGCGGTGGCACCCCTTATCCCGAAGTTACGGGGCCATTTTGCCGAGTTCCTTAGAGAGAGTTACCTCGCGCCCCTCGGTATTCTCTACCACCCTACCTGTGTCGGTTTCGGGTACAGGCCATCATGCCTTAACGGGTATAGGGCTTTTCTTGGAAGCTTGACATCACCCACTTCGCTGCCGTAGCAACTCGTACTCACCCCTTGGCTCAGAGCGTTTTCTCCGCCCCTCAACGCCTCGGAAGCTTGAACCAGTAACCAACATCTGGCTGGGCTAGCCTTCTCCGTCCCCCTTCCCAAAACATGACAGGTACAGGAATGTTGACCTGTTGTCCATCGACTACGCCTTTCGGCCTCGCCTTAGGTCCTGACTAACCCTCCGCGGACGAGCCTGCCGGAGGAACCCTTAGGGTTTCGGGGCATGGGATTCTCACCCATGTTTTCGCTACTCAAGCCGACATTCTCACTTCCATGCAGTCCACGCCCGCTTACGCTAACGCTTCACCCCACATGGAACGCTCCCCTACCATTAAACAAGTTTAATCCGCAGCTTCGGTACAATGCTTAGCCCCGTTCATTTTCGGCGCAGGATCGCTCGACCAGTGAGCTATTACGCACTCCTTTGAGGATGGCTGCTTCTAGGCAAACCTCCTGGTTGTCTGGGCAATCCCACCTCCTTTATCACTGAGCATTGATTTGGGGACCTTAGCTGGCGGTCTGGGCTGTTTCCCTTTCGACCATGGAGCTTATCCCCCACAGTCTGACTGCCTAGTTACACACAGGGTATTCAGAGTTCGTCTCGATTTGGTACCGCTCTCGCAGCCCGCACCGAAACGGTGGCTTTACCCCCCTGCTGGAGCACTAGACGCTACGCCTCAACGTATTTCGGGGAGAACCAGCTAGCTCCGGGTTCGATTGGCATTTCACCCCTAACCACAGCTCATCCGCTGATTTTTCAACATCAGTCGGTTCGGACCTCCACTTGGTATCACCCAAGCTTCATCCTGGCCATGGTTAGATCACCCGGGTTCGGGTCTATAAACACTGACGATCGCCCTATTCAGACTCGCTTTCGCTATGGCTCCACCATTTCCGGTTTAACCTGCCAGTGCCTATAAGTCGCCGGCTCATTCTTCAACAGGCACACGGTCACCCGATCAGTCGGGCTCCCATTGCTTGTAAGCTCACGGTTTCATGTTCTATTTCACTCCCCTCCCGGGGTTCTTTTCACCTTTCCCTCGCGGTACTGTTTCGCTATCGGTCACACAGGAGTACTTAGCCTTACGAGGTGGTCCTCGCGGATTCACACGGAATTTCACGTGCTCCGTGCTACTCGGGATACAGCTAGGCCAACTCCCCTTTCGAATACGGGGCTTTCACCCTCTTTGGCGCGCCTTTCAAACGCTTCTTCTAGGTTTGTTGGTCCACATTGCTGTCCCACAACCCCGATGGTCGAAACCATCGGTTTAGGCTCTTCCCCGTTCGCTCGCCGCTACTTAGGGAGTCGTTTTTACTTTCCTTTCCTCCAGCTACTAAGATGTTTCAGTTCGCTGGGTTGGCTCGAGCCGCCCTATGGATTCAGGCGGCCGTTCTAGGGGTTGCCCCATTCGGAAATTCCCGGATCAAAGCGTGTTTCCAGCTCCCCGAGACTTATCGCAGGTAACCACGTCCTTCATCGCCTCTGTGTGCCAAGGTATCCACCGTGAGCTCTTTGTAGCTTGACCATTGAAACTCCTCAGTGTTTGGGGGGTTGATTCCCATTCTCCTATCTTGCTTTCGCAACATAAAATCAAACTCTTCTACGCCTCGGCGGCGCGAAAAGACACTGGAAGTTCTCGGCTCTAAACTCAAGAATTTTTCTCACCATAAAGACGGTATCCTCCATGGTCTCCCATGTTGGTATCCTTCTCGCTGGCAAGACATCCATGAGATGCTTTCTTTTCCAGACTTTCCTATGCAGTTGTCAAGGTTCGTCGCTGAACAACGCTAGATTCATCGGCTTTCACCCATGCAATCTGGCTAAAGTCCAGCATCCTTTCAACCCGGTTCGACACCTGGGAATGAAACGAGGCTAGATTCCTGTTCATGTTATGGCTCACGCCATGCTTCGGTCTCCCACACCAAGAGCTTGATTTCTCCTTGGGTTGTTAAGCGGCTGTTGGATGGAGGTTAGCGGACTCGAACCGCTGACATCCTGCTTGCAAAGCAGGCGCTCTACCAACTGAGCTAAACCCCCAGCCATCAAGTCCTGCCTGCTCCGCAGGCGGTGAATGGGCCATCCTGGACTTGAACCAGGGACCTCACCCTTATCAGGGGTGCGCTCTAACCACCTGAGCTAATGGCCCAGATGGGCTCTGTGGGGTGACCTAGACAAAGTTTAGGAACTGATGAGATTGCTTAGACAGTATTATTCAACCTTACGATTAACTAAACTTCTAAGCTCTCTCCCGAGGTACCGATCGACCTTAGAGATGACAGAATCATGGCCTGAGACGAAAATTGCTAACTTGATTTCTCTTGTCAGCGCTCAGACATCATAATCAGTAAGTATCCCTGTTAGGAGGTGATCCAGCCGCACCTTCCGGTACGGCTACCTTGTTACGACTTCACCCCAGTCATCAGCCCCACCTTCGGCGTCCTCCTCCACAAGGGTTGGAGTAACGACTTCGGGCGTGGCCAACTTCCATGGTGTGACGGGCGGTGTGTACAAGGCCCGGGAACGTATTCACCGCAGTATGCTGACCTGCGATTACTAGCGATTCCTCCTTCACGTAGGCGAGTTGCAGCCTACGATCTGAACTGAGCCACGGTTTATGGGATTTGCTAACTCTCGCGAGCTTGCGGCCCTTTGTCCGTAGCATTGTAGTACGTGTGTAGCCCAGGATGTAAGGGGCATGATGACTTGACGTCATCCACACCTTCCTCCGGTTTATCACCGGCGGTCTCGCTAGAGTGCCCAACTGAATGCTGGCAACTAACGACGTGGGTTGCGCTCGTTGCGGGACTTAACCCAACATCTCACGACACGAGCTGACGACAGCCATGCACCACCTGTCACTGCGTTCCCGAAGGCACTCCCCCGTTTCCAGAGGATTCGCAGGATGTCAAACCCTGGTAAGGTTCTTCGCGTTGCATCGAATTAAACCACATACTCCACCGCTTGTGCGGGCCCCCGTCAATTCCTTTGAGTTTCACACTTGCGTGCGTACTCCCCAGGCGGAACACTTAACGCGTTGGCTACGACACCGAGGGGGTCGATTCCCCCGACACCTAGTGTTCATCGTTTACGGCCAGGACTACAGGGGTATCTAATCCCTTTCGCTCCCCTGGCTTTCGTCCATGAGCGTCAGTTATGGCCCAGCAGAGCGCCTTCGCCACTGGTGTTCTTCCCGATATCTACGCATTTCACCGCTACACCGGGAATTCCCTCTGCCCCTACCACACTCAAGCCCTGTAGTTTCCATCGCTTAAATGGAGTTAAGCTCCACGCTTTAACGACAGACTTACAGGGCCGCCTGCGGACGCTTTACGCCCAATAATTCCGGATAACGCTTGCCACTCCCGTATTACCGCGGCTGCTGGCACGGAATTAGCCGTGGCTTATTCCTCAAGTACCGTCAGGTCTTCTTCCTTGAGAAAAGAGGTTTACAGCCCAGAGGCCTTCATCCCTCACGCGGCGTTGCTCCGTCAGGCTTTCGCCCATTGCGGAAAATTCCCCACTGCTGCCTCCCGTAGGAGTCTGGGCCGTGTCTCAGTCCCAGTGTGGCTGATCATCCTCTCAGACCAGCTACTGATCGTCGCCTTGGTAGGCTTTTACCCCACCAACTAGCTAATCAGACGCGAGCTCATCCTCAGGCGAAATTCATTTCACCTCGCGGCATATGGGGTATTAGCGGCCGTTTCCAGCCGTTATCCCCCTCCTGAGGGCAGATTCTCACGCGTTACTCACCCGTCCGCCACTGACCCGAAGGTCCGTTCGACTTGCATGTGTTAAGCACGCCGCCAGCGTTCATCCTGAGCCAGGATCAAACTCTCCGTTGTAGTCAGACCCTCTTGGCTTGCTCCCTCCTTCCGATTCACCCTTCCAGGTAACTCCTCTGGCATTCGCTTGCCTCAGTCCGATTCGCGTCCTCCCACACCATTGGGCTCTCGCCCCATGCAGTTGGCGCCCCTTCCGCTGACACAGAAGGTTTCGAGAGTGCAAAAACAACAGCAACAAACTCCTCTCACAGCTTTGAACCACAGTTTTCACCATCGCCCTCGCTGCTCCTTAAGCTTCTTACTCCCATCTCCGACTTTCCAGATCTCAGATCCGGTTTGCGACTCCTCCATCACGGCATCTCGGGATTTGCGGTCGTGAGAACCGCTTTCTCCCTGCCACAATGGCCTCCGTCGCTGCTTTCTTTTGACGGGACCTCACACCTCCGCTGCTTGTCTCGGTTGACACATTCCCTCAGGTGGTTGCGGACTATCATGTCCTCATCACCTTTAGGCAGCCAACGCAGCAGAAGCGTCAGTTCCTAAACTTTTTTGGTTGTCCAGGTGCTGCCTTCCCCTCCCTCTCGGGCGGTTCTGGCTCGTCGCCCTGCGGCGACCTTCTCAACCTACAACATCAGCGGCTCGCGCCTCCTTCGTTGTCGGTCGGCCCTGCTCGTTCGGCTCGCACCGCTTCGTTCAGGACTTGGTGAACCTAGCAGCTCACCCTTCCGGCTCTTCTCCCCAGCCTCTTCAGTTCAGCGCTCTCGC
>CALRXC020000093.1:0-3177 GCA_943372025.1 Synechococcus sp. UW140 | reverse complement strand
AGATGCTCGTATAGATGTCAACCTCCCTGGCAGACCGAATTGCCGATGCCGAGAGGGTGCAGCGGCCGGCTCTTAATCCGCCAAGCAGCCCGCCCGCAATGGGGGAGCGGGCGGGCTGCTTGGCGGGAGCCTGGGCTTCTGTGCTCCGGGCTTCTCAGGCCCCTCTGGTGCGAATCGGTGGGCTGCCCAGCAGAATCCGGTAGACCTCCCGGGCAATGAACCGTTTGAGGCAGCGCAGGATTTCGGGTTTTGAAAGGCCTTCCTCGGTGCGCCGTGCTGCGTAGGCCTGGGTCTGCTCATCCCAGCGGAGCCGCACCACGGCAATGCGGTGCAGAGCCGCATTGGCCTGGCGGTTACCTCCCCGGTTCAGCCGGTGCCGATTCGTCTTCCCCGAACTGGCTGGTAGCGGACTGACGCCACAGAGAGCCGCGAACCCTGCATCGCTGCGAAATCGTTCCGGATTATCACCGGCGGCAGCGAGCAGCGTGGCAGCGCTGTCGACGCCCACGCCGTAGGTCTGGCGCAGCCCCGGGCAGACAGCCTGGGTAAGGGAATCGAGGTCGCTGAGCAGCACCTCAATCTCCTGCTCCAGGGATTGAATCCGGCGGGCCAGGGTCCGGAGTGCACGTTTGGCGGCTGCCATGGGCCTATCAAGAACACCGGGGCGCAGAGCGGCGCAGGCATCGATCAGCGGCCGCCGAGTGAGGTTCCCGAGTCGCTCCCGCAGGGCCGCCGGTGCCGTCACCAGGAGTGCCTTGATCTGGTTGATCGCCCGGGTCTTGCCCTCCGTGGCCGAATCCTTGGCCACCTTGAGCATCCGGATCATCTCCACCTGGTCGGCCCCGGTTTTGGGTGTGACAGTGGCTGTACCCGCCAGGTATGCCCTTGCGGCCGCCTCCGCGTCGATGGCATCGTCCTTGCCGAGCCGTCGTCTGACAGATCGATCCGTTCGGTTCACTTCGACGACGGGGAAACCCGCATCCAGAAGCTCCCGGGTCAGACCGGCCCCATAGGAGCTTGTGCCTTCAATCGCGTAGACGGGGTTGGAGCCAAACTCCTCGCTCCAGACGATCAGATCGTCGTATCCCTAGTGCCTCCGGCACGCTGGCCTGCGGCCAGGTAGGCGAGTGGTGGGGATACGGTGCTCTGCGAGCCTGCCGCCATTGGGGGCCAGGGCGACGGCCACGTGAACGTCCTTGTGGGTGTCGACGCCGATCACGACGTCAGGTGCTCGGCCCTTGCAGACCTGTGCCAGGGTTGGTGATGCCATCGCTTCTTGATGGTGGTGGGGAAGGAGCGATCAGCTGGGAAGCCGGACAGGACTGTGATGGGGCCTCTCGACCAGGCTCGTATTCGGTCACTGGCTTCTTTGCTGATCGGCCCCATCAATCCAGGTCGACAGATCTTCCGGAAGACAACGACAGGGAGTCGTGTCGGCCTACGGAGGGTCAGACCTGGACTTCTGGGGTTCCCTGGATCATCACAGCCTTCGGCTACGCCGCCCACCAGGTCGTAGGTGCCCCGCTCGTAGCGGGTGATGCCGTTGAAGGTGATCCTTGCCCACCATCCGCTTGACGCGCTCTGTGTAGTAATCGATCTGGGTCACGTCTTCCCCCAGGATTCGCCGGGCAACGTCCTGCGCGGGGGCCAGGCCGGCTGTTGCCTGGCCAATCCGTGTCCCAGCAGCTCCATGAGCATCAGGGGCTGGTAGACGTGGCTCATGCGCATGCGCCTCGCGATGGTGTCGCGCAGGCGCTCGTAGGTGGAGGAGGGGGTTGGGGGCATGGGGGGATCTTGGCCGGGCTTCCTTGTGCGGGCCGGCTTGCTGGGGCGGGGTGTTACAGGGGGTGGCACTGGTGGGGAAGAAGCCTTGCTGCCGTGGTCTTTATCCCTCCCACCCCTTGACCACCATGGAGAGCGCCTACGCTGGGTTTTCAGCCGTTCCTGGTGGCGATGGCACCCGTGTCTGACCTTCTTCAGTTGCCCCAGAACGAACGGCTTGCTCTGGCGATCGCCCTCTGGGACAGCCTCAATGACGAGGTCCGAGATGGGGCGCTGCCGATCGATTCTGCCCTCTGCGCTCAGCTGGATCGGCGCTGGACGGCCCATCTCGCCAACCCTGGCGCAGCAGTGCCCTGGGATGACGTGCGCAGCCAACTCGGCCTTGGATGACGCTCCCCTCGGTTCGCTTCCTGCCAGAGGCGGTGGAGGATCTTCTGGAAACCCAGCGCTGGTAGGGCGCGCGAGAGTCGGCGTTGGCCCAGGACTTTGCCGAAACCGTTGCGGCTGCGATTCAACGAATTCTCGTCTCTCCTCAATCGTTTCCCTTGATCCACGGTCAGATCCGCAGGGTGGTGCTGAGTCGATTTCCCTATGCCGTCTATTTCCGCGAGCAGGGCACTGAAATCCTCGTGATCGCTCTGCACGGTCGCCAGGATCCCCGGCGCTGGAAACAGCGCACCTGAATGGGCATCAGCGATGCAGAGTGCCTGCAGATTGCTGAGTCGCCTGTGCCGCCCCGGTTCATGGGCACGATGGGGTCTACCTCCAGGGCCCGTTGGTGCGGGATTTGCCGAGCAACAGCCCGCCCCGCAGCATTCGGAGCGGCCATTGGCCCGGGTGAGCACCCGGACGTTAATCGAGCCGCTGATCGGGGTGCGGCGGGGGCTCCTGTGCCCGAAGCCGCAGGCTTCTGCGTGAGCAAACAGCCCACCTCCTCGCCGCGCTGCATTCGGAAGGCATCGAGGCGCTGGCGGCACAGTTGCAGCAGCTCGTCGCGCTCGGCGTCGCTCAGCTCCTCGCCGCCCACAAGGTCGTAGGCGCCCTGGTCGTAGCGGGTGATGCCGTTGCCGGTGAGCACCTTGCCCACCATCCGCTTGACGCGTTCGGTGTAGTAATCGATCTGGGTCACGTCTTCCCCCAGGATCCGCCGGGCCACGTCCTGCGCGGGGGCTGGGCTGTGGCGTCCCACGAGCTCCATGAGCATCAGGGGTTGGTCAACGTGGCTCATGCGCATGCGCTTGGCGATCTAGGAGTCTGTTGCGCATAATGCCTGCGCTCACGCTATCTACCTCAGCCCGGCACTTTTTGTGGACCGGCTTGAGAAGATTTTAGGGTGCGAATCATCCAAAGACAAGGCGATTGGCTACGGCTGGCTTCCCATCCAGCCGTTGGGGC
>CALRXC020000092.1:0-3305 GCA_943372025.1 Synechococcus sp. UW140 | reverse complement strand
CCACGGCGCACGATCTCAGGGATCAGGGCGCCAGCGGTTGTGCCCTCCATGAGCTGGTTCAGCTCGGAGGCGCCACTATGGGAGAGGGTCATGGTCTGTGTTCGGTTTGGTGGTAGTGCTCCGAACAGGGTCACAGACCGGCCCACCCTGGGGTCCCGACCCTTTGCCACAACAGAGAACTGAGGGAGGCGAGCCGTCAGCCCCGGCTACGCCGGGGCTGCTCCTCCTGAGTTACACCTGTGATCATCGGGTTACCCCAGCAGCACGGGGCTGACCCGGTTACACCATGACCCTCTGTGTGTCTTTCGGAGTGATGTGTTGCCCCGTGCTGATGGGGCCGACCAGCAGGAGAGAACCGTGACTTGATCAGGAGCCTGGCCAATAGGTCCCATCACAGGTCTGTCCGACTCCCCCTGCTGATCGCCTGTCACCCACCACCATCAGACAGCGATGGCATCAGCAACCTTGCCACGACATGAGCAATCGGCCCAGTTTGATCATGTCGTCGGCATCGATACACACCGCGACTTCCACGTTGCGGTTGCTCTTGCTCCGAATGGAGGAAGGCTCGGCGAGCTCACCTTTACGGCCACCAGCAAGGGCTACGAGGAGCTGGTGGCCTGGACCGAGCAGTACGGCGTCAGGCCGGTGTTCGCCATGGAGGGCACTGGTTCCTACGGGGCCGGGCTCTGCCGTGTGCTCCTCGATGCGGCCTACGACGTGATCGAGGTGAACCGGCCTGATCGATCCGCTCGCCGCCGCCAAGGCAAGGATGACCCAGTGGACGCCGAGGCGGCAGCCAGGGCGTTTCTGGCCGGTACGGCTTCCATCGTCCCCAAGCGAGGTGGCGATCAGGTGGAGATGATCCGCCTGCTGAAAGTGGCCAAGGACTCCGTCATCGATGGGCGGACCAGGGCCCTGAACCAGGTGCGCTCATTGCTGGTGACTGCCCCCATGGCGTTACGGGAGCGGCTCTCGGGCCTCAGCCGCAACGAGCTCATCACCACCTGCGCAAGCTTCCGCCCCCGCGAACTGGTCGATCCTCTGGCTGCTGCAAAACGTGCGTTGCGCAGTCTGGCCAGGCGCATCCAGGCTCTTGATGCCGAGCTCAAGGAGTTGATGGCCGATCTCGATGGTCTGACTCAGGCGGCCTGCCCCGGCCTACGTCAGAGCTATGGCATTGGCATCGATGGAGCTGCAGTGCTGCTGACAGCTGTTGGCGACAACCCAGAGCGCATTCGCTCAGAGGCGGCTTTCGCCGCCATCTGCGGCGCCAGCCCCCTGCAAGCAAGTTCAGGCAACAGTCGGCATCACCGGCTGAATCGGGGTGGCAATCGCCAAGCCAACGCCACCCTGCATCGCATCGCTGTGGTGAGGCTGCGCTGGCATGAGCAGACCAAGGCCTACGCCAAACGCCGCAAAGCAGAAGGGCTCAGCAACAAGGACATCCTGCGCTGCCTCAAACGGTTCATCGCCAGGGAGGTGTTCCATCTGCTGATGGGCAAACCACCCCGCAGAACCGCGGCCACATAAGCGGCCTGTCCGGCGACGATTAGGTAGGCGGGCGCGTTGACTCGTCAGTTCTGTTACTCCTAGTATCTTTGTTGACTCATTTGGCATGTTCCTTTTGTGGAGCGCTCGGCATCGGCTGATCGCAGGCGTCAGCGGCGCCAGCAGCTTCTGGAGGCTGCCCGGAGCCGCTACCCAGCCTTGAGCTATCAGGAGAAGGGTGCCCTGGTGGATGAGCTGGTTGAGCTGAGCGGGTTTCACCGCAAATCGGTGCTGCGATTGTTGCGCCAGCAGCCGGCGGACCATGGGGGTCCACCGGCTCGTGCTGACGCTGGTCACGATTCAGCTGAGGTTGGCAGGAGCCGCCGCTATGGCCCGGATGTGGTTCAGCTGTTGGAAACGCTCTGGGAGGCGAGTGACCATCTCTGCGGCAAACGCCTGGCGGCGGTACTGCCCACACTGATGACGGCGCTGGAGCGCCATGGGCATTGGCACGTCGATCCGGATCTACGGCAAAAGCTGCTGCAGATCAGCCCGGCGACGATCGATCGACTACTGGCACCCGCCCGCTCTGCGCAGGGTGGTCAGCATCGCCGCCGCCGTACACGCGTCGTCACCGGGGTACGGAGGCGCACCACGGTGCGCACATTCAACGGCTGGAAGGATGTAGTGCCGGGCTGGTTTGAGATGGACCTGGTGGCCCACTGCGGCGGGCGCATGGAGGGCCCGTTTCTGTGGACTCTTGTTCTCACCGATGTGGCGAGCGGTTGGAGTGAATGTGTGCCCTTGCCCAGTCGATATGGGCTGCTGGTGTGCTCTGCGCTGCAGGAGCTGCAGACGCTGATGCCACTGCCGCTGCGCGGCCTCGACGTGGATAACGACACGGCGTATGGCCTCCGGCCGACTGCGTCTACATGAACGAGGATCTTGAGCGCTGGTGCGCCGAGGCTGCCAAACCGGTGGAGCTGACCCGCTCGCGGGCCTACAAATCCAATGACCAGGCCTGGGTCGAACAAAAGAACGGAATGCTGGTGCGCCGCGTGGTGGGACACCGGCGCCTGGAGGGACCGCAGCAGCTGGAGCGGCTCTGCCAGCTCTATGCCGCTCTACGGCTGTTCACCAACATTTACCAGCCGTCGGCCAAGCGGATTCCGTTTGAGGAGAGCGACCGTCGAGAGGGGCGCCGCCCGCGTCGGCGCCACGACCAACCGCTCACCCCGGCGGATCGGTTATAGCGTTGGAGTGGCCTCAGTCGACAACATCGCCAAAGCATTGAGGCGTTGCAGCAGCAATGCGATCCGGTGGACCTGCTGGAAACGATTCGGTGGAACCAAGCGGGCTCTGGTGAACGGAGAAAGCGAACCGAGCAGCGAGAGCGATCGATCAGCAAGCAACCAGGACCTGAATGCCTTTCTGGGCAGCCTGCGGTTGCTGTGGCGGCAGAGCGACCCTGCCAAGCGCGGAGGCTGGGATGTGCCAAAGCGCACCTATCGCACGCGGGTGGATCCGACCCTGGGATGTTGGCCCCTGGTGTTGCCGTGGCTGATGGCCGATCCCTTGCTCACAGGCCAGCAGGCGATGCAACGGCTGGAGCAGGAACACCCTGGTCTGTATCTCGGCAGCCTGCGCACCTTGCAGAGGCGGATGGGTGAGTGGCGCATCACCCATGCCGAACAGGTGGTCGGCCAGCAGATGGGGGCAATCCGGGACCAGGAAAACAGCCAGCTCCACAGCAAGAAGCCAATGCCGGCCGGGCGTCAACTAGATGGGTAACAATTCGCATGAGTCAACGCGCC
>CALRXC020000091.1:0-3412 GCA_943372025.1 Synechococcus sp. UW140 | reverse complement strand
GGACTCTCGATTCGTCAGGTGGCCGAGCGGCTGGGGGTTTCGGCCTCCACATTTCAGCGGCTGGTGGCGGGCAAAAGCCGGATCACGCCAGATATGGCGCTGAGGTTGTCGCGGGTACTGGGGCGCAGTGCCGAAAGCTGGCTTTCCCTGCAGGACAGCCACGATCTCTGGCAGGCCAGCCAGCGCCTAGACCTCTCAGCGCTGACCCCGATGGAGTTCACCCCGGCATGAATGTTTCGCCAGGAGCCTGGCCGGCGAACGCCGCCGCGTCGAACATCAATGGCAGCGGGGCCTGTGAGCTTTGTGCGGATCGGCCTGAAGTGGTTGGAACAGGCTGTGGTCCATGCCGGCAGAACTCTGCTGGCGTGGATACCGATGCCGCACTTCTCCAGTGTGAGCAGGTGGGAGAGGCCAAGGGTCAGCAGCTCGGCTTCCTGCAGGGAAGGGTGGATGAGGCGTTCTTCGAGCCCCTGCCCAACGACGAGCTGGAGCGCTGGGGCTGATGAAACTGCTGCTCAGGCCGGCCTGTGGGCCGTGCCGCACCGAGATCCTTTTGACCGTCTGCTGGCGGCCCAGGCCAGGTCTGAAGACCTCGTGCTGGCCAGCACCGATCCGGCCTTCACCCAGTTTGAAGGGGTGGTGACCCTGGGGTAAGCCTTTGGCACCAGCGTGTTGCGACGGCCCAATTGGGCCCGCAGGTCAGTCGAGTGCCGTGGCATCAAGGCGAGAACTCGCCGCCTTAGCGGTGGGTCAGCAAATCAACACCATTTACCCCCCCCCCTAAAGGGGGCAAAGGACCGCAATTGGGCTTGGGAGCCGATCAAAATCTTGGGGTGATCCATACGATCAGTTCCCGGGCCGTTGTTGCTGCCCAGGGTTGCCCTATTTCCTTGCCTTGGGTTTCCCATGCCTGCCATCTCCAACCCAGAGGCGCGCGTGCTGGCCAGAGCCGGTTGAGGGGGAAAGCCCCGAGGCTTGGCTGATTTGATCCTGTTTACCACCGTTCCTTCGCACTTGCACCATGGCCGATCCGTTCCTCGTTCAAGACATCAACCTCGGCGGCACTGCTTCAGCTCCCGCCAATCTCACTGCCATTGGCAGCACGCTTTACTTCACTGCCACCGACGGCACTAACGGCATAGAGCTGTGGAAGACCGATGGCACCTCGGCTGGCACAGAACTCGTTAAAAACATCAACGTCGGCGCCAGCAATTCAAATCCCAGCAATCTCACCGCCGTCGGCAACACGCTTTACTTCAGCGCCACCGACGGCACCAACGGCACAGAGCTGTGGAAGACCGATGGCACCGCGAATGGCACGACACTCGTTAGCAACAACATTAACAGCGGCAGCGCCAGTTCATCTCCCAGCAATCTCACCGCCGTTGGCAGCACGCTTTACTTCAGCGCCACCAGCGGCAGCATCGGCATAGAGCTGTGGAAGAGTAATGGCACCGCGAATGGCACGACCCTCGTTAACGACATCAACTTCGTCGGCATCGGCATCCCTAGTTCATCTCCCAGCAATCTCACCGCCGTTGGCAGCACGCTTTACTTCAGCGCCACCGACGGCACCATAGGCATAGAGCTGTGGAAGAGCGATGGCACCTGGGATGGCACGACCCTCGTTAAAGACATCTCCTCCGGCAGCGGCGGTTCATCTCCCGCCAATTTCACTGCCATTGGCAGCACGCTTTACTTCAGCGCCACCGACGGCACCAACGGCAGAGAGCTGTGGAAGAGCGATGGCACCTCGGCTGGCACATCACTCGTTAGCAACATTAACCTCGGCGGCGGTTCATCTCCCGCCAATTTCACTGCCATTGGCAGCACGCTTTACTTCAGCGCCACCGACGGCACCAACGGCATAGAGCTGTGGAAGAGCGATGGCACCTCGGCTGGCACGACACTCGTTAAAAACATCAACGTCGGCGCCAACAATTCATCTCCCGCCAATCTCAGGGCCGTCGGCAACACGCTTTACTTCACTGCCAACGACGGCACCAACGGCACAGAGCTGTGGGCCTACAACACCAACGCTGCTCCAGTCGTCACCGACGTCCAGATCTCGATCGCAGGTGCCAGCGGCACCAATGGCACCTATAAAACGGCGATACGGTAACCGCCACCTGGAACAATAGCGCCGGTGGTGATAACAATTCGGTCACGATCGACAGCGTCAGCGTCGATTTCAGTGGCTTTGGTGGCGGCTCTGCCGTTACAGCCAGCAACAGCAGCGGCACCTGGACGGCTTCCTACACCATTGCCGCTGGCAGCATCAATGGCGAAAGCAACAAGAATGTCTCCGTCACCGCCACCAACAACCCAGGCAACCCCACCACCAGCGCCGATTCCACCAACGCCAGCGTTGACAACGTATCCCCCACCAGCAACGTCGGTAGCCAATCCGCCCCGCTTGTGGAAGCTGGCGGCGCCAGCAACGCCACGGCCGGCACCGCGGCCGCCACGATCACTGTCACCAAGGCTGACGCCCTCAGCAGCGCCTCTTTCGATAGCGCCGATCTCACCAGCAACGGCTGGTCCAGCGCCGATGCAGGTGCCACCTACACCAAGGCCGGCAGCTATGGCACCGCAACCTTCACCATTGCCAGCGGGGTTGTCTCCTACAGCCTCAACAACAGCGCTGCCGCCACCCAGGCCCTCACCCAGGGGCAGGCTGCCGCGGATGGGTTCGGGACGCTGCGGATCGTCGATGCGGCTGGTAATAGCTCCCTGTCTGAGGTGATCTCCTTTGCGATCACCGGCGCCAACGATTTCCCCACCTTCTCGGTTCTCACCCCACCGGTTGAAACCACCGGCCGCAACAGCCAGACGGAGATCAGCTTCGCGGAACTCCTCGCCCAGGCCAATGCCACCGATGTAGATGGCAGCGTGGTGGCCTTCCAGGTGGCTGCGGTGGCCAGCGGCAGCTTGCAGATCGGCAGCTCGGTAGGCACCGCCACAGCCTGGGCCGCCGGTAGCAACGACAGCGTCAATGCCGGCACCAACCTCTACTGGACCCCCGCCGCCGACCAGGCCGGCACCTTGGCCAACCCCCTGGCGATCGGTGCCTTCTCCGTCTACGCCGTAGACAACAACGGTGGCCTCTCCGACTCCCCCGTCACCGCCACGGTGAATGTGGTCTGCTTTCTGGCCGGCACCCTGATCGCCACCCCCACTGGCGAGCAGCCGATCGAAACCCTGCAGCCCGGCGATCTGATTAGCACCGCCGAGGGACCCCGGCCGGTGCGTTTTTTGGCCCGCAGCACCCGCAGCATCGACCAGCTGCAGGACCTGGGCAAAATGCCGATTCGCATCAACCAAGCCGCCTTGGGGGCGCTTGGCCCCGCGCAAGACACCTTCCTCTCCCCCAGCCATGCGATCCACTTCGCCGGCTGCCTGGTGGAGGCTG
>CALRXC020000090.1:0-3478 GCA_943372025.1 Synechococcus sp. UW140 | reverse complement strand
AAGCCATCCGCCAGCGTTGGTCAATCGAGAACAGCTGGCACTGGGTGCGGGATGTTCCGCTGAGGGAAGACGCCCACAGGTATCGGGAGGACAACGGCGTTCAGATCCTGGCCACGCTGCGCAGCATGGCGATCAATGCCGTGCGGCTGGAAGGAATCTGGTCGATAACCGAGGGCATCGCCGCCTTGGCACACGACATCAAAGGGTTGCTCAGGCTGCTGGGCTGGAGGCCAGCGGCGGAGACGCCCTCAGGATGACTTCTAATAGGCCCTGGGAGAACCGCTGGGTTCTTTTCGCCACGCTGATGCCATCAGACGAGATAGAAGAGGCATGTGCCCCTCAATTCAGCCCCACGACAGGGGCTCCTGCAAAGCCTGCACGCCTTGCGTTTGGCGCACTGTTCATCAAGCAGCGACTTGGCTTTAGCGATGAGGAGACTGTTGAACAGATCCGAGAAAATGCTTATATGCGTGTGCCACGAGGCATAGATTCTTCATGAACTATGCCGCAAATGTATTGAGGATGGGAGTGTATGGCCTCCCGATGCCTGCCTGCAGGGGCTGGCATCAAACCACCCCATGCTGCTGCGGTCAAAAGTCGTGGTGGTGAGCGTTGGGGAAAAGGCGGACTTGATTCGTCAGGTGAGTGATGGGAAGGTGAGCGCAAGCAAACTGTTGATGACACATCGAAATGCGTTCCAGTTGCTGTCAAAACGGGCTGAGGCATGTACAGCCCGGATCAGTGTGGGCGTCACCTGCTTACGGACCACATGGCAGCCGGTGTATAGACGGCACGAGCTCATCACAGGCCTTGATACGGAACGTGGGAACCTGGCTTGGGATGCTAAGGAAAAGGATCAAGTGGCCACAACCATGAGACTGAACACCGATGACCAGGTCAGGGGCGGAGCAGTTCGTAGTAGTGATGAAGAGGCTGTAATGGCCTTGGAGCGAAGGAACTGCGTCATTCGGTCTGATGAGTTTGATCAAACAGATGATCTGGGAGGAATCAGATGAATACAGACAAACCGTTGCCAATCACAAAGTTGATGGTTTGGCAGGCCTATCAGGCTATCTCCAAGAACGGGAAAGCTGCTGGGGTTGATGGTCAGAGTCTCGATGATTTCTCTAAGGACTTAAAGAATAACCTCTACAAGCTCTGGAACCGTTTGGCATCAGGAAGTTACTTCCCGCCTCCGGTCCGCCGTGTAGAGATTCCGAAGTCCAAGGGGGGAGGGCTGAGACCACTGGGCATCCCAACAGTTTCCGATCGCATCGCACAGATGGTGGTTAGGCAAATCGTAAGCGTTCAGGGGTCGGGACAGCACGCGGCGAACTCCGTCTCTTCTGAACCCTTGACAGCGATCTGATTCTTGTATGTATCTCAGGCAGAGACTGTTGGCGATGGGCAGCCCGCCTCCTGGAATTTCAGAAGCGGACTGGGCTGCTACACCGGTTGGCGTACGGGCAGGATTTCTTGAGCTGGTCCAGCATTGCCAGGAGCAGCAGGAGGAGATCGAGCAGCTCCGTGCTCAGCTCACTGCCCTGGCCACCGAACTGGCCAGCCTGCGGGAGCGGATCGGCCGCAGCTCTCGCAACTCCTCGAAACCTCCCTCCAGCGATGGTCCGGGGTTTAAGCCGCCAGAGCGGCGTAAAGGTAGTGGCCGCAAGCGTGGCGCTCAGCCGGGCCATCCAGGATCCGGGCCGGAGCTGCTGCCGATCGAGCGGGTGGATGAGGTGGTGGAGCACCACCCGGATGCTTGCCGCCGTTGCGGCCAGCTGCTGCTGGGAGATGATCCAGAGCCCCTGCGCCATCAGGTGATTGAGATCCCACCGATCACGCCTGTGGTGATCGAGCATCGCCTGCACCGCCTGGTCTGTCCCTGCTGCTCCACAAGCACCTGCGCCGAACGGCCGGCGGATGTGGAGCCCAGCCGCTACGGGCCCCGGCTCAGTGCACTGGTGGGTCTGCTGGGTAGTGCTTTCCCTCTGAGTTTCAGCAAGACCCAGGCGCTGCTGGATCAGTTGTTGGGTGTGGAGATCAGCCGAGAAGCGATCGCTGCGATCCGCCAACGGCTGAGCGCAGCCCTGGAGCAATCGATGGAGGAGGCGCTGGCGGCGGCGCGGCTGCAGCCGGTGGCCTATGTCGATGAAACCGGCGCCCCCACCGGCAATGCCGATGGGGGCAATCCCGAACGCAAGCGCGGTTGGCAGTGGGTAATGGTCACACCGGTGGTGACGGTATTTCTGCAGGGGCTGAGCCGATCGGCCGCCGCGGCGATCGAGCTGCTGGGGAACGCCTTTGGCGGCATTGTGGTGAGTGATCGCTTTTCTGCTTACAACCACCTGCCGGTGATGCAAAGGCAGCTGTGCTGGGCGCATCTGATCCGCGACCTGACCGCCATCGCCGAACGCCCGGGCGTCAGTGGCGAGATGGGCCGGGAACTGTCGGCGTTGCAGCAGCAGCTGTTTGTTCAGTGGCACCAGTGGAAAGACGGCACAATCGACTGGGATCAACTCCAGGAAAATTGTCGGCCGATCCGCCAGCACTTCGAGGGCGGACTGCAGCGGGTGGTGGATCTGGGTTTTGAGCGAAAAGAGCGAACACCATGGGCCCAGACCGTGCGCACTTGCCATAAGTTGCTGCAACGCAAAGAAGCCCTATGGACTTTTCTTGAGACCCACGGCGTCGAACCCACCAACAACGCTGCTGAGCGTGCCCTGCGCCAATCCGTCATCCAGCGCAAAATCAGCCTTGGCGTACAGTCCGCCAGCGGTGCCATCTGTCGTAGCCGACTGCTCACGGTCACCACGACCCTGCGGCAACAGGGCCGAGATGTCTGGGAGTTCCTTGAGCAGGCCTGGATTGCCCATCACCGCGGCGGTGTGATGCCATCACTGCTGCCGGATCCCTGAGTTCAGCAGCAAAGGCAGCACTGCTTCTTTGCTCGCTCAGCCATGGGCGAGCAGGCGTGAACTTGCGCGGCGGCGCGCCCCGCCCCCTGAATGGTTACGGCAAATCATCGAACCCAAACTGGAGCCGATCTTTGATTCGGATTCATTTGACTATCGGCCAGGTCGATCTGCCCATCAAGCTGTAGATCTGTGTCGGCAGCGTTGCTGGAAACGGGACTGGGTATTGGACCTTGACATCAAGGGATTTTTCGACTCGATCGATCATCATCTCTTGGGCACCTCGAAAAATCACCTATCGAAAGAATTCGTTCTCAAGCTGGGGCTGATGCTGGAATGAGTCTCAATTGCGCGTCCCGCTGGAACTCGAATTTTTCGAAGTGCCCTCTTGCTAAAGGCTCTACAGTCTCATATCCAGGCGCGTTGACTCATGCGAATTGTTACCCATCTAGTTGACGCCCGGCCGGCATTGGCTTCTTGCTGTGGAGCTGGCTGTTTTCCTGGTCCCGGATTGCCCCCATCTGCTGGCCGACCACCTGTTCGGCATGGGTGATGCGCCACTCACC
>CALRXC020000089.1:0-3888 GCA_943372025.1 Synechococcus sp. UW140 | reverse complement strand
TTCTCCGAGGCCACGATGGCCAAAATCCCCGAGCCGGAGGCGATGCTGGAGTTCTCTGAGAGCGATCCAGCCATAGCCATGGCGCCAGCCATCAGCTGATCGCGCCCACGCCAGTCGTTGATCACCAAGAATCCCTGATCGCTGAGTTGCGCATTCAGCGATCAGGGTGCATAGTGGATAAACGGGGCTGCATAGTCAGCTTCCAAGCAGTCATCCCCTGACTGCTCCTGTTCACCCTCCGGAGAGGGTCACAGGACCTCCTGAGTTACACCACTCCGAGGGGCGCTACCCTGAGCTCCATACATCTCACTGAACATGGCCTGCAACTGCCAGGCATTCAGCAATGATTTGGCAACCTCGCGGAGGTCTTCCAGTTCGGTGCAGCTGTCGATTGCCCTTGAATGGGCCTCGATGGCGAATTGCCTGCTGAGGGGAAGAGAATCTTGCACGGGGCTCCAGTGGTTGTGGTTGGCTATGAAGCTCGAGTCGGGGACTTAGCCGAGACCTAGCAGACCGCGCGTGAAGGCTTCACCGCCCAAAGCGAGCTCGGTGGCCAGCAGGGCGATGAAGCCGAGCATGGCCATGCGGCCATTCAGCTTTTCGGCCCGCTCATGGAAGCCCCAGCCGCTCTCGGGAGAAACAACTTCCATGCGGGGCTCCGTGGCGAAGGCATTGAGGCGGCCACCGTCTTCTGTGGTCACCGTGGCGCCGCGGATGGAGGCGCGCTCAAGGGCGTGAAATATGGATGCGTGTGACCTCCAAGGCATACATAGAGGTAATAGCCTCCACGCAAAAACCCGGCCCAGCCCATCGCGAGCAAGGTCAAAGCGAACCGGGCATCACGCTTTTGTCGCCTGCAGGGGCTGGATTTAATTGAATTTGAATAAACAAATTCGGGTTTAGACTAAAATTATGCGAAACATTTTATCCGGATTGTCCAGAAAATGAATCAACTGAGTTACTTTAGTGAGCCATTGACTTACGACGCCTGTTGATAGAGCTCCTCCAGCCGTTCCCGGCTGAGGTCGACATAGAGAACTTCTTCACCGGGCTCGGGAGCCTCGGGATGGCGCCTAGGCCTGGAGCCACTTCTCTGGGCAGAAGCCAGCGAAGCCGAGCCCCGCAGGTTTTGGTTCATCAAGGCAAAAGCTCCACCGGCGATGAGCGCAAAGAAGATCAGGTAGACAGCAGCCAGAAGGTCGTTCAAGGGTGGAAAGCTCTTTCCATCATCCTAGTGCAACGAAATGTTAATCGTTGACCACGGTTCCTTCGGGACGTGCTGTCCATCTCTCAGTTTTGACCTGAAAAGCGGCGCGGTACCCATCCGAGGCCCCCGTGCTGGTGTGGCTTAGCTGGCTCTGGAATAGGCGCGCACCAGCAGGCCATCCGCCGGCGAGGGGCTGGGAATGATCTTGAGCGTCAGGTCCTGATCCGCCTCCAGCGCCAAGGTCAGCTGTTGGAGCAGTCCCACCGCCAGTAGCCGGATCTCCAGCTCCGCCAGCGCCTTGCCCAGGCACACCCGCTCACCGCCCCCATACGGCAGCAAGGTGACCGTGGTGTCAGCGGCTAAGTGCCGCTGCGGCCGGAAGATCGCCAAATCCTCCGGATCGGCCCCATGGCGCTGGCTGGCGGCGATGCTCACCTGCACCACCCGATCGGCTGGCACCAGCACACCCGCCAGGGCAATGGGCTCCCGGGTGCGGCGGAAGAACCCTCCCACAGGCGGGGTCAGCCGCATCACCTCCTTCACGACCGCATCGAGCCGCGGTGCCCGCAGGGCATCGGTGGCGGTCCCAGCCTCCCCCTCCTCAGGCGGCCACGGCACGACGTTGAGTTCCTCCATGAGCCAGGCCAGCTCGGCTGGGTGTTGCAGCAGGGTCAGAAGCAGGCAGCTCAGGGCGGAGGCGGTGGTTTCGTAGCCGGCAAACAGCAGCAGCAAGAGCTGCTCCGCTACGTCGTCGTCGCCCAGGGGAAGACCGGCTTCATCGAGGCCGCCGGCCAGCAGATCAAGGCCGCCGGCGGTGAGGGGCGCTCCGGAAGCCATGGCGGCCTGCGCCTTCTTGAGCACCGCGCCCAAGCGCCTGAGCAGCCGCTGGCGGGCCTGGCGGGCCCGGGCGTAGGGGCTGCCAGGCAACGCGACTGGGAGCGAAAAGAGACCCTGGCACCAGGTTTCGAAATCCACGAACAGGGCATCGCGATCGACGGGCTCTAGCCCCAACACCGTGCTGGCAATCACGCTGAAGGAAAAACGCCGCAGCTTTGGCACCAGGGCCACCGGCGCATCTGAGGCGATCAGCTCCTGGCTGAGCTCGTTGACCAGCGCCACGATGGTCGGGCAGTAGCGCTTGAGGGCAGCCGAGGCGAAGAGCTGCCCCACCACCCGGCGGCGGGCCTTGTGGTCGGCACCGTTGCGGTTCGCCAACGACAGGGGCCCCAGCAGCTCGCGCACACTGTCTGGCCACCAGCCCTGGACCGCATCGCCCTGGGCGAACAAGTCGCTGATCGCCTGGCCGCCGCGAATGAACACGGTCCGTTGCCCCAGCAGGCTGGTTTCATACACATCGCCATAGCGCTCAAAGCGGGAGCTTGCGAAATCAGGATCGCGAAAGAAGGCAAGGGTCTCGAGCACTCCGCTCAGCGCTGGCGTGCTCGGCAGGGGCCGAAGGGTGGCGGGATCGAGGGGCACCAACGTCACCTGGAATGCAGCCAAGGATGCCGGATCACAGTCGGCACCGCGTCGTCACGGCCGCATGCAGCTGCTCAGAACAACAGGCCGCTCAAAACAAGAAGGCGATGGAGAGGCTCACCAGGGCCAGCCCAGCCAGACCGGTGGCGGCAAGAATCGAGAAGGATTGGATCACCGGCAGCTCCAGCAAGGCCAAAACCTAGAGCAATCCTTAAGGACCGCGATCATTCCGTCCTGGTACCGCTGCAATCCTTCATGGCAGCGGAGGCCCAGCGAACGCGCCGGCAGGTGAGCAGAAACAGGGGCATGGCGATGCCGAACTCTTGGTTAAAGAGCGCCACCATTCCAGCTGTCTCGGCCAGCCCACAGGCACGAATCGCCCGACCAAGACCCTGACGCGCCGAGCTGGGTGCTCCAGATCGATTCGGCCAGCAGTTCTTGCTGACCAGAGCCATGTCCAGCCTCTTCATGAGCTGCAGCTGCTCCAGCGGCCCCGCGACCATGAAGTACCTTGCACTGCTCTGAGCGAGTCTGTTCAGGGATCATTGTTCGCGGGCATCGATTCAGTTGTCAGCCTCCCTGCTCCGGGGCCTCCCACGACCTGGATCGGCCTCAGGCCGCTTGAGGCCAGCGCTGCTGCGTGGCGTAGAGCGTCGCTCCACCTGCCGCCAGCACCAGGCCACTGCTGACGGCCAGGAACACCAGGGTTTGGAGCAATAGCAGAGCAATCCCCAGGGCTGACCCTGCCAAGATCTGCACCCTGGCCTTGATCAGGAGCGTCAAAAGCAGCAAGACGGTGGCCTTGAGGGCCAGCACCTTGGCCGTGGTGAGCGGGCAGAAGGGGTTCAGAAGCACGGCGGGCTGGCAGATCTCCCCATGCTGGTGACCTGACGACCGTCCCGCAGCTGCCGCTCCGTGTTCGGAGGTCGACTTGTGATCGACAGCTTGCCATGAAAAAACCCCTGCCTTTTAGGGCAGGGGCTTAAAAATCAGAGAGCTGTTCAGCTTCAGCCGATCGCCGGAGCGGTCAGCGCCACAGGGGTGGCGGTGGCAGCAGCCAGGTCGAGCGGGAAGTTGTGAGCGTTGCGCTCGTGCATCACTTCCATACCCAGACCAGCGCGGTTCAGCACATCAGCCCAGGTGTTGATCACACGGCCCTGGGAATCCAGGATCGACTGGTTGAAGTTGAAACCGTTCAGGTT
>CALRXC020000088.1:0-4606 GCA_943372025.1 Synechococcus sp. UW140 | reverse complement strand
GAGCCCAGGGACGGAAGGTTTTAAGCTTTTGCATGTCCCATTCTCCCAGGCAGATCCATTGCTGTCACTGGGATCTGGGCAGATTTACGGGCGTCTGTGGAGAGGTGTGGTGTTCGGAGCTGGGTGATCTATGCGCAACACGCTCCTAGTGCCGCAGGCGCTCGTAGGTGGGGGAGGGGGGTTTGGGGCATGGGGAGAGCATTTTCTGGTGATAGTGCTGCCAGAATGGCGGTGTTTAGTTGACCTGCCGATGCCCAGTCCCGACCCTGAGCTCCAACGGCTGCGGCAGAACGCGAGTGCGCTGCCGCTTGGCGCACGCATCATCCGTGCCGTGGCCAGTTCCACAGCGATCGAAACGGGACAGCCAGTGGCTGAGATTGAGCGGGCACTCATTGATCGACAGCCGCCCCAGGCAACACCTGCCTGAATTGCTCCACCATCGGGGTGATATTCAGCACAGCCCAGGCGCTCGTAGGTGGAGGAGGGGTTTGTGGCATGGGGGGATCCTGGACGGGATTCCTTGTGCGGGCCGGCTTGCTGGGGCGGGGGGTGACAGGGGGTGGCACTGGTGGGGGAGAGGCCCTGCCGCGATGCCATGCCCTCCTTCAAGCCCTCAGCCAAGCCTTACGGGACGCCTCCACACCGTTTCCGTGCGTCGTTTGTACTAACATTGTGCAGCTGCTCAAGCAGGAGAGGGTTTGTCATGGCTGCCATCGGAGCTTCGCCTCCTGCGCGCTCAGCCCGGCTCGGCCTGCGCGCCACGCCAGAACAGGAAGCCGTGCTGCGCCGTGCCGCTGAGGTGTCCCACAAGTCGCTCACCGACTTCATCCTCGACACTGCCTGCCTCGCTGCCGAGCAGGCGCTCCTTGATCAGCGCCTGTTCATGGTCTCGGGCTCCCAGGCCAAGGCCCTGATGGATCTGCTGGACCGCCCCGAACAGGCCAATGAGGGTCTGCGTGATCTGTTCGCCAGGCAGGCACCCTGGGACGCCCAGTGACCTGGCGGCCGCCGGAGCCGCTGGCCGTCCAGCACCAGTCGGAAGGCTTTGACTGCGGCAGGCCTACACTGAATAACTGGTTACTGCACCATGCCCGCCAGGCGCAGACCAGTGGCTCGGCCCGAACGTTCGTCGTCGCCGACGAGGAGAATCGCTTCGCCGGCTACTTCAGCCTCACCGTGGGCCAGGTCGACACGTTGGAGGCCCCAGAGCGCATCCGTCAGGGCATGGGGCGATTTCCGCTGCCCGTGGTCATCCTGGCCAGGCTCGCCGTGACACGGGAGAACCATGGATGTGGCATCGGTGTCGGGATGCTTCAGGACGCGATCCGTCGGACGCTGGTGATCGCCGAGCAGGCAGGAATTCGGGCGATTCTGACCCATCCCATCGACGAAGACGCGGCACGCTTTTACACCCGGTTCGGATTCATCGCATCGCCTCTGCGCCAGCAGCAACTGCTTCTGCTCCTCAAGGACGCGAGGAAGATCCTCCAGTGAGCAATGGGGGCATCCCAGTTCCGTCTCTGCTTTGTCTGGTCGGAAGCCGGGCCAAAGGAGGTCGAAATCGTTGATGTCCACTGACTTGCTGTTGGTGCATCCGGGCGAGGTGCTGCTGGAGGAGTCCCCCAGACCGATGGGGATCAGTCAGTACCGGCTGGCGCTGGCGATCGGCGTACCGGAGAGCCGCATCAACGCGATCGTGAAGGGTCGGCGGACGATCAGTGCCGACACCGATCTGCGCCTGTGCCGTTTCTTCTGCCTCAGCGAAGGCTTCTGGCTGAGGCTGCAGGCCAGCCATGATCTGAAGCTGGCCAAGCAGGCTCTGGGCGGCGTGCTGCACTCCATCGAACCGTTCCTGCCCACCTGATCTGGATTCGGGATCGACGGCCCGCATCCACCACCGCGTTTCATTCCGGCTGGTGCAACGCCAACCCATCCGCTACATGCCGCCGCGGGATCACCAGGCTGTGCCCAGGCGTCACCGGATCGGCATCGGCGATGCACAGCGCCAGCTCGTTCTCCAGCAGCACCCGGCCGCTGGCCTCCAGCGCGCAGAACACACATCCCGCCTCGCGCCTCCCATCGCTGGCCGGCATTGCAGCGGAAGCAGAGGGCCTGCAGGTTGCTGAGGTCGTCGGAGCCGCCCTGGTTCTTGGGGATGATGTGGTCCAACTCCAGGGCCCGCTGGTGCGGGGTTTGCCAAGCAACAGCCTGCCCCGCAGCACTCGCAGCGGCCCCTGGCGCGTGTGAGCACCCTGTATTTCACCGACCAGCTGATCGGGCTGCGGTGGCGGCTGCGGTGGGCAAACACCTCTTCGCCGCGCTGCTCGCGGAAGGCATCGAGGGGCTGGCGGCACAGCTGCTGCAGCTCATCGCGCTCGATGTCGCTCAGTTCGTCGCCGCCCACCAGGGCGTAGGTGCCCTTCTCGCAGCGGGTGATGCCGTTGCCGGTGAGCACCTTGCCAACCATGCGCTTCACCCATTCGGTGGTGTAGTCGATCTGGGTCACGTCTTCGCCCAAGATCCACCTGGCCACGTGCTGCGCTGGGGCGGGGCTGCGGCGGCCGAGCAGTTCCAGCAGCATCAGCGGTTGGTCGATGTGGCTCATGCGCATCCGCTCGGCGATGAACGCGCGCAGGCGAAGGAAGGCAGCAGAGGGGCTGGTGGCCATGGAGTGATGGTGGCGGCTGCCGGGCGGCCGGGCCAGGTTTGGTGTTGGGCGGCCCGTCAGGCAGGTGCCCCTGCTTGGATCCCGTCTGGTTGCGCCGCCCCAGTCCCTCTCCCAGCGGTGAGGGCTGGCCACGCAAGCAATTTCTACCAAGCCGCTGGCTCCTCTGATGACAAAGGCATTCAGGATCTTATGGAGTTGCCATAAAGCCCTTTCGCTGAGCTTAGGCAAGAACGAGGTCCTTCAGGTTCGGTAACTGCCAGGAAAGATGACGCCCCTGCCGCCTATTAGGCGGCCATAACCAATTTAGCTGGTTTGGCGTCGTTTTCAGGTGGAGGAGGATTGATCCAGACCACCTCCGGCTGATGCCAACAGCGCGTGGTTCCACTCCAGCGGAGTGGATGACGTTGACGGGCCAGCTCGTAGACGCGGACACGGTGGCGGCAGATCTCAATGGCTTTGCCGCTGTGGCGCTGAGATGGCGTCACGAACCGGATGCCGCTGTGGCGGTGCTGATCGTTGTACCAGCCCACAAATGCTGCCACCCAGCTGCAAGCCTCTTCCAAGCTCTGGAATGGCCGCCGGGGGTAGTCCGGCCGGTACTAACCGCTCCGCGGGACTGCGTCTACAAGGTGTGGAACAGCGATTCCGAGTAGGGGTTGTCGTTGCTGACCCTTGGCCTGGAGAAGGATCTGAGCACACCCAGCTCCTCCAGCCGGCTTTCCAGAGTGGCTGCCCTCATTGCGTTGCCGTTATCGGCATGGAGGATCATAGGCTGGGGCCGACCTTTACTGATCCGCTCCTTCAGGCAGGCCCTGCTGACGAGATCAGCGGCGATCTGCGCCTCCTCCCGATCGGCCACATCCCAAGCCACCACTTTGCGGCTCCAGACGTCGATCACCAGATAGAGGTAGAGCCAGACACCACGAACACTGGTGGGCAGGAAGGTGATGTCCCAACTCCAAACCTCATTGGGTCCCCTGGCCTCCAGCCGCGGCACCGGACGGGGCTGCTGGGGCGGACGGGCCCGGCCACGACGATGCACTTGGCTGTGGGCATGGAGCACCCGGTAGAAGCTGCGCTCTGAGCCGATATAAAGACCACGGTCGGCCAGGATTGGCACGATCTGCCCCGGCGGCAGTGCCGCGAATTCCGGTTCGTTGCAGGTGAACAGGATTCGCTGGCGCTCCTCGTCGCTAAGACGGTGAGACACCAGGCGGTGGCTGCCTTTACGGCGATCCAGTCCGTCCCCAACACCGGCGAACTGCCGCCGCCAGCGCTGCAGGGTGGTAAGCCCCACGTCCAGCAACTCGGCCACCATATGGGCCCGCGCTCCGGCCGCAACAGCGGCATCGAGGATCTCCAGGGCCTTGCGGCGATCTACCGGCGCGGTCAATCCCCCTCGACCTCTCCCCAGTAGGCCTGGATCTTTTTTGAGGCGTACTGCTTCGCAGAAGCGTGCCGCTACAGCAACGCCGCCGCCTCCGCCAGGGCCCTGTCCTTACGGCGCAGCTCCTGCTGGAGCATCTTGATTTGGCGCTGATCCTCCTGGTGCCGCTTCTGGAGGTTCTTCTGGTCGTCCATGGTCAGCAGCGGCTGGGCATTGGCATCTTGCGCGGCCTGACGCCAGCGGTCTACCTGTTCGGGGAACAGACCCCGCTCCCTGCAGTAAGCACTCAGCTCAGTGGCATTCAACCCAGCGGTCTCCAGCACGAGTGTGAACTTGTCGGCAGCGCTCCAGCCCTCAGGGTCTTTCGCCGATGCCGGCACCACTTCCCCCTGCAGACGCCAATCATGCCGCCAGTTGTAGAGGGTGGCGACATGGATGCCGAACTCTTGGGAAATCTGAGCAACACTTTGTCGCTGCGGTGGGCCCATACGCCTTTTCACCTCAGCTTTTACGGTCTCGCTGTAACGACGCATTGAATGGCTCCATCAAGC
>CALRXC020000087.1:0-4663 GCA_943372025.1 Synechococcus sp. UW140 | reverse complement strand
GGCATCGCTGATCGTTTCAGCCGCCAGCATCTGCCAAGTGGAGCTGGCGCTGCCAGCACTGGCGGGCGAGCCCATGAGGGTGATCGGCGTGGACGTGGAGCCAACGCTCACATAGGCCTGGTCGGTGCTGTGATGACGAACAAGGCTGGTGTTGCCCTGCGATTCGATCTGGGTGAAGGGCATTCCGATGATCGAATCGCCGTTGAGATCAAGCTGGAAAGAAGATTCAAGCCCCCAGCTGGTGCTGGAGGTGGTATCAATGAGGTCGCTAGCGGTGCCTGTCCAGTTCCAACGGGAATCGAGGTCCCACACATAGAATTGACCCATGATATTGCGCAAAAGAATCTTGTTAGTCGTGCCGATCGTTTCAGCGGCCAGCATCTGCAAGGGGAAGCTGGCGGGCGAGCCGAAGACGGTGATCGGCGTGAATGTGGAGCCAACGCTGACGTAGAGCTGGTCACCATTGATAAAGCGGCGGACAAGGCTGGTGTTGCCCTGAAATTCGATCGGGATGACGGGCGGACCGACGAACAAATCGCCGTTGAGATCAAGCTGGAAGGAGGATTCCAGCTCCCAGCCGGCGCTGGAGTTGGGATCAACGAGGCCGGTATCGGCGCCTGTCCAGGCCCAGTTGGAATCAAGCGCCCATACATGCAATTGGCCGGTGGGGTTATAGCGCCAGAGGATCTTATTGGCCTCACGGATCGTTTCAGCCGCCAGCATCTGCCAGGTGGAGCTGGCGCTGCCAGCACTGGCGGGCGAACCCATCAGGGTGATCAGCGTCGTGGTGGAGCTAACGCTCACATAGGCCTGGTCGGTGCTGATATGGCGGCCAAGGCTGGCGTTGCCCTGCGATTCGATCGCGAAAAAGGGCGTGCCGATGATCGAATCACTGTTGAGATCAAGCTGGAAGGAAGATTCCAGCCCCCAGCCGGCGCTGGAGTTGGGATCCACGAGGCCGGTATCGGCGCCTGTCCAAGCCCAGTTGGAATCGAGCGCCCATACATGCAATTGGCCGGTGGGGTTATAGCGCCAGAGGATCTTATTGGCATCACTGATCGTTTCAGCCGCCAGCATCTGCCAGGTGGAGCTGGCGCTGCCAGCACTGGCGGGCGAACCCAAGAAGGTGATCGGTGTCGTGGAAGCGCCAACCTTGATGAAAGGTTGGCCATTACCACCGCGCAACAGGGCCGTATTGCCTTGGTTTTCCAGGGCGGTGTCATCATTGAGGATCGTGCTTACAACCGCTGCCGTGGTGCCGATGCTGTAGCCGCTGCCTGTGGCGAGGCTGAGGGCAATGGTTTCATCCGGCTCGATCGTGATGTCCGCCGTGGGATCCACGGTGACGGTGGCGGTGGAGGCTCCAACGGCAAAGCTCACCGTCTTGGTGGCGGGTGTGGCGACAATGCCGCTGTAATCGGTGCCAAGGCTTGCCGCTCCGCCCAGGGTGTAGTTCACCGTCAGGGCTGAAGAGGTGGAGCCTGTTCGGGAGAAGGTGTAAACAAGATTAGCCGTGCCATCTTCTGGAACCGAGGCTGGAGAGACAGCCAGGCTGATCACAGGAGGGGTTGGGGCTTCTCCATAGACGACTTCAAACGATGTTTGCGTGATGCCGCTGGAGCTGAGGAAGCTGGCCCAGTCGGAGGAGGAGGAGGATATGGAAAGGGAGTTGTTTGCCTTATCGCTGAGGTAGATGCTGGTGAGCCTCCAAGTGCCAGCGGCGGCAGTGGCCGCAAGTTGGCTGCTGGCGAAGGCAACGCCATTGAGCTCGGAGCCTGAGATAAAATCGCTGGCACCAAAGTAGAGAGTGGTGAATTGTCCCGAATCGGCGGAGAATGTAAGGTATCCGTACCAATAGCCAGATACATTATCTGCGAAGCTCAGCCTGCCTGAGAGGAAGGCACCACCCGGTTGGGAGGGATCAAGGCTGGTGGAGTCGAGCGAAAAGCTTTGGATGGTGGGGGCTAGAGAATCGGGCCCGGTGCCTGGTGCTGGGTTGGGCCCATAGACGACCTGAAAGGATGTTTGAGTGATCCCGCTTGAGCTCAGGAAAGTGCTCCAGTCTGAGGAGGAGGAATTTTTGGATATATAATTTCGGGCCTCATCGCTGAGGCTGACGCTGGTGAGCCTCCAGGTGCCGGCGGGGGCATTGGCTTTGAGTTGGCTGCTGGCGAAGACGGTGCCACTGAGCTTCGTACCGGAGATGATATTCGTGGAAACGAAGTCGAGGCTTTTACTTTGTCCGGACTCAGAGACGTATTCGAGGGTTGCCCAACTAAAGCCTGATAAATTGTCGCTAAAGCTTAATATGCCTGAGAGGAATGCGCCTCCCGCTCGGGAGGGATCAAGGGTGGAGGAGTCGAGCGCGAGGCTTTGGATGCTGGGAGCGAGGGAGTCGGGCCCGGTGCCCGGAGGTAAATTAGGGCCATAGGCTACCTGATAGGAGGGTTGCGTGATGCCACTGGCGCTGAGGAAGGTGTTCCAATCAAGATCTTGGGAAGATTTTTCCAGAAAATTATTGGCATTATCGATGAGGTAAATGCTGGTGAGCCTCCAAGTGCCAGCTTCCTCATTGGGTCTGAGTTGGAAACTGGTCAAGGCAACGCCACTGAGCGCCGTGCCAGAGATGATATCGCCTGTACTGACGTAACCGAAGTTGAGGAGGAAGGACTTTCCTGAATCGGAACTAAATCCGAGATATCCGCGGTTAACGCCAGATATATTGTCGCTGAAGCCTATTCTAGCTACAAGAAAAGCGCCTCCCGGCTGCGAGGGATCAAGGATGGAAGAATCGAGCGTAAAGCTTTGGAGGGTGGGGGCGAGGGAGTCGATCCCTGGGGCCGGAGCTGGATTGGGCCCGTAGACGACCTGAAAGGCCGTTTGCGTGATACCGCTGGAGCTGAGGAAGGTGTTCCAGTCGGGGGAGTAGGTGGATTTGGAGACAAAGTTGCCTGCTTTATCACTCAGAGAAATAGAGTCCAGGGACCAGCTACCAGCAGCGGTGGAGGGATCAAGTTTCTGGGTAGCATAGACAGTGCCAGCCAGGGTGGATCCTTGAAACTTGTATTTACCCAAATATAGAGTCAGAGTCTGGCCGGAGGAGGCGGATCGGAATCTGATGCTTCCGGAATCAAAGCCAGAAAGATTATCAGCAAGCCTGAGGGCTGTAGAGAGATATGCGCCCCCCGGCTGGGAGGGATCAAGGCTGGAGGAGTCGAACGAAAAGCCTTGAATTGTGGGGGCTTGGGAGTCCTGCCCGCTGCCCGGAGCTGGAATGGGCCCGTAGACGACCTGAAAGGACGTTTGCGTGATTCCGCTGGAGCTGAGGAAGGTGTTCCAGTCGGGCGAGTAAGAGTTTTTAAAAACAGAGTTGCCTGCGCTGTCTCTCAGATCAATAGAGTCCAGAGACCAGCTACCAGCAGCGGTGGAGGGATCAAGTTGCTGGGAGGCATAGAGAGTGCCAGCCAGGGTGGATCCTTGAAGGTTGGATCTACTGAGAGAAAGAGACCGAGTTTGGCCGGAGGAGGTGGAGCGGAAGCTGATCGAGCCGGAATTAAAGCCGGAAAGATTGTCTGAGACCCTGAGCGCTGCGGAGAGGTAAGCGCCACCCGGCTGGGAGGGATCAAGGCTGGAGGAGCTGAGCGAGAAACCTTGGATTGTGGGGGCAAGGGTATCGGAGCCGCTGTCTGAAGCCTGAAAATCTAATGCCACTGGCCAGCTTTTGGAAATCAGTTCTATAGTCTACCATGGCCCGCGATACCGATCTGCTGGTGGTGGCCGCCAACCAAGACGCGGCCGAACAGGCCACCGATCAACTGATTGAAGCTCTGGTGGGTGATGACGTGCTGGCGATCGATCAGAAGCGCTGGCAGGCGCTGGCCCGCTCCCCTCGCCCCACTGGCGGGCGATCTGCGCCCAGGTGATCCGCCTCTATCCGCTATCGCCTGCAGGACACGCCGCCGGTGGATCTATTCGAGCCGCCAGACAGCGAACAGGCGATCACCACGGCCCCGGCGCTGCTGGGCTGGGTGGAGCGGCTGGATCAGGGAGAGGGCTGAGGCGGACCTGGCTCCTTAACTCCGTCGGTCCCCCTTCAAAAAAAGAAACCCTCGCCGCTGCCTAGCTGCGGTCGTCGTCAATCCACTGGGGGGCTAACCATGACGCGACTGGCGTAGGTGGCGGCCAGGTGGTGACAGGCGGTGGCACTGAATCCATGGGGCGCCATCGCCACCCCTACCGCCCCGTGCAGCCACTACCTTGCCAAGCGACCACTGGTATTCCGAGGTGTTCCGGGCCATGCCCGATTTGGTGTGTCAATTCCTGCCCGGGCTGGCCGCCGCTGGGCCCGGCGACAACGACAACCCTGCCGCGACAGATCCCAGCTTCAACTCCGGTACCGAGCTGAAAACCGAACCCGAGCTGGAAACCGCCTACATCTTCCGGCCGGTAGCCCTCAAGAAGGTGGCCCACCATCCCGATGGCGTGCTCTGGCCCCGCCAGCCCCCGGCGGTAGTGCACAGCGTCCGGTGGTGCTCCTGGAGGTTCAAATGCACGCCGATCGACGTTTTCACCGCCGCCTTGGCGCCGAAACCTTCCGCCTGCTGCAACAACACGAGGAGGTGGCTCATCTGCAGGTGCTGGTGCTTCTCGCCCACCGGCGCCT
>CALRXC020000086.1:0-4864 GCA_943372025.1 Synechococcus sp. UW140 | reverse complement strand
GGCTGGGAGTCTTCAGGCATCATCGATGTCTCCAACCTCTATGGCAACGCACCCGGCACTGATTTCTTCGCCAACATCCAGACCCATGGCGTCAAAGGCGGTGCCATCGCCGACTTCAACCTCGCCGCTGGCGGGCAGATCGTCAAGCTGGAGTCAACGAAGACCAGAACTCCCTTCAGTGTGGGCGTGGCTTCGGGTGATCCCTACAGGGATTCGGTGATCCTCTGGACCCGCATCGACCCCACAACTCAATTTAGTGAAAGTGCATCGGTGAGCTGGGAACTCTCAACCAGCCGCGACTTCAATGCCAGCACGGTGGTGAAAAAAGGAAGCTTCACCACCAACAAGGATCGCGACTGGACCGTGAAGGTGGAGGCCGAGGGCCTCACCGCTGGCACGGAATACTTCTACCGCTTCAACACCGGAACGGCCTTCTCAGAAATCGGCCGCACCAAGACCCTGGCGACAACCGCCGACAACGTTCACCTCGGTGTGTTCTCCTGCGCAAACTTCACGGCCACCAACGAGTTTGTGGCCTACGGCAGGGCCGCAGACATCAACACGTCTAATGCCTACGACGCGTTCATCCATCTCGGTGACTATATCTACGAATACGGCAAAGGCGGCTATAGCGCCGCTGAAGATGCCAGCAAGACGCGTGGTTTCTCCCCGGACAAGGAAATCATCAGCCTGGAGGACTACAGGCAGCGCTACGTCCAGTACCACTCCGATGCCAGCCTGCGGGAAGTGCGTGCCGCAGCCCCGATCATCACCATCTGGGACGACCACGAAACGGCCAACGACAGCTATAAAAATGGCGCCGAAAACCATCAGCCAGCAACGGAAGGAGACTGGATTTCCCGCCGTGATGCGGCCCTCAAGGCGTATTACGAGTGGATGCCGATCCGCGAGCCCCAGCTGCGCGATGGCACCGATCAAGGGACAGCCAGCACCCCGCTGACTAAGGGCTACCGCTCCTTTGATTTTGCCGATGTGCTCTCCCTGCACATCCTGGAAACCCGTCTGCTGGCCCGTGATCAGCAGCTGGCCTATCCCACGGCGGCGACCGAGCAGGCAAGGATCGCACAGATCGTGAACGAGGCCTACTTCGGCAATCGCCAAATGCTGGGCAACGAGCAGCTCGCCTGGCTGAAGAACGAACTGGCAACCTCGAACGCCAGCTGGCAAGTGCTGGGTTCCGGCACGCTGATGATGAACATGGCCATCCCGCAGGAGCTGCTGCTCAATGCTGGCGATCCAAATGTTCTTGCAAAGTATGCAGGCCCCCTGCAGAAGCTGGCGGCCGGCCAGGCACTCACGGCCGAGGAGCAGGCCCTGTTCAACGAAGCGGGCAAGATTCCTTACAACCTCGATGCCTGGGATGGCTACGGGGCCGAACGGGAGGAGATCATCAAGGCCGCCCTGCAGCTGGGCAAGAAGCTCGTCAACCTGGCTGGCGACACGCACAACGCCTGGGCAGGTGTGCTCGACACGATGTCGAATGCCGACGTTGGACAGCAGGCCTTCCCGAGCAGCAACTTCCTGGTTCCGACCGAGAATCGCAGCGCCTTCAAGGAGATCATCACCGCCGGTGAGCAGGCCAACAACGGCTACCGCCTTAACGGCATCCCCGATGGCATCGGCGTGCTCGATAACGGCAGCACCCTGCGCGTACTCGTGAATCATGAGTTCGGCACCACCGCCGGCGTTGCCCGCGCCCATGGTTCCAAGGGGGCCTACGTCTCAGATCTCACGATCGACAAAGCCACCCTCGCCGTGACCTCCGGCGGTGACTTCCTCAAGTCGGCCAACGACCTCTACCTCGCCTCTGCCGACGGCAGCGCCTGGACCAACGGCACCACCACCGCCTTTGGCCGCTTCTGCTCCGGCGATCTGGCTGCTGCCGCCGCCTTCAAGTCCGGCAGCTCCGGCTATGACGGACGCATCTACATCACCGGCGAGGAATCTGGCGCCGAGGGCCGCGCCTTTGCCCACATCGTGACGGGTGCAGAAGCCGGCCGCGTCTACGAACTGCCCTCCCTTGGCAATTTCTCCTTCGAGAACATCGTTGCCAATCCCATTGAGCGCGCCAAGACCATCGCCGTTGCCCTCGATGACAGCAGCGTCGATGGCCAGGTGTACGTCTACATCGGCACCAAGACAACCACGGGCAATGCCGTCGAAAAAGCCGGTCTTGCAGGCGGCAAGCTCTTCGGCATCAAGGTGGGCACTGGCACCACCACCGCCCAGGAAGTCGGCGATCTCAGCAAGCCCACCGAAACCGGTCTGGCTCTCACCAACGGCAGCGGCGCCTTCAGCCTTGTTGATCTCGGCGATGTGAAAGCCAAGGACGGCGCCACACTTAACAACGACAGCAAAACTGCCGGCGTCACCAACTTCCTGCGTCCGGAAGACGGTGCCTGGAGCCTCGATGGCAAGACTTTCTACTTCGCCACCACCGCCTCCACCACCACCGCCAGCCGCCTCTGGGCCCTGGAGTTCGCCGATGCCGCCAATCCTGAAACCGGTGGCACCATCAAGATGCTGCTGGATGGCAGTGAAGGCCAGGTGATGTTCGACAACCTCACCGTGGCCGCCGACGGCACCATCCTTCTGCAGGAAGATCCCGGCGGCAATGATCGCCTCGCCAAGATTTGGTCCTACAACATCAGCACCGACAAGCTCACCGAGATCGCCCAGCACGATCCGGCGCTCTTCCTCGGCACCAACAAGCTCACCAACGACGAAGAATCCTCCGGCGTTGTTGAAGTCACCTCCTTCCTCACGGGCGTTGCCGGTTACGACACCAGCAAGTTCAGCTACTTCCTCGTTGCCGACCAGATCCACAAAGCTGTCACCGATCCCGCCGAACAGGTGGAGATGGGGCAGCTCTCCCTGATGGCCACCTCACCGGTCCTGAAGGTGACCCCGCATCAGGCCTTCCCGAGCAGCAACTTCCTGGTTCCGACCGAGAATCGCAGCGCCTTCAAGGAGATCATCACCGCCGGTGAACTGACCAGCAGCGGCTACCGCTTCAACGGCATTCCCGATGGCATTGGTGTACTTGATAATGGCAGCACCCTGCGGGTTCTCGTCGCCCATGAACTGCGCGAAACCGTCGGCGCCACCCGTGCCCATGGCTCCAAGGGCGCCTATGTCTCCGATCTGCTGATCGACAAGGCCACCCTGGCCCCTGTCTCCGGTGGTGACTTCCTTAAGTCGGTCGCAGACCTCTATCTGGCCACCGCCGATGGCAGCAGCTGGACATCGGGCAACACCACTGCCTTTTCACGCTTCTGCTCTGCCGATCTGGCTGCGGCTACCGCCTTCAAGACCAGCACCGCCGGCTACAACGGCCGCATCTTCCTCACCGGTGAGGAATCCGGCGCCGAGGGCCGCGCCTTTGCCCACATCGTCACCGGTACAGAAGCCGGCCGCGTCTACGAACTGCCCTCCCTCGGCAACCTCTCCTTTGAGAACATTGTTGCCAATCCCAGGGAGCAGCTCAAAACCGTAGCGGTGTCACTGGATGACACCGCTACGAACGGTCAGGTTTACGTCTACATCGGCACCAAGAACACCGCGGGCAATGCCGTCGAACAAGCCGGTCTGGCCGGCGGCAAGCTCTTCGGGATCAAGGTGGGCACAGGCAGCACAGCCGCCCAGGAAGTGGGCGATCTCAGCAAGCCCACCGAAACCGGTCTGCCCCTCACCAGCGGCAGCGGCAGTTTCAGCCTGGTGGACCTCGGCGATGTGAAGGCCAAGAACGGCGCCACCCTCAACACCGAGAGCATCGCTGCCGGGGTTACCAACTTCAACCGCCCGGAAGACGGCGCCTGGAGCCTCGATGGCAAGGCTTTCTACTTCGCCACCACCGCCTCCACCACCACCGCAAGCCGCCTCTGGGCCCTGGAATTCACCGATTCCGCCAATCCCGAAACCGGTGGCACCATCAAGATGCTGCTCGATGGCAGTGAAGGCCAGGTGATGTTTGACAACCTCACCGTGGCCGCCGACGGCACCATCCTTCTGCAGGAAGATCCCGGCGGCAATGATCGCCTCGCCAAGATTTGGTCCTACAACATCAGCACCGACAAGCTCACCGAGATCGCCCAGCACGATCCGGCACGCTTCACCGGCACCAACAAGCTCACCAACGACGAAGAATCCTCCGGTGTGGTTGAGGTCACCTCCTTCCTCACCGGCGTTGCCGGTTACGACACCAGCAAGTTCAGCTACTTCCTCGTTGCCGACCAGATCCACAAAGCTGTCACCGATCCCGCCGAACAGGTGGAAATGGGGCAGCTCTCCCTGATGGCCGTCGCCAAGGTGGCGATCACCCCTGGCACCGTTGCGGGCATCGAGCTCGCCGCCCCTGGCGTCTCCTCACCTGGCCTCGAGAAGTACTTCCCTGGCGTGGCGGGTCTCGACAGCCTGTTCGAGGCTTACACCAAGGATTTGCGTTACGCCAACCTGCAGGATCGCGGCTTCCTGGATCTGAACATCAGCAAAAACCAGATCACCGCAGGCTTCGAATATCTCAAGGGAATCGATCCGCTCAGCAACCAGCCCACCTGGGAACGCGACACCCTGATCAGCGGCAGCAGCAACAGCTTCAAGGAGGTACTGGGCGTCAACACTCCTCTGCTTAAGGCGAAGGTTCCCGGCTTACAGATCAGCGAGCTGCTCACCATCGGCGAAGCGGTCGGCACCACCATCCCCACCGGCACCCCCGATGGCATGGGTGCCTACCTCAAGGATGCCAACACGATTCGCCTCCTTGTTCAATCGGAAATCACCAAAACCTCCGGTTACGCCTACAAGCTGGCCAACGGCACCGAACTCACCGGTGCTCGCATCCACT
>CALRXC020000085.1:0-5772 GCA_943372025.1 Synechococcus sp. UW140 | reverse complement strand
ACTGAGTTCCGTGCCGGAAATGATATCCCGGGAGCCAAAGGAAAGCCCGACGGACTTTCCTGAATCGGAGGAAAATCTGAGGTACCCGGAGTAAAAGCCCGATAGATTGTCTTGGAAGTTCAATCTGCCTGAGAGAAAGGCGCCGCCAGATTGGGAGGGATCAAGGTTGGTGGAGTCGAGCGAAAAGCCTTGAATGGTGGGGGGTGTGATGGGATCAGGTCTGATAACATTAATAATTGTTCTCTCAACCGCATCCGTGGAGCCAATGATGTAACCCGTGCCTGCAGTGAGGGTGAGGGCGACGGTTTCATCTGGCTCAATTTTGTCGTCCGGGGTGGGATCAATAGCTAGGGTTGCGGTAGTTGACCATGGATAAAGGGTAATGCTTTTACCTGTTCCTGGTGTGGCACCGCTGTAGTCAGAAGCATCTGCAGTGCCAGTAATGTTGTAGTTGACCGTAAGGGCATTTGTTGTGGGACCAGTAGGACCAGTGCGCCTAAAAGTGTAAAGCAAATTGGCCGTGCCATCTTCTAGAACACCGGAAGCTGGCGATGCCTCCAACGTGACCACCGGCAAAACTTGACTGTTTGAACTATCTATAGTGATTGCCTCGGAGCTAAAGATCAATGCGGCCGTAATGGGTATTGAGCCAATGTACTCAAATCCCTGAATGGTTAAATAATCCCTAGTAGACCGGCTGGTTGATATCTCATAAGTGTCAGTCCCAGCGCCCCCTTTGAAATAATAAGAACCATGACTTACCTCTAAAAAGTCTATCCCAGCTCCGCCATTTACTTTTCCGGTGCCAAATCCAATAAAACAATCATCACCCTCTCCAAGGTCTATGGTCCCCGTACCAATAAGCCCGTCACGATCGGCAAGTGCTTTTACCGTGTCATCACCAGCTCCGGTATCAATCAAGCCAAAGTTTCTTATTGCTGTACCAGGCTGGAATCCATATCCGATTATTTTATCATTACCGGGACCAGTGCGGATGGTGCCATTGTTAATAATTCCTGCATACCATTCTAGAGATCCAGGTTGTGTAGAATAAGTAACTGAGCTTATTCCTCCGGTAATAGTATCATTGCCTTCAGAGGTGTCTATCAAGCCTAAAAATTTATTGTAGATTCCATACGAACCTTGACCAAATCCAGTCCCTTGGATCTGATCGTCTCCGGCTCCCATGTCAATCTTGCCAGAATTGTAGATTCCATATAGCTCCATCAGGGGAGGCCGGTCTATGTGAGAATAGTCTAAGCCCGGATTGATTTCAATACTTCCTTCAATTCTATCCTGGCCTTCGCCAGTGTCAATGAAGCCTTCATTCTGTATGCCCCACGGAGGGGGTGATAATAGATAGTCGAAGGGGGAATTGCTTCCACTTATTATGTCATTTCCGGAACCAGCGCTGATTCTGTCTACATATGAAACTGTCCAAGGTCCAAATGAATAAGCATTATCATTTTGCGGCGTGAACAAAAAGGATCTAAGTTGATTATTGTAGCTTGCCTGTTCTACCGCTATTCCATCTCCGATGCTATGTAAGCTACCGTGATCGTCGTCCGCCAAGAGCGACTGCCGTTGCACCTCGCTGATCCCGTCTTTGGCTTTAAGCAACACCGCAAACAGCTCCCCTTCGTCCCCCGGCGTATCGCTGGCATTGAGCAGCCCATCCAGGTGATGGCCCAGCTCCTCGGTGAGCACCGCCAGGGCGGCCTCTTTGCTGGCCGCTTGCAGCCAGGCCTGATTGAGGTAAATCGTGCCGGTGGCCATGGCATAGGCCCCGGCCGCGCTAGGCATGGCGCTGGCGGGCAACACCACCACGGCTGGTAGATCCCGCCAATCACCGGCACCCCAGCGCTCGATCAGTTGCCGCAGCCCCTCCGGTTCTCCAGGCAACCGCAGCGCATCTTGAGCTGCCCGGCTAAGGATGCCGTTGAGCGACCACTCTGTCAGCAGCAGGCGCCAATCCTGAAGGAGGGCAGCGAGAAGGGTGGAGGCCATGGCGTGGAACTGGAATTTGGATTGAATGAACGGTGACGGCTGATGCAGCTGCAGGGGCTTCGGATCAGACCACGAGGTGGATATATTGTTTCTTGGAATGAGCTTCGCAGCTCGTAGAGAAATCTCCGTGCAGGGTTCTCAAAGCCATTTACCCCCAAAGAAGGCCATCCTAACACTACCAGAACAGCTGCAGCATTGGAACTGTCAAGTTGGATGTAGTACAGAATACCGCTGCGGACCATTCCGTCTGCTGTCGTGAACTCCGCTCAGCTGTCGATCACACACCTAGGCTTGCTTCAGGTTTTTCCACCGGTATGGTCGTGGCAAAATCCACTAGCAATGTGGCTAGAAACGTCTTGCAGACTGATTTTTAGAGGGTCCCTGTACTCAGCCATGGCGGCTTATGTGGGTCCGAAGAACATCATTCACGGCGATACAATGCTTGCATTTTTCGCCTCTACGCGAAGGCCTTGATTTGGAATTGAACTAGACAAAAATGATGATAAAGCCATATATTGGCCAACCATAAAGCAGCCCCTTCTTGTTGTCTTTGTGCCCCACTCCCAGGGCGTGCTATCGGAAATCTCTCTATTCGAGGCCGAGGAAATAGCTTCAGCCGCGATTTTCACTGATGAACGCAGCGGTTCTGCTACGCAGTTTGACCATCCCCACGCCGCAACTGCAATTGTTTGCCAGGTCGACCCCGGCCAATCACTACTGGTTGCGCGGTTGATCACGGCGTGGTTGAGGTCAACGCGCCAGGGGGCACCGATGATCACCCAAGGGCAGGCAGCGGTCGTTCAGAGGATCGCCAGGTCAAGTGCCGCGCCCTCGCAGCGCCCATAGGAATGGCGAATGACCGCCAGCGAGAGCACCTTCGCACCCCTGCGCCGCCGGGAGCGGGAGCGGCGGATCGCGGCTTTGCGCCAGCGCCTGCGGGACACCCTGGGGCCAAACGATTGCAGCGTCTGGCTGTACTCCTGCGGTGAAGCCTTCGGCTACGGCTCCCTGGCCCGGGGCGATTGGGCTGGCTTCCCGGATACCGATCTGCTGGTGGTGGCCGCCAACCAAGATGCGGCCGAACGCCTGCCGATTAACTGATGGAAGCCCTGGTGGGTGATGACGTGCTGGCGATCGATCAGGAGCGCTGGCAGGCCATGGCCCGCTCCCCCTCGCCCCACCGGCGGGACGACGCCCTCGCCGATCACTGCGGTCAATGGCGAGGCACTGGGGTCGAAACCTGACGCGCCTGGCGCCGGTGGCGGCCAGTTGGTGACAGGCGGTGGCACTGAATCAATAGGGCGCCATCGCCGCCCCTACCGCCCCGTGCAGCCACTACCTTGCCAAGCGACCACTGGTATTCCGAGCAGCTCCGGGCCATGCCCGATTTGGTGTGTCAATTCCTGCCCGGGCTGGCCGCCGCTGGGCCCGGCGACAACGACAACCCTGCCGCGACAGATCCCAGCTTCAACTCCGGTACCGAGCTGAAAACCGAACCCGAACGTGAAACCGCCTACATCTTCCGGCCGGTGGCCCTCAAAAAGGTGGCCCACCATCCCGATGGCGTGCTCTGGCCCCGCCAGCACCCCGGCGGTAGCGCACAGCGTCCGGTGGTGCTCCTGGAGGTTCAAATGCACGCCGATCGACGTTTTCACCGCCGCCTTGGCGCCGAAACCTTCCGCCTGCTGCAACAGCACGAGGAGGTGGCGCATCTGCAGGTGCTGGTGCTTCTTGCCCACCAACGCCTGGCCCTTGGCTCCCGCCAGCCCCGCCTGCTGCGTCGCTTCCTTGAGCATGACGTGACCTGGGTGGATCTGGCCGCCCTCGCCCGCCGCGCCGATCTCGATCCCCTACTGGCCCTGCTGACCCTGCCGGTGCAAAAGGAGCCAGATCTTGGGCCCTGCGCGCAGCGCATCCTGGCGCTACGGCCGGATCTGATCGAGCTGATCGTGCCTATTCTTTCGGAACGTATTCAAGGTCTTTCCCCCTCCAAGATCATGGCCACCCTCGGCATCTCCAAAGACTTCTGGCGCCACACCCGCGCCTTCCAGGACATCCTTGCGGAAGGGAGACATGAGGGCGTCGAGCTGGGACGGCAGGAGGGCAGGAAACTGGGCCAGGAGGAAGGCCGCCGCCGCGAGGCCAGCGCTCTTGCCTCGCGGCTGCTGGAACGCCGTTGCGGTTCCCTTGACGCCCCCACCTCCGCCCGGATCGAAGCCCTCAGCCTGCCCCAACTGGAAGAGCTGGCCCTGGCCCTGCTCGATTTCCGCGGCGCCATGGATCTACAGACCTGGCTGGAGCAGTTGGAGTCTTGAGGTGCCTGGTGTCGACATGTTGGCGGGTGCCCATACGACGCCGTGCAGCCAAGGCAAGTCTCCCGCCCTCGCGCCGCCCATAGGATTGGCTGATGACCGCCAGTGAGAGCACCTTCGCACCCCTGCGCCGCCGGGAGCGGGAGCGGCGGATCGCGGCGTTGCGCCAGCGCCTGCGGGACACCCTGGGGACAAACGATTGCAGCGTCTGGCTGTTCGGCTCCCTTGCCCGTGGCGATTGGGATGGCTTCTCGGATACCGATCTGCTGGTGGTGGCCGCCAACCAAGACGCGGGCGAACGGGCTGCCGATCAACTGATGGAAGCGCTGGTGGGCGATGACGTGCTGGCGATCGATCAGGAGCGCTGGCAGGCGATGGCCCGCTCCCCCTCGCCCCACTGGCGGGCGATCCGCGCCCAGGCGATCCGCCTCCATCCGGAGCCATGAGCCAGGCGCGGCCCAGGGCCTGGTGGCGCCAGGCCCGCAACGACCTCGATCTAGCGGCGGTGGTCAGCCGCAACGGCTTCCACGCCCAGGCCTGCTTCTTTGCCACCCAGGCGGCGGAGAAGGCCCTGAAGGGGGCGATCGTGGAGCTGGGTCTGGCGCCGCCCCACACCCATGGCCTCCCCAAGCTGGTCGAGGTGCTGGAACAACAAGGTGTGGATGCCTCGGGCCTGGCGAACCTGCCCCTGCGGGCTCTGACGCGCATGACCGTGACCAGCCGCTATCCGCTGGAGGACACGGCGCCGATGGATCTGTTCGAGCCGAGCGACAGCGAGCAGGCGATCAGCACGGCCATGGCGGTGCTGGCCTGGGTGGAGCGGCTGGATCAAGGGGAGGGCTGAGGCGGACCTGGCTTCGTGCCTCCGTCGGTCCCCCCCCAAGACGACGCCCTCGCCGATGCCTAGCTGCGGTCAATGGCGAGGCACTGGGGTCGAAACCTGACGCGCCTGGCGCAGGTGGCGGTGGCGGCCAGGTGGTGACAGGCGGTGGCACTGAATCCATGGGGCGCCATCGCCACCCCTACCGCTGTGTGCAGCCACTGTCTTGCCAAGTGATCACTGGTATTCCGAGGTGTTTCGGGTAATGCCCGATTTGGTGTGTCGGCTCCTGGCTGGGCTGGCCGCCGCGGGGCCCGGCGACAGCGACAACCCTGCCGCGACAGATCCCAGCTTCAGCTCCGGTACCGAGCCGGGAACCGAACCTGAGCCGGAAACCGCCTACATCTTCCGGCCGGTGGCCCTCAAAAAAGTGGCCCACCATCCCGATGGCGTGCTCTGGCCCCGCCAGCACCCCGGCGGCAGCGCACAGCGTCCGGTGGTGCTCCTGGAGGTTCAAATGCACGCCGATCGACGTTTTCACCGCCGCCTTGGCGCCGAAACCTTCCGCCTGCTGCAACAACACGAGGAGGTGGCTCATCTGCAGGTGCTGGTGCTTCTCGCCCACCGGCGCCT
>CALRXC020000084.1:0-6145 GCA_943372025.1 Synechococcus sp. UW140 | reverse complement strand
GCTGGCCCTGCAGGTGCGGCTGGAGGCCCTGCTCAGCGATGGCAGCTGGACGCTCCGGCACCTCTGCCACAACAACCGCGGTTGCCGCGCTGAGGGCGATTGGGGCGATCCCGCCAGCCTGCGCTTCCAGCACGTCGGCGGCTGAGGAGGCCACCAGGTGTGGACCCCGGCAGGTCGATGGCGCAGCCATGGCATCGGTAGCGGTTGGTACCACGCTCCCCGAACGCCCCCATCACCATGGACTTGCGGACATGATTTCTAGGGTTCCGGTCCCAAAGCCGCCAGGTTCAGGGATGTCAGGTCCAAGAGAAATCCCATGGTTCCTGCCTGGCAGGGTCCATGACACGGAGGGATAAAAGCCCGGGAGGCCGCGATCAACCAACCTCCCCGATTCCATGGCTCCCGTGTCCGGACCTTCCCCCGAGGAAGGGTTTGAGCGTGTTCATCCCAGTGAAGGTCTGAGGGCTCTTGAGAAGGAGGCGCGCCTGCCGCTCACCGGCTGGCAGCAGGAGGTCGACCAGGGATTGCGTTTGGGCCTGGAGGCAGCCGACAGCATTGTGGATCGGCGCATCTCCACCTTCTCCCGCGGTGAGTTGCCCCACTACGCGGGCATCAACACGTTCATGAAGGCTCCCTATGTGGAGGATGTGAATCGCGTCGGCGATTTCGATGTCGCCATTCTTGGCGTTCCTCACGACAGCGGCACCACCTACCGCCCTGGAACCCGCTTCGGTCCCCAGGGGATTCGCCGCATCTCAGCCCTCTATACCCCTTACAACTACGAGATGGGTGTCGATCTGCGGGAGCAGATCAAGTTGTGCGATATCGGCGATATCTTCACGATTCCGGCCAACAACGAAAAGAGCTTCGATCAGATCTCTAAGGGGGTGGCGCACGTCTTCGCCAGCGGCGCCTTCCCGATCATCCTCGGCGGTGACCATTCGATCGGCTTTCCCACCCTGCGCGGTGTCTGCCGCCACTTGGGCGATAAGAAGGTGGGCATCATTCACTTTGATCGCCATGTCGACACCCAGGAAACCGACCTGGATGAACGCATGCACACCACCCCTTGGTTCCATGCCACCAACATGGCCAATGCCCCTGCCGAAAACCTGGTGCAGCTCGGCATCGGCGGCTGGCAGGTGCCTCGGGAGGGGGTGAAGATCTGCCGGGAGCGGGGCACGAACGTGCTCACCGTGACCGACATCTGTGACATGGGCCTGGAGGCGGCGGCCCGTTATGCGATCGAGCGGGCCACCGATGGCACCGACTGCGTGTACATCTCCTTCGATATCGATTGCATCGACGCCGGCTTTGTGCCCGGCACCGGCTGGCCCGAACCCGGGGGGCTTCTGCCCCGTGAAGCGCTGAAGTTGCTCGAATTGATCGTGCGCAATGTGCCGGTCTGCGGCCTCGAGGTGGTGGAGGTTTCCCCTCCCTACGACGTCAGCGACATGACTTCGCTGATGGCCACCCGCGTGATCTGCGACACCATGGCCCACCTGGTGGTGAGCGGCCAATTGCCGCGCCGCCAGACTCCCGCCTGGCTGAATCCGGTCTGCAACATGCAGGTCGATCAGCGCTGGAGGTAGGGCGATGCACGAAGTCGACATGACCCGAGCCCTGCTCCTGGCGATGGAGGGCTGGAGGCAGAGCCACACACCCCAGGTTCCCCGGGTTGGCACCGTCCACCTCCAGGTGGGCGCCTTCACCTGCGTGGAGCCCGACCAATTGGTCTTCACCTGGCAGGCCGCGATTCGCAATAGCTGGCTTGAGGGGGCGGAACTGGCGATTGAACCGGTGGCGTTGCTGGGGCGCTGCCTTCGTTGTTCTGCCACCTATGCGCCAGAGCCGGAGAGGGGCTACCGCTCCCCCTGCTGCGAGCACCCGATGGAGGAGATCGTGCAGGGCCGTGAATTGCGGATCAGCAGCGTGGTTTACAACCTCCCGCAACCCGGCACCGCCTCGGCATCCCTCGGCCCTGTGGGCCAATCCCCCCCAGCCACGACCCCACCCTTCCCCACCTCCGCCCTTCGTCCTTGATCGCCATGCACATGCCCCTGGAAGACACCCTGGGTCTCAACCTATTGGCGGCCAACCAGCACCAAGCCGCCCACAACCGCGAGCACTTCGATGCCTGGAATCTGCTCTGCCTCAATGTGATGAGCAGCCCCGGCGCCGGCAAAACCTCCCTGTTGGAGCGCAGCCTGCCCCATCTTGCTCAAGACTTCGCCATGGCCGTGCTGGAGGGCGACATGACCACCCAGCTCGATGCCCAACGGCTGGAGGCCGTGGGGATTCCGGTGGTGCCGATCACCACGGGCCGCGCCTGTCATCTCGATGCCGCCATGGTTAGTGGCGGCCTGCGGCTGCTGCGGGACCGGCTGGATCCGGCCAGTCTCGACCTGCTCTGGGTTGAAAACGTGGGCAACCTGGTTTGCCCGGCCGAGTTCGAGGTGGGCGAACACCGCAAGGTGGCCTTACTCAGCGTCACCGAAGGCGATGACAAGCCCCTCAAGTACCCAGTGATGTTCCGCGAGGCGGACTGCGTGCTGATCACCAAGATCGATCTGCTGCCCTACCTGACGGTTCAGGTGGAACGGATCGAGGAACACATCCTGCAGGTCAATCCCCGCTGCCGGGTGCTGCAGGTTTCGGCCAGCAGCGGCGAAGGCCTGGGGGCCTGGCACCAGTGGCTGCGCGAGCAGGTCGCTTCGCAGCGCTCCAACCTTGCTGCACCGGCATCCGATCAGTACGGACCGTCGGCCGCGTTGCTCAGCGCGGTCCATTGATCGCCGGAGCGTCCCTTGCTGCCCATCGGCGCAGACCCGCTCTGCCATCCCCTTCCACGACCCCGATCTGTTCCAATTCCATCCCCCAGAGCCATGAACAACGCTTCCTCCCGTCGTTCCCCGAGCCGCATCCGCTCCCTGGCTGCCCTGGCCTTAGCCGGGGTGGTCGCCAGTTCCTTGGGCGGTTGCAGCAAACCTGGCCCCTCAGCGAGCGACGTGCCGGTACGGATCGGCTATAGCGCCTGGCCCGGCTGGTTCCCCTGGAAGGTGAGTGAGGCGAAGGGTCTGTTCACCGCCGCCGGGGTGCCGGTCACGCTCACCTGGTTCGATGGTTATCTCGACTCGATCAATGCCCTCAACGCCGGCCAGCTTGACTGCAATAGCCAGACCCTCGGTGACACGCTCTCCTCGGTGGCCGGCGGCGCCGACCTCCAGGTGGTGCTCACCAATGACATCTCCAGCGGCAACGATCAGATCATCGCCGGCCCCGGCATCCGCAGCGTGGCGGATCTGAAGGGCAAAAAGGTGGCGGCAGAACAGGGCACGGTGGATCATTACCTGCTGCTCTTGGGGTTGAAGAAGGCCCGCATCTCCGAAAAGGACATCACCTTTGTGCCCCTGGAGACCGGGGCGGCGGCGGCGGCTTTCGTGGCCGGCAAGGTGGATGCGGTGGGGGTGTTCGCGCCCTTCACCACCCAGGCCCTCAAGCGCCCCGGCAGCACCACCCTTTACAGCTCCAAGGACTTCCCGGGTGCAATCAGCGATCACCTGGTGTGCAACCGCGACTTCGTGGCCAAAAACCCTGAGAAGGTGCAGAAGATCGTAAACAGCTGGTTTGCCACCCTGGCCCAGATCAAGGCGGAGCCGGGCCCCTCGCTGGCGATCCTGGCCAAGCGCGCCGGGGTGAGCGAGGCCGACTACAAGGCCTACGACGCCGGCACCACGATCTACAGCCTTGAACAGAACCGCCAGGTGTTCAAATCCGGCACCACCATGACCTCGCTGCCCTTCGCGGCCGAGCAGATCAGCGCCTTCCTCCAGGCCGTGGGCCTCGCCAAGACCGCGCCGAAGCTCGATGGGCTGTTGGAACCGAAGTTCGTGAATGCCGCGAACTGATCCCCCATCCGCACCCATGGCCCAACCCGACTCCATGGCGACCCAGCGACTCCGCCGGCTGCTCCTCCATCCCTGGTCTCTCGGGGTGGCTGGCATCGCTGTGCTGCTGGGTCTCTGGACCCTGGTGGCCGGGCTGGGCGTTGTCGACCCCCTCTTTCTGCCGACACCAGCCGCCGTTGTGGCCGCCGGTCAGGAGGAGGCGGCCAGCGGCGATCTCTGGCGCGACATCAGCGCCAGTGTGCTGCGGGTGCTCGGGGGCTTCGGCCTCTCGGCCCTGGTGGCGCTGCCGCTGGGAATCGCCATGGGCACGAACACCACCTTCTGCCGTTTGCTGGAGCCACTGCTAGCCCTGCTGCGCTACATGCCGGCGCCGGCCTTCATTCCGCTGCTGATCATCTACTTCGGCTTGGGTGAACTACCAAAGGTGCTGCTGATCTTCATCGGCACCCTCTTCTTCAACACTCTGATGATCATGGATGCGGTGAAGTTCGTGCCGCGGGAACTGCTCGAAACCACCCGCACCCTCGGCGGCAAGAAGCGAGATCTGCTGCTGCGGGTGATCACGCCCTATATCGCCCCCCAGGTGCTCGATGCTTTTCGCATCAACATGGCGGCCGCCTGGAACCTGGTGATTGTGGCCGAACTCGTTGCCGCCGAAAGCGGTTTAGGAAAGCACATCACCCTGGCCCAGCGTTTCCTGCGCACCGATCAGATCTTCCTGGGCCTAATCGTGATCGGCCTGATTGGCCTGCTGATCGATCTGGGCTTCCGCATGCTGATGCGACGCAGCTGTGCCTGGGCGACATGAGCGCCGTACCGCCCCCTCCTGGAACCCCATGAATCTGGTTCTCGACTCCGTCTGCAAACGTTTCGGCGATGGCAGGGCCGCGCAACTGGTGCTGGACCAGATCAGCCTCACCATGCATACCGGCCAGTTTCTGGCGCTGCTTGGCAGTTCGGGCTCGGGCAAATCCACCCTGATGCGTCTGGTGGCAGGGCTGGAAAAACCCACCAGCGGTAGCCTCAGCCTCGATGGTCAACCGATCCGCGGACCGGGCTCCGATCGGGGCATGGTGTTCCAGAAGTACAGCCTCTACCCCTGGCTCACGGCGGCCGAGAACGTGGCCTTCGGACTGGAACTCAAGGGCCTGGAGCGCGGCCAGATTCGGGAGCGCACCGCCTTCTATCTCGAAGTGGTGGGGCTGCTTGATTCTGCCAAGCGGCTGCCCCGGGAGCTCTCCGGGGGCATGCAGCAGCGGGTGGCAATCGCGCGGGCCCTGGCTGCCGAGCCCCGCCTGCTGCTGCTGGATGAACCCTTTGGGGCTCTCGATCTGCAGATCCGCGAATCCATGCAGGAGTTTCTCCACAACCTCTGGCGCAGCACCGGCCTCTCCGTGCTGCTGATCACCCATGACATCGATGAGGCCCTGTTACTAGCCCAGCAGGTGCACATCCTGGCCCCGAGGCCCGGCCGCATCGTGCAAACCCTCAGCCTCGACCTCGACAGGTGCGACCTGCACGAGTTGAGGATTTCAACCCCCTTTCAGACCCTGCGCCACCAGGTGGCCGACAGGCTGCGTCAACTCGATCGCGACCTCCCCTGAAGCTCAGAAGCGGTGCTGGAATCCCGCCCCAGCCCGGTTCTTCACACCCCTGCGTCGCCCACGATGCCGGGGGTGATGGGATCAGGCCGGGGGCTCCTGCCAGAGCTCAGGCGGGAGATTGAGGTAAACCGCCTCCTTGAACAACGCCTGCTTGGCTTCCGCATCGCCCCGGGCCTCGGCGAGGGCGAACCGCTGGTGCAGGGAGGCGATCAGGGCCTCGCGGCGAAGATCGGTTCCGCCGGCGGTGTCTGAGCCGGGGGGTGGGCTGTCCGGGTCCATGCCAATACGGGGTTCAGGCTCGGCGCCTTGCCGACATCGGGCCGATCGCCGGAGAACGGCCCGAGGATTTCCTGGAGAGTTTTCTGCAGGGCACCCGTGCGGCCCTGGCCGAGGGTGGCCGCCAGAGCCTCACCATCACCCTGCGGCGCCTCGATGCCGCGGCCCTCGGTGCCCTGATTGTCCGGCTGGCAAGAAGGCCGCCGCCGAGGTGCTGGCCCTGCAGGTGCGGCTGGAGGCCCTGCTCAGCGATGGCAGCTGGACGCTCCGGCACCTCTGCCACAACAACCGCGGTTGCCGCGCTGAGGGCGATTGGGGCGATCCCGCCAGCCTGCGCTTCCAGCACGTCGGCGGCTG
>CALRXC020000083.1:0-6178 GCA_943372025.1 Synechococcus sp. UW140 | reverse complement strand
CGCGGGAACCGCCCCTGCCCCTTGGCCTCCCAGCTCACCAACAACTCAGTCGCTGCAAGCGATCTGATCAGCTTCCTCAAGGCCCTTCCGGACTGCCGGATGCGCCGCGGCATTCGCTTTCCCCAGTGGTGGATGCTCTTGGTGGCGATCCTCGCGATCCTGAGCGGCCAGGGTTCGCTGGTGGGAATGGAGCGATTTGCCAAACGCCATCGCCAGACGCTCAACGAGCTGCTGGGCACCGATTTCGGCAAGTCGCCATCGGATTCCACATTCAGGCTGCTGCTGGCCCAGCTGGATGTGGCTGGCTTTGAGAGCCTGCTGCGCGGCTGGATGACGGCCCAGCCGGGCGTCGCTGAGCTGGACACCCTGGTCTGTGACGGCAAGACCCTGAGGGGCTCGATCGCCGAAACCGACTCTGGCGCAGCGAAATTCATCGCTCAGGTGAGCCTCTATTCAGAGACTCTGGGCGTGGCGATCGCCCAGACGACCTACGCCACCGACGCCAGTGGTGAGATCCAGGCCCTGCGCCAGCTGCTGGAGGCAGTCGAACTTGAGGGTGTGCTGGTGCAAGCCGACGCGCTGCATGCGAACCGCCCTTTTTCCTCTACCTCGCCCAGCGCGGCGCCGACTTCCTGATCGCCGTCAAACACGGGCGCCGCAAAGGGTTTCGGTTGATCCGCGATCGGCTCACCTACGGCCGGCGGATCCCCTGGCGCACCAGCAAGCGGGAAATCAAACGGGGCCGTGACATCACCTGGACCCTCCGGGCCATGCCGGCACCGGAGTGGGTGATGGAACAGTGGCCGGGCAGCGCGACGATCATCGCTGTGCGCACCCATGGCACCCGCGAGGGCAAGCCGCAAGACGAGACCCGTTACTACGTCTCGAGTTTGCGCACTGGTGCCAAGCCCATGCTCAAAGCCATCCGCCAGCGTTGGTCAATCGAGAACAGCTGGCACTGGGTGCGGGATGTTCCGCTGAGGGAAGACGCCCACAGGTATCGGGAGGACAACGGCGTTCAGATCCTGGCCACGCTGCGCAGCATGGCGATCAATGCCCTGCGGCTGGAAGGAATCTGGTCGATAACCGAGGGCATCGCCGCCTTGGCACACGACATCAAAGGGTTGCTCAGGCTGCTGGGCTGGAGGCCAGCGGCGGAGACGCCCTCAGGATGACTTCTAATAGGCCCTGCCCCTCCCCCACCTACGAGCGCCTGCGGCACTACATCGCCAAGCGCATGCGCATGAGCCACGTCTACCAGCCACTGATGCTCATGGAGCTCCTGGGACATTGATTTGCCAGGCAACAGCCAGCCAAGCCCCCGCGCAGGACGTTGCCCGGCGGATCCTGGGGGAAGACGTGACCCAGATCGACTACTACACGCAGCGCGTCAAGCGGATGGCGGGCAAGGTTCACCATCAACGGCATCACCCGCTACGACCAGGGCGCCTACGACCTTGTGGGCGGCGAGGAGCTGAGCGATGCCGAGCGCGACGAGCTGCGATGGCTACGCAACAGAACGATCCAACAGCGAACCGCTGACGTATTTGTGCAGAACACTACTGATCAACGTCTGATAAGGAATGCCTTCCTGCAGGGCTTTGACACGTAAAGCTTGCAGATCCGCACTGGAAAGACGGATGTTGATGCGTTGATCCTTTACACCCATCGCCGTGGCGGACTGCCGAAGTGCATCCAGAAGCTCTGGGGTCGCCACGCTGCGCAGCTCGCCTGCGTTGAAGTCGGAGAGCAACTGTTGCTCTTCAGGGGTAAACGAAGGCGATGGCGAGTTAATCATCATGGTGTTTTGGTAGGGGTTGACGGTTTATGCAGGCGATTTTCCTTGCGACTGGGAATGATGGTCTTCAGGAAGAAATGCTCATCTGTCTCGACAAAGGGAACAAGGTGGACATAGCCATTCAGGCGCACGATCAGGATTCGCTGCTCAGGGTATCGCTGCGGATTTGGGTGCTCTCGAACATCGAGCAGATTCCCTGTCTCAATGGCAACGATGACAGCTTCAAAGCACAGACCACGTGCAGCACGGAGTTGTTCGTTTTTCTCATGGCTCCAAGCGAAGGGCTTCATTGGATCAACCTAGCCATGGCGTGTGCCTAATGTCATCAGGTCGGAGGCCCGTGGTGCTCTGCGTCCATGGGTCCCCGAGTTGTTACTCCTCTCTCCATCAGTGCCACCCCCCGGCACCCTGATCCCCTACTGGGCCTTCGAGGACCCGCAGCATCAGGATGCCTGCATGCCTGCGCAACCTCCTCCACCGACGAGGGCGCCTACGAACTGGTGGGCGGCGAGGAGCTGAGCGACGCCGAGCGCGAAGAGCTGCTGCAGCTGTGCCGCCAGCGCGTGAGAAAGACCGGGTTCAGCGAAAGCTGAGGAATTCCTCCAGCGTCATGCCGATGTCCTTGGCGATCTGACGGAGTAGCGGTGGCGCGATATCACGACCCTTGTGAGCCTGGACGGTGGTGCAGCGTCCTCTCGTATCGCGGAACTGCAGATGGGAGCCGCGTTGTCGAACAACCTCAAAGCCCAGTTTGCGCAGGATGTCTGAATACCTCCGAGGGCTTGAGAACCGGGGTTGAGCCCACATTCAGGCTGGCAGCACGATTTGCTGGAGACCCACGAAATCACTCTCCATGGCCGGCTCGCCGTCCTCCAGCAGCATGGCGATCACCTCCCGGAGGTTTACCTGCAGCTCTTCAAGGGTCTCGGCTTGGCTGTGAGCACCAGGGAAACCGGGGACGTAACCCACGAGCAATCCAGTATCCGCACAGCGCTCGATCACGGCGGAGAACGTACGCACGGCCTCACCTTCATTCAGTGAAGGAACTGTAGGCACACCGCCAGGTGGGGCTGAGGGGGTGAAGGAGGGCATGGCATCGCGGCAGGGCCTCTCCCCCCACCAGTGCCCCCCCCTGTCACCCCCCGCCCCAGCACTGGCCCCCGCAGCGCCAGGATCCCCCCATGCCCCCGACCCCCACCCCCACCTACGAGCGCCTACGCGACTACATCGCGAGGCGCATGCGCATGAGCCACGTCTACCAACCCCTGATGCTCATGGAGCTCCTTGGACGCCGCAGCCCAACCCCCCCCGCAGGACGTAGCCCGCCGGATCCTTGGGGAAGATGTGACCCAGATCGATTACTCCACCGAACCCGTCAAGCGGATGGTGGGCAAGGTGCTCAATGGTAACGGCATCACCCGCTACGACCAAGGCGCCTACGTCCTGGTGGGCGGCGTAGCCGAAGGCTTCTGCGCAGCAGTAGAGCTGAGCGACGCCGAGCGCGACCAGCTGCTGCAACTGTGCCGCCAGCGCCTCGATGCCTTCCGAATGCAGCGCGGCGAGGAGGTGACTTGTTTGCTCATCCAGAAGCCTGCGGATTCGGCCACCGCAGCCGCCACCGCACCCCGATCAGCGGCTCGTGAAACACCGGGTGCTCACCCGTGCCCACGCTGCTCCCGGCTGCTGCCAGACAACACCGCTAGTGTGAGTTGAAGTGGCTTCCGGCTTGGCCGGACTGGCATGTGGTGAACAATCTGCTGACCCTGCCCCTGGCGCAACGGCTGGAGTTGGTCCAGACCCTATGGGATTCCATCGCTGCTGAGCAGATCGGCCCGGAACTCACTGAATCCGAGCGCGAGCTGATCGATCATCGCTTGGAGCGGTTCCTGGCTGACGGCGACGCTGGGCTCGATGCTGATGAGGTGCTAAACGCACTGGAGCAGACGCTCTGATCATGGTGCTACGGCTGCGGCCTGAAGCCCGGCTCGATCTCGAAGCAGCAGTCCGCTGGTACGAAGCACAGGAAAATGGCCTGGGCCTGATGTTTGTGCAGGAGGTGCGCCAGGCTTTTCAGCGGATTCGAACCAACCCTGAGGCCTACCCCGCAGGCTATCGGAACACCCACCGTGCCCTAATACGGCGCTTCCCCTACGGCGTGGTTTACCTACCCATTCCCGGACAGGACACCATCGTTGTGCTGGCCGTTCTGCATTGCGGCCGCGACCCCAAGCTCTGGCAAAAGCGGTCAAGCACCTGAGTGCCCATGCCCCCAACTCCCTCCCCCACCGTCGAGCGCCTACGGCACTACATCGCCAAGCGCATGCGCATGAGCCACATCTACCAACCCCTGATGCTCATGGAGCTCCTGGGACATGGATTTGCCAGGCAACAGCCAGCCCAGCCCCCGTGTCAGCCGACATCGAAAACTGGACCAGCGCCGACACCAAAAGTGAGCCACCCGGAAGCGATAGGAGAGCCGTTGCCGGCCGCGTTAGCGGCGAGCCATGGCTCTCCCTTGCAAGGGTCATCGGCGGTGGAGAAACGTTCGACTGCGGGTGTGGGCTTTGGGCTGGCCAAGACGGCCAATGCCCATACAGCAGGGGGGATGGTCGCGCTGGAGGGCGTGATGGAAACCCCAGAGGAGGTGGCGGTGATGCGCCAGCTGCTGGAGCGGGGCTGGAGCCGCCGGCGAATCGCGGCGGAGCTGGGGATCTCGCGCAACACGCTGAATCGCTACCTGGCGATCGGCGACTGGCAGCCGTACAGCTCCGGAAACCGCTCCAGCCAGCTGGATGGGCACCAGGAGTGGTTGCAGCAACAGTTCTAGCAGCACCACGGCAACGCCGAGGTGGTGCGGCAGGAGCTGTTGAAACAGAAGGGGATCAGTGTGAGCCAGCGGACGGTGGAGCGGGCGGTGCAGCCCTGGCGGGAGGCGCTGCGGCAGAGCGCTCAGGCGACCGTGCGCTACGAGACGCGGCCCGGAAAGCAGCTGCAGGCCGACTTTGGTGAGCTGTGGGTGCCGATCGGTGGGGTGCGGACCAAGGTGCATTTCTGCCTGCTGACCCTGGGATACTCCAGGCGGCAGTTGATCCGGGTGTACCGGCAGCAGCAGCAGCGCCACTGGTTGCAGGCGCTTGAGGAAGCATTCCGCTTCTGGGGTGGGGTTCCCGAGCAGGTTCTGGTCGATAACGCCAAGGCGCTGATCACTCTCAACAACCCAAGAACTGGTGAGCTGGTGGTCAATCCCACCTTTGCCGCCTTTGCCCGCCACTGGGGTTTCACCGCCAAGGCTTGCTGGCCGCACCGGCCGCAGACCAAGGGGAAGGATGAGCGCGGCGTGGGGTACGTGAAACGCAGTGGCCTTGCCGGACACCGCTTTGACACCTGGGGACAGATGGAGAGCCATCTGGAATGGTGGAACCGGGAGATCGCCGATGTGCGCATCCACGGCACCACGGGCGAGCAGCCGCTGGTGCGGTTTCAGCGGGATGAGGCCAGGGCGCTGCTGGCGCTGAACGGCAAGCCGTCGTATCTGGCGGAGCAGGAGTTCAGCCGTCGTGTCGCCAAGGATTGCTGCGTGCAGGTGGAGGGCAACTGGTACAGCGTGCCGGTGGCGCTGGTGGGCCAGAACGTGACGGTGCAGGTCCGCGATCAGCAGGTGGTGATCCGTCAGGCTGGCCGAATCGTGGCGCGCCACACCCGCCAGGCGGCAAACCAGCGATCCCGTCAGGTGATCGCTGGCCACTGGGCCGGTCTGGTGCCGCAGCGGGTGATTGAGGCCGCCCAGGCTGATGGTCTGGCGGAGGTGGTGACGCTGGATGCGGTGCGGCGCTCGTCGCTGGCGCGGCCCCTGAGCGACTACGCGGCGGCAGCAGCGGAGGTGGGCTGATGGCGCGGACCAGACAACAGACGCCAGCGCCTTCTCCAGCTGGCCTCGCTGCTGCCGAGCCGGCCGATGTCCAGCGGCTCGTGGAGGAGCTGGACTCGATGCTCAGTCGGCTACGGCTGGGGGCGATCCGTGAGCAGCTCGATGGGCTGCTGGAGGAAGCTGCCAGGCGGCAGCTCAACCTGCGAGAGGCCCTGGCCTGGCTCTGCGCGGCTGAGGTGACGAGCAAGGAGCAGCGTCGGTTGTCGATGGCGTAGCCCCTGGCTTCCGCGAAGCGGTTGACCATTGCCCGCTTCCCGTTCGTGCGCACCCTGGAGGGCTTTGAGTTCGAGGCGCAACCCTCGATTGCCCGATGTCAACTACGTAGGCGGGTCGCGTCAATTACGTAGGCGGGTTACCCCGGGTCCTCCCCCTGCCATGGCAGGGGGAGGCGACAGCGAAAAGTGAGCAACCCTGGCCCGGTCCTCTGCCATGGAGCCGGGATCTTCTGATCG
>CALRXC020000082.1:0-6399 GCA_943372025.1 Synechococcus sp. UW140 | reverse complement strand
CCAACGGCTGGATGGGAAGCCAGCCGTAGCCAATCGCCTTGTCTTTGGATGATTCGCACCCTAAAATCTTCTCAAGCCGGTCCACAAAAAGTGCCGGGCTGAGGTAGATAGCGTGAGCGCAGGCATTATGCGCAACAGACTCCTAGGCGAAAGCTGTAGCAGCATCTCAAGGCAAAACTTCCTTGAATTGGCTCCTGAGCGCATCAGATCAGAAATACGGGACAAGATATAGATTAATCACTTCAAGGCCCAAGAGTATGGGCTTGATTTGCAGTATTTTTGCGTGAATCAGATTAAAATATATGTTCAATTGTCCTGCTTCCATGCTGCTCCGCTGTCGAGATAGTTGGTGCCGCTGGGTTCCAGCGCCCTTCAGAGCCCGATGAGACCTGCACTTAGTTCTGGTGCCGGCTGGGTCCTGACCCGGACAACCCGCCTGAGCAGCGCCCGGTGCCCGCTACCGCTCGATCCGCCTTGGTCGTCTGGCGGTGTCGATCAGCAGGTTCTGCAGGAGCTCCCTGCTACAGAGCAGCAGGTGGGCCAGGGCCGCAGCGGTGATCCGGGGTTCAGCCACTCGGTCGCCGCGGCTTTCGGCCAAGACGGCGCGGAGTTCCGTGAGTTCCCGGCCGATGTTGGCCGCCATCACGGCGGTGCTTTCTCGGCGCAGTGGCCTGGTTGGCTCCATGGGGGCATTCTGCAAAGGAGCCAGCGGCCGCTTGATTCCCGAGATCATCCAGGCGCTGATCAGCTGCTCGTTTCCGATGGATCCGGCCGAGACCGTCTTCCGCGAATCAATTAGCTGACGGCTGAGCTCCAACGCAGGGCCCACTCCGCCCGCTCCCGCTGCACCTCCAACCGGATGCGGAGCATGGCGGCGCTATCGCCCGATCGCTTTGCCTCGCGGTAGGCGGCATGCACAGGCCAACAGATCGAATTCAAGAAGGCCTGATCCACCGGGCAGCTCAGCGGCTCCAGAGGCAGGACATAGCGCCTCAGCGCCCAGAGAGCATTTTCGGCCTCCCAGGGATCCAGGGCCCGCCAGGTGGGGGACCCGTGGCCCCCGGGATCCTGGCCAGGGCAATTAGCGCAACCTGAGCCCAACACAGGCCGCACCGCCACCGCTGGCCCGTGGATCACCGGCGCATCCAGGAAGGGCCAGCGCAGCGAATCGGGCGCCTCCAGCCGGGCCCAGGACCCCCCGTGGGCCAGATGCACAGGCCCCACCCGTGAGAAGCCCAGCGCTCCCACCGGACAGCCGCAGAACTCGGCCAGCTCGGCGAACGACAGCTGCCAGTGCTGGACTTGCCTCGGCTCGATCCGGGTGCACTGACCGCCAGACCACTGGTGGCGGTGAACCAGAAGGATGGAGGGAAGCATGGCGCATGCAACGCAGGACCCCGGAGGGTTCCGTGCCGCCGATCAAGGGCTCGCCACCGCCCTGATCGGCGCATCAGCGCCGGACATCAAAGGGCGGCGAGCCTGGCCCTGACCCTTGGCACGGCGCGGACCATGGAGGGGCCTGCGGCAGCGGCGCCGATCAAGAACTCGGTGAGAGCGATGGCTCAGAGAATCCAGAGGGACTCCGCTCCGCACTGCAACTGAAGCTCCAGCGCCCTTTGCTGGGCAGAGGAGACAGGCACCAGGCGGCAAGAGCGCACGGGATGGGCAGCGGCATCAAGGAACCAGATCCGTGCCCAGGCCGGATCGAGCCCCGGCGGATGGTGCTCGATGCCGACCGAGCTGATAGAGGAGGGGGTGGGGATGGCCGCATTCGCAGAGGACAGCCAAACCAGGCCCTGATTAGGGGCAACTCAAGGCAGGCTTTGCAACAGGCCCATCACGACCACCGAATAACCCGGTGGGCACCGCAAAGGCACCCACCGGGGGGAGCCTCAAAGAGGCACCAACACCGCCGAGGCCTCAGCCCCCGCAGCCGCTATGGCCGCCCGCTCCAGCTCGAACTGGGCCTCCTGCTCCTCTTGGGCCTCCCTGAGCTGCTGATCGATCGCATCGATCCGCGCCAGGAAGCTCTCCATCGCGGGAAGGAGCTCATCCTCCAGCCGGGTGATCTCTTCCTCCCCATAGGAGTGATCGATCCAGCAGCGCCTCAGGGGCTCACGCTGATGGCTGCGCACAAGCCAGAGCAAGGAACGCTGGCAGGCAGGACTCCACCAGGGCAACCGGATCACGCTCAGAGGCGCGGCAACTTGAAGACATGAATGGCAGACGCCAATGGGCGCCGCGACGGGACGCCGCCATCGCCGCCGCAAAAGGCAAGGGCTGGCCAGCCGGCCAGCTCGCGTTAAGCCCTTGCCCGCGGCGGAGCATGGAGAGGCCCGGCGCGTTTTGTTGATCCGGCCAGATCACCCGGCCTGGTCAACCCTTTCGCAACGGCTTACAGGCAATGCCATCGCCGTTGCGATCGAGGAAGGTGTGCCCTTCCCTCAGAAGCTCCTGGACCCTGGCGTAGCTGCCGATCTCCTTGCACTTGTAGCGGTTGACAGACCACGCGGGCGACCCACAAGCAGAGGGGGTAGCAGACCTGATGGCCGGGCCTGGGCGGTGCCTAACAGGATCGGCAGCAGGGTGTCGGCCAGGGCGTTGATGGGGTCAATAGGGTCGGACATGGGGGGTGATGTGGAGTCGCGAGCCCGGCACGTCTTCCAGTCTTCTTTCGCCCCTCACACAAGCTAGGGGTGACCATCCCGGTGCGTGTGCTGCGGGGCGGCCTGAATCTCCAACGACTGGACGTAAAAGATGCCGGTAGGCAAGTGCAGCAGGCCTTGCAGGTGGCTCTCGAAATATATCGTAGATCATTTACTTCTTGGAGGCAGGCTTTCTGGATCTGCATAAAATACAGCTCGTGAGAATGAAGTCCACATTTCCCTCTGTCTAGTTGGATTCGCAGGCTTCAGGTAGCCAAGCTTTAATCGCAAATCATCAAGAAATAAATCAAATGATGATCTGACTAAGCTTCCCCAACCAATGGCAGATGCCGTAGCGCGATTATAGAATGCGTAAGAGGCAAGGATTAGACAGCCAGCGAAAATTATGGAAGAAGAGTTGAATAAGCCATTAGTGGCTGCTATCAGCAAGTATTCCAATAGTATAATCATGCTCGCCAGCCATAGATTTACCCAGAAATCCAATAGAGCTTTTGCGTCATCAAGCGCCTCTCGGTAATCTTTTGGAATTACAGCGTACAACCTTGGCCATGCTGGTATAGAGTCAACTCCATACATATCATTCGGGTAGACCTCGAATGACCGTAAAGCATTACCAAAAGATGTTGGCAAAACAAACTCTTCACTACTTGGAAATCTCCATGCAAGTCTCGTAGTAACTTCACGTCGTTTAACACGATCTACCGGACATAGATCTCTACCCTTAGCTCTTGCATTGTCTCGTTTTTTATCCAGTTCGGATTTCCGTCTCTTAAGGCGCCGAAAGCTCCACTTTTGGAGGTGTATTACTTTAGTCAGTAGCCTGAAAGGATTGATCACGCCATAACCCTCTAAGATCCTAATAATATCTCGGTTTATGGCAAGCAGAAGAATTCCTCCCGTCCAGGATAAGAGCGCAACCAGCGTTGTGCCAACTAATGCGGAACTTTCTTGGATTTTCCTCAAGACATCAAAAGATATAACTACCTTGTCAACAAGATGAATATACACCGAATATGCGCCAACAAGGAAAATGACTGAAGGAATAAAATATCCGATCGCAAAGTTTTTATTTAACAAGTCAGGTTGCTTGCCAAGCATTTCGATCTCCTTACCGTGGGTCAGTTATTGGGTCGCCAGGAAGGTCTGTTTCCGACATGAACACCTTGCCATCGGCACCCACCCGCTCGACGCGCACATCGGAGCGACGCACGGTTTCGGTAACAGTTTTGTCGCGGGTTTCGGCCTGCTTGGCGAGGTTCACTTCTTCCACCACCTGGGCGCGCTTGCTGACGATGGCACGCTCGTCGAACTCGGAGAGTTCAAACACGCGCTCCTTGAAGGCATCGGCCAGGGCGTCGCGGTTGACGGCGCGGCGTTGCACGGTCACGGTCTCATCCACCAGGGGGATGCTCTTGGAGACCTTGGCTTCGGAGACCACGTTGTAGATGCGCAGACGGCCGGTTTCGACCTTCTCCTTTCCGAGCTCAACAACTTCTTCCACCACTTCCAGCACGTTGGGATCGCGCTTGGCGTCGATCAGTTCGGCCTTCAGCTCGGGGTTGCGAGCCTTGAGCTTAACGGCATGCTCGCGGATGTTGAGGGGGGTGTTGGCACCGATGATTTCGGCGGCGCGGGCTTCGCGATCGAGGGGCACCTGGGCGGTGAGCAGGGTGCCGCCTTGGCGAACGCCTTCGAGGTAAATGCCGAGATCGGGCTCGGGCACCAGATCAGAGAGGGCACGGAGCTTGGGAGCATCCGAAGCATCATTTGCGCTCAGTAGATCGAGGGCATCGCGATGCAGACCAGCGGCGGCCATATCCTCAAGGGCCTTGGCGGCGTGGGAATTCTCGGCAAACAGACCGATGACGGTACGAGTAGCCATTGGGTGGTTTTAAGTGAGGGAGAGTGATTAGGGAATTTTTAACAGGCTTGCAGCGAGAGATTCAGCCGTTGCCGGGCGACGGCTTTTCATGCGCCGATGGGCGCACGGTTCAGTCTGAGGGGATCGCAGAGCCGCATTGGCAGGGCTGGGGTATGAACCACCTTCTATTATGACCATCTTATCGGGGCCCGCACCACCCCCCGCAGGCGGGTCAGCCGGCGGCGGGGGTGGGGCAGATAGGCGGGCCGGGGGCGGGGCCAGGCTCAGGGCTGGGGGCGATAGGACAGCAAGGCGGCCAGCAGCTGGGCCAGAGCGTTGGCAGGGGTGGGCATCTGCGAGGCCGGGGTGGGGTTACTCCTGCAGGCTTCCCATGGGCGGGCAGCTGGAACAGGCCCAGGGCCCGGCGGCGGGCACAGTCGGGCAGCAGCTGGGCCGCCACCATCCGGCGCAACTGCTGAATCAATCATTTGGTGTTCCCAACCACTCAACAACCCCTAGGGCAGCCCCTATAACTCTATCCAATAGACCTCCTTTTATAAAATTGCTGTCAGGGCCGGTCTCTTTTATTGACTCAAACATCTTGGTTTCCCACAGGTTTATGTGTTCGATGAAATCTTGGATTAAATTTTGCACCTTCAACTCATTAAATATTTGCATGTCACTCTCTAGGACCATCATGCATTTTTCCTCATCAGCTTTTCCGACATAAGAAAAAGTTCCGAATGTATCCTTTCTCTGGTTGTAAGAATTAGATGCAATCAATGCGCTAAAGGAGTGAGAAGCAGGGATGGCCAATGCCAAAAGTGCCGTTAGATGCCCTTCTTTTTTGTCTGATATTTGAATGTATCCTTGAACGTCATCACCGTCCTTGTCGTGGAATTTAAAGAACACTGAATCTTCGTCATGAGTGATGTCCTTAACGCCATGAATTGAACTGACTACGCGCTCCAAGTCTTCGAGTGAAATCTGCTCGTTTCCTGAGTTTTGTGCGGCAGTCGCAGAGGATGAGGTCATTTCATTAATTCAATGAAAAATTAAAATTACCATAATAATCAGCAGAAACAGACTTTGCCGCCATTTTGCTGTAAATATGGCGGGGGATGCTCCTGAAGTGTTCTCCCGGCGGCCAAGTTCACCGCAGCGATTCGCAGGCCACCCCATCGCCGTTTCTGTCTAGGTCGGGGCGCTCTTGCCTCAGCAGCTCCCGAGCGCGGGTAAAACTCCTGTCTGCAGAGAGGTCAGCTTCCGGCCCATGTAGCCGCCAGCAGGTGCCGATGGCGCCGCATAGGGGGTGGCAGCCTGGCACAGCATGTCAAGCGACATCGAAAACTGGACCTCTTCCGACACCGAAAACTGAACCACCCCGGAACGGTCTTTGGGCTCGGTAGTCGGAGTGGTTCCACCCTTATGGGGGTGGTGTCTCTTGCTGCTCATGGGTTCCGTGATGGGTTGCGTTGGTTGTCGTCCGTTGTCGATGCCGGAGGGCAGTTCCCCCTCAGACCTCCTTGGCTGGCGTCGGTGGCGGCACGCCGCCGATGCCAGACGAGGAGGAGCCGCCCGCATGCGGGCGAAATAGGCCGGCTCTGCGTTTCTCCCTGAGCCGGTAGCTGTCGCCTCGGATCGTCACCACATGGCTGTGGTGCATCAATCGATCGAGGATCGCCGCTGCCACCACCTGATCGCCGAACACCTCGTCCCATTCCTCAGCAGCGTCCCGTGGAGTGGTGTAACTCAGGAGGAGCAGCCCCGGCGTAGCCGGGGCTGACGGCTCACCTCCCTCAGACATCAGCTGTGGCAAAGGGTGGGCCGGTCTGTGACCCTGTTCGGAGCACTACCACCAAACCGAACACA
>CALRXC020000081.1:0-6485 GCA_943372025.1 Synechococcus sp. UW140 | reverse complement strand
GCCCCAACGGCTGGATGGGAAGCCAGCCGTAGCCAATCGCCTTGTCTTTGGATGATTCGCACCCTAAAATCTTCTCAAGCCGGTCCACAAAAAGTGCCGGGCTGAGGTAGATAGCGTGAGCGCAGGCATTATGCGCAACAGACTCCTAGCTCCTTCGCTCCCAGCCGTAGAGCTCGGGCCGTAGATCCTCGTGGTAGCGGGTGCCGGCCGGATGGGTGGGGCCGTAGTCAGCCGGGATGCAGTCGGCCAGCAGCAGGGTCGGTTCAGGGCGGGCGGCCACCAGTACATCGCCGTGGGGTCCGCAGACGATGCTGTTGCCCAGGTAGGCCGCCATCACGGTGCCGTTCACCGTTTCCTCGCCGCAGCGGTTGGCATAGGCCACGAAGCAGGCGTTAGCGAAGGCGTGGGCGGGGATCAGGGTGCGCGATACATCCGGGTAGGGGCGGTCGGTGCGCTGGCCATTGCTGAGTAGGGCCCAGGTGTCGGCGGCGGTGGGGATGAGCACGAGCTTCGCGCCGCGCAGGGCCAGGTTTCGGGTGAGTTCGGGGAATTCCGCCTCGTAGCAGTTGAGCAGCCCCACACCGATCCCATTCACCGCCTGCACCGTGAACGCCTCGCCTTCTTGTGGATGGAGATAGCCCGGGCTCCAGCAGAGCTTCTCATCGGGGCCCCAGAGGTGGGTCTTGCGGTAGTTGCGCAGCAGGGCGCCATCGGCTCCGAACAAGGCGATGGCGTCGTAGAAGCGCTCCTCACCGGCCACGTTGGCCCGCTCTGGGTAGGGGCAAGCCACCGCCAGGCCATGGCGGCGGGCGGCGGCGGCGACCCGCTGCAGGCTGGGGCCATTCACCGGCTCCGCCAGGCGCCGGGCCAGCTGCGGGGTCACGATGTAGCCGCTGAGGTACAACTCCGGGAAGGCCAGCAGCTGCACGCCTTCGGCGGCGGCGAGGCCGCAGACGCTTTCGAGACGCTCGAGGTTCTCGGCCACGGCCTCGGGCGTGGCCGCTGTGCCGGTGCCCTGCCAGATCCCCAGCCGCAGGCCCTCGCCAGGGGCCGGTGGCGTGGGCCTCAGGAAGCTGTGGAGGCGAAAGGTGAGTTCCATCGGATCAGGGGGCCCGCCGATGGGGCCGATCTGGTGACGGTATCGATGATCCTCCGACAGCTCCTGGCCGGCGCCATGACTCCGTGTGGGGTTCCCTCTCACCCCCCAAGGCTGCTGGCATTGTCCTGGCATTTTGGAGCACTGCCGCGCCGCCGAAAACTGTCCGGCGAATGATGGCGGTCATGAATGGAAACGAGTTTCAGGCTTGATCGGACCGGATGCCTGGGTTGTCCATCCCCTCTTTGAGGGATTCCGGCCTGTGGTTGCCGCATGGCCGCATCTGGAGATCTGTATGAATCGACCGGTGGTTTTCAGGTTCAACTTCCGTTGGGCCCCTCTGCCAGCGGCGCTTCCAGCGAGGACCACGAGGCGATGTCGGGCTGCCCCGGCGCAGGATGAGGCTGTCCTTTGGTCCTGGGCCCGCTGGCCCGGCCGAATGATCCTTGAATAAGCCAATGGTTGTCGCCCGGCCCAGCCCCGACCATCACACCCCGGGCTCGCTGGGTCCGCCAGTCCGTTCGACTCCGCCGCCCCCCTGTTCCCCCGTCCGCCATGACCGAGAGCTCCTTGCCGCCGAAACGCCGCGCCAGCACCCTCGGGATCAGCGCCGGCCTCAGCGCCCGCCTGGCCGCCGCCAATCTTCCCGCCGAGATCCCCCGCGATTCACTACCCGCCCGCGGCCTCGATGCCCAGGTCGCCTACGAGCTCATCCACGACCACCTGATGCTCGATGGCAACGCCCGCCTGAATCTGGCCACCTTCGTGGGCACCTGGATGGAGCCGGAGGCAAGACGGCTGATGGAGGAATGCGCCGATAAGAACATCATCGACAAGGACGAATATCCCCAGACCGCCGAATTGGAACAGAGCTGCCTGCGGATCCTGGCCGATCTCTGGAATGCCCCCGATTCCGCCAAGGCCATCGGCACCTCCACCACCGGCTCCAGCGAGGGCTGCATGCTTGGCGGCCTGGTGATGAAGTGGCACTGGCGCCAGCGACGCCGCACGGCGGGCCAAAGCGGCGGCACCCCCAACCTGGTGATGGGCAGCAACACCCAGATCTGCTGGGACAAGTTCTGCGCTTACTTCGATGTGGAGCCGCGCTTGGTGCCGATCACGGCGGATCGTCTCCAGCTCGGCGCCGAGGAGGCGGTGGCCCGCTGCGATGAGCACACGATCGGCGTGGTGGGCATCCTGGGCAGCACCTTCGATGGCAGCTATGAGCCGATCGAGGAGCTGAGCAGGCAGCTCGATGCCCTGCAGGAGCGCAGCGGGCTCGACATCCCGATCCATGTGGACGCCGCCTCGGGCGGCTTCGTGGCGCCGTTCAATTCCCCCGATCTGGTCTGGGATTTCCGCCTGAGCCGCGTGCTCTCGATCAACAGCAGCGGCCACAAGTACGGCGGCGTGCTGCCGGGGGTGGGCTGGGTGCTCTGGCGTCACGACGACCTGCTGCCAGAGGAGCTGCGCTTCAACGTCAACTATCTCGGCGGTCAGATGCCCACGATCGGCATGAACTTCTCCCGCCCCGGCGCCCAGGTGGTGGCGCAGTACTTCAACTTCCTGCACCTCGGCCGCGAGGGCTTCGCCCACCGCATGGCCAGCCTGGAGGCGATCGCCTGCCACCTGGCCGATGGCCTCCGCGCTCTGCCGCCCCTGCGGCTGGTAAGCCATCCGCTCGGCCAGTTGCCGGTGTTCGCCGTGGAGATCGATCCCGCCGTGCGGAACTGGAGCGTGTTTCATCTCTCCGACAAGCTGCGGGAGCGGGGTTGGCAGGTGCCGGCCTACACCCTGCCGGCGGACTGCCAGGAGAGGGCCGTGCTGCGCTTCGTGGTGCGGGCGGGCTTCAGCCGCGACATGGCCGACGCTCTACTCGATGACATCGAGCGGGCGGTGGGCTGGTTCGAGAGCCTCAGCCTGCCGATGCCGGAGCCGATCACCAGCAGCAGCTTCCGCCACTAGAACGGGTCCTGGGCCCCTCGCTGGCTGGAGGGTCAGATCGTCAGCCGTGTTGTGGCCGGCAAGTGAGCAGGAAGCCCCATGCCCCGGCTCCCGCCTCTGGCTTCGATCCGGCAGGCCCCCGCCTCGGGGCTGCTGGGCCCACCGCCTCTGCTCTGGCGCCTGGAGGGTTAACGGCCTGTGCTGCTTTGGCGCGGTGTGGCTGGATTAGCAAGGGGGGCGAGCCGGCTGCCGGCGGACTCAGGCGTTGGCCGCCAGCCAGGCGTTGAGATCAGCCATGCCCTCGAAATCCAGCAGGGCCTCCGCCAGGGCCTCCAGCCGTTCCAGTGGCAGGCTGCGAATCACGCTTTCCTGCTCCGCGCTCAGGGGCCCGCAGCGGCGGCTCAGCAGGCGCAGGGTGACCTTGGCTTCTCCTTGGACTTGACCCAGGGCGACGCCTCGGGCCTCACCCAGGGCGACGCCTCTGGCCTCACCAAGGGCGACGCCACGGGCTTCTCCTCGGGCCTCACCCTGCGCCTCACCCCGCCCAAAGATCTCGCGGTAGGCCACGCTCTGGGTGAAGTCGTCGAGGGTGATGCCGCCCATGGCGCAGAGCTCCTGGATTGATCGGCCGTTAAAGCGTGCCACCAAGATAGCGGCGATCACGTCATCGATCTCGGCGGCCTGGCTGCTGCCGGCCACCCGGGCCCGGAGGGCGGAGGTGGTGGCGGGCAACTCCTTCTCGCTCTGGAGCAGCAGGGCCAACGCCTGCACCAAGGCCGGGGCGGTTGGGTTGGCGGCGGCGCTCAGCAGCTCGATCCACTGCAGCCGCTGCTCCACAAACTCCGCCACTGGGGCTGGATCGCCGAAATTCAGCTGGCGGGAGGGGCAAAGCACCACCACCCGCCATCGCTCGATACCCGGCTCCTGCTGCAGCAGCCGGGCGGTTTCGGCGTAGAGACGCCGTAGGAAACCGCCATCGGCGGCCATCTGGGCCTCAAGAATCAGCGCTGGCAACTCCGGCCGCTCTGGCGGCGGCAGAAACAGCCCATCGAGCCGGTATTCCCGCTCTTTGAGCACCGGCGCCGAGAAGGTGTAGCCACTGGCATCTGGGGGCAGATCAGGAAGCAGCGGCAGGATGCGATCGGGTTGGTGCTGGAAGAGCCAATAAAAAAGTTTGTCGCTGGCGACCACGACGGCGTCCTATGGGCGGGTGCTTCAGGTGTTGGCCGCCAGCCAGGTGTTGAGATCGGCCATGCCCTCGAAATCCAGCAGGGCCTCGGCAAGGGCCTCCAGCCGTTCCAGTGGCAGGCTGCGAATCACGCTTTCCTGCTCCGCGCTCAGGGGCCCGCAGCGGCGGCTCAGCTGGCGCAGGGTGACCTTGGCTTCTCCTTGGACTTGACCCAGGGCGAGGCCTCTGGCCTCACCAAGGGCGACGCCTCGGGCCTCACCCTGCGCCTGCCCCCGCCCAAAGATCTCCCGGTAGGCGACGCTCTGGGTGAAGTCGTCGAGGGTGATGCCGCCCATGGCGCAGAGCTCCTGAATTGATCGGCCGTTAAAGCGTGCCACCAGAATAGCGGCGATGACGTCATCGATCTCGGCGGCCTGGCTGCTGCCGGCCACCCGGGCCCGGAGGGCGGAGGTGGTGGCGGGCAACTCCTGCTCGCTCTGGAGCAGCAGGGCCAGGGCCTGCACCAGTGCCGGGGCGGTTGGGTTGGCGGCGGCGCTCAGCAGCTCGATCCACTGCACCCGCTGCTCCACAAACTCCGCCACTGGGGCTGGATCGCCGAAATTCAGCTGGCGGCTGGGGCAAAGCACCACCACCCGCCAGTGGTGGATCGTGGGCTCCTGCTGCAGCAAGCGGGCTGTCTCGGCGTAGAGGCGCCGCAGGAAGCCAGCGTCGGCGGCCATCTGGGCCTCAAGAATCAGCGCTGGCAGCTCAGGCCGCTCTGGCGGCGGTAGGAACAGCCCATCGAGGCGGTATTCGCGCTCTTTCAGCACAGGGGCCGAAAAGCTGTAGCCCCTGGCATCTGGGGGCAGATCGGGCAGCAGCGGCAGGATGCGATCCGGTTGGTTCTGGAAGAGCCAATAGAAGAGTTTGTCACTGGCGACCACAACGGATTCCGGTTTGCGGTGAGGTCAGGCGTTGGCCGCCAGCCAGGTGTTGAGATCGGCCATGCCCTCGAAATCCAGCAGGGCCTCAGCCAGGGCTTCCAGCCGCTCCAGCGGCAAGCTGCGAATCCGGCTTTCCTGCTCGGCACTCAGGGCCCCGCAGCGGCGGCCCAGCAGGCGCAGGGTGACCTTGGCTTCTCCTTGAGCTTGTCCTCGGGCTTGTCCTCGGGCTTCTCCTCGGGCTTCTCCCCGCCCAAAGATTTCGCGGTAGGCGACGCTCTGGGTGAAGTCGTCGAGGGTGATGCCGCCCATGGCGCAGAGCTCCTGGATTGATCGGCCGTTAAAGCGTGCCACCAAGATAGCGGCGATCACGTCATCGATCTCGGCGGCGCTGCTGCTGCCGGCCACCCGGGCGCGGAGGGCGGCACTGGTGGCGGGCAGCTCCTGCTCGCTCTGGAGCAGCAGGGCCAACGCCTGCACCAAGGCCGGAGCGGTGGGGTTGGCAGAGGCGCTCAGCAGCTCAATCCACTGCAGCCGCTGTTCGATGAATTCCGCCACCGGGGCTGGATCGCCGAAGTTGAGCTGGCGGGAGGGGCAAAGCACCACCACCCGCCACCGCTCGATACTCGGCTCCTGCTGCAGCAAGCGGGCTGTCTCGGCGTAGAGGCGCCGCAGGAAGCCAGCGTCGGCGGCCATCTGGGCCTCAAGAATCAGCGCTGGCAACTCCGGCCGCTCTGGCGGCGGCAGAAACAGGCCATCGAGGCGGTATTCCCGCTCTTTCAACACAGGGGCTGAAAACCTGTAACCCCTGGCATCTGCGGGCAGATCGGGCAGCAGCGGCAGGATCCGATCGGGTTGGTGCTGGAACAGCCAATAAAAAAGCTTGTCGCTGGCGACCACAACGGCGGGATCGGGTCTGAATCGCCAAGCAGGTTGGCACGGGGGAGCGGCGAGGCGTGGCTTCCGGGGAATTACGGACGGGCGTTTAGGCAGATCTGTGGTCAGGCACACCGGCGGCTTGATCGTCTCCACACAACTCCAATCCCCTCCACTCCACTCCAATCGATTCCATGCCCCGCCCTTCACGCTCCTTACCAGCAGGGCATTCGTTTCACATCACGCTGCGTTGCAATAGTCGTCAGTTTTTGATTGCCAAACGCATCAGGCGTGATGTGCTGCTGGTGGTCTTAGAGAAAGCAAAGCAGAACTACTCATTTCGCCTGTATGGAGTGTGCCTGATGGCTAATCACATCCATCTACTGATCAAGCCAGATGATGCCAGCCAACTGCCCAAACTGATGCACTGGGTGGGGTGGTACGCCTCCATGCTGCTCAA
>CALRXC020000080.1:0-7332 GCA_943372025.1 Synechococcus sp. UW140 | reverse complement strand
CGGGAATCGACACTGCGGATCATGGCCAGAATCGATGTTCTCTACCTGGAAGATCCCTGCAGCGGCAGCCGCAGGATGGTGGACTACCTGGCCAGAGATGGGATCCCGATCAGCCGTGACCGAGTGCGAAACCTCATGCAGCGCATGGGGTTACGGGCGATCTACCAGAAACCGCGCACCACGGTCCCTGGTCATCCATCCGTGCGATTCACCTGCCTGGTGGATCTCAGCATTGTCACGGCAGTGGATCAGGTGTGGGCCACCGATATCACCTACATCCCGATGCGGAAAGGTTTCCTTTACCTGGTGGCGATTGTTGATCTCTTCTCCAGGAATATACTCAGCTGGAAGCTCTCAAACAGCCTTGACACGGAGTTCTGTTTGGATGCTCTTGCGATGGCGTTGGAGGGCGGCCGCAAGCCAGGGATCTTCCACTCCGATCAAGGATGTCAGTTCACCTCATCCGACTTCGTGGCCAAGCTGCAAGACGAGAAGATCAAGATCAGCTGGTCAGGTAGGAAGCGCTGCTACGACAACATCCTCGTTGAACGGCTGTGGCGCACAGTCAAGTACGAGGAGGTCTACCTGCGTGCCTACACCGATGGCTGGGAAGCTGAGATCAGCCTCGCCCGCTTCCTATGGAGGTATTGCCATGTAAGGCCCCACAGCTCCCTGGGAGGCAGAACTCCCCATGAGGTCTACACTGAGACCGAACCCTGTTCCTCCCGCCCGGGGTTAACGATGTCAGGGACCAGAACTGTCCAATAAAAGGCACCCACCTCACTAATTTGTTCTGCAATCATGGGCAGCCCTGCCGCCGGTGCTGATTGAACTTAACTTCGTAGTGGTGCGTACAACGCAGGAAACGCGACGCGATTGGTTTTGGATAAAGGTTGCTCGCCTGTCTATCGCTGAAATGCGTTGGCCTGAGGCTTCTGGTCTGTTTCATGTCAGTCCGCGTGTTCACCACGCTGGCCGCTGTTTTCAGCCACCGATCTGCACTGTGGGGCAGCCGATGGCGATGGAGCCGCCATGGGATGTGCTGTCGCCCATGCGGGCCGCGGGTTTGCCGCCGATCAGCACGGTGGCGGAACCCTTGATGATCGAATCCGGGGGGCCGACGCATACACAGCTGTCCCCCAGAACGGCGGCGGGTAAGCCACCGATCAAAACCGTGGGACACCCAGGCCCTGCGATCGGACCGCCCACATGGGGGATGGGCGGCACCGCTGGGGTCTGCATCGGGCAGATGTGCAGATCGGTGAGACGAGCGGCGGCGGGCATGGTGGTTGGGGCAGAGCGAATCGCTGCGGTCTGCATTCTCCAGCAGTCGCTGGCGCCGTCGAACGCTCCATGAAGAAGGAGCCGAAAACCTTCATCCCCCTGGCGCGCTCGCAAGCCTGGGCAGTATGACCCTCCTGCATTGTCTTTCTGTCTCACCCTGGCAGTGTTTGCGGTGCTGCGGGCCGCCTCCCATCTCCCCTTGCTGGGCCTGCGTTTGTGGCCATGGACGGGTCGGGCAAAAGCGAACGGCAAGCTCGGTTCGAGTGCAGCCAACGAACGGGGGTGAGGTAGCGGCAGTAACTGCGCTCACGCTTGCGGGTGCGCAACGGAGTCTTTCTTGCGGTAACAGGAAAAGGCGGTTCGCATGCAGCGCCTCCGCCTGCACCAGCAGCCCCTCGCGCTCCACCCGATCCAGTAGCTGGCGCAAGGCCGCGATCTCACCGCCGGAATCGGCAGCGTGGGTGTTCTGGGCAATCGTCACGCCCAGGTTGTTGAAGCAGAGACTCACCTGAACGCGGAGCCAGCAAGGGCAGCCGTCCATTCCACACCGGTCTTCACCGGAGGCAACAGGGGTTCATGAAGGGGGCTCAACACCGATCGGCTGAGCTCAGCAGCCCAGAGCAGCAGGGCCTCGCGGGCCTCGTGCTGCAGCTCCTCCAGGGTGGGCGCGGTGATGCGGATGGGCAGGGTCACTCCTGCGCAGAAGGCTGCGCCTACGCCTGGGCCTCCAGCTGGCCGGAACGTTCAGCCAGAACGCGGAACACTACCTCTCGCATGCGAGGGTTTCTCCAAAGTACCGGAACAGGCACGGCAGCGGGTCACTGCCAGCCCCAAAGAGGCGTACTTTGAACTTGAGGGGAGGCCCGGTAGCCAACCCGACCATCACCCTCCACCAGAGTCCGGCCAGGGAGCACCCGAGCCGGTGCGCACAGCGGAGGTGCGCCAACGATGCGACACACAACCGGTGAACTCGGTGACGCTGCGCGAGCGTCATCCCGTAGCAGCAGAGAGCGATACGCCAGTTCTGCTTCCCGCGTGTTGAACCCCCGGGCTGCATAACCCGGGCCGGGATCACAACCGAGAAGGTCAAGCCTTGAGCATCTCTTCTCCCAGACGTGATCTCCTTTCCTTCCCTGCCAGGCCCCAGACAGGTCATGCGTGAAGCCATAGACACCCGACCCGATCCAGCCCGAGATGCCAGGGCGGTGATCACAGGCCGGTGCTAAGGCGTCCCCCACGGGGCGCCTTCCTGCGGGCGAGACAATCACTGGGCAGCCGCTGCTGGAGGCGCTCTTGTCCGGCGACGATTAGGTAGGCGCCCGCCTAAGTAGTTGACACCGGGCAGGTCAGCATGGTTGCGATGGCGATGGTTGCAGGTGCGAGGTCGTCGTTCGCCCCCGGTGCGCTCACTGTCGCCACGGTGAACCGGAGCCTGGGAGGGGCGAGCCGAACCGATCGATTCGGCCCTCACCACCGGAGTTCGGAGCACCGAATCGTCCTGGCGGGACAACCCGATCTCGGTGGGTCAGGGCCGATCCAGCGGGTTTCACTCGCGTGCTCAGGCGCTGGGAACCCAGTTGTCTAGGAGAAGGCCTGGAACCCGCTCGAATTCCTTGATGTTGTTGGTCACCAACGTGGCCTGCAGGCTGAGGGCGTGGGCGGCGATCAGGGTGTCGAGGGCGCCGATCGGAGTGCCCTGGCGCTCCAGGTGAGCGCGCAGATCGCCGTAGCACCAGAGAGCGGCTTCATCAAAGGGAAGGATCGCCAGAGGAGCCAGGAACAGATCCAGGGCCTCACGGTTCCGCTGAGAGCCACTCTTGGCAACGCCGAAGGCCAACTCAGCGGCCACCACACTGCACAACCCGATCTCCCCCATGCGGTAATCCCGGAAGCGCTGCAGAACAGCCGGCGGCTTGGCGTTGATGAGGTGGATGCAGATGTTGGTGTCGAGCAGGATCAAGGCATCAGCTCCGGCCTTGGTGGCTGCTCCGGCTGCTCGCGGCTGAGCTGAAAGCCGGGCTCGAAGGCGGCGAGGCCGGCCTCCAGGGTCTGCCAGGGATCCTCGATCGGCAGCAGCAGCACGCCATTGCCGAAGTGTTTCACGATCACCTCCGTGCCGCTGAAGCGATACGCCTTGGGCAACCGCACCGCCTGGCTGCGGCCGGACTGAAACAGACGCGCCGTGTCCATCCCCTGGGCCTCGCATGGTGAATACCGATGATAGCTACCATGCGCCGTGATGGGTCGATCTCCCGTTCTTGGGCCTGCGCCGCGTGATCAACGACACGCCAGCCAGTTGCTCGCCATCCGTTGACGGTGATGATCCAGGGCCTAGTGGAGGGCCCACCCCCATGAAGGTGGTACCACTGCGGCTGCAGCCGGGCGCCGACCTGCGCCGGGTGATGGAGGCCTGGATCGCCGAACAGGAGGAGCAGGCCGGCTGCGTACTCAGCGCCGTCGGCAGCCTGTCGGTGGCCCAGCTGCGCTTCGCAGGGGCGACCGAGGCCACCGTGATCCGCGGCGACCTGGAGATCCTCAGCCTCTCCGGCACCCTCTCGCCCGATGGCGCCCACCTGCACATCGCTGTGGCCGACCGCCAGGGTTCCGTGATCGGCGGCCACCTCGGCGCCGGCTCGCTGGTGCGCACCACCGCGGAGCTGGTGATCGGTCTTCTGCCGGAGTGGCAGTTCAGCCGGAAGCTGGATCTGGCCACCGGCTACGCCGAGCTGCAGATCAAGGCTCAGCCAGAGCGGTGATCGCCCGCAGGGTCTCCAGCAAATCCGGCAGTCGCTGCTGGCTGGCTTGATCCGGCGGCAGGAACGCAGGCAGTGCCTCCAGAAAGGCAGAGGTTTCAACAGCTCAAGGAACTGAGCCGCCAGATCGTTCCGCAACTCAAGCGGGCTGAGCCTGCATTCCTCCAGCAGCGAGGCACGTCCGTCGACGACGGCCATGAGGTCCTCCAGGTCGTGACTGAAGAGAAAATTGCCCTGGCCAAGGCCGCGAAAGGCCTCCAGCTTGGTGGCCAGGAACACGGGAGCGGTCACGATCCGAATCGCGCAGCCACTTGGCAGCTCTTGAAGCTGGGCGGTCTCCAGGGCGAGGGGATACCAACGGTTGGAGAAGCCCAGGATCTCGCCCTGGGTTGGCATCAGATCGAGAATGAGATCGTCTGTGCACCAGCGGCAGAGGGGTGCCCCTGGCCGGCTGTCTTCCTGGAAGCCCCGCTGCCGCAACTGCCTCCCCAGCTGGTGGTAGTCAGACCTGGCGATCACGCTGCAGATCACATCCACGTCCTGGGTGGGCCGGATCTCTGGCATCGCCGGATCCGTGATCAACACTCCGGCCACGGCGCCGCCGACAAACACCAGCTGCTCGAGCAGCGCCTCACCCAACTGCTCAGCCGCCCGCTCCAGCAGGGAGACGTTGGGGTCGTTGGGGTTCATGGTTGCAGCCGCTCCTCCAGCAGGGCCAGCGCCAGGGCTTGTTCCCGGGCGCTGCCGCCGCGCACCGCGTCGAACAGGGCCAGCAGCTCCCCCAGAGCCGGGTTGCGCTCTGCAGCCTCAGGGACACTTGGATAAAGCGGATGAAAGGCAATACCGCGGGCCGTTCCTTTCTTCCACGGCCACACCGGTGGTGGGTCGTTGCCCGGCCGGATCTGCTCGCTGAGGGGGGAGGCGGCGTAGCCGGTGGGAACCCCGCGGCTGAGCCCGCCCTGAGTGGCCGGAAAGCAGTAGCGGGCACCGTGCTCCACGAAGGCTCTCAGGGCAGCTCGAACCACTGAGGGCTTGCCAGCCTCATCCTTGATCGCCAGCCTCGCGGCCACGGCTCGCTCCACCGCCGCATGGGCCTCCGAGGCCGTCAGGCCAAGCTCGGAGCCGAGGGCCGCATAGGTAGGCGCCGGGCCCGGCTCCAGAGCCAGACGCAGCAGCACCACCAGATCCTGCGGACGCAGGACGAGCTGGGGATTGGAGGGTGAGCGGGCCACGGTCAAACCAGGCCATTCGGCATTCGCGAATAGCGAATATGGAGCCTCCAGCCTTTCTGTCCCTGCGCGGCTTCAGGTTGGCGGAGCAGCCGGCGGCAGCAACCGCGCGATCGCTTCCGGGGCCACGCCCACCTGCTGAGCGATCAGCAGCACCAGTTGCTCCAAATGAACGAGGCGCTGTTCCTGGGCCTGGAGCTCAGCGCTGCCGGCCTTGCCGCCCGTTGCCCCCGTGCCCTTCCCACCTGAAGGGGTTTTGGTTTTGGGAGGTGGCAGCAGGGACAGAGGCGGCGGGCCGTTGGGGTCCGCCAGCAGCAGGCCCACCATCAGATCTTTCCTGGGGCGGTTGGGCACCTTGATGCCCCGCTGCGCGCAGAGCTCCTGCAGGGCGTCGTTCTTCAGGGCCAGGAGCTGGGCTTCTGTGGCGGGGGCACCGCCCTCGGGCTGGATCAGGGCGCGGGGTTCCTCGACGGCGGTGGCGCCATCGCCCAGCTCTTCCGCCAGGCCGCGATAGAGCCGGGCATCGGCCTGGGCCAGCTCACGCAGGGCGGAGCGCATGGTGTCGGCGATCTCACCCATGGTCGTTGGCTCCCTTGGCTTGATCCTGGGGCTGCGGCTGGCTCCCGTTCGTGCTGACGTCGATGGGCCCCGGCACACCGTCCCCAGGCGGTGGGGTTGTCGCGACTGCGGGTCCGTGGCCGTTGCCACCTGGTGGCAGTGGCGGCGTGCCCAACAGGTCCTGGGACTTATTGATCAGCTCCTGCTGCTTCTGTTTGTGATCGCCGAGGCGGTCCTTGGTGCGGCCCCAGCGATTGATGAAATGAATCACGGCCCGCATCAGATCACCGAGATAGCCGCCGCCTTGAAACGTATAGCGCCCTTTCTTATACCTGCTAAAGCCATTCACCAGATCATCGCCGGCATCTTCGATGTCACCGGCGATGGCCGTCACGATCTCCAGGAGCTCATAGAGTTCCTTGCGCTGGGGCAGGTCACGGCTGGCCAGGGCCGTGATCCGTTTCTTGAGCAGTGCGGTTTCATCCTTGGCCTTGTTGGCCAGGCGCCGATGCTGGGCCCGGCTGCGCATCAGGCTGGAGTAGCAATTCCTCAGCTCCAGATAGGTGCTGTTGAGCACCTCACGTTCCAGCGGTTCCGGATCTGGTGGGAAATCAGAGGTTGGGGGCAGGAAGACCATGCCAGGCAGAACATCGGCTTCCATCTTCCGAATGCAGCTGCAAGGTGCGGCGATTCGCAGGAGGCTGGATCTATGCGTGGGGTGAATAGTTCCGGAATCATCCCGCGTGGCGACTGAGGCGAGAGGGATGCGGAAGGAGCTGCAGATCCGCAGCAATCTTCACAATGTCGCCGGAATCGTCTGAACAAAGCGGAAGCAGTCCGCCCAAGGCCGCAGGCTCGCTCCCGGTCCCCAGCCCTGGGCACCGGCTCAGCCCGGCGCGTACACCGCCAGGCCCGCCTGCGGTCGCTGCTCTTTCGCAGGAGAACTGATCCAGAACGGGACCAAGGGGCTGAGGCTGTGCTCACTGACGCCTGATCCCTTCTCGCCATGCCCCAGATCGACCTACTCCTCGCGGCTGAGCTGCTGGTGGTGCTTCCCATCGTTGCCACCATGAACCGACCCTCTCCGCGGTCTGGGGCGCCAGATCCGCCAATGCAGGAGCCAGAGCCGCCCGTGCATTGGTCTGCCGAGACCGACCTGCATGCCCAACGCATCCTGCGGCTGGAGAGCCGCCGGACCGCAGGCCCGGCTCCTCTGCGTGGCGGCCTGCAGCGATGACGCTCCTTAGGATCGGCTGGCGATCTGGTGCTGGTCAGGAGGGTTTCGGGATGCTCGGCGGTGCAGACCAGAAAGCGCTCTTTGATTACTGGCACGACCGGGTGCGGCTGACCAACCTCACGCGCCTAGGAGTCTGTTGCGCATAATGCCTGCGCTCACGCTATCTACCTCAGCCCGGCACTTTTTGTGGACCGGCTTGAGAAGATTTTAGGGTGCGAATCATCCAAAGACAAGGCGATTGGCTACGGCTGGCTTCCCATCCAGCCGTTGG
>CALRXC020000079.1:0-7451 GCA_943372025.1 Synechococcus sp. UW140 | reverse complement strand
AAAGGTGGCCATGGATCAATTGATTGACGGGAGCTAAGAAGTGCTAGGTGCTGGTTGAATCTTGATACCTCCGATCAACCAGATGCAGTGGACGGGTGTGAAAGTCCCGATTTCCGATCTAAAATTCTGTCCGCCACTGATCTGGAGCGATCCGTATCCAGCAAGCCGTTGACCGCAAGTCGCACCTGGTACCGATAGATAGTACCATGCATGGATGAAGCGGAAGCACCAGCGCACCCTTGAGCTGATCTTCTCCCGACCCGTAAGCGGCAGCTTGCCGTGGAGGGACATTGAAGCCCTGTTTCAGGAGCTTGGTGGGGATGTCAGTGAGCGGGCGGGCAGCCGAGTCGCGGTCGTTCTGTTTGGCGAAGTCAGGGTCTTTCACAGACCCCACCCATCGCCTGATACAGACAAGGGTGCTGTTGCTTCAATCCGCAAATGGTTTGAAGAACACGGAGTGACACCATGAACCTGATGAATGTGGATGGCTACCACGCCAGAATTGAGTACGACGAAGAAACGAATCAGTTTCGCGGGGAAATTCTTGGCCTTTCTGGTGGAGCGGACTTCTATGGATCCAGTCCGGATGAGCTTCGCCGAGAGTTCAAAAAGTCATTGGATGTCTTTCTTGAGGTCTGCAAGGAGCAAGGAATCGAGCCCCGCAGACAATTTTCTGGCAGATTCAATCTTCGGATTCCGCCTGAACTACACGAGAAATTGGCGATGACTGCGGAGGTGCAGGGAAAGAGTCTCAATACGCTCGCTCAAGAAGCACTCCAGAGAAGTGTCACGGCATAAAGGAACGGATAACAAGCCCCTGGAGTGGACAGGCCACCACCCATTTCCCGTTTCGCAATTAGTCCTTGCCTGCCACTCAGGGGCAGCGTTATACGGTCCACGGTTCAAGGATGCTTATGGCCCGTGCTCTTGCATGAAGCAGTACAGTTGAGGAAGTGACATGCCGGATGCAAGCGTGGCGAGTGCAACCATAAAGATATTTCTGGTGCATGGAGATCCGAAAAGACTTAGGACAGCTGAGTTGTCAAATTGGACGGGCAAGGCCGTTGCAGGTCCTAGAAGTGAATTTGAAGGGGTTATTTCTCGAGAGGAGGCTGAAGGCTCTGGAATTTATTTCTTGTCTGGCTCAGATCCAGATAGCGGGAAACCTACTATCTACATTGGCGAAGCCGAGTGCATTCGGGACAGGCTAAAAGCGCACTTGCAGAGAGACTTTTGGAATCATGTAGCGTTCTTTGTCAGCAAAGATGAGAACCTTACGAAGTCACATATCCGATACCTTGAGGGAAAGCTTATTGATCAAGCACGAGATGCTGGGAGGGCTCACCTCGTCAACAGCCAGTCAAGCGGGGCTCGACTACCTGAATCGGATCGAGCGGATTTAGAGACTTATCTTGAGAAGGTCAACCAACTGCTACCCGTGCTTGGAATTGAACTTCTTGTTCCTACTACAGTCAAGCCAGAGGCTGGACGTGAAGTAGAGATCCTTACCTGTGAGATCAAAGGCTTGAAGGCGACCGGGCAATTGACACCTAATGGTTTTCTGGTTCTCGCCGGATCACAAGCTGTGCTCGCAGAGCGACCCTCTGCTCAGAAGTACCCTTGGGCGCTGAATATGAGACAAAAACTCAAAGCAGAGGGATCACTGGTTGTTGAGTCTGAGTTTCTTCGTTTTGGTCGAGAGGTTGAGTTTTCGAGTCCTAGTGCGGCCGCTGCTGTAATTCATGGAGGGCATGCGAACGGCCTCACGGCTTGGAAGGACAGCCAAGGACAAACCCTGAAGCAGCTGGAGGCCGTATAACATCGCCATTCACCTGAGCCGCCTCCACAGGCTATCTTCTTCGCCGAGCGTATCTAGCGGCCAGGTGATGGCGAGCGTTAGCTGCACAGGAAGGCCGCGGTCGTTATCGTCGGTGTGATGGTGGCGATTTCGGATGCCGACAATCCTTAGAAGCGGTCCTTACAGGATCTACTTCTACAGTCACGAGCCAAATGAGCCTCCCCATGTTCATGTTGACAGAGATAAGGCGTCATGCAAAGTCTGGCTTGTTCATGTTGCACTGTCCTCGAGCCTTGGTTTCAGCGCCAGAGAGCTGCGTGAAATTGAACGGCTGGTCAGCTTGAACAGAGCTATCCTGCTGAAAGCATGGGAGGAGTTTCATGGCTAACCCTGGTGAGCAGGTCACTGACGTTGCGTTGACAGAAGACAGGCTGATCGTCGACCTGGCTGACGGTCGTTCTATCTCGGTACCGCTGGCTTGGTTCCCAAGGCTTCTACATGCAACCTCCCAGGAGCGTGACAACTGGGAGATTGCAGGGGCTGGCTACGGAATCCACTGGCCAGATGTCGATGAGGATTTAAGTGTGGAAGGCCTGCTTCGAGGTGCGCCAGCGCCCCAGGCAAAGGCTCTGGTCAGCTAACACCGCCATGCACCTGAGCCGCCGCCGTAACGTTCTATTCTTCGCCGAGAAAACCTTGCGGCCAGGTGATGGCGAGCGTTCGGAGGATTGAGATCCCGTCCATCCCATTGCACGAAGTAGCGTTGCAGAAGTTGCAAATCAGGGATTTATTCGATCTGCCTTCATTATTTGTTGCGGCTATCTTGCTCTGCGGCTACTATGAATTCACTGGCTGCCGTGCGTCGTGAGTACCGGTCTTGCTGCTGAACGCAGTCTCATTTTCATCAGCTACCGCCGCGATGACGCCCGCGGCGCTAGCGGACGTGTGTGGGACTGGCTGCGAATCGGTTTTGGCCGAGAGCGGGTGTTTCGTGATGTGGCAAGTATTGGCGCTGGAAAATGGCGCCACAAGATAGAGCAGAAACTGGCTGAGAGTAAGGCCTGTGTGGCCGTCATCGGCCGCCGCTGGGCCGACGCCACCAACCTGCCACGCCTGCAAGATCCCAACGACATGGTGCGCCACGAGCTGGAGACAGCCCTGGCCAGCGGCGATCAAGATGTTCTCACTGTGATCCCCCTGCTTGTGGAGGACGTCCAGCTGGCTCAGATCCCCGTTAATCAGCTACCGGAGACACTGCGGCCCCTGTTTGATTGGAATAAGTTTGCCCTCGGCGAGGACGGCTGGGATGACGACACGCGCCGCTTGATCGAAGCCATCGCTGCTGCAACTGGGCTGCCGGTGCAGCCGGAGTTGGAGGAATGGATGGCGCTGATGAGTGGTGCACAGCAAGGCCTCTCGATGAAGCGAGCCACAGAAGCACCTGGTGCCGTTAGCCGTCAGGGTGAAGAACAAGCGCTGGAGAGTCTGTTGCATCGTGCCGCCGGTGCCGATCCAGAGGAACGGCCAGCCTTGAAGGCCGCGCTGGCGGCACTGGCCAATGGCGACACGCTGCTTGCAGAAGCCTCGTTTGAGCAGGAGGTGGAAGCTAGCCGGCGGCTCAGGCTGGCGGCAGAGCAGTTAGCGGCCGGTGAGGGGCGCCGGGAAGCTGATGCCGCCCGTAACGTGGGCAGCCTGGCGGTGGTGCGAGGGGATCTCAACAAGGCTGTGCGTTTCTTCCAGATTGCGCTGGAGGCCAATCCTGAGGATCTGGATGCGGCGCTACAACTCGGCTATGCATGGATCAGCAGCGGAGAGCTTTCTCAAGCGAGCCATGTGTTCGCAGATGTGATCCAGCAGGCCAGGTTTGCCCAAAATCCACGGGCTGAAGGCTGGGGGCTCAATGGCCGGGGTGATGTGCTGGTGTCGCAGGGCGATGGAGCCGGAGCGCTGGCGGCCTACCAGGCGGGGCTGACGATCGCCGAAGGCCTTGCGAAGCGCGATCCGGCGAACACGCAGTGGCAGCGCGATCTCTCGGTGAGCCATGACCGCATTGGTGATGTGCTGGTGTCGCAGGGCGATGGAGCCGGAGCGCTGGCGGCCTACCAGGCGGGGCTGACGATCAGAGAAGGCCTTGCGAAGCGCGATCCGGCGAACACGCAGTGGCAGCGCGATCTCTCGGTGAGCCACAACAAGATGGGTGATGTGCTGGTGTCGCAGGGCGATGGAGCCGCAGCGCTGGCGGCCTACCAGGCGGGGCTGACGATCAGAGAAGGCCTTGCGAAGCGCGATCCGGCGAACACGCAGTGGCAAGTCGATGTTGCCGTATCCTTCGCCAAGCTCGGAAGCCTAGATTCCATTCTATCGATTCAGCAGCGACAACAGTATCTTTCTAGAGGCCTCAGTCTGCTCACAGTACTAAAGCAGGTAGGTCGATTGCATGCCAATCAGGATTGGACGGGCTGGTTTGATAACGCGTTGAGTTCACTGAATTAAATCGAGCAGATTTCGATGTATCGCCAAAGGACCTCCGAACAAGCCCTTCGAGTGGACAGGCCTCCATCAGCCGTCAGCTTCGCCACCTGCGGCTCCTTGTCTGCCACTCAAGGGCAGCGTTATGTTCACTAAGAGATGAGCGAGTAGGCCCATGCGATTCCTTATCGCTGCTGCAAGGATAACTAGATTCTTGAGATTGCATGCTCAAGAAGCATTTGAGACAGATCCCTATAGGAACGTGGAGAGATGGGAAGCAAGTATTCCTGAGATAGCAAGCAATCACACGCAGGTGACTGGTGCGCTTGGTGGGTTCAGCGTAACCACAATGGCGCTCCTCGCTGGCCTCAATACAGATTCAATTCTCAAGGAAAAAGCATTTGGGCTATTTCTTGCTGCCTTCTTTGGGTATGTATGCGCTAGCATATTATTTTCAATTACAGCAGAGAGAGAATTGGAGCATCGCTACTTTTTGTTTACGGCGGCAAGCTCTCTCTATTATTTAGCGGTTGTTTTGAGTTTTGCAGCGATGTTGCCACTCGTAACTCTCCTGAGATTCAAGAGTTTGGTTGTTGATAGTGCAAGTGTTGCACTAATATTCTCAGTAATTGGCGGACATCTTGCGATGGCTATCCCGGCTCGTGACTTGATGCGATTCAAGCCCTTGGCATTGGGATACACGTTTGCCATATCTTTTCTTTTTGCAGAAGTTCTTCAGCAAGCTGTTGTCAATAGAAACCTTGCGTATGGGGCAAAAGAAACATTGAGTTCTTTGCCTTTAGTTGCAATATCAGGAGTGGGTGCACTGTTCTTGGCAGCAGTATTGACGTTCTTTGTTCCAAGATTAACGAGGGGCACTGCATTGCGTGTTCTCTGTGTTCTTTTCTCTGCATCTTCCACATCATTTGCCTTCTATATACTCCTTTTTATGCTTTAAGCAAGAACCTGAACGTGTAGTTTGCACTCCTTATGGTGCGGAGCAAACATATTAGTGTCGGTTCCTTGCTCTTCGCGCTAGGTTGATATTGGCCAAAGAGAACGAGGTTGCGCATCCTGCTGACAGTGAATTAAAGACTTCATCAAAAAAGCGAATAAGTATGATGCAAGGAGCATAACATCAAGATGCAGAAGACGGGGCCTGAGACATTCTCTATGCGGTGATCTCGGCCCGCTTCTGATCTTGAGCGTTAGGCTCTCCAATCCCAGCAACTTTATCCAGAAACCCATGACAATCTTGTGGCCCGATGATCTCTACGATCTCGCTTTCATTTCGAATCCACAGCAAATGCTGGATTCACTTGCATCGCTTGCCGAGCCAGAGGGCTGGGATTACCAAAACACGCCTACCACCCAGCACAAGCCCATACTGATGAATTTCCTAAAGTACACCTATCGAAGGCTTGCAGAGGAAGGGAAGATTGCAAGGTCAGACGACGATAGTCTTGCCACCTTCAACACTGGTTTAGTTACCACATCTCAGGAGCCAATCTACGCGCTCTTCGATCGAAACAACATCCCGGATCGGCAGCCATGGCACTTCAAGCGATTCGTCCGACGCGGTGAGCAGAACCTCACAGCCTTTTCCCAACTGCCCGACCTTGCCGCATATTTTACAAATCCCTCGGCCCTCGTGCTTGATTGCAGCAAGGAGTTACGAGTCAATGTTGAGCACATCGTCAGTGACAATAAAGCTCGGTTCCCTTCTCCTTACAACACCATGGACGATTTTGCGTTACAGACATTTCTCAAAGGGGCAATCGACAATGCCAAGGAGAGGGTTAGAAGAAACTACAAGACCGCAGTTCCACAGTACTACTCTGGTCGGGTTCAATTGATGCTGCCACTCTGCATTTCAGCCCCCGGCGGAGCCGACCTTGCTCTCATAGTAGAAGACCATGGCCTGTTCTACAGAGCTGCGACATGCCTCACCCTCGATATGGCCTACAACAATGCTCGGCTACTTGCCAAACCAGATAAGGACTGGCTACAACCTTAAGCTGTGGCCTAACAAGCCCCTCGAGTGGACAGGCCACCATCAACTATCTGCTACGCCACCCCACGCTTCTTGCCTGCCACTCAGGGGCAGCGTTGGGGCATGACGAGACCGATACATTCATTGCCTTCGTTGCTGTTTGTGAAACAGCCACCCACCACAGCATTACAGGATGTAACATTAGGTGCAATAGGGAAGGACTAAGGGTGAGCACGCATCAAGAGCTGCCGCTGAAAGAACTAGAAATGAGGCACCCTGGAGTGACCGCTGCCATCGCATCAACATTTTGCGAAGCTGCGGCCGTATGCTTGCAGCGTCATCACTCAACGCAAGCTGATATCAACATAAGGCATAACGAAGCACTTGTTGCTACTGCCAAATGGGAGGAGCCTGATGAATCGTCTCTCAGAGCTTGGGCCAACGAGATTGATACCACGGAGGTAGGCGCATATGGCATGGCTCTTGCTGCTGTAGAAGTTTCCGATGGTCTAGTTGCATACGCTAGGGCAGAGACACGTACAGGCGCTGATTACTACCTCGGTCAAGCAGGTGCCGATCTTGACGATCTAGAAAATAGTCATCGCCTTGAAGTCTCAGGTATTAGCCTTGCAGATGAGACCAAGATAAATGCTAGGTTGCGTCGTAAGGTAGCTCAAGCGAAAGCTGGAAGTAGCAATTTGCCGGCCATTGCTGCAGTGGTTGGATTTTCGATCAAGACAGTTTTAATGGAAGATGTAGGGGAACCCTAGATGGCCTGGCTTGAGCACCATAAAAAAAGTGAAGCTCTTGCATCTGCTGCGCATGTAGCCAAAATGGAAAATGACTTGGCAGCTGCACATTCACTGTTCCTAGAGGCTGGCAGGGCCGAAATGAAGGCCTTAGAGTCTCTCAATCCCAAAGAGAAATCTCGGACATTCTCAGTAACCGCAGTTAGCACGGCTTCACTTTTCTATAAGGGCGGAGATCTTAGGCAAGCTGAGATGGTTGCTTATTCATGTTTAGCAAAAGATAGCATATTAGACTTCTTGATTACGCATAAAGCTCCGCAGACCTCAGGACCCTCTCCGGGCAAGGCCTACACACGCAGACTGCATTGGCGATGCGTTCCGTCATTGCCGCCATGTTAAAGCGCCTGTTGAATAAGAAGCAGAAAGCACTCAAATAGCGTTT
>CALRXC020000078.1:0-7528 GCA_943372025.1 Synechococcus sp. UW140 | reverse complement strand
GCCAGGCCGGCCGCCACGGCGACGTCAATCGCGGCCAGACCCACCCCATCCGGGGTTCCGGCCAGGCGATCGCATGCTGCGCCGAGGGATCTCACAGCAGAACGATGGGCTTGTTGATCCCTTCACCAGAGCAGTCGGCAGGGGAAGGTTGCCAGCGCAGGATCGAGGCTTACCAGTTGCAGGCCCTCCAGCTCAGCCTGGGCCGCCAGCAGCCGATCAAATGGATCCCGGTGGGCCTGCCTGTAGCCACCGGCGTGGACGCCGTGATGCAACTGCACGGCCAGCGGCTGGAATCCCTGTTGTTGCAACAGGGAAGGCTGATCCTGAAGCAGCCCTTCGGCGCCGGGAAGTTTTCCAAGGCGACTTTTGGTGGCAAGCTCCCAGCCGGAGGCGGCGCTCACAAAGATTGTGGCCGCTGGATCGTTGATGGCCGCTAGGGCGAGGGAGGAGAGCTTCTCGGGTTCCACCAACCACCACAGCAGGGCATGGGTGTCCAGCAGGAGCGAGGGAGCCATCAGCAAGCCCACCATGGGCCGGGATCGTCAGATCACTCGCCACCACGGAGCCGCCAGCACATCGGGGGTGAGCCATTCGACGCTGCTGCCGGTGTGGAGCAGGAGGCCCGCTCGGGCCTTGTTGCCGTACTCGGCGCGGAAGCTGCGCAGGTGGGCGCAGTCCGCCAGTCGCGGCGATGCCGACGCCTTGACTTCGATCGGCAGCAGTTTGCCCCCGGCCTCGATCACAACATCCACCTCCTCGCCGATGGTCGTGCGCCAATACCCCAGTTCCGCCCGAGCGACACGCGCGTCGCGCCACGCCAGCAGGTCGTGCAGCACGAGGTTTTCGAGGTGGCAACCCTGCGGTTCCGATCCGGCCAAGTGCAGCGCGATGCCGGTGTCGCCCCAGAAGAGCTTGGGGGCCTTGATCAGCCGCTTGGTGCGATTCACGGCATAGGCCGGCAGGCGCACCAGCAGGTAAGAGGTTTCCAGCAGGTTGAGCCAGCGGTGAACCGTGGGTTGCGGCAGCGCCACATCGCGCCCCAGCTCGGTCTGGTTGAGGAGCTGCCCGAGGCGCAGGCAGGCCGCCTGCATCAGCCGGCGGAAATCCGGCAGGGAGCTGATCGTGGCCAGGTCCTGCAGGTCGCGCTCGAGATAGGTGCGCACGTAGCCGTCGAACCAGATGGCGCGCTCGGCGGAACGGGCCAGCTCGATGGCCGGTGTGGGAAAGCCGCCCCGATGCGCCAGCGCACGCCAGTCCTCCTCATGCGCGTCCCCGCCGGCCAGTAGGTCACGCCAACCTTCATCGGGCGTGTCGAGCAGCTCCTCCCAGCGGCCGGCCTGCCCCAGCCCGAGCTGCTCACGACGGGTCATCGGCCAAAGGGTGAGATAGCTGGCGCGGCCAGCGAGCGATTCGGAAACTTGGCGCATCAGGAGCAGGTTCGCCGAACCTGTCAGTAGGAAGCGACCCGCACTGCGGTTCCGATCGATGGCCCGCTTCACGGCGCTGAGCAGACCTGGCTCGCGCTGCACCTCGTCGAGGGTGATCGGCTCGTGACCTCCCACCAGCGCCTCCGGATCACGCCGCGCGGCATCGAGCACGTCGAAGTCGTCCAGCGTGCGGTAGAGCCTTTCGCCTTGAATGAGCTGCTCGGCCAGGGTGCTCTTGCCGGTCTGCCGCGCGCCCGTGACCACAACAGCCGGCATCACCGCCAACCGATCGGCGAGGGCGCCGCTGACCAAACGGGGAAGAGCACTCATGTAGTGGATGATTTTCATTCACCACATGAATGCTAATTGGGCGGCCGATGGGGTCGTCTCACTGGCATAGGCCGCTTGTCTTGTGTCCGCGCTCTGCACCGGATAGGGAGCGTCAGGTGGATTCCGGCTCATCGAGCTCCCCAAGCTGTGTAGGGCACCTCAGGCTCCTGCCGAAGGCGACCCCTGCTGAGGCTCCACCAGAAGGCGCTCCAGTTCAAGCCGCACCTGGCGGATCCGGGCCAGGAGCTGTTCTCTTGAGGCGGGCAGTGGGGTGTCTTCAGGTGAGTAGCGCGCCTTGACGGCGAAGTCCTGAAGCTCGAGCAGTTCTTCCGGCAGCTGGGTTTGGGCCAGGAGCTGCAGACGCCCCAGATCGTGCGTGAGCGGGGGCTGCTGATCCGCCAGGACGATCAGGCCTTTGAGCAGATTCTCCACGCACTGCTGGGCCAGAAAACCCCAGTTTTCCTGGGCAAAGGCCGGATCCAGGCTGGCGGCCAGCGAGTGTTCATGGCGCAGGGCCAGCCGCAGGATGGCGCGGGCGTCCTCTTCAGGAGGCATGACTTCCAGTGACATCAAGATGCACCCCTTCCCGATGCACATGGCCGAGCACATGCCAGCGAGAGCCGGCCCAATGGGCGACCGTGGCCGCATCGCTGATCAGCAGGTCAAGATCGACCGGCAGCACAGGCAGGAGCAGGGCCCGGGCCCGGGCCCGCCAACGGCGTTCCCGTTCGGGCGTCTGGCTGCCCTGCAGGATGAGCAGCAGATCGAGATCTGATGTGGGGCGAGCCTGCCCCCGGGCGCGGGAGCCGAACAGCACCAAGGCCCTCACCTCGGCATCGCAACGGAGCTGTGCCAAGGCCTCGCGGATCTCTGCAGCCTCCAGCCCCGGGCCCAGCGACCAGCCCTGCCCTTCCAGGGACGGCCCAGGGTTAGCGGCCTGCCAGTCAGACAGGCTCGTGGGAGTCAGGATTCCCATAACAGCAGCGTAGGTGGCTGAAAGGGCTGGGCGGCAGCGGGCCCAGCGAGGGCGCGCCAGGCCCTGCAAGGAGATCAGCAGCGAGGCAAACGCCACACAGGGGCAGCGAGGCTCTGCCACCAGAGCCAGAAAGCCGTTGCGGCACGAGCAGGGCGGCGTGGCCGATTCGTCCGGGCGTTGCGGGATAAGCCCAGCGCCTGTTGCTCACCTTCGACACCTACGTACTCCTAGCGGTGCTGACACCGGAACTGCACTCCCCCCCACCGCCGTGGCTTTTCTGGCCCAGGCCAGTGGCCCACATGCGATCAGCTCCTGGAGTGTCTCCGAGCTCCATGCCGCCCTCGGCCTCAAGGTGTGAACCAAGGCGCTAAGCCTCTCGCATGCCGAGGCGGTGCTGCAGGGCTTTGAGCGCGGCCTGGATCTGCCTACGGGGCGGCCACAGCCAGGGGTTGTCGCGGGCGAGGGCGGCGGAACTATTGGGGTGGCGCGTCGGGATGTAGAGCGCAAGGAGCGGCCGAGGCCATGGCCCCAGGTCTGCTGGCCGTACTGCAGGTGCAGTGCCTTCAGTGCCTTCTCCACCCCCTGATAGCAGGCGAAGTAGGCTCATTCGTGGTGAGCGGCGGCGGCACTCACTCCCGCCAGTTCCAGATCGGCGCAGGCCTTTGGAGCCAGTCGGCGGAGCGGTTCATCGGACCATTGTGGCCAGAGTTCAATCGTGGTCACAGCTCAATTGTGGCCGTGGCTCAATCCCCGGCACTGTCCGCCTGTTAACCGGCCAGCGCCTCGAAGTCATCGGCTTCGGCGCAGCGGTTGCGGGTGTTGGAGCGGGCGCCTGCAGGAGTGGAGCGCTTGCCCTCCTTCCTGGCCTGGGAGTTGAGCAGCTTTTGTTTGTTCTGCTCCTTGCGAATCTGGCGGCGCTTTTCCTGGTTCTCGCGCCGCTCCTTCTGCCAGAGCTTGCACGCTTCCACCAATCTTTTGGCGGCCAACGACCATTCCGCACGCAACGACAGCGCACTGCCCTTGCGCTGGGCGGCAGCGGCAAAGGCTATTGCAAAGCCCAGCGACAGCAGCACCACCCGTAGGCAGTCCTTGCTCAAAGCGATGAGTTGGGCTGGATCCAAGACCTTGCCAGGCACGGATCCTGAACCAACAGCCAACTGGCCGCCACTGGTGGCCCTGGCCCGCTGCTCAACGGCCTGAAGCTGGGCGAGCAGACCGGATTTGATCGCCGCCAGACTCTGGCTCTGATCCACCGAGCCCAGGGTTGTGGGGCCTGGATCGCCGCCAGATTGACCTGTAAGGCCGCGACGCTGTCGGCGTTGACCACGGCCTGGCGGAACTGGGCGATGCGCTGCAGCTCCTGGCGGGCAGCGCGGGATTCGGCCGCACCGGCCCAATCCAGGGCCCGCCAGGCCGCCAGACCCTGCAACGGAATCAGCAGCAGATAAGCCAGCACCACCCAGCGGCACAGGCCCCCCACCAACTGCCGGCGTCCCACCAGCCAATCGGCCTCGGGCAGCAGCGCCGCCGCCAGATTGAGCAGCAGCACAGCCAATAGGGCCAGAAAGCCATTGGTGCAGAGCGCAGAGGTGAAGGCCAGCTGCCAGAACGGATCCGCCAGCTTGAGCGGAAGCAGCGGCAAGGCCACCGCCAAAACGAAGCTCAACAGCAGCAATGTGGCCACTGCCACCAGGAGCGAGGCCAGCCGCCGTCGCTCCTGGGGAGCAAGGGAGAACTCCACCGGCAGGCCTCAAGCCCGGGGCTGGCCGGATCCCGCGGGAACCCGCGACGCCTGGATGCGCTTTCTCTGCTGGCGGCTGAAGCCGAAGGCTGCTCCTGCGCCGAACAGAGGCAGAGGGCCGGGGGCGGAAGCAGCTGGAGAGGAATAGAGAGTGGCCTTGGCATAAACAATACCACTGATCCCCTTTGGAAGTAGATCACTGAAAATGGTCCCATTATTAAATCTAGTTATGGCTTGGATGATATTGCTGTCCTGGGGGTAAATAGAGTAAGCAAAATAGGGGCCAGAAGTAAAAAAGCCAGTATTTACATTTCCAAAATAGTCTCCCACTTCCGTTGTAAAAGCGGTGGCCGTAGAGCTACTACCACCGGTCCCGGTCCACCAAGGCATCTCACCGTTATTGGCAGGGGTTTCAAATTTGCTGCTGTTGCCGTTGTAGCTCCCCGTAAACGTGGTCACGTCATACTGCAAACCACCCACCGTCACCCGACAAAGAGTAGCGGCGGTGCCGGAAGCGCAGGCCGCATGGGCCGCGCCGGGGCTGAGGCTGAGGGCGCCCAGGGCCACCGCGGCGCCGAGGGCCAGCTTGGGCAAGGGGGCCAAAGAGAAAGAAAAAGGGCTCACAACGCAGAAGGGGGAGACGCCAATGCTGCAACTTTGACGGGAATCCCCCCCCCCGCAACCTTGTTTGGCCCCCAAAAGCCCAATTGGGCTTTTTTTTGTGGTGTCGCTTTGCCGACAAACCCCGGGGCAGAGGCCAATTCAGTAGCGCAGATCACGTTTTGGCCGAAGGAAGGGTTTGAGGGGGCGGGAGCTGCAGACACGATCCGCTCCGTTTCCGAGACCTGGAATCGCGAAGCAGCCGCAGCACGGGCCAGGGCCTGGTGGTTTGCCGCAGGCTGCCGCAGGCCATCAAGGGCGGCCCTGGATCAGCTCGCCCCGGCGATCGAGCGACTGCCCGACCCGTTCGATGGGCGCCACGCACTACGGGCCAGAAACCCGCCAGTTTTCCGGGCTAAGGCGTGATCAAGGCTGACGGCCAGGACGTGTTCAAGGCACAGGATGGCGCGACGGAACGTCGCCCTACAGTTGGTCATCCAGATGGTCAACGGCCATGATGCAGGTGACGGTGGCAGAAGCCAAGACCCAGCTCTCCAGCCTGCTGGATGCGGTGGAGGCCGGCCAGGCCGTGGTGATCACCCGCCGAGGCAAGCCCATCGCCGAGTTGGTGCCCCGCTGCAGCGTGCGTGATCTGCTGCCCCAGCTCGCAGCCCTGCGCGCCTCGCTGCCCGAACAGCCAGCCAACGGCGTCGACACCATCCGGGCGTTGCGGGATGAGCCCTGCGCCTGATGCTCACCATCGACACCTGCGTGCTCCTGGCGGTGCTGACACCGGACGTGCACTCCCACACCGCCGCGGCATTTCTGGCCCAGGCCAGTGCACCACTGGCGATCAGCTCCTGGAGTGTCACCGAGCTCCATTCCGCCCTCGGCCTCAAGGTGCGCACCAAGGCGCTGAGCCCCTCGCAGGCCGAGGCGGTGCTGCAGGGCTTTGAGCGCAGCCTGGCGCCGGGACTGCTGGTCCTGGAACCAGAACCCCAGGACTTCCGCAATGCCAACGCCTGCCTGCGCGGCTGGACCACAAGCCTGCGGGCCGCTGATGCCCTGCACCTGGCCATCGCCAGCGGGCGTGGAGCCAGCCTCTGCAGCCTGGATGCCCCGTTCGTGGTGGCGGCCCAACAGCTGGGGCTGGAGGCTGAATTGCTTGGACCATAGATGCGCACACTGATGGCCCTGGAGCATGCGCACCACCCTGGAGCTGCCGGATCCGCTGTTCGCACGGCTGAAAGCCCGAGCGGCCAGCGGGCGCGCCGGCTGACACGCTCCGCGGCCACGCTGCCGCGATTGGACGGGCCCGTGGCCATGGAGGACCACCAACTCAGCAATGCCGTCCTGTTCGAGCTGCTCGATCCGTGAGCACCACCGTCGACCTGCCGGAAGCCCTGTGCCAGCAGCCTGGCGTGAAGCTGGCCGAGCCGGAGCACAGCGGCTGGGAGGTGTTTCACCAATTGCTGCGGGGCGCTGAGCTGCCGACCCGGCTTTGCAGCGATGCCCATCTGGCGGCCCTGGCGATCGCCAATGGCTGGCGCCTCCAGATGTGTATGACCGCTCTAAGCTCTACACATCGTCCCTGGGGCTGAGCATGCGCACCAACATCGTCATTGACGACGCCCTGATGAAGCAGGCGATGCAGGCCAGTGGAGCCCGGAGCAAGCGGGAAGCCGTGGAGCTGGCTCTGCGCACCCTGGTCAACCTGCAGCAGCAGGGGGAGATCCGCGCCTTCCGCGGGCGCCTGGCCTGGGAGGGTGATCTGGAGACCCAGCGCCTGGATCACGCGATTGGCGAGCTGCAGGCGTGATCGTTGTCGACTCCTCGGTCTGGATCGACTTCTTCCATGGGGTGAGCACCCCAGAGGTGGAGCGGCTGGATGGGTTGCTCGGGGTGACGCCGCTGGCGATCGGCGACCTCGTTTTGGTGGAGGTGATGCAAGGGTTCCGCACCGACCAGGATGTCGCCACCGCCCGACAGCTGTTCCGTTCCCTGGCCCTGCTGCCGATGCTCGGCGGCAGCAACGCCTGGAAGGCAGCGGAGAACTACCGGCAGCTGCGCCGCAAGGGGATCACAGTGCGCAAGACGATTGACGGGATCATCGCCACCGCCTGCATCGAGGCCAACCTGCCGCTGCTGTTCAGCGACCGGGACTTCCAGCCCTACGTGGAGCATCTGGGCCTGGAGTTGGCCTGAGCCGGTGGGTGCCACATCACCAGGGATAACGCCGCCTATCCGGAGCTGGCGTTGCGACGCAGCCTCCCTGGGGCACGTTCAGAGGCCGCCAGCGCCCCGTAGCGCCAGGCGGCAAGCAACCTGCCGGGCACGCTGGCGGGGTAGGCGAGGCCCGAAAGCAGCACGTTGGTGTCGAGCACCACGGCCAGGCCGGCCGCCACGGCGACGTCAATCGCGGCCAGACCCACCCCATCCGGGGTTCCGGCCAGG
>CALRXC020000077.1:0-8607 GCA_943372025.1 Synechococcus sp. UW140 | reverse complement strand
CTTCATTGGTTTGGAAGCCTTTGAGTATTCCGCTCCGTTTGACCCATCGATGATGGTTTATTTCCGCAAGCGACTGCCGGAGTCAGTTGTCAATGACTGCAATGAAAGGATCATCCGTCATGGTTTGGCTGTGATCAAATCCACAGCATCGCAGGATGATCACGACGAGGACCCAGGCAGCGAAGCTGACAACTGTGGCGATCAGGAAAATTCAACACCCGAGGCGACTGGCAACCAGGGCTCACTGTTGATCGATGCCACATGTACCCCAGCTGATATCCGCTACCCGACTGATTTATCCCTTCTCAATGAGGCCAGAGAAGTTACGGAGAAGTTGATTGACGAGATGCATCCGCCGGTCAGAGATGGGTTCGGAGCTAAGCCGCGCACGCATCGCAGTAAAGCCAGACAGCAGTTTCTTGCTGTTGCCAAGAAGAAGCGGCCTCGCATCAACAAGATTCGTAAGGCCATCAAGCAGCAACTCGCCCATCTGGAACGAAACCTAACCAGCATTGATGCCCTGATCGCTTGCGGTGCAAGCCTTTTGGCAGCTGGGAGGCACTGGTACAGAAAGCTATTAGTGGTGAGTGAGCTAGTTCGTCAACAGCGAATCCTCTATCACTCTGACAGCAGAAGCATCCCCGACCGGATTGTTAGCCTGGTTCAGGCCCACATCCGACCGATCGTTAGGGGCAAGTCCCGCTGCAATGTTGAATTTGGCGCTAAAATATCAATCTCGGTCACGGGAGATGGATTTACCTTCCTCGATCGGCTGAGTTTCGACCCATATAACGAAGGAGAGGATCTGAAGGCTCAGGTGTTTGCCTATCGCCGGCGCCATGGGCATTATCCTGCCGTTGTTTGCGCCGATCAGATTTATCGAACACGCAGTAATCGTGCGTTCTGTTCACGACATAAGATTCGGCTGAGTGGTCCTCGACTTGGTAGGCCAAAAAGTGATCCAGATCTGGTGGCCGAGGAGAAGCGGCAGTTCATAGATGATCAGCGACGACGCAACGCTGTCGAGGGCAAATTTGGCCAAGGCAAACGCCGCTTCGGATTGGACCTGATCCGCGAGAAGCTTGCGCTCACTCAGGGTTCAACCATTGCGATGAACATCTTGGTGATGAACCTCGAGAAGCTGCTGGAGCTTCTTTTTGTGCTTTTCACATGCTGGCTTCATCTTCTCTGGGCCCGAGGATCGGTCAATAATGCCCACTCTGGCCTCTTCCTCGCACATGGAGTGATGGCCTAATGCTCAACCAGCTACAACGAGGCGATGAGCCAGCGTTGCGGCCCTGCCGTCGTAGCGGCTTTCTCAGGAGGCCCTAGGTACAGGTGTCAGGCGAGCCAGCAGAATGCAGCGGGAAAAGCACATTTGTGTTAAATTGCCCAAGAGACCAATTCAAAATGAAGCAGCACCCCTGGGAACGACTCAAAGGCTATTTCATTGCAAAAAAATATGCGTTTGAGTATAGCAGAAATACGCACCCTTCCGATCGAGGACTTAGCCACATCAACGTTCTGCGAAAGTTTCCACTCTATCGCGCCAACATGGATGGAGATTACAAGACTAAGGCACGAGTCTTGGAAAATTCGATAACTAATACTATCCCATTGTTGCGTCGGCTTTCCGCATCTATTGGTCACCAAATCGTAACGCCGGTTGACATTACAACCTTTGCCGAAGACGAAGCCAGCCAAACGGCTGCCAATCAATTGAAGGATCTGTTTAAAACTCACGGCAGCGACAAGTCCAGTCTTCATAACTACCACTTTCTTTATGGAACGATTCTCAAGAACCCGTCCAAAATAACTGCCATTCTTGAGATCGGTTTAGGCACAAATAATGTTGATGTGCCCTCTAACATGGGAGAGCAGGGAAAACCTGGAGCTTCACTCAGGGCCTGGAGATCATTCTGCTCCAATGCAAGTATTTTTGGGGCAGATATCGATCGGCGCGTCCTATTCCAAGAGCAACGAATCCAAACTTTTTTTATAGATCAGACAGATGAGTCCACGTGGGACGATCTTAGTAAGCAGGTGCCGGATCGATTTGATTTAATTATTGACGACGGCCTCCATGCGATTGATGCCAATATCCAGACATTAATCTTCGGCCTAAATCACGTTAAACCCAAGGGCTGGATTGTGATCGAAGATATCCCTGAAGAAGCCCAAGCTCTCTGGCAAGTCATTGGCGCTTTGCTGCCGGTGGAGCAGTATGCATCGCACTTGATTAGCGCCAGGAATGCGGTGGTCTTTGCCGTTCAAGCGCAATAATGACCATTCCAGCTTGTCGCTAATTACAGGTTATGGACCCAGCCAACACCCCAATTCAACAGAACGCGACGCAGCAACCTTCTGCTCTAGATTTCTGGATCCGCACCCCCTGCGGTCGCGCCAAGTACCAGGAGCTGGCGGCCCGTCCGGGGCTGCTGTCAAGACTGCGGCTGTGCTGGTTCGTGCTGATCGCGGCACTGCGGGACCTGGGCCAGCCGCTGCCTCAGGCCAAGGGCGAGGGTGGTGACGGAGGCGAGGGGCCGGCAGGCTGATCAGCCTCGGCCCCGGCGGGTTCCGCCAGGGCTCGCCGCGCCACCCGGGTCACCAGCAGGGTAACGGCCACAGTGGCCCCGATCCCGAGGATCCGCACCACCCAGGTGAGGGGATCGGCCTGACCCGCGAGCACCGTGTTGAAGCGCGTCACATCGCCCGCCAGGGCCCCGAGGGCGCAGAACAGCACCGTGCCCGGCAGGATCCCGATCAGCCCGATCGTGTAATCCCGCAGACTCACCTCACTGAGGCCATAGGCAAGGTTGAGCAAACTGAAGGGAAAAGCCGGCGAGAGGCGGGTGAGCAACACCAGTCGTAGCCCCTCCCGGCTCACGGCCTGCTCCACCGCCAGCAACTTCGGGGCCGCCGCGAGTCGCCGCCGGGCCCAGCCCCGCAGCCTGCCTCTCCCCAGTAAAAAAACGATCTCGGCGCCGAGGCAGGCCCCCAGGAACACCACCAAAGTGCCCCACCAGGTGCCGTAGAGGACGCCGGCCAGCATCGAAGCCCACACCCCCGGCAGGAGCAGGGTGACCCAGAGGGCGTAGAGGGGCACGAAAGCCACCGCGCCGACGGGGGAGGCCAGCAGGGGCAGCAACGCAGACCAGGCTGAGGGGCTGAAGAGCAACGATGTGATCGTGGTCATCAAAATCAGCGCCGCCCAGAATGGCTTCGATAGCAAGGATTGTATCGCCGAGTCTGCGGCAATGGGAACGACGATCGGCATTGGAAGCGGCTCAAAAGCTAAAGAATAAGTCCCCGGATTAGGCTGCATTCGCGAACCACGTCGGTGCGCACTATTTGCTCATTCAGAATCACCCGGCGTCAACTCGCGCCGATATAACCTCCGACATGCGCGCGCGCGCCCAGGTGCGGCTTCGCCCGGCAACTGCGGCAACATGCAGCGGCGAAACGCGTTGCACACCTCAGCGCGTCATCTGCGACACATCCAGCTGGCTGCGCGGAGCACACCTCCATTACTTGATCTTAATCGGGCTTTGAAAAAGTAGCAGGCAGCACCAATGCGTCTTTCCGTGACTTCCACTCCTCTCACCAATCTCACCAGCCTGGGAACCCTGAGGCTGACCGTGGGAGGGGCCGAGATCAGTGCTTTCCACAGCGGTACACGGCTTGTCTTTACGACCGGCGGCAGCAACAAGCTCTCGGTGGTTGATCTCAGCAATCCGACCGCTCCCAGCCTGAAACAGCTGATTGATCTGAGCGGCCCTGCCAACAGCGTGGCGGTGAGCAGCAACGGGCTGGTCGCCGTGGCCATTGAGGGCAACGGCACGGAGCGCTACACCAAAGGCTCGGTGGCCTTCTTCACCGTCAGTGGAAGCGAAGGATCCGCAATCGTCACCGCTGCGGGCGAAGTGGCCGTGGGGATCGTGCCCGATTCGCTGGCCTTCACACCGGATGGCACAAAGCTGGTCGTGGCCAATGAGGGGGAACCGGACGAGCTTTTCGCCGTCGATCCGGAAGGGACGATCTCCGTGATCACGGTCAACGCAGGGACACCTGCCAGCTCCACTGTGGCCACAGTGGACTTCAAAGGACTCAACGGGCGCGAGGCCGAGCTCAGGAGCCTGGGGATCCGCATCTCAGGCAAGAGCGGCACCACGGCCGCCCAGGACCTGGAACCGGAATATGTGGCGATCAGCGCCGATGGCAGCAAGGCCTACGTGACCTTCCAGGAAAACAACGCCATTGGTGTTGTGAATCTGACCGGCAGCGGCGCCCCCAACCTGGCCAGTCTGCGCAGCGTTGGCGTCCAGGACTACGTGCGTGGCCAGGCCAGCGTCACCACCTACGACCTGAGCATTGCCAGCCCCGGTACGACGGCAGGGGGTGCAGTCGTGCCAGGGGGAGGGCTTTCCGGCCTGTATGCCACTGGCCGAGACAACCTGGGGCGCCTCACCTTCCTCTCCCCGGCGGACCGCGGGGCCAATGGCAACGGCGGCAGCAAGGATGTGGTGAAGGCCGATGGCAGCCCGGGCACTGACGGCACCCCTGATGCAGTGCAGCCTTTCCTGCTGCCCGATTATCAGGCGCGGTTCTACAAACTGGCGCTGGATGAGCGCAGCGGCTTCGTAACCGTTGTGGCTGAAGTGAAGCTAACCCAGAAAGATGGAAGCACTCCGATCACAGGCCGCTCCAATGGCAAAGGCGATCAGATCCCTGTAGACGCCAATGGCAACCTCCTCAACTACGACCCCCTGGGCGCGGATCTGGAATCGATCGTTCAGGACAAGGAGGGCAACATCTGGATGAGCGATGAGTACCGGCCCTCAATCTATAAGTTCAGCCCAACAGGCCAACTTACCGAGCGCTACGTGCCCGTTGGCGCGGCTGCAGCGGCTGGGCTGAGTGCGGGCGCCCTTGGCGTCGAAAGCCTGCCGGCCGAATACGCCAAGCGACAGACAAACCGCGGCTTCGAAGGCATGGCCTACGACGCCGTCAAGGGCAAGCTCTATGCCTTTGTGCAAAGCCCGCTGGATGACATCGGCGCTAATGACGGACGAAGGAGTTCGTTGGTGCGAATTCTGGAAGTGGATGCGAACAACGGCAAACCCAGCGGTGAATACCTCTACGCCATGGCCGGCAAAGGCACCGTGAGTGGAACTGACACGCCCCTCTACGCCAACGGTGTCGACAAGATCGGCGACGTAGCGTATGACGCAGCTCGCGGGGTGTTTTTTGTTCTGGAACGGGACTCAACCGCCGGCGCACTGAGCAACAAGCTGGTTTTTGAGGTCAGCCTGAAGGGTGCCACCAACATCCTCAATAATACAGTTAATAACGAAGAGAACAGTAGCATTGACAGCCTGGCCAGCCAAAATATCAGGCTTGCGAGCAAGGTGCTGATCACCAACCTTGCCAGTGAAGGTTATATCCCTAATGACAAGCCAGAAGGCCTGGCCCTACTCGATGACGGCCGCCTCGCCGTCATCAATGACAACGACTTCGGCGTAACTGCACTCGATGCAGCTGCCTACAACGCTCTCAGCCCGGCGGACAAAGCTAAATATAGCCTCGCTTCCGACATCAACGGCACAAAAACCTATGTTTGGGCTAATCCCGCCGATGCTCGCACCCAGCTGGGCCTGGTGAGCTTTGCGCCCACCTTCCTTGACGCCAACGACCGAGACGGTGGCATCAAGCTGCTGAAAAATCAGAATGTTTATGGCCTGCGGATGTCTGATGGCATTGCCGCTTACCAGGCCAAAGGCATCGATGGATCCAGCCAGACGTTCACCGTTATTGCCAACGAAGGGGATGGCCGTGTGCGCCCAGATGGGGGCCCCTTCACCAGCGGTGGGGTCACAACAGCAGAAGGCGCCGCATACAACGACGAACAGCGCACCGGCGTGAGCGGCATTGCACCGGATACCCGACTCAAGACGATCAAGGATCTGGGGAATGACGACACCAGCACCCCTAGCTATGAGCAGAAATTCGCGTATGGCGGACGCTCGATCACCATCATCGACTCCCTTGGCAATGTGGTGTGGGACAGCGGCGATCTGATTGACCGTGCCGCGATTGCAGCGGGCATCTACGACGACGGCCGTTCCGATGACAAGGGCTCAGAGCCTGAAAATGTGGCCGTGGCAAGCGTGGGGGGTCGCAGCTATGCCTTCGTAGGACTCGAGCGTGGCACCAGCAGCAGCATCGCCACGTTCGACATCAGCAATCCCTACAGCGCCTATCTGGTTGACTTCCAGAAATCCGCCAGCGGCGTGGTTTCGCCCGAAGGGCTTGCGGTGATCCCTGCAGCCCAGAGCCCCAACGGCAAGGATCTGCTGCTGGTGAGCAATGAAGTCAGCAAGGATCTGGAAATCAAACAGATCAATCCCAGCTTCAGTCTGCAGATCCTGCACTACTACGGCGAAAGCGGACTGCTGGGCACGAAGACAGCACCCGTGATGGGAGCACTGATCGACAAATTCGATGATCAGTTCAACACCCTGGTGATCGCTGAAGGCGACAGCTTCATCCCCGGCCCCTGGCTGGTGGGCGGCGCCGATCCCTCCCTCAACACAAGCGCAGCGATCAAAACCACGGCTCTTGGTCGCCCTGACATCGCGATCATGAACCTGTTCGGCACCAATGTGTCGGCCCTGGGTAACCATGAATTTGATCTCGGTTCGCCGGTGCTCAGCGGCGCCTTCGCAGCATCGGGCACCTGGGGGGGAGCCCTGTTCCCCTTCATCACCTCCAATCTCGACTTCAGCGCCGACAGCTCCCTGAGGGGGCTGGCTGATGCCAGCTTGGGCGGTACCGCCACCAATGCCTTCGCGGGTAAGGAAGCCTCGGAGATCAAGGCCAAGATCGCCCCTTACGCGATCGTCACCAAAGGGGGTGAAAAGATCGGCATCGTGGGCGCCACCACCTGGGATCTGCTCACCAAGTCATCTCCCAACGGCACCAAGGTCAAGGATGACGCCAATGACGCCACCAGCGATCTACAGGAAGTGGCCGCTTACGTGCAGGCATCGGTGAACGCCCTGATCGCCGCCGGCGTGAACAAGGTGGTGATGGTGGATCAGCTCGATGGCCTGATCGAGCGCAACAAAGCCCTGGCACCGCTCCTGAGCGGTGTGGACGTGATGGTGGCGGGTGGCGGCCATGAGCGCCTGGGCGATGCCAACGATGTGGCCGTTGCCTTCAACGGCCACGACGGGAACTTCATCAGCACCGATAGCTACCCCATCGTTGTCAACGACAAGGACGGCAAGCCCACCGTCATCGTCACGACGGACACGGAATATTCCTACTTGGGCAGACTGGTCGTTAACTTCGATGCCAACGGCAACGTCATTACCAGCGCCCTGGATGACAAACTCAATGGTGCCTACGCTGCATCTGCCGCAGCTCTGAAGGCTGCCTACGGCAGTGGCCAGAGCGTCGAAGACATCATCCAAAGCAGCACCATTGGCAAGGCAGTTGCAGAAATCACCTCGTCGATCGACAAGGTGATCGCCAGTAAGGATGGGACCGTCTACGGGTACACCAGCGTCTACCTGGAGGGAGACCGGGTGTTTGGCCGAGCTCAGGAAGTGAATCTCGGCGACCTCACTGCGGACGCCAATTTGTTCGTGGCCGCCAAGGCCCTCAGTGCTGGTGCGGTGATCACCTCGTTGAAGAACGGTGGTGGCATCCGTGCCTCGATCGGCACGATTGATGCGAATGGTAGCAAAGGCAAACCAGCTGCAACTGATGTCAAAATGGCAGGAGCGATCTCACAACTTGAAATCGAAAATGCCCTGCGCTTCGACAACAAGCTGATGGTGTTTGACACCACACCAACAGGACTGCTGGCGATTCTCAACTATGCAGCCGGCTTGAGCGCCGGCAACGGCGGCTATGCACAGATCGGTGGCATTCGCTTTTCATTCGATCCCAGCAAGCCTGCCGGCCAGAAGGTTCAAGACGTGGCCGTCGTTGATCTTGGCGGCAGCCTGATCAGCAAGGTTGCCGATAACGGTGTGGTCCTGGCGGACGCTCCGAAGACCATTTCGATGGTGACCTTGAACTTCATGGCCCAAGGTGGCGATGGCTATCCCATCAAGGCCAACGCAACCAACTTCCGCTACCTGCTGAACGACGGCAAGGTGTCAGCTGCGATTGATCCCAGCAAAGACCTAACCGCCGCCGACGTGGTGCCAGCCAATGCCCTGGGCGAGCAAGCCGCCCTGCAGGGCTTCCTGAAATCCTTCCATGGATCACCGGACAAGGCATACGCCCAGGTGGACACCTCAGCCGTGGGCGACCAGAGGATTCAGAACCTTTCGATCAAAGCCATCGACACGGTGTTCCCTGATGGCAATACCCCCCTGCTCAGGGCCAGGGTTTCAGACTTGAAGGTCTCCGAACTCCTCACGATCGGAGAATCGGTGAGGGGCTACATCCCCACCGGCACCCCCGATGGCATGGGTGCCTACCTCAAGGATGCCAACACGATTCGCCTCCTTGTTCAATCGGAAATCACCAAAACCTCCGGTTACGCCTACAAGCTGGCCAACGGCACCGAACTCACCGGTGCTCGCATCCACT
>CALRXC020000076.1:0-8796 GCA_943372025.1 Synechococcus sp. UW140 | reverse complement strand
CGAGATCGATTGCAGAACAGCTGAACTGAGCGAATCATCGACCCGCAATCGATTCACGTCTTTCTCAGTTTGATTCCGGTCTGAATCTCTTCGGCAGCTGAAACGTCACCATCTTCTGCTCGGAGATCTACGCGCAACAGACTCCTAGTCCACGGATGGACACCTTGACGTGGGTAGCGACACGAAGGGCCCCTGGTGCAGCTTCAGCTGCACCGGATCGAGCTCCACCGCGTCCGCGCGCTCCCGATAGCGGCGCCCATAGACGAACGTGCCCACGGGTTGGTCTTGCCGATCGCGGCTCTGCGAAAACCGACCCGCCGTGACGAACTCCGTGCTGCCCGGCGGGACCACATAGACGTAGCACTCGAGATCCGATGGCATGAAAGGCGAGTGCTAGCTCTGGGCGAGGAGGATCAAAAGTCGTCGTCGAATCGATGGCGGCGGGGGGCCTGGCCCGGTTGGCGGGCCGCCTCCAGGGCCTTGCCCTCCTCATCCCGGTCGGGATCGGCCACCACCTCCAGTTGATCGAGCAGGCCCAGCACCCAGAGGGCACCGAGGTAGGCGGCGATCGAGGTGCCGGGCTTGCCGCGCTCCACATCGGCCACCGTGAAGCGGCTCACGCCCATCCGTTCGGCCACGTCCTCCAGCCGCCAGCGGCGCCGCAGCCGGGCGGTGCGGATGTTGCGCCCCAGCCGCTGCAGGGCCTGCTCCAGGGCTGCCGGCGGATGCTGAACGATGGGACTGAGCTGGGGCAAGGCCGGCGGACGAAGTTGCGTGATGACAACATAAACGGCTCATGAGTTGCCTGATGGCCACATGGCATGCCGCTGCAGGGTCATGCCCTGGGGTGCTGGCGATCACGCCCGGCCTTGCCGTCCAGATCGGCCGGGCTGGGTCGTCGTTCCTTGGCTCCCTGCCGGCGCCCCGTTCCTCCACCCGGGAGCTGTTGCGCCGAGAGGCGCACCTTGCGGAGCGACGCCGAGAGGCGCACCCTGCGGAGTTGCGCAAAACGGCTAAGCCGGGAGCGTCGGCGCAGGGCCGTTGGGATCCTGCGGGAGCGTTAGGGGTTTTGTGAACGCCTGTTCTGTCGACTGGGGTGCCAGCCCTGCAGCATGGAGTGCCCTGCAGGCAAGGTGGTCGCGATCGCCGCCAAGACGATCGGCAGCCCCTCCATAGCACCGTCTGTAACACCATCCGCAGTGCCGTCCCCAGCACCATCTGAACTGCCATCCGAACCGCCGTCTGAGCTGACCAGCCCAGCGCCTCCTGATCCGGCCGCCTTGCCGGCCCCGAACCCGGGGCCCAGCGGCGCCGAACGCCAGCGGGCCGCCGAACTGCGTCAGCTGCTCCAACGAGCCGCCCACGCCTACTACGTGCTCGATGCACCCGTGATGGAAGACCCGGTCTACGACCGGCTCTACCGCGAACTGCTGGAGCTGGAGGGCAGCTTCCCCGAGCTGCTCAGCCCCGACAGTCCGACCCAGCGGGTGGGGGGGCAACCTGCCGAAGGCTTTGGCAGCGTGGAGCACCGGATCGGCCTGCTCAGCCTCGACAACGCCTTCTCCCTGGAGGAGCTGGAGGCCTGGTATGGCCGCCTGCTGAAGGTGCTGGATCGCACCCCGGCGCCGGGGGAAGCGCTGCCGGCGCTGCCGATGGTGGGGGAGCTGAAAATTGATGGCAACGCCCTGGCCCTCAGCTACGAGCACGGCGTGCTGGTGCGGGCCGCCACCCGGGGCGACGGCGAGCGGGGCGAGGAGATCACCGCCAACGTGCGCACCATCCAGAGCGTGCCGTTGCGCCTGCAGCTGGCCGATCCGCCGGCCTGGGTGGAGGTGCGGGGCGAGGCCCTGATCCCCGATGCCACCTTCGCGGCGATCAACGCCGAACGGGTTGCCCGCGGCGAGGCCGCCTTCGCCAACCCCCGCAACGCCTGCGCCGGCACCCTGCGCCAGCTCGATCCGAAGGTGGTGGCGGCGCGGCGGCTCGATTTCTTCGCCTACACCCTGCACCTGCCCGACGCCGGCGATCCGCCGCCCCCCCGCAGCCAGTGGGAATGCCTGCGTTGGCTGGAAGCCGCCGGCTTCCGGGTGAATCCCAATGCGGAGCGCCTGGCCGATCTGGCGGCGGTGGAGGCCTTCTTCGCCCGCTGGGAGGAGGCCCGCAAGGCCCTTCCCTACGCCACCGACGGCGTGGTGGTGAAGCTCGACGACCTGCGTCTGCAGGACAGCGCCGGTTTCACCCAGAAGGCCCCCCGCTGGGCCATCGCCCTCAAGTACGCCGCCGAAGAGGCCCCCAGTCGCCTGCTGCGGCTCAGCTGCCAGGTGGGCCGCACCGGCGCCGTGACACCGGTGGCTGAATTCGAGCCCGTGCCCCTGGCCGGCACCAGCGTGGCCCGCGCCACCCTCCATAACGCCGACCGACTGGCCGAGCTGGATCTGCACGCCGGCGACACGATCGTGGTGCGCAAGGCCGGCGAAATCATCCCCGAGGTGGTGCGGGTGTTGCCGGAGCTGCGGCCCGCCGGCGCGGTGCGCCTGGCCCTGCCCCACACCTGCCCGGAATGCGGCTCGGAGCTGGTGCGCGAGGAGGGCGAGGCCGCCACCCGCTGCGTCAACAGCAGCTGCCCGGCGATCCTGCGGGGCTCTCTGCGGCACTGGGTGAGCAAGGGCGCCCTGGATGTGGATGGGCTCGGCAGCAAGCTGATCGAGCAGCTGGTGGACCGGGGCCTGGTGCACTCGATCGCCGATCTGCACCGGCTCGATGGAGCCCTGCTGGCCAGCCTGGAGCGGATGGGGGAGAAATCGGCTGCCAACCTGGTGACGGCGCTGGAGGCCTCGCGGCGGCAGCCCTGGCACCGCCAGCTCTACGGCCTCGGCATCCACCACGTTGGCGAGGTGATTGCCAAGGCCCTGGCCCGGGCCTTCCCCAGCGCCGCCGATCTGTCCACGGCAGCGCTGGACACCCCGGAGCTGATCACGGCGGTGTTCGGGATCGGCGGCGAGATCGCCCAGTCGCTGCAGCAGTGGTTCGCCACGCCGGCCAACCAGGCGCTACTGGCGGAGCTCGAGGGCCTCGGCTTCTCCCTGGCTGCCGGCGAGGGGGAGCGGCAGGCTGCCGCCACACCGGCGGGGGAGCGGCCCCTGGAGGGCCAGACCTTCGTGCTCACCGGCACCCTGGAGGGCCTCTCCCGCAGCCAGGCCCAGGCCCTGATCGAGGCGGCCGGCGGCAGGGTGAGCTCTTCGGTGAGCCGGAAAACCACCTGGGTGGTGGCCGGCGCTGAGGCGGGCAGCAAATTGGCCAAGGCCGAAAGCCTCGGGGTGGCGGTACTCGATGAAGCGGGTCTGCGAGCCCTGCTGGCCGCACCGGCTCCAGGGCCCAGCATGGACTGACCGCCTGGCAAAGCAACCCAGAAGACCGCCCAACCGCCCAGGCTCCGGCAAGATGGATTGACATCCGTGGCTGCCTCCAGCCTTGACCCACGCACCCCATCCACCCAGCGGTGCTTCGGTGGCATCCCTGATCACCAGCAGGGATCGCGGTTCCAGCCCGGTGCGCCTACCCGCCATCCCACCCGAGCTCTGGCAGGCCCTGGCCCGCCATGGCCTGCTGGTTCCTTTACTGCGTCAGAGCGTGATCGCCGCAGCCGTGGCTGATGTGAGCGTCAGTGAACAAGAGAGCATGGAGGGCCGCCAAGCCTGGGGGGCCGCCAACCGGCTGGGCTCCACCGAGGCGGTGATCCAGCACCTCAAGAGCCATGGGCTCTCGGAAGCCGATGCCCTCTGGCAGACGGAACTGCCCCGCAGGATCAATCGCCACTGCGAGGATCACTTCTCCCACCGCGCCGAGCAGCGCTTTCTGGCCCGCAAGAACCAGCTCGACCAGGTGATCTACAGCCTGCTCCGCGTTGAGGATGCCGCCCTGGCCCGGGAGCTCTATCTCCGCATCGCCGAGGGAGAGGCCGATTTCGCCGAACTGGCGGCCGGTTATTCTCAGGGTCCGGAGCGCTCCACCCGGGGCGTGGTGGGACCGGTGCCCATCCTGCAGGCCCATCCAGCCCTGGCGGAGTTGCTGCGCACCAGCCGACCCGGCCAGCTGGAGGCTCCGCTTCGAATCGAACAATGGTGGTTGGTGGTGCGGCTTGAATCGCTACGCTCGGCGAGCTTTGACACCGAGATGCGCGATCGCATGGCCCGGGAACTATTCGACGAATGGGTCGATGAGGAAGTGGCGCTCCTTCTGGCCGCCCACCGAACGGCATGACCGCTTCTCTGCAGGGATCACCCGAAGCGCTCGCCACGATCGCGCCCTTCAACACCCTCTCCAGCGAAGGACGGCGGAGCCTGGAGCGGAGCCTCAACCTGGTGCGTTTCCGCGAGGGCGAGATGGTGAGCCCCGGCGACACCGTCGGTGACCGGATCCTGGTGGTGCTTGCTGGCGAGGCGCGCCTGCTCGGGGAGCGCGAAGGCCGGCCCTTCACGGTGGAGCGCCTGGGGGCGGGATCGATCATCGGGCTGGCCTCCCTGTTGCGAGCCGAGGGCTGCGAGGCGGTGAGCGCCGCCACACCCCTGCAGGCGGCGAGCATCCCGGATGGGGTGATGCTGGAGCTCCTCCAGAGCGAACCGGGGCTGCGGAGCTGGTGTGCCGATCAGGTGTGGACCGCCGAACTCCATGCGCTGCTGCAGCTGCGGGACAGCGCCCACGCCGGCGCCCCGAGCTTCGATCCGAACAGCTGGCAGAAACGGTTGAGGCGCCTGCGTGACGCCGTGCGGGCCGTGGACGCCCCCGCCGGCTCCAGACCGCCGGCGCTGGGGGCGAACGAACACTGGGTGCTGGCTAGCGCCAATGTGCCGGGTCTGGCAATCGGCAGCCGCCTCGATGCCGACTCCCCCCTGCCACGGCCACGGCCGCCGCTGCCCCTGCGGCTGCTGGCTGTGGGCGAGGGAGCCACCGACCCGGAGGTGCAGCAAAGCGCGAGCGTCGTCGGCGCAGGCAGCAACCTCGCGACAGCGCCGGAAGCGGCCAACGGAGCAAGCGGGCCCTCCAGTAGCGCCAGTCAACCCACCAGCCTTGATCTCGGCGCCAGCAACCCATCTCGGGGGCTGCAGCTGGTGCGGGCCCGGGGCACCCTCGAAGAAACCCTGGCCTGCTTCCAGATGCTGGGCCAGATCCTCGAACTGCCCTACCGGCGCGACGCCATCGACAAAGTGCTGCGCGACAAGCTGCGCCGTGGCCTTGAACCCGACCTGCAGCTCTGCGGCCAGATCGCCGCCATGCTCGGCCTGCTGGTAACCGGAGCGAAGGTAACGGCCGGCTCCGCCACCCGGCTGATCACCCCCTGCCTGATTCCCTGGAAGGGCAGCTTCGCGGTGGTGACCGCCAGCAATGCCGCTGGGCTGCGGCTGGCCTCCCCCGCTGATGGCTGGGTGCAGCTCAAGCCGGCGGAGATTGCCGAGGCCTATCCCGAAGGTCTGGAGCTCCTGCTGTTTGAGCGCAGCACCAACACACCGGACCAGAAATTCGGCCCGGGCTGGTTCTGGCCCGCCCTGAAGCGCTACCGCGGCATGTTGCTGCAGGTGCTGCTGGCCTCCTTCGTGGTGCAGCTCTTCAGCCTCGCCAATCCCCTCCTGATCCAGGTGATCATCGACAAGGTGATCGCCCAGCGCAGCCTCGACACGCTGCAGATCCTCGGGATGGCGCTGGTGGTGGTGACCCTGATGGAGGGGGTGATCGGCTCCCTGCGCACCTTCCTGTTCACCGACACCACCAACCGGATCGACCTGCGGCTCGGCGCCGAGGTGATCGACCACCTGCTGCGGCTGCCCCTCGGCTATTTCGACCGCCGCCCGGTGGGGGAACTGGGGAGCCGCATCGCCGAGCTGGAGAAGATCCGCAACTTCCTCACCGGCCAAGCCCTGATGACGCTGCTGGATGCGGCCTTCTCGGTAATCTACATCATCGTGATGGCCATCTACAGCTGGCTGCTCACGATCATTGCCCTGGCGGTGCTGCCGATCCAGATCGCCCTCACCCTGCTGGGGGCCCCCCTGTTCCGCCGCCAGTACCGCCAGGCAGCCGAGGAGAACGCCCGCACCCAGAGCCACCTGGTGGAGGTTCTCACCGGCATCCAGACGGTGAAGGCCCAGAACGTGGAGATGGTGAGCCGTTGGAAATGGCAAGACTTCTACGCCAAATACATCGCCCGCACCTTCGAGAAAACGATCACCGGCACCTTCCTCAATGAAACCAGCCAGGTGCTGCAGAAGCTCTCCCAGTTGCTGGTGCTCTGGGTGGGGGCCGCCATGGTGCTCAAGGGTGAACTCACCCTCGGCCAGCTGATCGCCTTCCGGATCATCAGCGGCTATGTAACTCAGCCCCTGCTTCGCCTCTCCTCGATCTGGCAGAACATCCAAGAGCTGAGGGTGTCGTTCGAGCGGCTGGCCGATGTGGTGGACACGCCGGAGGAATCAAGCCCAACCGACAAGGCCAACATCCCCCTGCCACCGGTACACGGTGAGGTGAAATTCGAGAACGTGAGCTTCAGCTTTGCCCCCGGATCGCCTGAGGTCCTCAAGAATGTGGACCTCCATATCCCCCAGGGAACCTTTGTGGGGGTGGTGGGCCAGAGCGGCAGCGGCAAGAGCACCATGATGAAGCTCTTACCCCGCCTCTATTCACCCACCAAGGGAAGAATTCTGGTGGATCACTATGACATCGACAAGGTGGAGCTCTATTCGCTGCGCCGTCAGATCGGCATTGTGCCCCAGGACCCCCTGCTCTTCTCCGGCACGATCAGCGAGAACATTGCCCTCACCAACCCCGAGGCGTCATCCGATGCGATCGTGCAGGCCGCCAGGATCGCTGCCGCCCATGATTTCATTATGGAGCTGCCGAACGGATATAGCACTTCCGTGGGCGAGCGTGGCGCCTCCCTCTCCGGAGGCCAGCGGCAACGGATCGCGATCGCCCGCACCCTGCTCAGCAATCCCCGGCTGCTGGTGATGGATGAAGCCACCAGCGCCCTGGATTACGACACCGAACGCCAGGTGTGCGACAACCTCAGGGAGTCGCTCAAGGAAAGCAGCGTGTTTTTCATCACCCATCGGCTCTCCACGATTCGGCGGGCCGATCAGATCGTGATGATGCACCAGGGCGCAATCGTTGAAACCGGAACCCATGAGGAATTGATGGCACTCAAAGGCCGCTATTACGCCCTCTATCGCCAGCAGGAGGCCAGCTGATGCCCCCCCGGATGCCAACGCCCAACGACCTCTTCCGCCGAGCACAAAACAGCATTGAACGCTCTATCCACAGCGACAGCGATGATGTGGTGCTGCAGCAGTCACGCTTCTGGGCCCGTGGCATCAGCTGGGCCCTGATTGGTGTCACTGGCTTTGGTCTGGGCTGGCTGGTCCTCGCCAAGACCGAGGAGATCGTGACCGCTCCGGGGAAGCTGGAACCCTTGGGCGTGGTGAAGGATGTGCAGATGCCGGTGGGTGGCGTGGTGGATCAGGTGCTGGTGAAGGAGGGGGACCGAGTGAAGAAGGGCCAGCTACTGCTGAAGCTCGACACCGAGGCCACCCAGGACCGCAAGGCGAGCGTGGAGAAGACGATCCTGTTCAAGGAGCAGCAGCTGAGCCTCAAGCAGGAGGAGCTCAACCGCTACCTGGCGGTGAATGACACCGAACAACAGGTGCTCCGCGACAGCCTCGTGCTTGAGAAGGAGGTGCTCAGCCGGCTCGACAAACTCAATCGAGAGGGCGCCACCGCCGAGTTGCAGTTCCTGCAGCAGCGCAACAAGGTGCAGGAGGTGGCGGGACAGCTGCAGCAGGCGAAGGTGGAACGGCTGCGCCAGCAGGCGATCCTGGAGCAGGGGGCCCGCGAACTCTCAAGCAATTTGGCGGACCTGCGCAGCAAGCTGATCGAGCTGAACGTGAACATCCGCTACCAGGCGATCCGGGCGCCGGAAGCGGGCCTGGTGTTCGAGCTCAAGCCGAAATCCAAAGGCTTCGTGGCCGAAACCAGCGAGCCCGTGATGAAGATTGTTCCCTTCGATCGCCTTGAGGCCCGTGTCGAGGTGCCCAGCAAGGACATCGGTTTCGTGCAGGTGGGCAAGGCCGCCGACATCAGCATCGATTCCTTCCCTGCCACTGACTTCGGCGTGCTGCAGGGCACGGTGCGCAAGATCAGCTCCGATGCCCTGCCGCCGGATCAGCTGAAGCAATTCTACCGCTTCCCGGTAGACATCCGCCTCAATAGCCAGCAGCTCAAGCTCAAGAGCGGCGCCATCCTGCCGTTGCAGGTGGGGATGTCACTCACGGCCAACGTGAAGCTCCGCAAGGTGACCTACCTGCAACTGCTGCTCAGCGACTTCAAGGACAAGGCCAAGTCGCTGCAGCGGATCTGAATCCATTGCATCAGACTATCTCTACAATTAGAGCTTAGAATCTTGATGAGGCCACGACCGTAAAGGTGTGGCGGTTGGCCATACAGTTAGGTAGGGCTTCCTGAAAAATGGAAGATCGCTTCCGCTGCAGTTGATCTGAGCTGTTGAAAGCGGTAAAATGTGCTGAAATCGGCTAATTTGAGCCAAAAAGCCGCCCAAAGTTTTCCACATGTACCGGCGCGTGCATCGCCATCAGCTTTCATTGGCAGATTTCTTTCTGCCATTTGGCGGCAAACTCTCAGGCGATAATCGCTGGATCAAATTGGCCGAGCTCATTCCCTGGGATGAGCTGGAGGATTACTACGCTGCGCAATTCTGTAAGGGCTTTGGCGCGCCCGCCAAGCCATTTCGCA
>CALRXC020000075.1:0-8917 GCA_943372025.1 Synechococcus sp. UW140 | reverse complement strand
CGGGAATCGACACTGCGGATCATGGCCAGAATCGATGTTCTCTACCTGGAAGATCCCTGCAGCGGCAGCCGCAGGATGGTGGACTACCTGGCCAGAGATGGGATCCCGATCAGCCGTGACCGAGTGCGAAACCTCATGCAGCGCATGGGCTTACGGGCGATCTACCAGAAACCGCGCACCACGGTCCCTGGTCATCCATCCGGGCGATTCACCTGCCTGGTGGATCTCAGCATGCTCACGGCAGTGGATCAGGTGTGGGCCACCGATATCACCTACATCCCGATGCGGAAAGGTTTCCTCTACCTGGTGGCGATTGTTGATCTCTTCTCCAGGAATATACTCAGCTGGAAGCTCTCAAACAGCCTTGACACGGAGTTCTGTTTGGATGCCCTTGCGATGGCGTTGGAGGGCGGCCGCAAGCCAGGGATCTTCCACTCCGACCAAGGATGCCAGTTCACCTCATCCGACTTCGTGGCCAAGCTGCAGGCCGTGAAGATCAAAATCAGCTGGTCAGGTAGGAAGCGCTGCTACGACAACATCCTCGTTGAACGGCTGTGGCGCACAGTCAAGTACGAGGAGGTCTACCTGCGTGCCTACAGCGATGGCTGGGAAGCTGAGATCAGCCTCGCCCGCTTCCTATGGAGGTACTGCCATGTAAGGCCGCACAGCTCCCTGGGAGGCAGAACTCCATATGATGTCTACACTGAGACCGAACCCTGTTCCTCCCGCCCGGGGTTAACGATGTCAGGGGCCATATCTGTCCAATAAAAGGCACCCACCCCACCCCGGCCCCAAGTACAACAATCCGCCGGAGTGGAACGTTCAACCCCGGCAAGGGCCGGGAGTCCTGACGCTGGGCGGGTCGATCGGCAAAACCGCCTTCTGTGGGGCGATTTGCCATGTGGCTTTGTGGAACCGGCTGTTGAAGCCTGATGAAATTGCCGGTGTGTTTAAAGCGGGGCAGGCGGAGCTTATCAGGGGGTTGAGATAGGCACCGCGCCATGAAGATCAACTGTTGAGATCCTTCGATATTCCGTACCGGAGATGCCTACTCAGTCAGTTCATGGTGAAGCGCATTGGCTTTAACCTCTTTCTCGGCCCCACGATTGTTGCCTGTCCTGATTTGAGCAAGCCTCGGCATGCATCGCTTTCGTCCGCTCCGCGATCGCGCCTGATGGCGTTGCTTCTCAAGTAATCACCGTCGGCCGCTCCATCCCCGTGCGCACCTTGATCTCCGCCAGCGCATCGATGGCGCTGATCAGATCGCCGAGGGCCACCTGGGGATCCTGGCCCAGGTCGCCGCTGGGGGGCACGTAGCTCTCGAGGTACACCCGCAGGGTGGCGCCCTGGGTGCCGGTGCCGGAGAGGCGCAGCACCACGCGGCTGCCGTCATCGAGCAATAGGCGTAGGCCCTGGCCGCTGGTGAGCGAGCCATCTACAGGATCGGTGTAGGCGAAGTCGTCGGCGGTGGCGATCGTGCGGCCGGCGAAGGGCTGGCCCACCAGCTCCGGCAGCATCGCCTTGATGCGGTCGTAGAGGCCGTGGGCGGCCTCGCTGGCGATCGCCTCGTAGTCGTGGCGGGAGTAGTAATGGCGGCCGAAACGGCTCCAGTGCTCCGCCATCACCTCGGCCACCGAGCAGCCCCGCACCGCCAGGATGTTGAGCCAAAAGAGCACGGCCCAGAGGCCATCCTTCTCGCGGATGTGGTTGCTGCCGGTGCCGAAGCTCTCCTCGCCGCAGAGGGTGATGCGGCCGGCATCGAGCAGGTTGCCGAAGAACTTCCAGCCCGTGGGCGTTTCGAAGCAGGCGATGCCGAGCTCGGTGGCCACCACATCCACCGCGGCACTGGTGGGCATCGAGCGGGCCACGCCGACCAGCCCTTCGGCATAGCCGGGCACCAGGGTAGCGTTGGCGGTGAGCACAGCCAGGCTGTCGCTGGGGTTCACGAAGCAGGCGCGGCCCAGGATCATGTTGCGGTCGCCGTCGCCGTCGCAGGCGGCGCCGAAGGCGTAGTCGGTTCCCTCCAGCAGCAGCTCGGCCAGGTCGTGGGCATAGGTGAGGTTGGGGTCGGGGTGACCGCCGCCGAAATCCTCCAGGGGGGTGCCGTTGCGCACGGTGCCGGCCGGGGCGCCGAGCAGGCCTTCCAGGAGCCGGGTGGCATAGGGGCCGGTCACGGCGTGCATGGCATCGAAGGCCACGGCGAAATCGCCCTTGAGCAGCGCCGCGATGCGATCGAAGTCGAACAGCTTCTGCATCAGGGCCACGTAGTCGTCGACTCCGTCGACCACCTCCACCACCAACTCGCCCAGCTGCTGCTCGCCTGGGGCGTCGAGGTTCAGCGGGGCTACATCGACGATCCGGTAGCTAGCGAGGCTCTTGGTGGCGGCATACACCGCATCGGTGAGCGATTCGGGGGCGGGGCCGCCGTTGGCGCCGTTGATCTTGACGCCGAAGTCGCCATCGGGGCCGCCGGGATTGTGGCTGGCCGAGAGGATGATGCCAGCGATGGCGCCGCGGCTGCGGATCAGGTTCGAGGCGGCCGGGGTGGAGAGGATGCCGCCGGTGGTGGTGATCAACCGGGCCACGCCATGGGCCGCCGCCATGCGGGCGATCACATCGATGGCCTGGCGGTTGCCGTAGCGGCCGTCGCCGCCCACCACCAGGGTGCCGCCGGCCACGCCGGGGATCTCCCGCAGCGAGGCCTCGATGAAGCTCTCGAGGTAATGGGGGGTCTGGAACTGACGGCTGCTCTTGCGCAGCCCCGAGGTGCCGGGTTTCTGGTCGGTGAAGGGCTGGGCCAGGGCCACCTGCCGCACGGTGTTGGCGAGGTCGGAGCTGGTCATCGGCGCGCTCGGCAGGGTCGGCGGGGCACCAAGTTAGCCCTGGCCGCTCACGGCCCCGATTCAGGGGTTCAGCGCCTTGAAGGAGAACGGTTTGCCGCCGGGATTGGTGGTCGGCTGGGCCGTATCGGCCACGTAGGGCTGGCGGCAGTAGGCGGCCACATCGCGGCTCGCCTTATCGATCGGATCGCGACGCTCCGGGCTGTTCTGCGGTGTGACCACCGAGAGCTGGCGCACGCTCCAGAGGGCGTCCTTGCAGGCGGTGGAGAGCCGGGGGTGATCGAGCAGCGGATCAGCCAGGCGGCGCGCCTTGTCGCAGTCGGCCTGGGTGTTGTCCCGTCCGCAGCTGAAGGCGGTGAGCTGCACCTCGCGGAAGGTGGTAGCCGGTGGGTAAGGGGCCTCGGCGGCCCAGGCAGGGCCAGCCGCGAGGCTCGTCGACAGGGTGAGACCGGCGCTCAGCCCAAGGCTCAGCGATGCCAGGGGGGCGGTGCGGCGGAGCGGGGCCATGGCGAGGGAACGGCACAACATTGGGATTGCATCATGCTGGGCCCTCGGGCAGCGGCAGGCCTGTCCGCAGGGTCGGTTGTCCGGCCTGCCAGCGCCGCGACAAGAGCGGACCGCTCACGCTGGCGGTGGCGGCCAGCAGGCGCCGAAGCCAGGGTTGCCCACGCAGCAGCTCTCCCCGGCCCAGCTCCTGGCGCTGCAGGGCCTGCACCGCGCGAATCTCGGGCAGCCGTGCCTCGGCGATCGCCACCAGGGCCTGGTCGAGCTGTTCTTGAAACTCGCGACGCTGCGGGGGCTCCTCGGCGGCTGGGCCGGGAGCCATCCGCCCGGCATCCGTTGATGGGATCCCATCAGCGCAGACGCTTCCAGCCCCAACGGCGATTTCATCTCCGCATTCATCACCGCAGGTGGCCTCATCACCGCCGGCTCCCCTGCCCGCGCCAAGCAGCGGCAGCAACCATTCGGCGGCCACCAGCGCGTCCCGCAGCGCCATGTTCAGCCCCTGGGCGCGCAGCGGACTCATCGGATGGGCGGCATCACCGAGCAGCAAGAGGCCGGGTCGCTGCCAGCGGGGCGCCAGCCCTGAGCGCACCGCCAACCGCAGCGGTGGCCCAACGCTGGTGGTGGGCAGGCTGCGCCAGAGCGCCGCCAGCTCGGGCGGAGCGCTGCGGGCCCAGCGTTCCGGCCAGGGGACGGGGGAGCCAGCGGCACCCCGCTCCTGCAGCCACCCCAGCCGCACGCCGACGCGGGCGGTGCCGAACAGGGCGTAGCTGCCGGTGTCGCCGATCAGGGTTGCGAAGCGGCCGGCGATCCAGGGTTGTAGGTGGGCCGCGGCTTCGTTCTCCAGCTCGAACCAGAGCACCTCGAGGGGCGGGTTGTCCTCGTTCAGCTCCAGACCCGCCAGGCGCCGGATGGTGGAGCCGCGGCCATCGCAGCCCACCACCAGATCGGCCGGCAGCTCGGTGCCGTCGTCGAGCACCACCCCCGCCACCCGGGCTGGGCCTTCGCTGCCCGGCAGGGTGTCTTCAGGCTCTAGCAGCAGTTCCTTCACCGCCCGGCCCCGGCGCAGGCTCAGAGAGGGGCAGGCCAAGGCCTCCTCCAACATCCCTTCCAGCAGGGCCGGCGTGTCGATCAGGCTGCAGGGCACAGATCCACCGAACGGCTCGGCCACCGAGAACAGGCTGCGGCCCTCCAGCAGGAAGCTCCAGCCCCGCAGCTCCCGCCGTGGCAGCGAGGCCAACAGGGAAGCCAGGCCCATGCGGTTCAGGGCCTCGAGACCGCTCGGCATCAGGCCATCGCCGCGGATCAGGGCGCTGTGGCGCTGCTGACTCTCTACGAGCTCCACAGTCACGCCGGCGCGGGCCATTCGCAGGGCGAAGGCGCTGCCGGCCGGACCGGCGCCCACCACAACCACGGGCAACGGCGAGGTGCTCAGGTGAAGGAGTTGTAGTTGCGGTCAGCTTCGGTGACGGCCGGATCGGTGCCGAGCAGGCCGTGCTTCTTGGTGAGCAGGTAATCCACCAACTCCTGCTGCAGGGTGAGCAGCTCACTGGTGCAGCCGCGGAAGGCCGCCTTGTGGCGGATCTCATCGTGCCGCGTGTGTAGATCGCGCAGCATCAGATTGATCGCATCCAGGCGCGCGGAGTGGCTTCGGGGGGCGCTCACCGGATTCATCGCGTTGGACTAGGCATTAAATTAAATCGTAGTCCCAACCCGTGAGGAAGCCCCCAGAAGTGCCCAGGGCCCACGCCAGCAGCTTGCTTAGCCGCTCTTCAAAACTTCCGCTTGCCTGAGCCCCAGCCATAGGAAAACCCCCTTTGGCTGTTGCGCGGCAGGGCGCCAGAAAGGAAGGCGAAGCCGGCTGAATAGCACAGCGATGAGAGAGCGATGCGGATGATTTCCTTCAACAGCCGATCCGGCTTGTATGCGGCCTGGGCCTCGATGCGCTGCTGGAGGCGATTGGCCGCCTGATCCACTCCAGCGATCAGCTGCTGGCGGAGCTGATCGATCGGGGTGCGCAACTGGGTTGGCGTGAGAGCTGCGTTTTTCCCCACCAGTTGATTGAGCTTGGCCTGGATCTCCTGCGGGCTGGTGGCGGTGGTGATGGCCTGCCGGAGTTCGGTGAGCTTGCGGGCCGATTGGCTGCTCTGTTGCTCGGCATTGCTGGTGACGCTGCTGTAGAGCCTCCAGCCGGCGGAGGCCTGCAGGGGGATGAGCAGCAGGAAGCCGATCGCCGCGGCCAGGGCCAAGCGGCGGAAGGCATCGCGGCGGGACCGCAGCCGATCGCTGCTTGGATTGAATGCCAGGGCCAGGGGGGTGAGCAGGGCACCCACCATGGCCAGGGAAGCTGAGTTGATCAGGTCTGCGGCGAGGCCCAACTGCCACTGGGGATCCAGGATCTTGGCTGGCCAGGCTCTGACGACGACTGTGGCGAGAAAGATCCCCAACAACGCCAGCGAGAGGGCCTCCATAACACCGGCCAAAGAAGGATCGGTGGCGATGGGGGAGGAGGTGGAGGTTGGGGATTTGGTTTGCATGAATGGAAGCCGTTTAGCAGTAGGAAGCTTCTCGATCTTGCCCAAAAATAAGGGTTGTTGGGGCGCTCTGTAAGTTATCTTCCCAATGACTGTAGCTTCAGTGTCCACCTGCGCTGCAACAGCCGGGTCGTTCTGATCGCGGCGGGGTGCGGCGGAATTGCAGCGCAGAGGAGAAATCAGGCGCGGATCATGTGGTGGATCGGCCGCGGCGATGGCAATCCCAATGCGGCCACAGGCTGTGCTGCAACGCGACAAGGGAAGTGGCAGCAAGGGTGCCCGGCAGGAAGGGGGTGGCTGCAGGCCAACAGGTTTTGCCGCGGGATCGGCCGCCTGCGGGAGGTGTGAGGCTCTGCTCCAGCCCTTCGACGGTTGGCCTGCCGCAATGCAGGCAGGAGGGCACGGTTGGGGAAAGAAGTAGGGCTTGTTATGATTCTTTTGATGGCAAACAATGGGGCTCAAAGTGACAGGTGTCATCTCAAGTGAACACGGGAGTGTATGGGCCACGCGAGGTGAATCGCCACGCCCCGATTGAGCATTGCTTCTTCCTCAAGGAGTGCTCACTGTGGCTCTTCTCTTTGATGTGCTGAGCTTGTTTGGGGAGGCATGAATGTTGCTATTGTTGGAAATGATTTAGCCTGTTCTCCTCTTTCTCCTGGCCTTGCCAGGTTGCGGGGGATCCTGGGATGGAAACGGCTCGGGGAATGTGCAGAGGTTGTTTCGATATCTCCGGCCGTTGCCGGCCGCTGCCGCAGAGGCGCCGCTGCTTCAGGCGTTTGCGCTCCAGTCGTGCCGTGACCCCCAGTTCGGCGCCCCGCCAGAGGCGATCGATCTCCGCCTCGAAGTGGGCCGCCAGCAGGGGAGAATCGATCCGGAGCAGGGTTTCATCGTTCTGGAAAGAGGCGCTGGGGCTCCAGTTGAAGGAGCCGCTGATCACGCTGCGGCCATCGAGCACGGCGATCTTGTGGTGCAGCTTGTCGCCGCCGGCCAGCCTGGGGGTGCCCACTCCTTCAAGGGCCTTCTGCCAGGGGCGATTGCCGGCCTCCAGAAGGCAGCGGTGATCCGGCTGGCTGATCGCCAGCAGGTCGAGCACCTCACTGAAGGGGCGGCTGGCGAAGCCCGGATCGGCCAGCAGCCGGATGCGCACGCCCTTCTGATGCAGGGCAGCTAGGGCATCGGCGAGGTTCTGGCCTGAGAACACGAACAGGGCCATGTCGAGCCGCCGTTGCACCCCCGCGAGCTGCTGCTCCAGCCATAGGAGGCCATTGTTGGCATCACGGCGGCGGTGGGGGGCGAACAGCACTGTGACTGTGGTGGCGCCGATCCGCACCCTTTGGCCCGGCCCCTCATCCTTGGCCAGCCCGAAGCGGCTGTCGGGAAGCCCGCCGGGACCATCGCCCCACAGGCGGGCGAATTCAGCGGCGAATAGGTTGGCCAACTCGGGGCTATCGAAGCGCAGCAGGTGGTTCACGTTGCCCCGGGTGCTGGGGTCATCCTGATCACCGTGGATGCAGGAGGGGCTGAAGTTGGCCGAGCCGGTCACCACCGCGCGCCGGTCCACCACCATGAACTTGTGGTGCATCAGGCCGCTGCCGCGGCTGCCGTCGGCGGTGTCGTCGATCAGGGGCACCCCTCCCTGGCGCAGGAGCGCCACCGCATCCCCCTGGCCGAGGGCCGCCAGCTGGGCGACACGGTGGCGCTGGTGCGGCGCCAGGGCCGCCTGGTCGTGAATGTTGAGGCTGCTCCAAGGGGTGCTGTAGGTGTTCTCCAGCACCACCGCCACCCGCAGGCCGCGGCGCTGGGCGGCCACCAGGGCTTCGGCCACCCGGGGCAGGGACAGCTCCTGCACGGCCACCAGGATCTCCCGCTGGGCCCCCTGGATCGCCGTGATGATCAAGGCTTCGAGGTCATCCCCCTGGCGCCAGCGCCCGCTGATCGGGCTGCGATAGCGCTGGTTGGCGCGCTGGTTGAAGGCCACCTGGATGCCGGGTGGCAGGGGCAGATCGGCGGCGGGCGCCCCTTCAATGCGGGCCTTGGAGGCGGCGCAGCCTGCGAGCAACACGGGCAGCATCAGGAGCAGCGCCACGCTCAGGGCTGCATTCAGGGGGTTCCGCAGTCGCTCGGCTTCCCGCTTTACTGAGCGCTCTGGTTTCCGTTCCGGTTTCGGCTCCGGTTTTCGGTTTGCTTTCCGGTCCGGGCTTTCCCTAGCAGGCCTTTGAAGGGGCTGGGGGAGGTGCTGGCTCCCCGCCGGGTCGCCGTTCCTGGGTCGACCCTCACCCGCTTCAGGGATCGGTGTAGCCGCGGGCCGGCGGTCGGGTGCGGTGCTTTTCATGCAGCCCAGAATTCCCAAGGGCGGACAAGCCAGGGGCCGCAGGAGGAACCCTGGCAAAGCGCTTCAGGGGAGGCTCCGTCGGGGCTCAAAGCGGTTTTTGGTCTGTTTCTGGGCGGCTTCGAGGCGATTGGGACGGCGGATCCGGTGCGGTTCCGATGCGCTTCCCAGGCGGTTCCTAAGCTGATCCGAAGCGGTTGCGAGCGGGCCCGCCGGGCTGGGTGGTGAGCGCCGCCACGCAGCCGGCCCTGCCGCAGCTTCAGGAGTGTCCGGGCATCTCAGAGGTGCGCAGCATCGCCACGAACCAGAGTGAGCCGATCAGCACGGCGGCCAGCACCCCGGCGGTGATGCTCACCCGCACCATCAGCAGGGACACCACCAGGGGAAACAGGATGGAGCCGGCCACGGGTGTGGCGGCCACCAGGGTGCGCAGGGTGGTGTTGGCAGGAGCTGGGGGGTCTGGCGCGGACATGGCAGGAGGCTTCAGGAGTACACCAGCAAGGGAGCGGGTTGGATCAGAACCATTCAGCCGCAGCATGGCTGGCAGGGTTGCTGTTGTCTTCCGGGGTGGAGCGGCGGAACTCAAGGGTGATGTTGCGCTTCTGCACGCCATCGGCGGCCACCGCCTCGATCGGGTAGAGCTGCTGGCCGTCGCGGAAGGGCACCTGGATGCGGAAGGTTCCCTCGGGGGTGAGGGGCACCTCCTCACC
>CALRXC020000074.1:0-10121 GCA_943372025.1 Synechococcus sp. UW140 | reverse complement strand
AACCCAGCGGCCACGGTGAATGGTGGTGAGGGGAATGATTACATTGGAGAGTGGGGCTCGTATACCCATGGATCGGTGCTGGATGGCGGCGGCGGCGACGACACGATCAATGGCAGCGGCTACAACGAGTCCATCCTCGGCGGCAGCGGCAATGACAGCCTCAACGGCCAGGGTGGAGACGACAGCATCGATGGCGGCAGTGGTGATGACACGATCATCGGCGGCGCTGGCAATGACACCATTGATGGCGGCGATGGAGCAAATATCGCGATTTACTCCGGCAGCCGCTCCCAATACTCCGTTGTGGGGGATGCCACTGGGCTCACCCTCTACGACAACCGCGGCGGCACACCCGATGGGGTGGATTTGGTGCGAAATGTGGGCGTGCTGCGGTTCAGCGATCAGGACGTCTCGGTGGAATCTGGTCTGAGCGGTGTGCTGTTGGAGGGCACAGCTGGCGACGACCCAGGCCTGATCGGTACCATTTTGAACGACACAATCCGGGGCCTTGACGGCAACGATGTTCTCTCCGGCCTTGCCGGCAATGATCTGCTTGAGGGTGGTGATGGCAACGACACCCTTCAGGGTGGCTCGGGCAACGACACCATCGACGGCGGCACGGGCCTGAACCGGGCGATCTTCGCCGGCAACCGCGCCGACTACAGCATCACCACCACCGGTGGCACCCTCAACGGCACCACCACGGTGGTGGATCTCCAACCCGCCATCAACGGCAACGACGGCACCGATGTGCTCACCGGCGTGCGGCTGCTGCAGTTCCTCGATCAGCTCTATGCGATCAATACACCGCCCCTGGCGGTGGCCGACAGCGCCACGACCACGGAAGACACCGCGATCTCGATCAGCCTGGCCAGCCTCATTGCCAACGACAGCGACGCCGAGAGCGATCCCCTGAGCATCACCGGCTTCAGCGCCGTGACCAACGGCAACGCTTCCATCAGCGGCGGCAATCTCGTCTTCACCCCAGCCGCAAATTTCAACGGCACCGGTGTGGTCACCTACACCCTCTCCGACGGCTTCACCACCTCACCCGGCACGCTCTCGATCGCGGTCAACTCGTTGAACGACGCCCCGTCGGGCGCCGACAAGACCATCACCACCCTGGAAGACACCGCCTACAACTACACGGCGGCCGATTTCGGCTTCTCCGATCCAGCGGATGCCGCTGGTGCCGCCGGGGCCAACAGCCTGCAGAGCGTGGTCCTCACCAGCCTGCCGAGCACCGGCAGCCTGTTGCTCGCAGGCGCCGCAGTCGCCGCAGGCCAGGAGATCGCCGCCGCCAGCCTCACCTCCCTCAACTACTCGCCAGCAGCCAACGCCAACGGCAGCGCCATTGCCTCCTTCTCCTTCCGGGTGCGCGATAACGGCGGCACCACCGATGGCGGCATTGATCTTGATCCCACGCCCAACACGATCCGCTTCGATGTCACCCCGGTGAACGATGCGCCGGCCGGCAGCAACAGAACGATCACCGCCGCTGAAAACAGCACCTATACGTTCACGGCGGCCGATTTCGGTTTCACCGACCCGATCGACGCCGCCAGCCCGTCTGGGCCCAACAGCCTGCAGAGCGTGATCCTCACCAGCCTGCCGGCTGCGGGCACCCTGCAGCTCGGTGGTGCCGCAGTCTCGGCCGGTCAGGAGATCGCCTCTGCCAGCCTCGGCACCCTTGTCTACACCCCAGCAGCAAACACCACCGGCAGCGTCAGCGCCGCCTGGAGTGGCTCGGGCAGCGTGCAATCCACCCAGGGTCTTTCGGCCTATGGCGGCTTCGGCAACCTGCACCTGAAGAACGACGACACCGGCGCCAGCGTGCTGACGCTCACCGGCTTGGGCGCGCACAGCCAGATCACGCTGAACTTCAGCCTGGCCATCTGGGACTCTGTAGACGCCAATCCGGGCAGCTGGCCCTACGGCGACATTTTCGTGGTGCTACTGGACAACACCGACCTGATCAATGAGGCCTTCGGCAACTACGGCACCCCGGACGGTTTGCCGATCGGCCCGGGCACCGCGGTAAGCCTGCCCCAGGCCAACTACGGCTACAGCGGCTACATCGACAGCGCACGCATGGTTTCGATCAGCGCTGCGCACACCGGCAGCAGCGCGGTGTTCAGCTTCGCCTTCCCCAACAGCCAGGGCGGCGCCGACGAAGCCTTCGGCCTGGACAACCTATCGATCAGCATCAATGCCACCCCGCTGAGCAGCGCACCGGCCGGAACCACTGTTTACACCCAGAACTTCGAGAGCGGCAGCGTCAACGGCAACACTGTCAGCTCCTTCAGCTTCCAGGTGCGCGACAACGGCGGCACCGCCAATGGCGGCATTGATCTTGATCCCACGCCCAACACGATCAGCATCAATGTCACTCCGATCAACCAACCGCCTACCGGCAGCGACAAAACCATCACCTCCCTTGAGGACAGCATCTATACCTTCACGGCGGCCGATTTCGGTTTCACCGATCCCACCGATGCCTCCAGGCCCACCGGCCCGAACAGCCTGCAGAGCGTCATCATCACGTCCCTGCCAGCTGCTGGCAACCTGCAGCTTGGCGGCGTCGCCGTAACCGCCGCTCAAGAGATCCTCGCCGCCAATCTTGCCTCTCTCACCTACATCCCACCGGCCAACGTCAACGGCAATGGGGTTGCCTCGTTCACCTTCCAGGTGCGCGACAACGGCGGCACTGCAGGCGGCGGCAGTGATCTCGATTCCACGCCCAACACCATCACCTTCTCGCTCACGCCGGTGAACGACGCCCCCGCCGGCGCCGACAAGACCATCACCACTCTGGAAGACACCGCCTACAGCTTCACGGCGGCCGACTTCGGCTTCTCCGATCCTGCAGATGCCGCTGGCGCCGCAGGGGCCAACAGCCTGCAGAGCGTGATCCTCACCACCCTGTCAGGCGCAGGCAGTCTGCGACTCAGCGGTGTCGCCGTTATCGCCGGTCAGGAAATCGCTGCCGCAAGCCTCGGCTCCCTCACCTACACGCCAGCTGCCAACGCCAACGGCAGCGCCATCGCGTCCTTCACCTTCCAGGTGCGCGATACCGGCGGCACCGCCAATGGCGGCATCAATCTGGATCCCACGCTCAACACGATCCGCTTTGATGTCACTCCGGTCAACGATCCACCGACAGCCACCAACCTTTCGGCCGCAGAGCAATACAACCTCAATACACCACAAAATCTGATTGACATTGTGGTTAGTGATGTTGATAGCCCCACTGTCAGCGCCACCCTCACCCTCTCCAACCCGGCTGCCGGCAGCTTGTCCACGGCCACCGTCAATGGAGTCAGCTCCAGCTTCAGTGGTGGCGTCTGGAGCGCCAGTGGCGCCATCGCCTCGGTGAATGCGCTGCTGGCCGGGGTGTCGTTCCTGCCTGCAGCGGGCTTCAGCGATTCCTTCACGATCGCCACCAGCGTCAGCGATGGCGAGGCCCCGGCAATTACGGGTACAAAGCAGTTCAACAGCATCCCGCCACTCACCGCGCCAACGGTGAATGCGCTGGTCACCAACGACACGACCCCGCTGATCAGTGGCACCGCTTCGGTGTTGGCGGGACAGGGCTTCAAGGTGCAGGTTGGCAGCCAGCTCTACACCTATGGCAGTTCATCGGCCCTGCAGCTGAGTGGCAACAACTGGACGCTTCAAATTCCTGCGGAGCAGGCCCTCAGTGATGCCACCTACAACGTGGTGGCCACGGTCTTCAACAGCAACTCCCAGAGCCAGAGCGACACCACCACCAACGAGCTCAGGGTGGACACCCTTGTGCCTTCTCTGACCCTTACATCCCCTGCCACCACCAAGGCCTACTGGCCCCTGATTGGCGGCAGCACCGATCCCGGACTCACGGTTCAGATCAGCATCGGTGGCGCTACCTACCAGGTGCTGGCCGATGGCACGGGCCTCTGGAGCCTCAACACCGAAACAGCCACGCCGACCTCCGGCAGCTTCAACCCCAACCGCGACGGCCTCAATGCCTTCACGGTTCAGGCCACCAGTCTTGCCGGCAATACCAATACTCTCAATGCCGGCCTCACGATCCGCTTCCCCTACCCCGATCTGGTGCTCACCAGCGTCAGCCTCGCCGGCGGGACCGGCCTCTCCAGCCAGACCCTTTCGGCCGTCATCACCAACGCCTCTCCCCAGGGCCCAGCGGCAGCGGAAAACAACATCCCTGCAGCCGCCCAATGGCTGGATCGTTATTTCCTCTCCCCCGATCCGATCTACGCGGACGGCAATGACATCGGCCTCGGTGAGTTCATCTCCCCCTTGGGCCGCGGTGTTCGCAATAACGGCCCCCTTGCCGCCGGTGAAAGCAGGTCTGAAACCCTCAACGTGCAATTGCCCGAACTGCCGGGTGATTACTACCTGATTGCTGCCCTCGATAACACCAGTTCCATCAACGAAGGTCTCGGTGAAAGCAACAATATCGTCATCTCAGCCACGCCCATTGTGCGCGTGGACGCGGTGTACAACGCCACGGTGAATAGCAACCTTGACCACCTCAAGGCGGGCGAGAGCGTGGTGCTCAGTGGCTTGCTGAGCCGCATCAACAATGGCACGCCTGTGGCCAACAAGCCATACACGATCACGCTCACGAATAGCACCAGCAACCGGGTGATCACGCTCACGGGCAACTCCGGGACCGATGGAAGCTTCAGCCGCACCTTTATTCCCTCCGTGGAGCAGGCGGGCAACTACTCCATTACCGCCCGCTGGACTCCAAACCTCGGAGAAGACAGCGCCCCGGAGGACAGCTTCAGCGTTGCTGGCCTTGGCTTTGTGGAGAATGGCTTCTTCTACAGCACGATCGCTGAGGGCAACACGCTCAGCGGCAACGTGACCCTCCGCAACTACGGAGCAGGCAGCGTTGGCAATCTCAACCTTTCGTTGCTCAATCTCCCCAGTAGCTGGACTTTCACCCCGACAGGCTTACCCACCAGCCTCGCCTCCGGAGCCACCGCCACCATCCAATGGCAGCTCACCGTGCCGGATGCCTCAGTGCTGAACAGTGAGTTCCAGCTTGTGGCCGCGGGCACGGACGGCAGCGAACCATTGGATGCCACCAAACGCTTCGGCATCACGGTGGATCCCAATCACTCCGTGTTGGTGGCAACCCCGAACCCGCTGAGTGGTTCGGTGCTGCGCGGCAGTGAGACGCCGCTCGATGTTTTGATCCGCAACACCGGCTCCGCAGACTCCGGACCCATCAACGTGGTGCTGCCATTCCCATGGATGCGGCTTAATACGTCCCCAACCCTGGCGCCGTTGGCGCCAGGCAAGGACACCACCATCCACCTCACCCTGGCACCACCAGCCGATCTCCAACTCGGCCTCTTCTCGGCCAACATTGGCTTCCTGGATGAAACGAACCCTCAATACAGCTCCGTTCTTCCCTTCAGCTTCCGAACCACTTCTGATCTCACCGGTTCTGTCCATGTGCGGTTGCTTGATGATCTTTCCCTGGCCATCGCGGGTACTCCCACGGTTGCCAACGCTGATATCGAGTTGCTCGATGGCCTCACCGGTTCCATCGTCCGCCGCCTCACCGATGAAGACGGAGTTCTGACCTTTGCTGACCTGCCGGAAGGGGATTACCAGATCCGCGCCAATGCCGACAAACACAGCCAAGGCATTCAGCGCTTCTCCGTGCGCAGCGGCAGTGAGCAAAACGTGGATGTGTTTCTGCCTTACCAGGCGGTGCGCTACAGCTGGGTGGTGGTGCCGATCACCCTCACTGATGAGTACAAGATCACCCTCGATGCCACCTTCGAAACCGAAGTGCCCATCCCCGTGCTCACGATCAGCCCGGGTGCCATCGACCTCTGCCCGCTCGATCAAGTGGGTGAGCAGCAGACCATCAATCTCACCCTCACCAACCATGGCCTGGTGAGGGCCAGCGACCTGCAGTTCCTGCTTCCCACCCATCCCAACTTCAACTTCAACCTCTTTGGTCTTTCTCCCACCCTGGAGGCCAAGCAATCGGAGGTGGTGCAGTTGGTGATCGATCGGATCGCCGACATCCCCAACGCCCCGACCTCGATTAACTGGGGCCAGCTCGATTGGGAGTACACCACCTTCCTGCCCAACCAGGTGGCGCCCATCAAGGTCGAGAAGGAAACGCCCCTGCCTTTCCTGCTCTGCCCTGTTCCATTGCCGGGGGGGATCAGCGACTTCGGCTTTGGTGGCGGCGGCGGCGGTGGTGGTGGCGGTGGCGGCGGTGGTGGCGGCTTCAGCTTTAACCCCGGCGTATCGATCACCGTGCCTTCCTCGGACCCGGTGCCCTATGTGACCGCTCGTGTGGGCATTCAGCTCAATCAACGGGCTGTGCTGTCCCGGGCGGCCTTTGAGGGCACCTTCACCTTGGAGAATCTCGATCCAGGGGTTGATCTGAGCAACATTCTGGTGGAACTCGATATTTACGACAAGAATGGTGAGCTCGTCAACGACCGCTTTGCGATCAGCTCCCCAATCCTGTCTGGTTTCAGCGGCAATATCAATGGTTCAGGCTCCCTTGGACGCAGCCAGACCGGTACGGCTAAGTTCACCATCCTTGCCAACAATGAGGCAGCCCCGATCGAGTCTACCGACTATTCGATTGGCGGTCACTTCTCCTATCTGCGCAATGACAGTGTTGTCAATTATAATTTGATCCCAGCGCCGATCACCGTCACTCCTGCGCCGGTGCTCAGCCTGGATTATTTCCTCCAACGCGATGTTTTCTCAGATGATCCCTTCACCGATGCAATAGAGCCCACCAGGCCCTTTGTGCTTGGTTTGCTTGCTCACAACAAAGGATATGGTGACGCCAATAATTTCTCGATCACTTCGGGTCAACCCCAGATTGTTGACAATCAAACCGGTCTGCTGATCGACTTCAAGCTGATCGGCTCTTCTGTGGGTAGTCAGACCAACTCGATCAATCCAAGCCTCACGGTGAACCTGGGCAACCTGGAACGTCAAAGCACCGAGGAAGCCCACTGGCTGATGACCTCCACCCTGCAGGGGCGCTTCATTGATTACAAGGCCAAAGTGGAATATGTGAATCCACTTGGCTTCAAGGATCTTGCCGCCAGCTTCTCCCAGCTTCAAAACGTGAAGCTGCACGAGCTAAACCGCATGGTGCGCGACGACCGCCCTGGAGCCGACAACCGATTTGACTATCTCGTCAATGACAATCCCCCCAAGGTCGGCGAGGACAACACCGGTAAAGACCTCGATCCTGATCACCTCTATCTCAGCAACGGCGACGTCGAAACTGTTGATCTGATCAACGCTGGCAGTGTTATCACCAACCCGACGGGAACACCCAATGAGTTCAGCCTTTCCTTCACGAGTGTTGGCAGTTCGCCCTGGAAGTATCTAAAGATCAATGATCCCAGCAATGGCGCCTACCCGATTACCTCAATCAAGCGCCAGGATGGCAGTACGGTTGATCCCAACAATTATTGGATCACCGATCGCACCTTCCCGCAAAGCGGCAGACCCACCTACGAATACAAACTTCACCTCCTCGATCACCTTGTAGATCCTGGGCCGGAGCTTTTGAGCGTTGATCTTGAATTCGCTACAGCAGATAGCGCTAGTCCTGTTTACACCATTCTCTACAGCTCTTCCTATTCTAATACGCCACCCAGCTTGATTGCCCCCCTGGCAAATCAGCAGGCATTCGATTTGGCTCCATTTAACTACATCATCCCGAGCAACACATTCAGCGACGATGATCAGGGCGATCAGCTTTTCTATGCCGCCAGGCTTGTTGGCGGTGGCGCCCTGCCCGCCTGGTTGAGCTTTGATCCGATCAGCCGGCGCTTCTCAGGCACCCCTGGCCCTGCAGATCTGGGCACCCTGAGCCTTGAGGTCGTGGCCACCGACAACGCAGGCGCCACTGCCATCAGCAGCTTCCAGCTCCTGGTTTCAAGCGCGACCCTTGCTCCCACACTGGCGATCGCCGCCGTCAATGCCGATCAATCAGAAGGCGACGCTGGCACGAAGGCTTTCAGCTTCACCGTCAGCCGCACGGGAGACACCAGTGGCAGCTCCTCGGCGATCTGGGCCGTGAGTGGTTCCGGCTCCAATCCCGCCGATGCAGCGGATTTCGGTGCTGCTGCGCTTCCATCCGGCACTGTGGCCTTCGCCGCAGGAGAGACCAGCCAAACAATCACGGTGCAGGTGAGTGGCGACACGGTGGTGGAGCCTGATGAAAGCTTCACCGTCACCCTGAGCAGCCCCAGCGGCGCCACCATCGTCAGCGGCGCCGCCAGCGGCACCATCCGCAATGACGACGTGCCGCCGCCTCCCACCCTGGCGATCGCCGCCGTCAATGCCGATCAATCAGAAGGCGACACCGGCTCCAAAGCCTTCAGCTTCACCGTCAGCCGCACGGGAGACACCAGTGGCGCCTCCTCGGCGGCCTGGGCCGTGACTGGTTCCGGCTCCAATCCCGCCAATGCAGCGGATTTCGGTGCTGCTGCGCTTCCCTCCGGCACTGTGGCCTTCGCGGCAGGCGAGAGCAGCCAAACCATCACCGTGCTGGTGAGTGGCGACACGGTGGTGGAGCTCGATGAAGCCTTCACCGTCACCCTGAGCAGCGCCAGCGGCGCCACCATCGCCAGCGACGCCGCCAGCGGCACCATCCGCAATGACGACGTGCCGCCGCTGCCGACGATCGATGCGATCACTGGTGACGACAGCATTTCCACCGGTGAATCCCAGGCCGTCTTCACCATCAGCGGCACCGGTGTGCCCGGCGCCACCGTCGACCTGTCCTTCTCCAGCGGCACCTTGGCCGGCGCCTCCACCGTTGTCGATGGTGCCGGCACCTGGTCGATCAGCATCAGCCCCGCCGATGTGGCGGGCTTTGAGGTGGGCCCAGAAGAGATCTCCGTGACCCAAACCCTTGCTGACACGGGCTTCACCAGCGAGCCAGTCACCAGGTCCTTCACGGTGGAGGCTCCACCGCTGCCAACAATTGAAGCGATCACTGGTGATGACAGCATCGACGCCACAGAAGGCGATTCCGGCTTCTCGATCACAGGCACCGGTGTGCCCGGGGCCCTTATCAATATCTCCTTCAACGGCGTGCTGTTTGGGCAAGTCGCCAGGCTTGTTGGCGGTACCACCACGGTCGATGATGCCGGCAACTGGCAGTTCGAAATCTCCCCCATTGATGTGGAGGGCTTTGAGGTTGGCCCAGAAGAAATCTCCGTGACCCAAACCCTTGCTGGCACCGGCTTCACCAGCGAGATAGTCACCAGGTCATTCACGGTGGAGGATGCGCCGCTGCCGACGATCGATGCGATCACCGGTGACGACAGCGTCGACGCCAGCGAATCTGGCTTCGTGATCACCGGCACCGGTGTGCTCGGCGCCACCGTCGACCTGTCCTTCTCCAGCGGCACCTTGGCCGGCGCCTCCACCGTTGTCGATGGTGCGGGCACCTGGTCGATCAGCATCAGCCCCGCCGATGTGGCGGGCTTTGAGGTGGGCCCAGAAGAGATCTCCGTGACCCAAACCCTTGCTGGCACCGGCTTCACCAGCGAGCCAGTCACCAGGTCCTTCACGGTGGAAGCTCCACCGCTGCCAACGATCGATGCGATCACTGGTGATGACAGCATTTCCACCGACGAATCCCAGGCCGTCTTCACCATCACCGGCACCGCTGTGCCCGGCGCCATCGTCGACCTGTCCTTCTCCAGCGGCACCTTGGCCGGCGCCTCCACCGTTGTCGATGGTGCCGGCACCTGGTCGATCAGCATCAGCCCCACTGATGTGGCGGGCTTCGGGGAAGGCGCCGAGACGATCAGCGCCCGCCAGACCCTGGCCGGCACAGGCTTCGTCAGTGCAGCCGCCACCAAGCCCTTCACGGTTGAGGGTGCGCCGCTGCCGACGATCGATGCGATCACTGGTGACGACAGCATTTCCACCGACGAATCCCAGGCCGTCTTCACCATCACCGGCACCGGTGTGCCCGGCGCCACCGTCGACCTGTCCTTCTCCAGTGGCACCTTGGCCGGCGCCTCCACCGTTGTCGATGGTGCCGGCACCTGGTCGATCAGCATCAGCCCCGCCGATGTGGCGGGCTTCGGGGA
>CALRXC020000073.1:0-10614 GCA_943372025.1 Synechococcus sp. UW140 | reverse complement strand
GAAATCAAGCAAAACGCGTGGTGGAAACTGCCTGGACCTCCTTGCAGGGACTGCTGTGAGCGAAATCCGGGCAAAATCCGCTCATTATCGTCTCACTGAGGAGAATGAGACTAGATTCTTTGGATGAAGCCGTCTTTATCAGAGTTTCCTTAACTGGGGTTTCCAATCAATAGGTGTCACCAGCGAGTGGTGATATGCCGGCTATCGCAATGTCACGAAAACTGGCCAGGAACGGGTTTCCAATCAACAGGTGTCACCAGCGAGTGGTGACCAAGGTGCTTGGGTTCAAGTCTTTTGTATGCGCTAATTTGTTTCCAATCAATAGGTGTCACCAGCGAGTGGTGACTTGAGTGGGCCGAGCAACGCTGCGCTCAAACCCTGGCGATGTTTCCAATCAATAGGTGTCACGAGCGAGTGGTGACTGGAAAATATAGCCCTAGGGGACAACCCTCTCACCTACTCGTTTCTAATCAATAGGTGTCACCAGCGAGTGGTGACACAGGATTGAATTAAGCACCAGCGGGACCAGAATGTTTCTTACGTTTCCAATCAATAGGTGTAACCAGCGAGTGGTGACCCTGATCAACTTGACTTGAGGAGATTTCCATCGGAAATCGTTTCCAATCAATAGGTGTCACCAGCGAGTGGTGACAAACCCAACAGTGAAAGTCAATCCGTTTTTGAAAGAGCCCAAGTTTCCAATCAATAGGTGTCATCAGCGAGTGGTGACCATGACGCAATGATCTGCTATCAATTCCCAGATCAGGCAGTTTCCAATCAATAGGTGTCACCAGCGAGTGGTGACCCAACAGTAACGGCAACTGTTGAAGAATACGAAATTTTGCAGTTTCCAATCAATAGGTGTCACCAGCGAGTGGTGACGGCGGCCCCCGAGAGGGCTTGCGCAGCAAGCGATCCGAGGGCCGTTTGCGCACCCCCCTACCTTGGCGGCGCATAGGCGGGCCGTCAAGCCTGTGGAAAACGCTGAGATCCGTTGCGCTGCAGGGCAGCGCGCAGGATCACGAAAATACTGGGGTTTCGACGATCGGCGGGGGGGTGCGCGGATTTGAGAAAACGCAACAGGCCTGCCCCCGCCTGGTTCCTGCCGTTCGGCCCTGGCCGCGCACCGCTTGGGCCCAGCCTCCTCGCACCGGTCCATGAACCCGGCGCTTTGGGCCGGCCTGCCGTCGATGCAGCGTCGATCGATCTCCGCCTGCTACACCTGAAAGCCGCTGGAATTGGCGGATGGACGATCTACACCTGATTTCTTCACCTCTGTCGCCCGAGCGGCGTCTCGATCTGGTGTTCGTGCATGGGCTGGGCGGTCATCCGTTCAGCACCTGGAGCAGTGGAGAGGAGGGGTCTGCTTCCTGGCCCCACTGGCTGGCGGAGGAGTTTGGCCCTCAGATCGGTGTGTGGTCATTGGGCTATACCACCGCCAACCCGCTCCAGAGGTTGGGCGTGATGCAATGGTTCTCCGGCAAGCCGGATCCGCAGGGTGGTGCGGCAATGCCCCTCCCCAACCGCGCGGTGAATGCATTAGAGCGCTTGGCCCAGGCAGGGATTGGCCAGCGGCCCGTTTGTTTCATCGCCCACAGCCTCGGAGGCCTGCTGGTGAAAAGCATCCTGCGCCGGGCAGATGCCGCCCGCGACACCCCGCAATGGCGGAAACTGATCGAACACTGCCGGGGTGTGCTGTTCTTGGCCACACCGCATCAGGGCTCAGTTCTGGCAGATCTGGTGAATGTGTTCAGGATCATCCTGCCCACGGTGAACACCGATGACCTCCGCGACAATGATGCCCATCTCATGGAGCTGTATTACTGGTACAGAGACCATGCCGCAGGCCACAACATCCGAACCTTGAGTTACTTCGAAGCCAAACCATGCCAAGCGGGGGTGCTGGTGGTGAAGCCATCCTCCGCGGATCCCGGCGTGAGTGGCCCCCTGGCACGTCCTCCCATTCCCCTGGATCGCGACCATCTGCAGATCAGCAAACCCCGCGATCGCAGCGATCTGGCTTACATCGGCTCGAAAGACCTGATCGAGCGGATCCTGGCGGAGTCATCCCCTGCGCCAACACCAAGCTCCACTGTGGTGGTGCGCTCCTTCCTTGCCTCGGAGAACGACAACGCTGAGACGCTCATTGATTTCACCGACCTGTTTGTCTGCGCCAACTCAAGAGACCGCCGGCCCAAACACCCAGACGTGTGGACGCAAGAGCTCCCCAGCCGCTTGGCGGCAGCCGCCGCCACCATCGAGCGCCTGCCCAAGCCTGTGATCTTGGCCACCCTCACCCATCTCTCGATCGCCTGGCATCTCGGCAGCCTCTTGCATCCCAAGCGGGGCGTCCCCATCCTGCTGCGCCAGCGTTCGTCGGCCTCCCTCGATTCGTTGTGGGATGGCAGCCAGGCGCGGCTGCCGGCGGCCGGGGCAACCTGGACCTTCGAGCGGCGGGTCCGGGGGGAGGGCGGGGATCTGGCCCTGGTGGTCTCCGTCACGCACAACGCCCTTCACGATGCGGAACACGCCATCGGCGCCATGGGGCTTTGCGTACGGGAGATTCACCATGCGCAGCTCCCCAACCCCGGCTCAACCTCCATCCAGGATGGTGGCCATGCCCGCTGGCTGGCCGACACGCTCACCAGCACCCTGCGGGAGGCCGTGGTGCAGACGCGCCATGGCCGGCTTCACTTCTTCCCCGCCTGCCCGGTGAGCCTCGCCTTCCTGCTCGGCCAGCAGGCCGACGCCCTGGGCCCCACCACCGTCTACGAATTCGACTTCAACCACCCCAGCCGCCGCTATACGCCCGGCATGGCCAGTTGAATGTTGCCACCCGGCAAGGTCTGTGACTACCACCAATGTAGACATTCCCCCCAGCGCCCATGCCGGAAGGCACCGGCCCCACCACCTACACAGCCGTTACCTTCGCACCGGTGCAGAGCTTCATCCGCAGCTCCCGCAAGCTGCGGGATCTATATGGCAGTTCCTTGTTGCTGTCACATCTGGCCCGGGCGCTGCATGACGACGCCGAGGCGCGGCTGCAGCCCCTGGGCGGCTTTGTGATCAGCCCCGCCGGGGTGAACAGCACCCGCGGCGTGCCCAACACCCTGCTGATGCAAGGCGCCTATGGGCGCGGCGATGCCCAAGCTGCCCTGCTCAGCGCTTGGCGACAGGTGCTGAAGGCCTGCCGCGATTGGCTGGAGCGGCTGCCGGTCAAACCGCCGGACTGGGACCCTGGTTCCTGGGATGCCAGCCAATGGGAGGCCGGCTGGGGCGCCAGCTGGAAGGCCTGCGAAAACCATTCCTGGGAACTGTTTCACGGCCAGGGTCCTTCCATCAAGGCAGCGGAGCAAGCCCTGGGCGAGGCCAAACAGCAACGCGACTGGGAAATCCCCAACTGGATCGGTGAGAGCTCCACCCTCTCCTCCGCCGAAGCGGTGGTGCGCCCACGGATGGCGGAACGCCAGGATCCCCGCGATGCCTATCTCCATTCAGCGAAGCTCCAGTTGCAGAAGCAGGACGCGCGCGACCTGATCAGGGCCTTGAGGGAACCCCGCAACCTTGGCAAAGCCTTTGCTCGTGAAAACGAGGAGATCGGGCTTACGGAGCTGGTGAAAAGGATGGTCACCTATCGCCAGATTGCCAATGCCGCTTTTCAGTCCTTAGCCGGCGCGCCGCCGGGCGAGATCCTGCCCGATCGCTTTGAGCGCACCAGCGGCCGCGTTCTCTCCGATCAGCAGGAGCGACCGGAAACGATCGTGTGGTTCATGGCCGATGGCGACAGTGTGGGCGATCACCTGAAGCGCCTCAGTGAAGGCCACGATGAAGTCGCCGCCCGGCGCGCCTTCAGCAGCACCATGCGTCAATGGGCTGCCCAGCTCTACACCGCTGTGCCGCACCACATGGGGCGTGACCGCGCCACGGTGGTCTATGCCGGCGGGGACGACATCCTCGGCGCCCTGCACGAAACCCAACCCGGCAGGCGTGATCTACGGCGCGACGATCTGTTTCACTGGCTGCTCCTATTTCCCGGACTGTGGAAAACGAACGGCCAGGCCACCCTCACCGCCTCGATGGGCCTGGTCTGGGCCGACAGCCAGGTGCCCCAGCGGGAAGCGCTCCAGCACGCCCGCGAAGCGGAAGCCAGCGCCAAGGAGCGCGGCCGCAATCGCTTTGCTCTGCGCCTTCTGTACGCCAGCGGCAACCACCTGGAGTGGACCTGCCCATGGCACTGGCTGGCGCCAATCCTGGCCCAGTACCGCGACCGGGAAGGCCGCCTGCAGGCTGGCGGTGTCGCGGCCAACGACCGCCCCGGCGGCGCCCCCAAGTGGCGCCATCTGGCGGAAGATCTGCTCTGGCTGCAGGAGCGCCACGCCATCGGCGATGGGATTCCAGCCCACGACCCCACGGCCAGCCATCGGGCCCAAGCCGTCGCCCATGGGTTGCTCTCGGCCTACTTTCCCGGCCTCGAGAAAGCCATTGATGCGGCCAACGCCGCCGCCGCCGCCAGCTCCAAGGAGGCCATGCCCAGCCTGGAGCAGCCCGAGCACAATCGCCGCCTGGATCAATGGCTGATCGATCTGGGGCGGGTGATGGCCGGCCTGGAGCGCTGGCGCGACTGCCCCAAAGACAGCGAGGCCGCGGCATGAGCAGCTTTCCCTTCAAGCACCTGCTGCTGCTGGAGCCACTCGGCCTGCTCTATGGCTCCAGCGGCCGGATGCTCTCGCCCGAATCCCTCACCGGCCGCGCCTCGGAGCACTTCCCTCCCGATTCCCCCACCCTCGCCGGCTTGATCGGCAGCCAGCTGGAGCGCCTATCCGGCGCGAACAAAGAAGACAGCCCGATTCGGCACCTCCACACCGCCGGCCCCTTCTGCTTCGATACCGAAGCCAATGATCTCTGGCTGCCAGCCCCCTTCACCCTGCTGCAGCAGGAAACCGACGAGGGCGAGCCCAGCCTGCGGCAGCTGCAATGGCAGCGCGGTGACCTCGAAGGAGGGGCCGGCTCATGGCAGCCCCTTGACGGCGCCCCGATGCCGCGCAAATACCGCAGGGGCGGCTGGGTGGCCCTGCGCCATTGGCACCAACTGCGCGGCGGTGGTGAACCGACCGCCCATCGAGGCGAGGCTTTGCAGATCCATGCAGACCCCTGGCAGACCGTGCCCCATCTGCATCCGCGCCTCAGCGACACGGAGCGGGTGAGCGCGGTCGATGACGCCCTGTTCCTCGAATACGGCATCGCCCTGAAATCGGGCATCGGGCTCTCCTACCTCAGCAGCCAACCCCTGCCCGATGGCCGCTACCGCTTCGGCGGTGAAGGGCATCTGGTGGAAGTGCGCTGCCTGGACGTACCCACGGAACTACGGGAGTTGATGCTGGAGCCCCTGGAGGGCCCGTTCGCCCTGATCACGCCTGGCCTCTGGGGCGGCCCCCGGCTGTCCCGCCGCGATCCTCTCGACACCAGCCATCGCCCGGCCATCCAGCCCTGGCACCGCCAGGGCCAGCCGCCGGCGATCCTCACCGAACGCCCCCGGCCCTGGCGGCACCAGCTCGGCAGCGGCGACCCCAGCCGCCCACGGCGACTTTCCCGAGGCCGCTGGGCCCTGCCTGCGGGCACCTGCTACCGGGTGGCCGGTGGCCTGCCCCCATGGGTGGACTGGCCTGAATCCTGGTTCCCCAAGGAGGGGTTCTCGTTCAAACAACTCGGATCCGCCCTCGCCCTGCCCCTTCACCTCGCCTCCCGCTGATGTACGCCCGCCGCTACGGCCTGATCCGCACCTTGGCTCCCCTGCATGTGGGAGCCTCCGAGGGTGAGGAATCCGGCAATCTCAACCTGATCTTCCGCGATCCCTTCACCCAAACAGGCATCATCCCTGGGAGTTCCATCCGCGGGCGCTTTCGGGCCGATGCCCGAGATTCAAAGGAGATCAACACCGGCGCCATCGACAGTTGGTACGGCAATAGCTTTGGCGACAAGCGAAAAAACGAGGCCGGCGAAGAAAAGGCCTTCATCAAAGAGGGGGCCGTCAAGTTCGAATATGCCTCCTTGCTGTGGTTGCCCGTCTTCTGCCCGGGGCAGCCGGTGGTATGGGTGAGCTGTCCGCGCCTTCTCAAGCGCTATGCAGCCTCGGCGAATCTCGATCTTGCGATTCCCTCTGCCTACACCTGCAGCAGCAAACTTTGCGATCGAGCCCAGGCGGAAGGTGGAGCCGTGAATCCGCAGCGCACCCTGTTCTTCAATCTTGGTTTTATGACGGTAACGCCCGCTCCCGAGCTGGAACAATGGGTTCCCGGTCCACTGACTTCCGGCATCAACGTCGATCAACTTGTCGTGGTCAGCGATGCTGACATCGGCATGATCCACGACATGGCCCTGTTTCGCCAAAGCCGCGTCAAGCTCGAAGACACGATGAAGAGAGCCTCTGATGGGTCGTTTTTCAACGTCGAAGCCCTTCCCGAGGGCAGCGTGATGATCTTTCCAGTCGCGGTGAAGCAGGATCAAGCAGCCACGTGGCAGCCCTTCCAAGAACAACACTCGCGGGATCTCTATTTCGGTGGTCTTGAAAGCGTCGGCTTCGGCCGCTGCCGCGTCACCCTGATGAACACGGCCGCTGCCGTGGCAAAGCCCGCTGCCAAGGAGGTGGGCTGATGGGCTGGCAGCCTTTTGATCTGGATCACCGAGCCCTTCAACTCATGTTGCGCGCTCGCGATCGGGACAGTGACAGCCTGAACCAAGCCTACAAAATGCGGACGGCCTGCGCCTATGGCATGGAGCGGCTTTGGGGCGAACATCTGCGGCTCAGTCGCAACAACAATGAGCTCAAGAAAGCCAAGTTTGTCAAGGAGACATGGTCAGAGTTTATCAAGATCATGGAAGTGTCACGACCAGATCTGACCATCCCAGAGGCAGTTTTAACCGCAGAACTCCCAGACAATGCAGTTAGCAAGGCTGTCAAGGCTGAAGCAGACAAGTTCTGGCTTATTTCAACGTCGGATCAGCAGGAATGCTTGACAGTCCTTGTGGCACTCTGTGATGCCATTGTCTGGTGGACGCAGCGGCTCAAGATCAAGAGCGGCGCAAAGCAACCGCAGCTAGGACAAGACGCGGATGGCCCTGAGAGCTGAGCAGACAAATTCGTGTCTAGACAACTGTACCGTCCACCTTCATCCTTGATCCACCGTGACCATTTATGTCGGCAACATCCCATTTGCGGCCACTGAACAGGACTTGCGAGTCCTCTTCCGCGCGCATGGAACGGTTCTGAGCATAGCGGTGCCTGTCGACAGAGACACTGGACGCCGGAGGGGATTTGCCTTTGTGTCGCTGAGTTCTGAGGAAGAAGAGTCTGAAGCCATTAGATCCTTGGATGGCTACCTTCTTTTTGGCAGAGCAATTCACGTTGATCAAGACAAGAATGATCGCAACAGCTCGGCTCAGGCAAGACCGCAATTGATTCGAAGAAGAATAACATCAGATCGAGAACCAGGCATCAATAACCCTGAGAAAGGTCGCTTTGGAAGCGAGGACGTTCCCATGGAGTACCGCGCTCAGTTTAAGGAGAGGTGCCAGCGGCATTTCGTGAGCAAACAACCAAAGGGTGTTACGGAGTGGCTGCACAGTCAGATTTATGTCAGGGAGTGGAATACAGCAAGCTCCCCAGACCATCCCTACAATAAAGAGGATTGGCAACAGGAGCTTACTTCTTCAAATGGCAATGATGCGGCTATTCAGGGCAAGTGCACTCATCTACTCCATGAGGCCAGGATCAACTGGCGATTGATCAGCAACAGTGGCGTCGATGAAGGATTCATTCGCCCGGTGATTGGGCCCGGCGGCTGGCCCATGATCCCCGGCAGCAGCATCAAGGGCGTCTTCAATCGCGCTTGCGCCACGGATGAAGACCGCAGCCGCTGGTGTGGTGGCGTATTGGCCGACAAACAAACCACGCCAGGCCTCTTGCGCTTTCACGGCGCTTGGCCCAAGAATGCGGACTGGGGGGCAACGATGCTGGACATTGCTCATCCGCAATACAATTGGCAGATTGGCTTTCCGAATGGTAAGGATAAGCACAATGCATATGCCGTCATCAGCCTCTTCAAGCCAACCCTCTCAATCTGGATCAGCAGCTCAGCTGGCATCACAGATGCGGAGTGGGGGCGTGTTCGCGATACTTTAGTCAGGGCCTTGGCGATGGGCCTCGGTGGTAGAACAGCTGCCGGTTATGGAAGAACCAGCCAGCTGGATGGCGATCCCCTCTTCGAGTGTTTACTGGAGGGGCAAGGATCACCAGCAAAACGCCTGATTAGCCCAGATGGTTTGACTAAACTAGAGGAGTTTCGGCCCACGATGTTTCGTGCCGCGATCCGTAGCATGGCGTTGCGATTGTTCGGTGGGGTAACCGATCAGAGAACGGCTCTGCAAGCTGTAGGTGCTCTATTTGGATCTATTGGTCAAGAGGAAGGCCAGAATCTGGGCCTGTTGACCACGGCATTCACCGATTCAGCGGCGAATCTTGGCTTTCATCGCAATGCGGGCAAGCAACAACCAGTCTTCTCCACAACTGGATGCTTGCAATGGCGGAAGCTGCCCAATCACAAGATCAAGGTTGATGATCAACAACTACAAGACTTGCTTGCGGCGTTACATGGGTTGACCATGGCATTGGGCGGATTTGGCCGGGGCTGGCGCAGGCCAGACCACCGCATCTTCTTGTCGTCTTACTACAAGCAGCAAAATCGCGATGGAGTTCCAAAACCAATCATCGGCTGCCACTGGGAGTGGCGCAATACCGAGAGCCTGCCAGACTTTGTGGTTGTGAAGTCTCGCGATGATTTGATCAAACTTTTAGATAAAAGTCGCGATCTAGCCATACAATGGCTGCTTGCCAGAGGATTCTCTCTTGGAGAGCCAGCTCCTTGGCGTGAGGTGATCCATCCCGAGCGGATGATGATTTGGACGCGTCATGCTACGAATACCAGCGATGCCAGAGCCATCCATTGGTTCCACAGGCCAAAAGACGGCGAGCAAAGCATGGATCCACGGGATTTGCGCAAAAGTGATCTCGCTGGAGAGACGAATCGAGTTGGCTGCATTTGGAACCGCCTGCTGCCACTGAAATTTGACGAGCAGAAATTGGTCACGGCCAAGAGTCGACAGCATGCTTCAGCACCTCCCCGGGTCAATCCCATGGCTCGCCCTGCTCAGGCATTGGCACGGCCTGGTGCGGCGACGCAACGGCCCCCAGCCAAGGCTCCGGAGGAGCCGGCACGAACCAGCGATGCTGCTTCGTCCCAGGCTGAAGTGTGGATGAATCATTCACCTGGGCCCTTTCTGGAGTCGTTGGTGCTATTTCCCAAGGCATGCAATTCAGAAGAATTCATCCAGGCTATGCGGCAACACGCAGACGATGACGACTCCAGCTTTCAGCAACTGATCTGGACATCTGCAACATGACCCTCCCCCAGCAACCGGCCGCTCCATGACGAATCGGAACAAATCAGAATCGCGAATCGACGGCAAAAGGTTCATCCGCCAGGCCTTGGGCTTGGAGGCCCAGGTGCTGGCGAAGAAGTTGGAACAGTCATTGCATTCGATCACCCATAATGGCGTGATGGGGGAGGTGAATGAGCAGCATTTTATTGAGGTTCTGCGACGCTATTTGCCCAGGCGCTATGGCATCAGCCGGGCGATCGTTATCGATAGCTGTGGTGCCACCAGCGATCAGATCGATATCGTGATCTACGATCCGCAATACACGCCCACCATTCTGGACCAGCAGGAGCATCGCTATGTGTTGGCTGAGGCTGTCTATGCGGTCCTTGAAGTGAAACCAGAGATCAACAGTGAAACCCTTCAGTACGCCGCCGACAAGGTCAGATCGGTGCGGGTGTTAGAGCGTACCTCCACCACAATTGTTCACTCGGATAAGCCAACTCCAACCCGTCCCAAAGCCCTGTTTCCCATCATTGCTGGCTTGGTGGCCATCAAAAGCGGCTGGAAACAAGGGCTGCACAGCAGCAGTTTTCGGCAGCAGCTGGCTTCCCACAGCGGCGAGGCCACCTTGAGCCTGGGCCTGGCCCTGGAAGATCAGGCCTTCACACTGGCTTATGAAACCTTTGATCTTGATCTCCCTCACGGCAAACTGGAGTTCAGCGGCGAAGCCTGCTGTCTCGCCTGGTTCTTGTTCACCTTGCTGAAGCGATTGCAAGACCTTGGCACCTGCCCCGCCGTCGATTGGCTTCGCTATCGTGACGTGCTTAGCCCCATAGCTTGATCTTACTGCGAGCGATTCGAGCACTCTTCCTACAACGATCACTGGTTCGCTGGCTTTGGCCACCACGTCTCCCCAGACCTTATGTGGCCGTGCTGATGTCACAGGATGACTCACAAACTGTATAGAAAGCCATTGGCTAGACCGGAAGTCCCTTCGTTGGCAAGGCAGAGGCGATTGATTAGCTAAGTGGGGCCTCCTGAGAAAGCCGCTACGACGGCAGGGCCGCAACGCTGGCTCATCGCCTCGTTGTAGCTGGTTGAGCATCAGGCCATCACTCCATGTGCGAGGAAGAGGCCAGAGTGGGCATTATTGACCGATCCTCTGGCCCAGAGAAGATG
>CALRXC020000072.1:0-10948 GCA_943372025.1 Synechococcus sp. UW140 | reverse complement strand
TCTGTGTTCGGTTTGGTGGTAGTGCTCCGAACAGGGTCACAGACCGGCCCACCCTTTGCCACAGCTGATGTCTGAGGGAGGTGAGCCGTCAGCCCCGGCTACGCCGGGGCTGCTCCTCCTGAGTTACACCACTCCACGGGACGCTGCTTGCCTGAAGACCAGATCACCCTCGCCCGTGCCGATCAACGCAAGGATGTAGCGGCCTTTCTCTCCTACGCCACCGGCTGCATGATGGGCCGCTACAGCCTCGATCACCCCGGCCTGATCCTCGCCAATGCCGGCGACACGTTGGAGCAGTATGTCGCCAAAGTCGGCAAAAGCAGCGACGCAGTCGCCTTCCAACCCGACCGCGACGGCATCATCCCCGTGCTCGATGGCGAGTGGTTTGAAGACGACATCGTCGCCCGCAGCCGCGAGTTCCTGCGCGTCTGCTTCCCCGCCAGCTCCCTCAACACCGATCTGGCCTTCATCGAAACCGCCCTCGGCAAAGACCTCCGCAAATATTTCTGCACAGATTTCTACAAAGATCACCTGCAAACCTACAAAAAACGCCCGATCTACTGGCTGGTGCAGAGCCCCGCTGGCCCTTCAAGGGGTGGCTTCGCCTGCCTGATCTACCTGCACCGCTACACCAAAGACACCCTCAACCTCGTTCTCAACAACTACTTCCGCCCCTACCTGCAGAAACTGGAAGCCCGCCAAGCCCAGCTCGGCCTCGACCAACTCAACGACGCCCTCCCCAGCCGCGATCGCACCGCCGCCCGCAAGGAGGCCGAAAAAATCACCAAGGTGCTGAAAGAATGCCAGGCCTGGGAACAGGATTCCCTGCTGCCCCTGGCCCAGCAACGCATTGAGCTGGATCTGGATGACGGCGTCAAGGTGAACTACCTCAAGCTGCAAGAGGTGCTGGCGCCGATTCCAGGGCTGGCGGCGAAGGAGGAGTGAGGCCATCGCCATGCAGAGATCCATTGCCGAGTTGCTCACCACCCCCGAGGGCAAGACCTTCGAGTGCAAGCGCGATCTCTCCTCACCCCTGAACCTTCTCAAGACCCTGGTGGCCTTCGCCAACAGTGCCGGTGGCCTGGTGTTGATCGGGGTGGCGGATGCCAGCCGAGAGGTGATCGGCCTGCCAGAGCCGTTGCAGTCCGAGGAGCAGCTCTGCAACCTGATCGGAGATGGCATCGCACCGCGCCTGGTGCCGAATGTGGAATTGGTGGCCCATGGCGATCTGAACCTGCTGCTGGTGGAGGTGTTCCCCAGCAGTCAGCGCCCCCATCACCTGATCAAGCAAGGCCCTAAGCAGGGTGTGTTCGTGCGCCTGGGTTCCACCAACCGCCAGGCAGATGCCGCCTTGATCGAGGAGCTGCGCCGCAGTGTGAGTGGCGCAGCCTTTGATGAGCAGCCCATCGTGGAGCTCTCTGTCGATGATCTGGATCGCGATGCGATTAAGGCTGCGTTTGAGGGCATCCGATCGATCAGCGACCAGGACCTCCACAGCCTGCGCGTGCTCACCACCGCTCAGGGCCGTGATGTTCCCACCGTTGGCGGGATGCTGCTCTTCGGCCGGGATCGCCAGCGCTGGTTCCCCGATGCCTGGCTCCAGTGCGCGCGCTTTGTGGGCACCACCAAGGCCGGGATCTTTGATCAGCTCGACATCCAGGCCCCCCTGCCGCAAGCGTTGGATCAAGCCCTGGCCTTCCTCAAGAAGCACGCTGTGCGTTCGGCCGATTTCCAGGAGCTGCGGCGCGTGGATCGCTGGAGCATTCCCCTGGCCAGCCTGCGGGAAGCCCTCACCAATGCGCTGGTGCATTCCGATTACTCCCAGCGCGGCGCACCGATTCGCGTTGCCTACTTCGACGACCGAATCGAAATTGAAAACCCAGGTGTGCTGATTCCTGGCCTGAGCCTCGACGACCTCCCGCGCGGGATCAGCCGCCTGCGCAATCGCGTGATCAGTCGCGTGTTCCGCGAACTCGGCCTGATCGAGCAGTGGGGCAGTGGTATCCCTGTGATCTTGGAGGAAGCCGCCAGCCAACACCTGCCGCCACCCCTGTTTGAAGAGGTGGGCCTGCGTTTTCGAGTGACTCTGCCCCTAGCCCAAGCCAGCTCCCCAGCCCAGGGGCAGAGTCGGCCCAGGGGGGCAGAGTCAGGGGCAGAGTCAAGGGCAGAGTCAAGGGCAGAGTCAGGGGCAGAGTCGCTGGCGGAGGGCGGACTCGCTGAGATGGTGATCAAAGCCCTGGCCGACGGGCCCTTGAGCAAGTCTGAAATTGCCCATGCCCTTGGGCGAGATTCCGTCTCCGGGGCACTCAACCGCACGATCCGGCAGCTCCTGGATCGCGACGAGATCGGCTACACCTTGCCGGATACCCCCAACAGCCGGTTGCAGAAGTACCAGCGCATGGACTAATCGCATCCCCAATAAAAGCCATTCATTAACGGTAGTTAATCCGGCATAAATGCTGATTGTTGGATCCAGTTTGTCAGGTTGCCGATTTGTTTTTCTTGATCGGTAGGTGCGCTAGCGGCAATGGCCAGAATCTCCTTGACAAGATCATCGCTATGGGGTCGCCAAACGATTCCATTGGCTTCTAGAAAAATTCCTCCGGCAATGGCTGAAACCCTTTTGTTCCCGTCATTAAAACAGTGGTTCTTGGCGAAGCCGTAGATGAGGGTAGCCGCCAGATCAGGAAATGTAGCATCATCCTTATAGAGCAGTAGGTTGCGGGGACGAATGAGTGTGGATTCAAGTCTGGCCTCACCCCCTTCCTGGAATCCAGGCAAACCACCGTGGCGCTGAATGGTCAAATCGTGGAAATAGAGAATCTCTGCCTTGGACGGCCAACACACGACTAGCGGATCAACGATCACTCAGCCAGTTGTTTCAGTGCTTGATCGTATCGGTCCATAAAAGACCGTCCAATTTCGAGAATCTCAGGGCGCAGTGCCTGATCGCTGCTTGCTTGCGCCACCACACTTGATGACAGCACAAGACCTTCTGCACCATATGGGCGAGGTTGAGTGCGCTCCTGGCCAAACCACACCAATCGTCTGATCCTGATAGGAGTGGAGGAGAGTTGCCGAATCGACCACTGAAATGCGCTCTTGCCGCTGCTCCTCACCTTTCTCACTCTGCGCAGGGGCTGAACGCCCATGTCGTCACCCAAGCACACTCACATTCAATTTAGCGGAGAAGAGACAAGCGGGCCCACCGGCCATCACCGTTCAGTCGGATTCCCAATAAAAGCCATTAATTGGGAATCCTGCTAACGTGCGTTTATTGAGATTCCAAGTAGGCCATGGCCGCAGGCGAGCAGGTGATCCGCGCCCCTGCCCAGCTAGGGGTGCTCTTAAAAGGCGTCCGGCGGCAACAGGCCCTAAGCCAGCAAGAGCTAGCCCTCAAGGCCGGTGGCACCAGCCAGGCCAGGCTCTCCCAGCTCGAATTGCAACCGGGGCGCCTCACCTTGGAGCGTCTCCTGCTGATCCTGGCCGCGCTCGACCTCGAATTGGTGGTACGGCCCCGGGAGACCAGTACCAAGCCCGCCGAGTGGTGATGGGCAGGCCAACGCGGGCGCGCTCCCTGGCGGTGTGGATGAACGGGGAACGGGTTGGCACCTGGACCCTGCCGGCGCGGGGGGCACAGACCTTCACCTACGCCGAATCCTGGCTGCACTCCAGCCAGTTCCGGCCGTTGTCGCTGTCCCTGCCGACAGGCCTCGGGGCTGCAACGCTCAGCGGTGATGCCGTGGAGAGCTGGTTTGACAACCTCCTCCCCGACAGCGACGCCATCCGCCGCAGGGCCCAGGCCCGTTTTCAGACCGCCAGCACCAGCGCCTTCGATCTGTTGGCGGCGGTTGGCCGCGATTGTGCCGGCGCCGTGCAACTGCTGCCGCCGGACCAGGAGCCCAGTGGCTTCGATCGCATCGAGGCCCGGCCTCTGAGCGACAAGGAGATCGGCCGGCGCCTGAGCGCCGTCACGGCGGCGCTGGCTCCAGGATCCCTGGGCCCTGAGTCCGATGAGCTCCGGCTCTCCGTGGCCGGTGCCCAGGAGAAAACCGCCTTCCTCTGGCACAACAACCAATGGTGTCTGCCGCTGGGCAGCACCCCCACCACCCACCTCTTCAAGTTGCCGATGGGGATGATCGGCGAGGGCCAGATTGATTTCAGCTCCTCGGTTGAGAACGAGTGGCTCTGCAGCAGGCTGCTGGTGGCCTACGGGCTACCAGTGGCCTCCACGGAGATGGCCCGGTTCAACGGCGAGCGCTGCCTGATCGTGCAGCGCTTTGACCGCCGCCTGCACTCCAGTGGCACCTACTGGCTGCGCCTGCCAACAGAGGACTGCTGCCAGGCCACCGCCACACCAGCCGCCAACAAATACGAAAACATCGGCGGGCCAGGCATGGTGGCCATTGCCGAGCTGCTGGCTCAATCCTCAGAGCGCAGCGATCTGGCCACATTCTTCAAGGCGCAGGTGTTGTTCTGGATGCTGCGCGCCATTGATGGCCACGCCAAGAACTTCAGCCTTTTCCTCAATCCCGGCGGCCGCTTTCAGCTCACCCCGCTCTACGACGTGCTCTCGGCCTGGCCGGTGATCGGCCGCGGCAGCGGCCAATGGCCCCAGCAAAAGCTCAAGATGGCGATGGCCTGGTTTGGTGAACAAGGCCATTACAGCAAGCCTTTGGAGATCACAGGCCGCCGCATGCTGCTCACCGCCAAACGTCTTGGCTTGGGCGACGCCCAACCCATCCTCAACGCGCTGATCGCCCAGACGCCAACGGTGATTGCTGCGGTGCAGGCCCAGTTGCCTGCTGACTTTCCCCAAACCGTCGCCGAATCGGTGTTCACTGGGTTGCAAACCTCCGCCAGCCAGCTTCAGCGCCCACTGCTTGAGCGCCAACTCCTCTGATGCCTGCCTCCCCCGCCGCCACCAGCCGCATTCACGAGAGCCTCGACACCGCTCTGGCTCGCAAGCGGGTGGTGCTCTGGTACGACCCCAACGGCGAGTGGTCTTCAGAGTTCGACGACTACCAACCCGCTCAGGCCGAGAAGCTGCGGGTGGTGGGCAATGAGTTCTCGGTGAAGGTGGCGATCAGCCGAGCCCCCCTGAAGCAGCGGTTTCTGCTCTATCTGCCCTCCGCCAAGCCACCGGAGCAAGGCAACTGGCTGCTGGACCTGTTGCTGGCGGGCCATGAGTTCACGGCCGATCGCGCCTCGCTCGACATCCAGGAGGCCGGGCTCACGCTGGAGTTCAAGGAACTGGCCCAGCAGCACAAGGCCTTCTTCCGCTCGCCGGTGCGCACCACCAAGCTCAAGGAGCTGCTGCGGCCCAACGACGATGAGGCCGCCGTGCGGCTCAAGATGTTGGCGGTCCTGGCCAAGCAGCAAACCGACATCGACAAACTGCTGCTTTATGCCTTCAGCCAGCTGGACCCGGCCAACCCCGATGGCGATGACCCGGTGGAAGCCCTCTACGGCCACCACCAGCTGAGCAGTCATTTTTGGAGGGCGGTTGGTGAGAAGTTCGGCTACGCCAGCCCCGAGCCCAACCTGCGCGACTTCGCCGTTGCCCTGTTCAACAGCGTGAGCAGCATCGGTCCTTCTGGCGAGCTGCTACCCCACGCTCGGGTGTTCCTGAGCATCTGGAAAGACAGCCTGAGCGCCAGGCCGGCCTTTGAGCAGTGGAGTGATCACCTGGCCGGGGTGCTGCGCGTGGAGGACCAGCTCAACGACGCGCCAGACACCTACGACCCAGACGACGACGACAGCTACGAGCTGATCGAGCGATTCATGCTTCGCCGCCTGCTGCAACGCTTCCAGAGCAACGGCCATTCGGGGAGCCAGCGCCCCAGCGACGCCGAGTTGCTGGAAGCGATCCGGGCGCGCACCACCTCCTGCTGGTTCGAGAAGCACGTTCACGGCTACCGCGCCCTGGAGCAGGCGATCACCTTCCGGGGCTTGCTGGCCAAGGCCGATCTGCAGGTGCCGAACTTCGAGGAGGGGCTGCAGCGTTACTGCAACGGCTGGTGGCGGCTGGATCAGGCCTACCGCCGCTGCATCGTCCATGCCCGCACCTATCAGCAACCCGGGCTGCTCAAGCCGCTGCGCGACTGGTTAGAAGCCCAGTACGTCAACAACGTGCTCTTGCCCCTCACCAACCGCTGGAGCGATCAGGTGAGTGGCCTCAGCAGCTGGGGTTCGAGCAACCTGCCGCGCCAGAAGGAGTTCCACATGCGCTACGTGCATGCGCCGCTCTCCTCCAAGGGCCTTAAGCGCCTGTTCGTGGTGATCTCCGATGCGCTGCGCTACGAGGCCGCCCGCGACTTCGCCGATCGCCTCAACAGCCAGGCCGGCAAGGGCTGGCAGGCCGAGGTGGATGCCCTCTTGGGGGTGCTGCCCAGCTACACCAAGCTGGGGATGGCGGCCCTGCTTCCAGGTGCCCAGCTGGGCCTCAACCCCAGCGATTCCAATGCCCTGGTGGATGGCCAGAGCACCAGCAGCACCGAGGACAGAGACAAGATTCTCAAGGCCTATGCCAATGGCCGCGCCAAGGCGATCAAAGCGGAGGATTTCCTAGGCCTCGCCACCAGCAAGGAGGGTGCCGAACTCAGCAAAGATCACGACCTGATCGTGATCTATCACAACCGCATCGACCGGATCGGCGACAAGCGCGAGAGCGAGGCCGACACCTGCCAAGCAGTGGAGCAGACCTTCGACGACCTGGAGCTGATCCTGCGCAAGATCGCCAGCCTCAAGGGCAGCCAGGCTGTGATCACCGCCGATCACGGCTTTCTGTTTCAGCAGGAGCCGGTGGATGCCAACGACCGCGCCGAGTTCCCCGCTGCCAAGGAGCTCAGCTTCAAGAACCGGCGCTTTGCTCTGGGCAGGGGCATCAAGGCCAGCGCTGGCCAGAAGCTGTTCACGGCTGATGAGCTGGGACTCTCCGGCAACTGGGAGGCCGTCTTCCCCCTGGGGCTTGATCGCTTCCCCCGCTCCGGCTCGGGCTCGCGCTTCGTGCATGGGGGTACCTCGCTGCAGGAGGTGGTGGTGCCGGTGATCCGGCTCAAGCGCGAACGCAAGGACGAGAGCCGGGTGGTGGAGGCCGAGCTGCTGCGGGTGCCCGCCAAGATCACCACCGGCAAGCTCTGCTTCGGTCTGTTCCAGCTGGAGCCGGTGGAGCCCAAAAAGCGCCTGCCCCTGCAGCTGCGCATCGGCCTCTACGCCAAGGCCAATGGCGCCCTGCTCTGCGCCCATCGCACCGTGCTGCTGGATTCCGCGGCCAGCGAGGCCCGAGAGCGGGAGCAGCAGGTGGTCCTTGAGCTTTCCAACGCTGCCGGCGACTACAACAACCAGACCCTGGAGCTCCGCCTGGAGCGGCAGCTCGACGGTGTCGCCACGCCGGTGCCCTACAAGACGGTGGAGCTCAAGCTGCAGCGGCCCTTCGGCAGCGACTTCGACGACTTCTGATCGACTTAGTCCATGCCTAAACTAACTGGGTCGCTGGGAGGTGGTGTCATGCCAGAGGGTTCCATGAGGGTGGTGAACGTGCACCAGGCCAAAACCCATCTGTCGCGCCTGATCGATGAGGCTCATGCGGGCGAAACCATCGTGCTGGCCAAGGCCGGCAAGCCCTGGGCACGCCTGATGCCCCTGGCACCGCCCGTTCCCCAGCGCATCCCGGGGCGGTTGCGCAGCCGTGGTCCCCTCAGCCAGCCAAACGTGCTGCTCGACCCCATGGACCCCAATGAGCTTGAGAGCTGGGAGTCCAGTCCCCTGCTGCCGGAGGCTCCGCAGCCATGAGCCGTGGGGCCGCCTACCTGCTCGACAGCCACGCCCTGCTGTGGTGGTGGTTCGATCCCAATCGCCTCTCCACCGCCGTGCGCGAGTTGCTCAGCGACTCCGCCACTCCCGTGCTGGTAAGCGCGGCCTCCGTGTGGGAACTCAGCCTCAAGCACCACCAGGGCAAGCTGCCCGAGTTGAGCGGCGCCATCGGCGATCTGCCTGGCTTGCTGCAGGCTGATGGCTTTGAAGCACTGCCGATCTCCCTGGCCCATGGGCTGCGGGCGGGCGGTTACAGCCAGCCGCATCGGGATCCGTTTGATCGCATGTTGGCCGCCCAGGCAGAACTGGATCACCTGGTGCTGCTCACCGCCGATCCCCAGCTCTCCACCTTCCCCTGCCAAACCCTCTGGTGAGCTCCGATGGCACCTGAAGCACCCACTCCCCTGGACCAGAAGATCCTCAAGCACTTCCCCGGCCTGGTGGTGCGCAAGGACCTCACCACCGAGCTGAAGCAGAACGCCGTGGTGCCCACCTACGTGCTCGAATACCTGCTCGGGCAACATTGCGCCACCGACGATCCGGCCCTGATCAGCGAAGGGCTGGAGTCGGTGCGGCGGATCCTCGCCAAGCACTACGTGCACCGCAACCAGGCAGAGCTGATCAAATCCACAATCAAGGACAAGGGCAGCCACAAGGTGATCGACAAGATCACCGTGACCTTCAACGACAAGGGTGGCTTTCACGAGGTCGAGTTCACCAACCTCGGCATCAAGAAGGTGCCGATCGAAGACTCCTACGTCAAGCGTTACCCCAAGTTGCTCGTCGGTGGCATTTGGGCGATCACCGATGTGGAGTACGAGCTCCCCGCCGACCCCAAGGCCAGCCCCTGGCAGATCGCCGGCATCAAGCCGATCCAGGTGGCCGGCGTCGACCACGACGAGTTCCTCAAAGCCCGGGCGCAGTTCAGCACTGACGAGTGGATGGACGTGCTCATGCAGAGCGTGGGCTTCAACCCCGAGCCATTCACGCGGCGGGGCAAGCTGCTCACCCTGATCCGGCTGATCCCCTTCTGCGAGCGCAACTACAACCTGCTGGAGCTGGGCCCAAAGGGCACTGGCAAATCCCACGTGTACGCCGAGTTCTCGCCCCACGGCATGTTGATCTCGGGCTCGGAGGTCACCGCCCCGAAGCTGTTTGTGAGCAACGCCAATGGCAAGATCGGCCTGGTGGGCTACTGGGACTGCATCTGCTTCGACGAGTTCGCCGGTAAGGACAAGAAGGTCGACAAGACGCTGGTCGACATCATGAAGAACTACATGGCCAACCGCACCTTCTCGCGGGGCATCGAGCAGCTCTCGGCTGAGGCCTCGATGGTGTTCATGGGCAACACCCAGAAGTCGGTGGCTTACATGCTCAAGCACTCCCACTTCTACGAGCCGCTCCCCGACAAGTACATCGATTCGGCCTTCCTCGATCGGATCCATGCCTTCAATCCCGGCTGGGAGGTACAGCCGGTGCGCCATGAGCTCTTCTGCACCGGCTACGGCTTCGTGGTGGATTACATCGCTGAAGTGCTCAAGCACCTGCGCACCGAGGATTACACCGGCCTCTACAAGGCTCACTTCGAGATCAGCTCGGAGGTTTCCACCCGTGATCAGACCGGCTTTGAGAAAACCTTCTCCGGGCTGATCAAGATCATTCATCCCGATGGCAAGGCCACTCCCGAGGAGATCGCCGAGCTCTTGGAGTTCGCCATGGAATGCCGCCGCCGGGTGCGGGAGCAGATCCTGCGCATCGACGACACCTTCAAGGCCAACGACTTCGCCTACCGGCCTCTGGCCGGTGGGGATGCAGTCACGGTGCTGACGCCGGAAGAGCAGCAGTACCCAGCGTTTGCGGGACTGCGCCCCCTCAACAGCGAAGCGCAACCCACTGCAGTGGAAGGCCCCGCAATAGCAGCCGTGCCCTCAGTGGCACAAGCCACCAAGGCCGCAGGCAAGGTCCAAGCCGCTGCAGCTGCTGCGTCAATGGCCCCTGCTGCTGAAGAAGCCAATGTTGGCTCGTCAGCCAGTAACCCGCCGCCTGCCACCGCCGCCCAACTCAAGGAACAACATCTGGTGGTGCCGGAAAATGCCAAGGGCTGGAGCTACCGCCGCCTGTTTGCCGACTATCTCCAGGGCTGCAGCGGCATCATCATCCGTGACCCCTACATCCGGGCTTTCCATCAGGTCCGCAACCTGGTGGAGTTCCTGCGCATGGTGAACGAGATCACCCCCGTCGGCGATGAGGTGACCGTGCATCTCATCACCGGCTCCGACCAGGAGACGATGGAGAAACAGGTGGAGAATCTCGGCCAGGTGCAAGATTCCTTCGCGGGCACCAGCACCCCTTTCACTTGGGAAATCGATGCCAGCCCCCTTTTCCACGCCCGCAGCATCACCACCGACCACGGCTGGAAGATCTCCCTCGATCGGGGCTTGGACTTCTTCCAGTGGTTTGAGTTCTCCCCCTTCAATGCCGCTGCGGTGATGCAGGAAGCCCGGATGGTGAAGGGGTGTGAGGTCAATTACATCAAGACGAACGCCTGAGCCTCCTTCATCCTGCTGGGCCATCATCCAGACACGAAGAAGTCCAGTTCCAGCAACAGCTCGACAAATTGATTGAGGCAGGCCAGATCTAGAGGAGTCAAGGGGAATGGGATCGGCGATCGCCCCTCAGTCTTAGGGCACCAGCTTTACCAGCTTGCCAGGCACCACGATCACTCGGCTCGGCGCCATGCCGACATCGGGCCGATCGCCGGGGAGCGGCCCGAGGATTTCCTGGAGGGTTTTCTGCAGGGCACCCGCGCGGCCCTGGCCGAAGGTGGTCGCCAGAGCCTCACCATCACCCTGCGGCGCTTCGATGCCGCAGCCCTCGGTGCCCTGATCGCCCTCTTCGAGCGGGCCGTAGGGCTCTATGCCGAACTGATCGACATCAACGCCTACCACCAGCCCGGTGTGGAGGCCGGCAAGAAGGCCGCCGCAGAGGTGCTGGCCCTGCAGGTGCGGCTGGAGGCCCTGCTCAGCGATGGCAGCTGGACGCTCCGGCACCTCTGCCACAACAACCGCGGTTGCCGCGCTGAGGGCGATTGGGGCGATCCCGCCAGCCTGCGCTTCCAGCACGTCGGCGGCTG
>CALRXC020000071.1:0-11637 GCA_943372025.1 Synechococcus sp. UW140 | reverse complement strand
GGGAATTACACCACTGCTGGGGACGCCAGCCCAACCCACTGGAGCGGCTCAACGTCGCACCGAGAGGGGCGCTCAGCGGAGCTGCCCATCAAACGCCGCACCAACGTGGTCGGCATCTTCCCCAATGACGCCGCGATCACCCGGCTGGTAGGCAGCCAGCTGCTGGAGCAGCAGGAGGAATGGCAGCTGGAGCGCCGCTGCTTCTTCTCCGAGGCCACCATGGCCAAAACCCCCCAGCCCGAGGAACTACTTGGGCTCACCGATGGTGATCCGGCCGAACAGGCAGCAGTAGCCATCAGCTGAATCGGACCAGCTCCTTGCTCGATCTACGCAAATCCCCTCGATCGCTGAGTTGCGCATTCAGCGATCAGGGTGCATAGTGGATGAATGAGGTTGAGCAATCAGCTTCCAACCAGTCATCCCTTGACTGCTCCTGTCTCGTTTGTTTTCAGGGGTCGGGACGTCCCCCCGCGGGACTGCATGCCTGACAGCTCATCGCTGAGCTATCAAGAAGCAGTGCTCTGTGCTGGTGATTCAGGGATCGGGCAGCAGTGACGGCATCACCCCACCGTGATGATGGGCAATCCAGGCCTGCTCCAGGAACTGCCAGACATCACGGCCCTGTTGTCTGAGGCTGGTGGTGACGGTGAGCAGTCGGCTGCGGCAGATCGCACCCTGGCGGGATTGGACGCCATGGCTGATTTTTCGCTGAATCACCGACTGGCGCAGGGCACGTTCTGCAGCATTGTTGGTGGGCTCGATTCCACAGGTCTCCAGGAAGGTCCAAAGGGCATCCGCCACTTGGAGGATCTGCTGACAGGTGCGCACCGTCTTGGCCCATGGCGTTCGTTCGCCTCGTTTGACACCCAGCTCCACCACCCGCTGCAGCGTGGCCACAAAGGCCTGGCGGATCGGCTGGCAGCGTTGTTGCAAGCCGGGCCAGTTGATCGTTCCATCCTTGTAGTGGTGCCAGTGATCAAACAGCTGTCGCTGCAGGTCCAAAAGTTCCGCACCGAACTCGGCGCTGGCGCCCGGGCGTTCGGCGATGGCGTTGAGATCGCGGATCAGGTGCGCCCAGCACAGCTGGCGTTGCTGGCTGGGCAGGTGGTTGTAGGCCGAGAAGCGATCGCTCACCACAATCCCGCCAAAGCTGCTCCCCAGCAGCTCGATGGCGGCAGCCGTCGACCGACTCAGGCCCTGGATGAAGACCGTCACCACGGCGGTGACCATGACCCACTGCCAGCCCCGCTTTCCCGTGGGATTGTTGCCGTCGGCATTGCCGGTGGGGGCGCCGGTTTCATCCACGTAAGCCACCGGCTGCTGACGGGCAAATGCCAGGGCCTCCTGCATGGGCTGCTCCAGCGTGGCGCTGATCCGCTCGCGGATCGTTGCAATCGCTCCACGGCTGATCTCCACCCCCCAGCAGCTGATCGAGCAGCGCCTGGGTCTTGCTGAAACTCAACGGGAAGGCACTGCCCAGCAGACCCACCAGGGCACTAAGCCGGGGGCCGTAGCGGCTGGCCTCCACATCAGCTGGCAACAAGGCGCAGGTGCTGGTGGAACAGCAGGGGCAGACCAGGCGATGCAGACGGTGCTCGATCACCAGCGGCGTGATCGGCGGGATCTCGATCACCTGATGGCGCACGGGCGCTGGATCCTTTATTTATTTCTGCTTGGTTTTACGCATGACAGAGGCCCGCATCCTCATAGATGGTGCTTATGCACATTTGGCGGCTTATTACAAGCGAACCACTGATCACCTAATAGTCAAACTGAATGGTTGTCTGACACCTAGCCCTTGGCTTAAATCAAGCTGTCTGGCTGGTTGCTTTTTCAGGAGTCCCCATTTAGGAGGGATTCGAACATCGCTGCAATCCTGCTCCATTCGTAGCTTTGCGCCCTCTCGATGTAGCCTGCCCCTATTTGCCTTAAGGTTGAAATGTTGAAGTTACTTAAGGAATTAATATGGTTCCAGCATTCCTTCTCATCTCGATAGAAATAGCCATTGTCTCCCAGATACCATCGAGTTGATACTAAATCTTTGGTAACTATAGGCAGTCCATGTGCCATTGCCTCAAGAATTGCATTATTAGCGGTGGCTGCGATCAGCGGCTGGAATAGAATATCTGAATGATGGTATGCTTTGTAAAGCTCATGGTTGGAGATCCCATGGGCGACAATTTGTAAATTGGTTATCATGATTGCCTCCTGAAGCTCATTATGTTCAAGCTTGAGACCTGAACTAATCCAAGTGAAATGGTGCTGAGGGAATGACCTTGCGATATCAAGCAGCAGTTTAGAGTCTCTCTGCCATGCACCAACGGTTAGAAAACGAATTGAACCAGGAAGTATCGAGTTTACAGTCGTTGTCTTGCTGTGAAAGCTTAGTTTTCCGATATTAAGTAGATGCTTATGTATGCCATGTGGTATTACATGTATAGCATCTTTCTTGTATCCAAGATCGTTCTCAAAGAACTCGACTTGACAGGGACTAATGCAAATAGGATTCAGACCTTGAACTGGAAATGATGTGCTATCAATAATCTGCTCACGAAGTATTGATCTAGGTTGGTGGTACCAAGCAAAGATATTAGAAGACTCACGCAAACGACCTGATTGAATTGCTCTTCCAAGTAATGCACCACAATGTTCGCCATCAACACAAATAATACTATGCGGCAAAGCACCATTGTGCTTTAGCAAATCGATCTCTTGGCACAATGCAGAATCAGATGCAGTTTTTAGACCCACAAACGCACGCAGATAATCATAGCCAGATGTTCGCCCTAGGGCACTCTTGATCTGTACCGAATGGTTCAAATATGCCGCAAAACCAGCTGGCCCGCTCAGCGAAGAAAAATGTGGATACTTAGTGGATATTATCAGGGTTGAAATATTATCAAAAGCAGTCGTAGCATATTGCACTGTAAAATCTAACTTATCATCTAGTTGTTGATTCACCCAAGAAGCAAAACTTTGCTCAACATATTGTTCTGCTGTCTGTAAATTAAAAGGGTTGTTGGAGCTACTAGTGGGATGGGATGCCATCAATTCAACAACTGATTGCATCCAGTCAGGCTGGCTAATGTCAATAGTTATATGATTTATGTCCAGGTATTGACATTCCTGCTCTATCCAGCTCCCCTTAGAAACAACCAAGAATGGATTTTGCTGACAGTGATACATTGCACTTAACGCTTCGAAGAAAATTCCAGAGGATCGATATTGGTACTTAATTGGGTCGTAAAGCCATATAATAAGATTACTAGAAGTCAAGACCGCTTTCAGAGATTCGGGCGAAAGTCTGTGTCTGTCAAAAGTCACTAAATCTCTATTTGCTTTACATATAACTTCAATCTCATCCACAACAGGTGCAAGCCATTCGTCGGCTGATCCAACAGAGAGATAAATCTTAATTTTGCTGGCAAGTTCAGTTTTGAACAGAGTTGATTTATTGTCGAGGTATCGTAGAAAATCTTTTACTAGAAAAATTCCCTTATCTTCCTTGGCATCACCAAGATAGAGAATAACCTCTTTTTTCGTTCCCTTTGGTGTATTTAAGGATTTCTCATCTACTGACATATAGCCGTGATTGTGGCAACCAACCAGCCATGGGCATTTCCGAAAGTCTAGTAGTGTGTACCGGTCTATTGCGTCTTTGTAGAGCTCCCAATGATATTCAGAGCTGATTCCAATAGTGATTCTATGAGATCGGTTTATACATGCATGATTGAGACAATTAAGAGCTTGCATCGTCAAATAATAGTCTAATCTATTATTTGGTGTTGATCTTAATCCCTCAAATGGGCTAAACATCTGACTAATGATCAACCTATGAGGAGCGGATCGATGCAATCTCATGCCAAGTCCCATCAAATGAAAGTGCATTAATGTATGAGCCACAATTACATTGCAATCTAGCTTCTTAAGCTGAAGTGCAAAATTTTTTGCAAGCTCATAAAAACTGCCTATGCAACCATACTCTTCATCACTTAGATATCCTATATTGTCGGCTGCAATTATTTCAATTTGCTGCACATTAAATTCTTCTATTGCTCCTGATTTATACAGTTCTTTATCTGCCATAATGGCCAGCTTAAAGCGTTCGAAGTGCTGAATTAAGTGTCTATTTACATCATGATGATGTCCACCCATCTTGTGGTAGCAAGGGTCAAGAATGAGAATTTTATTCATTTAGCTTTCCTGTTTAGGGCCATCTAGCTGTTTAAATAGCGAATTGAGGGTATTGTTTACTTGAAATACCAAGCCCTCCATTGCTTTTGCATTATGATTCAATGAATCTTGAATATACATCAGTAAATCTTCTGCTGAAAGGCTTTTCGTAATAGCTATGAAACTAGTTGCCATGATTTGATCATTAGGCTCAGTTCTTCGGAATGGAGCTGATTGCATCCCATCTCTAGGTATCATATATATGATTGTGTCCCAGTATTTAAGCTCATCAATTTCTGCCTTGAAATGTGGTATCGTGACGACTCGTAACCATGCTTCTGGATTAACCACTCTCTGAGATATGTAGTCGGCTTCCCATGAAGGTGCATGAGTTACAAGTGTTAAGAATTCATCGCTGGCCAACTCATGGTCTATATACAAATTCGTGGGAAGCCAGAGTACTGGCCCATCGGTAATCTTATATTGTGAGACTTTAGTACTGAGCTTATTCATATCGTGCTGAAAAAGTCTCGCATCGGTAGACTTGTGATCATACGGCTTTTCGTAATCGGTAGCCACCAGCTTAATCGCTCCAAGATTATAATTGTAGTATGCGTAGAGCCCCTTCATTGGTTGAATTATACACTCATTTAATATGCACTCCCACATGAGGTCTTCAGTAGTGAATCCCTCCATATGATCCACGTCCTTCGTTTGAGAGATCCAGGCACATACTAACGGTAAGTCTCTATCTTCCACGACATTTTTATATCGCTCTTCTTTTGGATCTTTTGAATCTTGAGAAGCCATGCTAATAACTAATAGCATTAAATCCCAAAACTCTAATTGCTCGATGTGAGCTTTGTCATGGGTTATGATGCTGTATTCATTCCATATTTTGCTTGGCAGGAGCAACCTATTTTGTATATATTTTTTGTCCCAAGACGGCTTTAAGCAATATATAAACATCTTACCAGTAGAGTGGCATTTTCTTGATCTCTTAATAAGGTCTAAGGTATTGACCCATGCAACTAAATGATCACTATTATATGTAAAATCGGGGGTTTCAGCCAAATATGCCTTCTCATAAGTATCTATTGGTTGTGTTGCAGGATTGTTTCGCTCAGTTATTTGCACGTTATAATTGTAAGAAATTAGTTTGCTAAAAGTCTGAGAATAATTAAAAACAATTCGTTGATTTGAGTGATCTGTGCGGCACTTTGCTGAATCAGAGCCTCGATTCAAGATTTGTAAATCAATACTTGCTATTTCAGATGACATTAAATTTACCAAGTTACTGATAATATGTTTTTGGCATACATTAATTCCATTATTGATGTTTAAGTTTTTTCCCAAAACTCTCATCATTGAAGGGTATTTATTTGCTATTTCAATATTGCCACCGACTGCAAATCCTAAACAATATGTACCTACAGATATTGCCTCAATAAGCAAATTAGAGTAGTTTTCCTCTAAAGACGGAAATAGCAGTATATCTAATCTGCTAAGAGCATCTTGCATCTGTTCTGAATTAATCTTTCCGTATTTTTTGGTTTCAATTAAGCAACCTTTTTCAGCTCTTGTATTCTCTATGAAGTTATCTAAAAGCTGCGAAGCCTCTCCAATCAGGTGGAGAGATACTATGAGGTTACTTGGAAAAAGAGTTGCAGCAATTGTTGCAGCTTCAGCGCCAAGATAAATTCCTTTTCGCGAATCTGATAGATTATCTGCAACAAGTCCTATTGCAACTTCACGTTTTTCTAAGCCTTGATTAATTCTATGGTTGTAAATCATTTGCTTATTGCTAAAATCAATAATATTGCGATGGGCCGACAAAATATTATTAGGATTATTTATTATGCCTGATTTTTTTAATCTTTTAACCAACCACTCGGATGGAGCGGTCCAGAATAGTGTAGGGCTGTTAAATAAGTGTTTTTTTAACTTCTGTTGATTGGCGATAACAGTTCTTGCTACACGGCTTGACACTTGAGGGCACTCGGTGCATGAAACTTCATAAAGACTGCATCCGCTGGGATAATGGCAGCCTCCTGTAATATAATTAAAATCGTGCAGATTAACCAGGACCGGAATATGAAGTCGTCCAATCTGCTCCCAGCTTGCAGCAGAAAGAAGCCCAGATGTCCAGTGAATATTAATAAGCTCTGCCCCAGCGCAAGTCTCGATGATTAGATTATCATACGGAAGCTCCTCCTCTATTGCGCTAATGTATGTATCCGAGAACGTCGACTTTTCTTTGTTTAACCAGTTTGAAGTCCTTTCATCAGGCCATTCACTCGAATGTTTATATAGAATTGTCTCTGCTACTTCTTCTGAGGCTTTTGTCCATGTCTTTGCGATAAGATCTGCTTTTTCCCGATATACAAGAATAAGCTCTCTGGCTTCTGGTGCTATCTGCATTCCCTTCCATAACCTTCTGCACGCAATTCCCGCTCCACCAGACAAACTTGTTGTCAAAAAAACTACTTTCACTTCGTTGTCTCTGGAGGCGAGTCCATTTTACTAGGGATAAGCTGATGTATTTTATGTTCGTTGATGATCTCCCCCGCTGTCCGCTCGGGTGAATGCGCCAACAGTGTGAACTCTAAGTTCTCATAAGCCCACATGGCCAAAACATATTGGTTCCAGACGGGATAGTAGTGGAAGCCGGCGTGGCCAGGGTTGTAATGGGTGAGGGCCAGGAAGGCTTCCGGCGAGTTGAAGCTAGCAGCCAGGTGCTCCAAGCTGTTATCCAGATAAATGTCGGCATTGAACAGCGGACCGATGCCGGAGGCATGCCGCAGCACCCAGCGAAACCATTCGGCGTTGGTGATGGGTTCATCGCTGTTCACCACCTCCACGGGCACCATACCCTTAGGCACCGGCGGTGCATCGCTTTCGCAAAACAGCACGATTAGGCTAATGCCAGGATGATTCAGAATGCGCCGCAAGCATTCGTCAATCTCCAGATGTCGCTCTAGGGTGCGGGTGTGGTAGTACTGACTGTACCTAAAAATCTCCATGGGATCAGTTTTTACCTATCTGAGCAAAAAGTCAGGTTTTTACAATTTAAGCACATTTATAGGTCCCTTGATGTTCCATAAAAGCTAATTTGCATATTTGCATAATAAGGTATTTAGGATTGGCACTACATGGCATGTATGCAGCCTGTGGTTGTCTTGTGTGCGCTTTCTGCTTCATTATGCATCACCCATCACACTATCGCACCACAGGCTGAAATTGGCAACCAAAACGTTTTGCCCGTATGAACTCCAGCTCGGCTCTGACTCCAGCCCAGCAGCCGCTCTGCCCAGAGCCGCCAGCCAGGCCCCCCCATCCTCAGGAGCCGCTCCAGCTTCAGGTTCCGGACCATGCCACCTGAGCCCGAGTGCCCGCGCCTCCTCAGCCAGCCAGCCCCCCTCATGGCCGCAGGCGGCCGCTGGACGCTCTAGTGCCGCCCGGGCAGCGGCCCACTGCCACAGCATGCCGCTGCTGCGCCGCCGGTAGCGCTGGGGGTCGTAGGCCAGCAGGGCCAGCGGGCAGCGCGCCAGCCACTCGATCATCGTGGCGCTCGCCACCGGCTCTAGCAGCAGCACCAGGCCCAAACCAGCCGCTTCCGCCCGCCGGAGCAAGCCCAGTTCCGCCTCCGGGAGCGGTTGGTGGCCATGCCCGTGGAACAGCCAGCCATAGCCCCTCAGCTCGGCCGGCACCGGCCCTTCCAGCAGCGCCCGGACCACCGCCAAGGCTTCGGGGCGCCCCTTGCCCGGCTTCTGGTCTCCCCAGTGCAGCAGCACCAGGGGCGGCTCCTCGGCTGCTGCCTCAGCGGATACCTGGCAGCCTCCCCCCACCACGGCTGGATGCACCCCGGCGCTACCCAGGCCCGTGGCGGCCAGCAGCGGCGCGTAGAGCTCCTCCTGTTGCCGGCTTGGAAAGGCCAGGGTGAGGCGGTGGCCCTGCTGCCGGCAAGCCCTCGCCAGAGCCGCCAAGGCGATGCGGCTGTTGGCCGTGGCCAGCTTGCCGGCCTGGATCGGGTCCAACCCCTTGGCTCCCTCCAGGGTCTCGCCGGGCTCGAACATCAGGCTCAGCAGCACCTGCGCCGCCGGCACCCCCGTCAGGTGCCGCGCCAGCCCCAGCAGCTGAAAGGGCAGCAGGCTGTGGCCCACCCAGGCCTTCACCGGCTGTTCGCCATCCTGCGCAGCCACCAAGGCCAGCTGCTGCTCCAGCCGCCGCGCCAGCAGCACCATGCCCCCCAGCTCGCACCACAGCCGCGGATCCTCATAGCCGCAGCCGCTGAACGCCCCCACCAGCTCCGGCGGCGCCTGGGGCTGCGCCTCCAGGGCCACATCCGCCCACAGCGCCACCCGCCAGCCCGCCTGCGCCAACCGCCCCAGCAGCGGCCGGTTCACCTCGCCGTGGTGCCCCACCGTGCTGGCGTAGCCCGGATCCACGATCACCAAGCGGGGCCTGCGCTGCTCCATGCCTGCACCTTTCGCGGCCGATCCTGGCTCAGGGCGAACGCCAGGGGAGTGACAGGCGTTTCACAATGGGCCAGCGCCGAGCATCTCCATGCCCACTGACCCCCTATCCGGCCGGCCGAGCTCCGGCGATGGCCCCGCTGGCAGGGGGGCGGGCGATCTGCTCGCGCTCGGCCGCCGGGGCCACCACGTGCAACTGGCGCACCTCGCCCAGCAGGAGCGCTCTTCGGGTCGTTGGAGCGCGGTTCGCGCCCTTGAGCTCGCCCTGGCCTGGCTGTTGGCCGGTGATCGACGCCAGGCTGATCTGGCCCTGCTCGAAGCGGATCAGGCCGATCCCTCCCTGCGTCTGGTGCCCGATGTGTGGGGGCTCTGGCCTGCTGCCGATGCGGCGCCAGCAGCCATCACGGCCGAGCGGCAGCACGCCCTGGCGCTGGCGGAACTCTTCCAGCAGTGGCGGCGGCCCGATGCCCAGGCCCTCTGGCAGCAGCTGCTGCCCCAGCTCAAGGCCAATTGGCGCACTGCCCTCGAAGCGCCGCTGGGCGATGCCCTGCTGATCCTGGGCCGCGCCTCCGCCGCCCCTGGCGCACCGCCCCTGGTGCCGCCCCTGGAATCGGCACTGGTGCAACTCGTGGCCGATGCGGAGATCGCGGCGGAGCCCGCCGCCAGCAACCGCTTTTGGCAATTGCTGGCCACCATCCGCCCCGATTGGGATCTGGCCCGCATCCGCGCCGCCGATCTCGCCCTGGGCCGTGGCGAGCTCGAAACCAGTGCCCGCTGGCTCGTCGATCCCCCCGAAGCGGCCCGCAGCAATCCCTGGTTTCATGATGTGGCGGCCCGCCAAGCGGTGGCCCGCGGCGATGTAGGCGCCTCCCTCCACGCCTGGGCCGAAGCCATCCGCACAGCCCAGGCCCAGGAGGCCACCGCCGCCTTGGCCGCCGTCTTCGAGCAGCGGGTCCGCGAAGCCCGGCGCGGCCCCGGCGTGCTGCAGGTGCGCAGCCTCGCCAACCGCAGTGGGCCGCAGGAGGCGTTGGCCCTGCTGGAGCTCCTGCAGGCGGAGGATACCCAGTGGCAACCCTTTCGCAGCCTCCGGGAGCAACTCCAGGCCAGCCGGCCGCCTGCGGGGCCTGCCCAGCCCGAGGGCGATGCAAGCCTTCCGGCCGCTGTCCCACCCAGCGAAGCTTCGCCCAGCCAGGCTTTGCCTAGCGAGAGCGGCTCCTTCTCCACCCTGCTGGAGCGAGCCAGCGCACGGCTGAGGGCTCTGGGGGTGGAGGTTTCTTCCCCAACGCCCGAACCTGCCATTGGTCTTGAAGCCCTCACGACGGAACTCTCGAACCTCGGTCTTCGCCTCAGCGACTACGAAGCGCGCTTTGCCCTGGCCTGAACGGCAGCCCTCTTCTAAGAAACTCCAAGGCACACCCCGGCAGTGGTCAGCCCTGCTGCTCCACCCGTTCCAGCAGGGCCAGAATAAGGCCTTCGGCCCGCTGCAACTGCAGCTGCTGCTGCTGCAACAGCTGCTCCTGCTGCTGGTGGGCCTGAAAATAGAACTCCAACTCTTCCTGGACCTGCTGCAGCATCAGCTGATTGAGCTCGGCTTCATCTCGCGCAACCTCCACCTCGCTCGTGAGGCTGCTGATCCGCTCCTGCAGCTTCTGTGGGTCGGCACTGGCACTGGCTGTGGAAATTGCTGGCGCCCCATTCATCTTGAATAGATTAAGCCATCCATGGTGATCGAGCAAGTGCAGACAACCCTGGGCAAAACCTTGAAGATCCAGGCCAACCCTGAGGCTCCCCACCTGGAGCATCTCTGCTTCACCGATTTCGCCTCCTTTCAGGAACACATCCTCCGCACCCAATCCGAGTGGGAGCGGCAGGTGCAGCAATCCCTGCGCCTGCTTGCCCTGAATGGCATGCTCGATCCCTTCACGCAGCAGCCGCTGCCCGCTGCATCGCTGCAACTGATTGGAAACAATTACCGCGAAAGTTTGGCCGTGGATGGTTGCCTATCTCGCCATCGCGCCGTGCTACTGCTGCTCAAAGGCCTGATGTTGGAGCTGCGGATTCCGCCCGCCGAGCAACTCGATCTCTACTGCCCCGAAGCCATCACCCCCTTTGCGGCCAGGCTCAGGCAGATGGTTCCCCGGCTGATCAGCAGTGAATACCTGCCGGATCCCAACGATCCCCAACGCCAGAACTTCGACCATCAAGATCTCTGCCAACTCAGCCTCCACGATGGCTGTGTGGATCTGGTGATCTGCAATGAGCTCTTTGAGCACCTCTACGACCTGCCCGCCGCCCTTGCCGAAATCGCCCGCATCCTCCGCCCGGATGGCTACCTGATTTCCACCTTTCCCTTCGCCTACAACCGCACCGACACCATCGTGAAAGCCCGCCACAGGCCCGGATCCCAGCCGGGCCTGGCCAGCGAGACAGAACTGCTCACCGATGTGGAATACCACGGCGATCCCGTGCATCCAGAGCGGGGAAGCCTGGTGTATCAGATCCCCGCCTGGGACATCCTCGATCAGGCCCGCCGCGCCGGCCTCAGCGATCCGGCCATCCACTGGATCGCTGCGCCCAGCTATGGCATCGTGGGCAAAGAACTCCCGGCGGTGATGGTGCTGCTCGCCCGGCGGGGCTGATAGCCGGGCTGCTCTGCGTGCGTCTGCTCCGTGCGTCTGCTTTCAGATGGCAAGCGTTCACCAGCTGGTCGCTGGCGACCCTGCGGGCCGTATATGGCTGCGCGGGTCGTAGGGGGTGGTTTCCGAGAAGCGGCCCGTGGCGCTCAGCGGGCCGAACATCCCTTGGTATGCCTGTACTGGGATGGCGATTGTCGTTATTGGGGCTAGTGTGCCGTCCCGGAAATAGCCTCTAGAATATGGAGTCTCTCCCGGGGTGTTCCGTGGCGCTTGGTCGTCCGATGCCACCGCTGCTCCTCAGCGATGACGAGGTTCAGCAACTGCAGGGCATCGCCAGCTCTCGCTCGCTCCCG
>CALRXC020000070.1:0-12041 GCA_943372025.1 Synechococcus sp. UW140 | reverse complement strand
AAGCCATCCGCCAGCGTTGGTCAATCGAGAACAGCTGGCACTGGGTGCGGGATGTTCCGCTGAGGGAAGACGCCCACAGGTATCGGGAGGACAACGGCGTTCAGATCCTGGCCACGCTGCGCAGCATGGCGATCAATGCCGTGCGGCTGCAAGGAATCTGGTCGATAACCGAGGGCATCGCCGCCTTGGCACACGACATCAAAGGGTTGCTCAGGCTGCTGGGCTGGAGGCCAGCGGCGGAGACGCCCTCAGGATGACTTCTAATAGGCCCTGGGTGGTGTGCCTTTGGCTTCCTGCTAAATTCTCATTATTGAGCACGATAGGCGTTGCTTTTTCTTCAACTCTGCTGGTCGCTTCTCTGGTCAGCAACCGTACGCTAGCCAGATTGTAATCCAGTTCCCCATTGGTTGGCGTGGGTTTGATTTCCTACTCACTCTATCTATGGCACTGGGGGGTCCTGTCGCTGAGCCGTTGGACCATTGCCATCCATGGGTGGACGATACCGTTTCAGCTTCTGATGATGATTGGCCTCGCCTATAGCTCACATCGCTGGGTCGAAAAACCGCTACGAGCAGCGGCATGGTCGGCTCAGCCCTTGTACAGCTTCCTCTATGGAGCTTTTGGTGTCGGTGCAACTGCGGCATTGATCGGCATCCTCGTGGCACCGATGAGGGGGAAACTTTTCCTCGGCCAAAAAAATGAGCTTCAAACCCAAAGCTACCTAAAAAATCAACACTCCATTGAACTATGCAATTTCTTTGAAGACCCAGCAGCCGTTCACCGTGAACCAGGAGCTTGCGGCTTCAGGCCCGAGGGAGAAAAGCGAATGGTTTACCTGGTTGGCGATAGCCATATCCACCAGTTTCGACATGCGATTGCAACTTACGCTTCGCAACGTGGCCTAGGCCTTCATGGGGTCTGGGGCAACGCCTGTCCTTTTCCTGATTTGCCATCCTTTGCATTTTCATCTGATTCCGGGACAAAACTCTGCCGGCAACAACAGAAAGCACTAGAAAACAAACTCCTGAGCACGGTCAAGCAAGGAGACATCGTTTTCATCGGTGACTACCTGACGGCCTATTTTCGACCTGCTTATGCCGGTCCTGCTTACAAGGAAGCCCTCCAAGACTACTCATCCAGATTGCGCGGGATTTCAGAAAGTTTTATTGATCGAGGTGCCACGGTTATTCATTATTTAAACGCACCCAGATTTGATGGGCTGGAAGGGATGTCAGAGGGGTATTGTTTTCCGCAATGGTACAAATCTGCCTTGAGCCCGAATTGCATGGTTGAGGCCAAGTCCTTTCTAGACAGGCGCGATCGCGACTTTGGCTGGATCAAAACCTGGGCCGATGGCAAGCGACGTCTTGTCTGGGATGGGGTGGATGCAACGACTTGTGGACCCAAGGTTTGCACCGCATCCCATTACAAAGATGAGGCTCATTTTCAAGACTACTACTCGAGCTACATCTTTCGCAGATTTACAGCGCTCCACCCAGGTCTTGCCGCTGGCCCGTAGCCAGGCCCGCCAGATACGACGGCAACTATATACAATGAAATCGAAGGCCCAATATTGATGACGCCATCCGCTCCTGCCAGATCCAGCTGGTGATCAACGCCGATCGGGCGCCATGCCGCCCACGACGACCGCTACCTGCGCCGCGCCCCTGTGGAGGCGATCGCTGCCCTACGAAGCGAACCGGAGCTGGTTGCCCTGCAGGGCATCCACAGGCCCTGGAGGAGTTGAGTGGCGGCGAAAAGCTGGAGGTTGGGCCTGGATGGCTTGCTTATAGCTAAGCCAACTTATCTTTGATTTGTCTTCTTGGCATTGAAGCTCCCTCTGTGGTGAGTGGATTCCTTCCCATTTTGGCTCGTTCTCCTAGGACTCGAGAGCCTGAGGGAAATCTCTTGTGCGACTTGAGGATCGTTGCTTGTTGAGCATCGCTGCCTCGGCCTTTATGGTGGCGAATAGAGTGCGCATTTATGCGTATATATTGTTGGCTCCCCAACTTGTTCATAAGGGCTCGCTTGAATGGTGCTTTGACTGTTTGGCAGCTGAGCATGGGGGAGAAAAGCCGTCATTCCGACACCGATATTTACATCGACATCGACATCCTGATCAACGCTCTGGCTGACCATCCTGTAACCATCCTCTGATCCTCCATGCATGCCCAGCTGCATCCGATCTCCACCCATCCTGCCAGCGAGGTATCCGCAAAGCGGGAGCTGGATGTGGTGTTCGTGCACGGATTGGGAGGCGCCCGTTTTCCAAATCAGATCGGCTTTACGCTACAGTTACGTCCCCGCCAATGCCGACTTCAACATCGGTTCCGTATGTGTTGTCTGCCCTGAGGACCTTATTCTTCCAACCTTGAGCCCTTAGGCCCTTAGCCCTGGCTTTGTTTCTACCCTTGGCTGTTGGCTCCACAGGCGCCGCGATTTCTTTTTTTTCACAATCTCCATGGCCAAACCCAGCCGCACTGAATGACCAATCATCGAAGCCACACTTGATCTGATCCCCTGATTCATCCCCCTGCTCAACCATCTGACCCGTAGCCATCAGTTTGCCCTGAGCACCGAAGCTCACGGCTTCAGCACCAGGGACAACCCGTATGACTAGTATGGTCATAGCTGATGCGAGGGAGGATCTTGGAGACCTGGCCCATCCATGAGGCGAAAGCTCGTTTCTCCGAGCTGGTGAAGCGGGCCCAGCAGAGCCCCCAGCAGCTCACATCCCACGGTCAACCTGTTGCCGTGGTGCTCTCGGCTGAGGCCTACCAGCGGCAGCAGCACACGGGTGAATCCCTGCTGGAGTTTTATACAGCGCTCCCCCCTCGCTGATGCCGATGATCTGGTGCTCGAGCGCGACCGGAGCAGCAGCCGAGACGTGGAGATTTAGGACGTGGCTGCGGCCTGGTTGGTGGACACGAATGTGATCTCGGAGCTGCGCCGCCGCTCTCCCGATGCGAACGTGCAGGCCTGGTTCGCCAAGCGGACGGCAGCGGGGCTCTGCCTCAGCGTGCTGACCCTGGGCGAGATCCGCAAAGGGGTGGAGGCGTTGGCTGATAACGGGTGCTGGCGATTGATGCCGGCGTAGCCCACCAATGGGGGCAGCTGCTAGCGGAGGCGGGTCGCTCGTTTCCTGCCATCGACAGCTTGCTGGCCGCCACGGCCCTGCACCACAACCTGGTGCTGGTGACCCGCAACCCCAAGGATGTGGCGGGTCTGCCGGTGACGGTCCTGAATCCCTGGGAGGCGGAGCTGCCCGAGCGATGACGCCAATGTCACCGATGGCCGTAGCTCCTGGCAGGATGCCTCCGAAGCGGGCAAGGCAGGAAAGGATGGGGCGTTCAGCCGCGAGCTGCGCGGCGGCCTCCGTATGTGTTGTCTGCCCTGAGGAACTCTTTCTTCCGCCCTCTCGCTGCGCGGAAGCCTGGCGGCTTCAGACCCTGGCGCCGCGCACTCCTAGGCTGCCGATCATCCATGGTTTGACCGCAATGACTGCAACTCTTCATGCCCCGATCACCCCGGGAACAGACTGCACAACGGCCTTCCGCGCCGCCTACGAGAACCGTTACACCTGGGAACCGGGCTTCGGCGGTTATCAGGGAACCTGCGTGTGGGAGCAGGGGGAGCGCCGGGTAGAGGGCCGTTTCCGGGTCGGCGCCGACCTGAAGGCCAGTGTGGAGGGCATCGAGGATGAGGCGGTGCACAAGGCCGTGGCCTCCCAGCTCTGGGAGGTGGCGATCCACCGGGTGCGACGGCCCTTTGAGCAGACCCACGCCGCCAACACCTTCACCGCCGGGGACACCGATGCGGTGGGCACCGAAGTGATCGTGGGCGGAAAAGGCCAGGGGGATCGTTACCGGATCAAGGACGACGTGGTGACGATGGTGCACCGCCACATCCACGGCTCGGTGGTCACGATCTTCACCACCGAGGTACTGGACACGGGCGCCGGCTACCTCAGCCACACCTACACCAGCCAATACAGCGATCCGGCCAGCGGCGAAACCCGCGGCGGACGCAGCAGCTTCACCGACACCTTCATCCCCCTGCCAGGAGGTGGGCCGTGGGTGCTGGCGGAGCGGGCGGTGGTGAGCGAGATGGAGGCCACGAGCGGCCAAGACGGGCCTGCTCAGGAACGCCAGATCTTCCGCTTTGAGGACCTGGCGCCCCTCACCTGATCCTTTCAGCAATCTCCAGCCAGGCTGATCCCTCCGCCGCATGGGGAACGGAGGGATAGCGCCGCCCACAGGATTGCGGCAGCGCCGGGTTCACCGACTGCGTAGCCTCACTCGCCGTCTGGAAGGGGAGTGATCGTCTGCAGACGGTCATTGAGCTGCATCGCCATCGACTGACGGCCAACCGCCAGAACCTTCAGGGTGTCCTCATGCATACGCAGCTGGGCGTCGGCCACCTGCATGCCCCGCACGAGTTCCTTGATCTCGTCGGGCAGGGAATTGAGGTCGTAGCGCTTGCCTTCGAAGGTGAGCACGGGAGGTTGCTGGTCTGGAGTCTGCACGGGTGGTCTGAAGAAGACAGTGCAACCTTAGGCAAAGCCGGTTCCGCCAACCTTGCACCTCAGCGGCTCTGCGGCCGCCACGCCCGAGCAGATCGCCGCCGGGAGGAGGCCTTACCGAAACCCGTTCCTTCCGGCCCCGATCGGGCCTGGAAGCAAAGGGTTTCAGCCGTCTGTCCGAATCAGCTGGCGCTGGCAGAGGTCGCGGTAGCGGCCGCCGCGCGCCATAAGGCTGTCGTGGTTGCCCTCCTCCACGATGCGACCGGATTCCAGCACCAGGATCCGGTCCGCCTCCTGCACCGTGGAGAGCCGATGAGCGATCACCAGCACGGTGCGCCTGGCCATCGCCTGATCCAGCCCCCGCTGCACAGCCTCTTCTGCCTCGGCATCGAGGGCGCTGGTGGCCTCATCCAGCAGCAGCACGGCCGGATTGCCCAGCACCGCCCGGGCGATGGCCAGACGTTGCAGCTGGCCGCCGGAGAGGTTGCTGCCGCCCTCCTCCAACCGCGCTCCGTAGCCACCGGGGAGGGCCTCGATGAAGCCATCGGCATTGGCCAGGCGTGCAGCCTCCCGGATCTGCTCGCTGCTGGCGGGCCGACCGAAGGCGATCGCCTCGGCCACCGTGCCGGAGAAGACGCGGCTCTGCTGGGGCACCAGGGCCACGGCACGACGCAGCTCGCGGGCCTGGAGGTCCGCCAGGTCCTGGCCATCGAGCAGCACCCGACCCCGCTGGGCGGTGTTGAAACGCAGCAGCAGGGAAAACAGGGTGCTCTTGCCGGCGCCGGAGGGGCCCACCAGGGCCACCACCTGGCCGGGGGCGATGCGCAGGGACAGGTTCTGGAGAACGGTCTTCTCCGGGGCATAGGCGAAGCTGACCCCCTCCAGCACCAGCTCTCCGCGCACCTGGCCGAGGGGCCGGGCGCCGGGCCGGTCCGGTGGTTCCACCGGTTCGGCCTCGATCGCCCGCAGGCGCCGCAGCGAAGCCTGGCCCTGCTGGAATTCGTTGTAGTTGGTGGTCAGGTGGGCGATCGGATCGATCAGCATCAGCAGGGCTGCCACGTAGCTGCTGAAGCCGGCGCTGCTGAGGCCGCCGCTCTGGATGCGGGCGGCACCGATCAGGAGAACCGAAAGGATGCCGGCGGCCTCGATGAAGCCCACCACCGGATGCTGCAGGGCCAGGAGCCGCAGGGTGCGGTAGCGGGCGCGGCGGTGCAGGTCCACCTCGGTGTCGAAGCGCTGCTGCAGCCAGGGCTCAGCGGCAAAGGCCCGCACCAGCGGCAGTCCGCCGATCGCCTCCCCGAGCAGGGAGGCCAGCTCGCTCACCTGCTTCTGGCTGCGCTCGGCTGCCCCCATCACCCGGGCACCGAACAGGCTCACCAGCACAGCCACCACCGGGGCCAGCAGCAGGGTGGCCAGGGCGAGGGGCCAGTCGAGCCAGAGCATGTAGCCGAGCACCGCCACCAGCTGCAGGGCGCTGGGGATGCTGTCCTGGAGGGTCTTGTAGATCACCTCCCCCACCCGGTCGGCGTCCTCGGTGAGGCGGTAGGTGAGGTCACCGGCCGAGAGCTTCTCGAGGGCCCCGAACTCGAGGCGCTGCAGGCGGGCGAAGAGCTGACGCCGCAGATCCTGGCTCACCGCCAGAGCGGGCCCGGCCAGCAGGGTGTCCTGGCCGAACTGGGCGGCCTTCTGCACCATGAACACAGCCAGGGCCAGGCCGATGCTGCGCAGCACCGCCGGGAAATCACCGGCCCCGATCGCCGGAATCAGCTTGCCGGCCAGGGAGGCCAGCAGGGGCCAGCAGGCCACGAACACAAGCATGCAGAGCCCCCCGGCCAGTAGGCGGGGCCGATGGGGCTTGAGCAGCGGCCACAGCCGGCGGAAGCCGGCCGGCGAGGGAGCAAGCATCGGCGCAGCCTAGTCCTGGGGTCCAGGGTGCCCCCCGACAGGACAGCCCTGGGGAGCGAAGGCCGGTGGGCCAGTTCCCGGGGATGGGGCTGCTGTGCCAACTTCATGGCAGCCAGTGATGAACGCCGTGAAACTCGATCAATACCTCAAATGGCACGGTCTGGCCGCCACCGGCGGTGAGGCCAAGCAACGGATCCAGCGGGGTGATGTGAAGGTGAATGGGGCGATCGAAATCCGGCGGGGTCGCCACCTCGCCGCAGGGGATGCGGTGGAGATCGATGGCAGGGAGAGGATTGTGATGCCACCTACTGCGGAAGCTGCTGGTTTGGCGGCACCGGATCGCCTGCCCCCGCCTGGGGGCTGATCGAAAAGCGCCCGAACGGAGAGCCGCAGGGCCTGCCCCGAGGCAACCGGGGCTGCCTCGGGGCAGGGTCCCCCCGGGGCGCGGAGCCGGACCGTTTGTAGCGTTTCGGCTAGGGGAACGCAGGCCTGCAGGTGCGGATGAGGTTTTAGCCTTTGTTGATTGTTGCTTTGTGGGTGCCGCCTGTGCGCAGGACCGTCATCGCGGGGAATTGGAAGATGCACATGACCTGCGCCGAGACGCGGGACTTCGCTTCGGTCTTCCGTCCCCTGATCGCCGATCTGCCCAGCAACCGCCAGGTGGTGCTGGCGCCCCCCTTCACATCGATTCCCACCCTCTGCCGCCACCTGGAGGGGGCCGGCGTGGCGATTGCCGGTCAGAACGTGCACTGGGAGGAGAGTGGCGCCTACACCGGCATGATCTCGGCGCCGATGCTGATCGAGCACGGCGTGACCCACGCGATCGTGGGTCACAGCGAGCCGCGCAAGTACTACAGCGAAACCGACGAGCAGATCAATCTGCGCGCCCGCACCGCCCAACGCACCGGCCTGATCCCGATCCTGTGCGTGGGGGAGAGCCTTGATCAGCGCGAGGCCCGCGAGACCGAACGGGTGATTCATCGCCAGATCGAACAGGGGCTCGAAGGCATCGACCCGCTGCGGGTGATCGTGGCCTATGAGCCGATCTGGGCGATCGGTACCGGTAAGTCATGCGCCGCCGAGGAGGCCAACCGCATCTGCAGCCTGATCCGGGGCTGGGTCGGCAACCCCGATGTGGTGGTGCAGTACGGCGGCTCGGTGAATCCTGGAACGATCGATGAGTTGATGGCCCAGAGCGACATCGACGGGGTGCTGGTGGGGGGTGCCTCCCTGGATCCGGTGAGCTTCGCCCGCATTGCCAACTACCAAGTACCGGTGGCGGCCTGAGGCCCCGAGCGTTGCCAGGGGTGGAACCCCACGGCCCCACCACCCCTACGGGAGCGTCCAGACCCAAGGCGCCGGCCGGCCCTGGCGAAACTTGGCGCGCAGAACCCGCGACACGGTCACCATCGCAGGCAGCGACCCCATCACCAACGAAGCGACTGGCAGGGCTGCGAGGCATGCCAGTCCCAGGAAGCCACACCCTGGTGATGGGGATCCTCAACCTCACCCCCGATTCCTTCAGTGATGGGGGGCGGCTCCAGGGCGTGGAGGGGGCCGTGCGGGCGGCCGGCCGAATGCTCGCCCAGGGGGCCGATCTGCTTGATCTGGGGGGCCAGAGCACCCGCCCCGACGCCGAGGAGATCGGCGCCGAGCAAGAGATCGACCGGGTGCTGCCGGTGCTCCAGGCGATCCGGGCGGCCTATCCCGAAGCGGTGCTCTCGGTGGACACCTTCCGGGCCCCCGTGGCCGAGGTGGCCCTGGCCGCCGGTGCGGACTGGATCAACGATGTGGGCGGCGGCCGGCGGGATCCAGAGATCCTCCAGGTGGTGGCCAAGGCCGGCTGCCCTTACGTGCTGATGCACAGCCGTGGCGACAGCCGCAGCATGGATGGCCTGGCGGTTTATGGCGATGTGGTGGCTGAGGTGCGCCAGGAGTTGCTGGTGGCCACCGAGCGGGCTTTGGCCGCCGGGGTGAAGGCAGCCCAGGTGATCTGGGATCCGGGGCTGGGCTTCGCCAAGACCACCGCGCACAATCTGGAGCTATTACGGCGCCTGCCGGAGTTGGCGGCCGGTGGCTATCCGCTGCTCCTGGGCCCCTCGCGCAAACGCTTCATTGGCGCCGTGCTCAATGAACCGCGGCCCCGGGCGCGGCTCTGGGGCACCGCCACCGTGTGCGCCCTGGCGGTGGGCCAGGGGGTTGGGGTGTTGCGGGTCCACGATGTGGGCCCGATCGCCCAGGTGGTGCGAATGGCGGCGGTGCTGCGGGGGTGAGCGGGCCTTGCTGTGCCGATCCTGCCCGTAGCCCTGATCAAGCAAAGGACGAGAGCTGCCTGGCTGGCCGCTTGTTCAGGAGTGGCTGCGTGGAGCAAGGGCACCCTGCACCAACGCCACAAGCAAACCGGTGACCCTCTGGAAATCTGCATCGCCCGTGACCATCACGGCGGAGGGGCCGAGCTGCTGGCAGCAGGCAGCCTGCAGCGCATCGGGCGTGCGCAGGTTGTGATCAGCCCGCAGAAGCGTGGCCTGCTCCACCACCGCGGCCGTGAGCTCCACCCACTGCGGATCCGGACGGCAGAAGAAGCCCTCGAACCGCTCCAGAGCTGTCGGGTCCGATCTGCGCAGGGGCCCCACGCGGCATTCAAGCCAACTCAGGCGGCTGATCGCCAGTCGAATGCCAGACCCAGAGGCTTGCGCCGTTGCCGCCAGTTGCAGGAGCTGCTGCTTGACCGCCGCCGCCGACAACGCATCACCCTCCACCAGGTAGATCAGGGCGCTGGCATCGAGAAAGGCGATCACCAATCGCGCTGCTCGTTGAGCTCTGCATCGATGGCGCCGCGACTTCTGCCGGCCGCCGCTGGTGGCAGATCCAGCAACCACTCCAGGCAGAAGGGGCGGGCCGTGACCGGCTGGGCCGCTGAGCGCTGCAGATCCTGATAAGCGTCAGCACTCAGCACCACGGCGGCCGGACGGTTGCGCTTGAGCAGATACACCGGACCGGCGCGCAAGGCTTCCTCCACCGCCGCGATGCCGCGCCGCTTGAGCTCGGCGGACCGGAGCACATTGAGAGGCTGCTCGCCCATGGTTCCGGTAACGACTGCAGCCCCAAACTAGGACCATGGCGAGGTTTTTGGTTTTAAAAACAGTACGGATGGGTCGATGGCTGACGCCATGGGGGCCATCAGGTTGGTGACCATGTGAAGGGCTGATCGCGGCACTCCCCATGGGCGACCGGCCGCCTGGGGGGTGCTGGCTTCCCTGGCTTGGAGGGGTTGCGTTATCAGCTAAGCCATTTCTGGCTGTGGGCCAGATCCGCCAGCGCTAGCAATAAGTGTGTGGTTCCCCCTCAGCAGAAGCATTCGCAGGGTTTCTGCGGGCGTTGCGCTTCCAGACATCGGCCCTTCCCCTGACCGACACGGAGGCTTAGTTGCAGGATCGCTGCCGATTGGCGGGCACCAGGGTGTTTCGTGCCGAGTGGAGCGCCTACGACAATCTCGGCTTGCGGCTGATCGAAACGGGCCGCACCCGCCACACGCCCGAGAGCCTGCGGGAGCTCCTGCACCAGGCAGAGCTGTTGGAGCCGCCGCCTCGATCCATCGGTTCCACGGTGCTGTTGCGTTCGTTTCGATCGCTGGATCCGGTGGCCGAGAATGAAGGCCAGTTGTGGATTGATCTGTGCGATCTGTTTGAAGAATGCCAGCCACGGGATGCCGAGGTCTGGAGCACCACCATCCCCGAGCGACTGCGGCAGGCCACAGCCACCATCGCCAGCCTGAGCAGGCCACTGGAGTTGAAGATCCAGGCCCATCTCTCGATCGCCTGGTTCCTGGGAACGCTGCTGCCGCCCAAAACCGGTGTGGCTTTCACGTTGCGCCAGCTCGATAGCCGCATGCGAGCGATGGTGTGGGATGACTCCTTGCTCAGGTGCCCGGAGGGAGGCTCCGGCTGGTCGTTCAGCAAGGAGAAAATGGGGCAGGGGGAGGAGCTGGCGGTGGCGCTGTCGGTGAGCCGCGAGGTGTTGTTGGATGTGCGCCATCACTTGGCCGCCCAACCCGGTGCGATCGGCACCCTGCTGCATGCCTCCCTGCAACCACCCGGCCAGCACACGATCGTGGATGGAGCCCACGGCCGCTGGTTGGCGGATGCGCTGATCCAGCAGCTGGGTTTCTTGGTGAGCCAGCGGCGGCCTTCGAGGCTGCACCTCTTTCCGGCCGCTCCGGTGAATCTGATGGTGCTGTTGGGCCAGCAAGCTGCCGCGCTTGGCCCCACGACCGTGTACGAATTAGAGTTTGGTTCATCTACACGCCGCTATTCAGCAGCCAAGCGGACTTGAGGGGAATAGGCCTTTACGATCAGCGACGAAGACTGGGAACAATGATTAATTTAGCTGGAACAAGATTCAGGCAGACGATTTGATCGGCTTACTTCTAGACTGCTAGCTCGCTACATGACTCCAGGATGGCAGGTATTTAATAGCTCCTTTGACTTGAAAAGATCCCGCCGACAGGTTGTCAGCAGGATCGCATATCTACTTTGACTAAAACACAAGAAGACAAGGAGATGATTCTAATCAATAGGGGTAACCAGCGAGTGGTGACCCAGTTGAGATGGCCTTCGCCGAGGATCTAAGTGTCTTCCTGTTTCCAATCAATAGGTGTCACCAGCGAGTGGTTACTTGGATTGTGATGGACCCGAGGGATTCGTGCATTTTGGTTTCCAATCAATAGGTTTCACCAGCGAAAGGTGCGTTATTCAACAATACGGAACGATTCCCAAATTTGGCAAGTTTCCAATCAATAGGTGTCACCAGCGAGTGGTGACTCTAGGGGGTTATCTCGTTACATGGTCGGGCACAACAGTGTCGTTTTCAATCAATAGGTGTCACCAGCGAGTGGTGACTTGCCGTATGAATACAGGTTTATGCATTACACATTTACAGTTTCCAATCAATAGGTGTCACCAGCGAATGGTGACGTGGGGCTAGTAGCCGACCATCCATCCAAATCTTGGGAGATGGGTTTCCAATCAATAGGTGTCACCAGCGAGTGGTGAATTGTCATTTTTTGAGCATCATGTCAATTCCACGCAGATGGTTTCCAATCAATAGGTGTCACCAGCGAGTGGTGACCATCTTCTATGTTCGATCCGATGGCAGTAACGCTAACCACGGGCTTCCAATCAATAGGTGTCACTAGCGAGTGGTGACAAAAAAAACTGTACTGCAGTGGCAGTGGTTAAAAAGTTTCCAATCAATAGGTGTCACCAGCGAGTGGTGACCTTCTTCGTTCCGGTTGATGTCGGCTTCTTTTACTCCGAGTTTCCAATCAATAGGTGTCACCAGCGAGTGGTGACATTATTTGTTCTTTCAAACCTGCCTCCCTTTAAGGAACCCCTGAAAAACCCGCTAAAATCAATCAAGATCCAAGACTGAGACTGGAACGGATGGCCGACCCCCTCCAGCTGGGCTTTCGGACTACGAGCAGATCTTCGCCAAAAAGAGGACGCGACGTCAGCGCTTCTTGGACGAGATGGAGATCACGGTTCCCTGGGAAGCCTTTCTGGCCTTGATCAAGCCCGTGTATCACAAGCCGTCCAGCAAAGGAGGCCGTCCGCCG
>CALRXC020000069.1:0-13540 GCA_943372025.1 Synechococcus sp. UW140 | reverse complement strand
TCTGTGTTCGGTTTGGTGGTAGTGCTCCGAACAGGGTCACAGACCGGCCCACCCTTTGCCACAGCTGATGTCTGAGGGAGGTGAGCCGTCAGCCCCGGCTACGCCGGGGCTGCTCCTCCTGAGTTACACCACTCCACGGGACGCTGCTTCGGGATCCCGCCGATGAAGCGTGAACACCTGTGGTTGATCGTTCACCTGGCGCTGGGGCTGGCGTGGATCGGTGGCGTTCAGCCTCTACCTGCCGCTGTTCTTGTTCAACGTGGCCTGGTTCCTGCCGCTAGCCCTGCTGCCGCGAGGAATGTTGAGTGAGTTGCTGGTGCGCTGACTGCCTAGCCGCAAGACCTGAGTCGTCGCCGCAAACGGCGGCTCCAGCTAGAAGCGGCACCAATGCCCAAAAGGGGTAGAGCACCTGGAACCGGTGCATCCAGCTGTACGGCGCCAAAATCTTGTCGGACGTTAGCGGTGCCTGGATTGCCGAACACATCGGCAGTGCGGCGGCGGTAGTTCAGGCAGGTGATGGCCGAAATGGACGCAGCAGGTGGGATGCTGCGTCCAGAGGACGCTGGAGAGGCGATCAACGCTGGAGCGAGGGGGCTAGCAGCTAGCAAACGCTGCAGCTGCCAGGCGCTGGAGACGCTGCTGGCCTTGTCCTTGTCGAGCCACCAAGGCCGGAGCCGCCACAGCGGCGCCGCAGACGCCGGGCCTGGGTCCAGGCAAGACCGAGACCGAAGATGGGTAAGGGGGCGGGGACTGGCTGGGGCGTTAGTTGCAGCAGTTCGCCGTTGACCCCGTTGCCATTGTTGGTGACATAGATCGTGCCATCCAGGGCGACAGCCAGAGCGGTGGGATTGGTAAGTTCAGAGAACAGTGTCTCGACGCTGCCGTCAAGGCCCAGTCTTAGAATGCTGCCGGTAGGAGACGCCCAAAAGTCATTGCGGTACTGGAGCAAGTAGAGAGAATTGTCCGGTCCTGCGGCAATGTCGACGAGATTACTGAAGCCGCTGGCAAACGTGGTGACTGGATTGACGAAGTCGTAGCGGAAGACGTCGGCAGACCCGGGGGCGAATGGTAAACCTGAAAGCTGGGCGATTTAGAGAAGTCCGTTAGATCCGATGGCCAATCCGGTGGGCACGGTCTGGGCGGAAACTACGGGTGGGAAGCCAAAGGATGGGGGTGCGTTGGTGGGAGTGTTGACGTTCTTGTTCGGGAAGACATGCACCAGGGAGACTTGATTGGTGCTGTTGGCCTTAACGAGGCTGTTGCCGGCGGCATCGGTGACATAGGTGTCGCTGCCGCTCACCGCCAGGTCCCAGGGATTGCTGTCGATAGCAGTGGGGTGTGGATTATTTGACACTTCGAAACCAGTGATGTTGGCCAGGGGGGTCACGGTGCTGCCAAGAAGGTCGATGGAGACCGTCTGGCCGAACCACTGGCCTCCTGGGCCGGGGAAGGACCTGATACCGCCTTCGTTACCGAAGACGCCCATGAGTTGACCACTTCCGTTGAAGGTGAGCTTGTTCAGGCCGGTTGCATCGTCATACGGAGAGGTTTGCTTCGCCAGGGAGGGGAGGCCGCTGATCGCACGGGAATAAGAGTTGGTTGAGAAGTCGAACAGGCCCAGGGCCCCGCTGGTGCCATAGCAAACGCTGTTACCGCTGCCGCTGGTGATGCAGGAACCACTGCCGCCGCGGCCCGCTTCGCTGAGTACAAGGTTGCCGTTGGGGGCGATCGCCACCCCCCGCGGACTGTCCAGACCCGTTGCCAAGGTCTTGGCCTTGTAGGTGGGTGCCGCTTCGGCTGCCGCATCAAGTCCCAGTAGGCTGGCGGAGGCGCAGGCCCCGAGGGCAAGGAGGCGGAGGCGCTGAATCAAATCAGATTTAGGTAGCGAAACTTGCTTGGGCATGGCTGGATTGATGGAGCAAATGCATTTTATCTCGCCATTAAATACGTGTCTATCGTCCTATGACGATTGTTTTCCAGGGCTGATTGGGACTGCCCTTGTGAGGTCTCAAAGCTTGTAGGTCTGCAAGGTGTGTACAGATAGGCTGGAATGCCGAGCACTAAAACCCTCAATGAAGAGCCATGGCGATCTTCAAGCGCTCCTGGCTATTGAGGAGATGGTCGTGGTCATTGGCGTCTTCGCCCACATCGATCTGCAGCCAGTTCACCTCGCCATTGAAACGGTTGCTGCTGTAATCAGTGGTAACGCTGCTACCGGATTCGAAGCCAATATCCAGGGTTTCGTCGGCCGTAAAGACGAACGGTTCGGTTTGTTCGATCCGACCCTCACCCACCTTGTTGCCATCCAGATATAGGCTCAGGCCACCGCCCTTGGCGATGCCATTGCCATCGTAGGCAAATTCCACGCGCACCTGATGACGGCCAGGCGGGATCGCTTGCCCCTCCACAATGGTGGTCGTGAGGCCAAAAAAGTTGTAGGCGTAGCGAAGCTGACCCGCCTTGGCATAGAGCGCCCAGCCACCAATGCTGCCGCCCACGGCAACGATCACGCCATCGGCACCCTTGGCCGGCACCTCCAGTTCAGCCGTGATCGCATGGGAGGCATTTTTGTAGTCGATGATCGATCCTTCACTCAATCGCCCCATGCCGCCAAACAGGAGTTGGCGCTTGCCCTTGGCGAGCTGGGGGCGACCGGCGAGGGTGGCATTGGCCCGCTCGGCAAAGCGGTCATCCAGGGGCAGAACGTTGTATTTGGTGGCCTCGATCAGCCAAAGGCGCTGCAGTTCTTTGAGCTTGCCTGGCTGTTCCTGGGCCAGGTCCCGAGCCTGACTCCAATCGCTATTGGTGTCGTAGAGCTCCCAAACGTCATCATCAAAGGCGGGAAGTTGTACGGCTCCGGTTTTCCAGGGGGTGCGGTGACGGGTCACGGCGGTCCAGCCCTTGTGATAGATGCCGCGGTTGCCAATCATCTCGAAGTACTGGGTTTCATGCCGCTCGGCTGCATCCTGTTCATTGAAGGAGTAGAGCATGCTCACGCCTTCCAGCGGTTTTTGCTGCACCCCATTCACAAACTGGGGCTGCGGCAGCCCGGCCGCCTCCAACACCGTGGCGGCCAGGTCGATCACATGGTGAAACTGGTTGCGCACTTCACCCTTGGCCTGGATCCCAGCGGGCCAGTGCACGATGGTGCCATTGCGGGTGCCACCGAAATGGGAGGCCACCTGTTTGGTCCATTGGTAGGGGGTGCACATGGCGTGGGCCCAGCCGACGGCGTAATGGTTGTAAGCCTCGACACCGCCGAACTTGTCGATCCGTTCGCGCAGGTAGTCGGCGGTTTCCAAGTGACCGAATCCCTGCAAGGTGATCATCTCATTGAAGGTGCCTTGCAGCGATCCTTCTGCCGAGGCGCCATTGTCGCCAAGAATATAATAAATTAAGGTGTTATCCAGGATCTCAAGATCGGCCAAGCCGTCCACCAGCTGGCCCAGGTGGTGGTCCACATGTTCCAGGAAGCCGGCATAGACCTCCATCTGCCTCACCAACACAGGCTTCATGTCATCGTCGATCTCGTCCCAGGCGGGGATTTCGCCATGGCGCTCGGTGAGGAGGGTGTCGGGTGGCACCACACCGAGACTTTTTTGACGCTCCAGGGTTTCAAGGCGGAGTTGATCCCAGCCCTGATCAAATTTGCCCTTGTATTTGTCAGCCCACTCGGCCGGTACGTGGTGCGGGGCATGGGTGGCGCCAGGGGCCCAGTAGATGAAAAAGGGCTTATCGGGCGTTAATGATTTTTGTTGCCGCACCCAGCGCAGGGCCTTGCGGGAGAGGTCTTCGCTGAGGTGGTAGCCCTGCTCGGGGCTGCGGTCCGGCTCCACCGGTGTGGTGCCCTCATAGAGAGCCGGTTGGTATTGGTTGGTTTCGCCACCGATGAAGCCATAGAAATACTCAAACCCGCCGCCGCCGCTGGGCCAGCTGTTGAACGGCCCCACCGGACTGGTTTCCCAGACCGGCACCTCGTGACATTTGCCGAATTGGGCCGTGGCATAGCCATTCAGCTTGAGCACCTCGGCCAGCGGTGCGCAGGTATTGGGCCGCAGGGAGTTGTTGCCCGGCGCCGACGTGGCCATCTCGGTGATCGCCCCAAAGCCCACCGTGTGGTGGTTGCGGCCGGAGAGCAGGGCGGCTCGGGTGGGGGAGCAGAGGGCGGTGGTGTGAAAACGGTTGTACTTGAGGCCCTGGGCTGCCAACCGCTCGGCGGTGGGAGTGTGCACGGGGCCGCCGAAGGCAGAGGAGGCGCCAAACCCCACGTCATCCAGCAGCACAACCAGCACGTTGGGAGCGCCGGCGGGAGGCCGCAGGGGCTGAATCGGCGGGTAAAGGGTGTCGGGATCCTTGGCATCAAACGTGGTCAGGCCCTGGGGCTCCCGGTCGGGAATCGGAAGCACAGTCCGGGGAAGATCCTGCTGTGATGCCATGGGAATGAAGAGGGCTAGCGCCCTCGAAACTTGGCACCAACCCTAGAGAAGGTGGCCGAAATGGCATCTCAGCTGGCCGGCTGCGCAGATGGCTCCCGCTGGGGCCCTGGCCTTGGCCTCTGCCGGGGCTGGGCTGACGCCACCGTGATGACACGGAGGTGCCAGGTCACTGCGGATCGTGACCCCAGCGCCGTGCTACCGGCCTCTGAGCGCGATCCTTGGCCAAAACACGCTTTAGGCCCTGATCTCTCGCTTGAGGTGGAGGTAAAGCTGGTTTGGATCTTTGTAGTGCCGTGGTAGGCAGTGATGCAGCTTTTCGAGGCGATGCCAGCAAACGCTCCGCTGGATCTGCTTGATGGTTTTCTCTTCCCGGATCAGGATCCGCAGCGCCTTGCAGTACATGGGATAACTGGCCTCCAGTTCGCCAATCGTGAGGGCGGTGGTGAAGGTTGCCTGGCTCATGGCAGCAACATTTCGGACGACCTGCAGCCTCAATCAGCCGCTCGCTCGGGCGAAGCCCCCGTTTGGGGGCAATTCGATTCTCAGGCGCGGGGCGTTGGCGTGAACGCGTAGCGGGTGTGAAGCCTCGTACTCGTGCCGGGGCCCAGCTCGAGTTTGCGGTCGCCGCTCAGCAGGGCCTGCCGCGGTGCGCTCCAGGGTTCCACGCACACCATCGCCCGCGGTGGCTCCGTCCAGAGCACCACCAGATCGAGGGGGTGGGTGAGCTGCAGTTCGAGGCTGGTTCCGGCGGCCTCATCCACCAGCCGCACCGGACCCGTGGGCCGCACCAGCAGGTCGATGCCGCTGGCCAGCCTCTCCAGCTGGTCTGCCGTGGAGGCTTCCGCCATGGTGAGGTGATTGAGGCATTGGAGTGGCAACCCCTCGAATCGGACATTCTCCAGGCTGGAGACGTTGAAGTAAGGGTGCAACCCGAAGCTGAACGGCATCGTGTCGTTGCCCCGGTTGTCCACGATGGCGGTGATCTCCAGCGCCCCGGCTGCCAGCCGAACCTCCATGGTGAGCAGGAACCAGAAGGGGTAAGCCTTGAATGTTTCGTGAGTTTCGCCCAACTGCAGCTGTACGCCCCTTCCATCCGCCAGGGCTTCCAGGCGCCAGGGCAGCTGGCGGGCAAAGCCGTGCTGGCCGAGGTTGAACACCCCCTGGGGCAGGGGCAACCGGTTGTCCGGCAGACCTCCGGTGATCGGGAAGAGCACCGGGAAACCACCCCGCACCGATTGGGCTGGGTCGAGGAAGCGCTCGAGATCGAGGTAAACAACCTCGTGGCCAGCGCAACGCCAGCCGCTGATCAGCCCGCCGCGCTCGGGCACGACCCGCAGCAGATCACCGCTGGAAGGATCACTGAACTCCCAGTGGGGATAGGGAGTGTCTCGTTGCATCAAAGCCATGAAGGCCTACCGGGCCGGAAGCTCTGTCAATCTGCTGCAACGGCTCAGGAAGGGCTGCCCCCAATCGGGAACAATGCTGGATCGGGAACAGTGGTGGATCGGGAACAGTGGAGCCGCTCAGATCTGAACCATGCCGCAGCGCATTCCCTTCAGCACCGCCTGCAGTCGGTTGTGCACGTTGAGGGTTTGCAGAAGCCGCTTGGTGTAGGTGTGGGCAGTTTCATTGCTCACCACAAGGCGCGTCGCGATCTCCCGGTCGCTGAGGCCACTGGCCAGCAGGTCGAGAACTTCATATTCGCGGGGGGTGAGCCTGGGACAGCTCAAGTAGGGAAGGATGCCCGTCCGCAGGGAGGGGCTGCGGTAAGAGTGCCCGCCAAGCACGGCCATCACGGCGGCTCGCAGCGGCTGCTGATCCTCCACAAAATCCGCCTCGGCAACAACGGCTTCCAGCCAGGGTGCCTCGCTGCACTCGGCGGGAATCGAATCCCCCAGCGCCATGATCACGGTGTGGAGCTTGGGATGGAGCTGGCGAGCCTCCCGCACCAGATCGAATCCATTGCCGCTTTCTAGAAAATCGGTACAGACCAGCAGCTGGTAAGGCTCGTCAGCTTCCGCCGCCAGATAGCCGAGGCAGGCCTCCTGATCGGTGACGGCGCAGGTGATGCGGGAATACCCTCCGAAGCTCCGGCACAGGGCCCGCAACAGAAAACGCCCTTTGGCCGCCACCGCGACGCGGCCTGGTATTTCGATCGACTCCAGACCTTCCGCAGGGGTGCTGTGTCCGGCATTGGCCACAAAGGGCGTGAGATCCATGCTCCTGGGGCTGCCCCTGGCTGGGAAGCGAAGCAAGCCAGAGGACATCGTAGGTGGGTGGAGGCTTGGCTTCGAGCGACCGCCATTCAGTCGTCGTAGACGCGGCAGTTGATGTCGGAGGGATTGAGGTCACAGAACACCTCAAACGGAGACGGGGCCTCGGCCTCCTCGGGGTGGCGCTGCTGGAACTCCTCCAGTTCCTTGATCTGCTGCTCGAGCTTGCTGGCGATCGCCGTCTCACCTTTGGCCTGGGCTTCTGTTAAGGCGAGGCGATAGGTCTGGAGCTGGTCTCCAATGGTGGCCATGGCACACAGCCCCTGCAGGGGCCCAGAAGGCCCGGTGAATGTAACCCTGCCGGATCCCTCGAAGGGACACCCGAGCCGGCGATCGCTAGACAATGGCTGCCGGGATTGCGGGATTCAGGTATTACTACTCATCCTTCAGGGCAGGATCGTGTTGATGTCCGTGGATCCGGCAGGGTGGTGCGGCTCCGCAGGATGGATTCCATGGCTGATGCTCCTTATCTCGTTGCCCTGGCCCTGGTGGAGTTTGCAGGCAAGCGCGCCCTGCCGCTCACCGGCAAATCCCAGGCGGCCGCCGCTGCTGATGCGGTCGATCCCGGCGATGACGGGCGCACCCTGGCGCTGGAACTGCTGCTGCGCCTATGGCAGCGCAGTGAGGAGGGCCCTCTGCAGCGGGCCGCTGGGGAGGCCAGCCTGCTGCTGCTGGAACTGCCGATGGAGCTGATGAGCGAACAGTTGCCGCTGCTCAAGGCGAATTGGATCGTCGGCGGTGACACGGCATCGCTCCTCACCAGCCTGGAGGGGCTGGCGATCAGGGCTTGGCGGATCACGATCGCCAAGTACGAGCCGGTGAGCTTCATCGCCTGGCCCTGATCACCCGTTGGTCATGCCCCCATCTGGGGACAGTTGAGATCGGCTCCCATGGCCTGAGGGCGCTGATCAACTCGATTCGATCCATGGGCAAGACCTGCTGCTGTCAGCCGAGCTTGCTGTCCCCGTCGGCCGCTGACGCCGGAGAAACGCGCTCAGACCTTGCCCGAGACGACCACCACGGCCAGCAACAAGGCCACCAAAAGAAGCTCACTCAGGATTGTCTCCATCGGCATGCCCAGTTCCCTGCTGAGATCCTTACTGTCTGCGATGAACCTTGAGGACGCGCCCCCCATCCGGGGGCAAAGCCTCCGTTCCTCCTGCGCCGGCAGGCCAGGCCTCTGGAGGAGCAAAGATGTCCTTCCATTGCCGGATCCACGCCGAGCGCTGCCGCTGGGCCAGCCTTGGGGATGACCTGAGCTGTGCAGCTGGCTGTGGTGACCATGCCCTTCCCGATCGACTTGGCTGCTTTTCAGCCCCTCAGCCTCGATCCAGACCAGCCCGTCCTCAGCACCGATCAAAAGGCGACCCTGAAGGCCAACATCGAGCTCTGCCGAGACGCGATCATTTTCTTCACGGCCACAGGTGCAGCCCGAGGGGTTGGCGGTCACAGCGGCGGCCCCTATGACACGGTGCCGGAAGTGATGATCCTCGATGCCTTTTTCCGCGGCGCACCGGATCGTTTTCTGCCGGTGTTCTTCGATGAGGCCGGCCACCGCGTGGCCACTCAGTATCTGATCAGCGTGCTGCGGGGTCAGCTGCCGGCCGAGGCGTTGCTGCAATATCGCGCCGCCCATTCACGGCTACCCGGTCATCCGGAACTCGGCCTCACCCCCGGCGTGCAGTTCAGTTCCGGTCGTCTCGGTCACCTCTGGCCGTTTGTGAACGGCGTGGCTCTGGCCCATCCCGGCAGAACCGTGTTTTGCCTCGGCTCCGACGGGGCGCAGCAGGAGGGTGATGACGCCGAGGCGGCCCGCTTTGCCGTGGCCCATGGCCTGAATGTGAAGCTCGTGATCGATGACAACGACGTCACCATTGCCGGGCATCCATCGCAGTACCAGCCCGGTTACGACCTAGAGCGCACCCTGACGGGTCATGGGCTGCTGAGTCTCAGCGGCGACGGCGAAGATCTCGATGATCTGTACTCCCGCCTCCACCGCGCCGTGGCCAGCGACGGCCCGGTGGCGGTGATCAACAAACGCCCGATGGCGGTGGGGATCGAGGGGCTGGAGGGCTCCACCCATGGCCACGACGTGATCCCGGTGGACCTGGCGATCGCCTACCTGGAGAAGCGCGGTCAGGAGGCGGCCGCCACCTACCTCAAGGGCATCATCAAGCCCGTCAATCCCGCCACCTTCCTGGGCTCAGGCCAGCGGCTGGAGGCCAACCGCAACGTGTTCGGCGATGCGGTGGTGGAACTCCTTGCGGCCATGCCGCTGCCGGTTCGCAAGGACAAGGTGCTGGTGGTGGACAGCGATCTTGAGGGCTCCTGCGGCCTGACTCAGATCCGCAAGGCCTACCCCGAAATCTTCGTGAGCGGCGGCATCATGGAGCGGGCCAACTTCTCAGCGGCGGCAGGGTTCGGCATGGAGGCGGGCCGCCAGGGCATCTTCGCCACCTTCAGCGCTTTTCTGGAGATGCTCATTTCCGAGATCACCATGGCCAGGCTGAACGGTGCCAATGTGCTGGCCCACTTCTCCCATGCCGGCATCGACGACATGGCGGATAACACCTGCCATTTCGGACTCAACAACCTGTTCGCCGACAACGGGCTCGAAGAAGACCAGAGCACCCGGGTGTACTTCCCGGCCGATGCCGCCCAGATGCGGGCCTGCGTGCAGGCTGTGTTCAATGATCCCGGGCTGCGCTTCATCTTCTCCACCCGCTCGAAGGTGCCGAACCTGCTGGATGCCGAGGGCAAAGACCTGCATGGAGAGGGCTACCGCTTCGAGAGCGGTAAGGACGAAGTGGTGCGTGATGGCACGGCCGGCTATGTGGTGAGCTATGGCGAAAGCCTGTATCGCTCCCTTGATGCGGTGGAACGGCTGCGATCCGAGGGGCTTGATGTGGGTCTGATCAATAAGGCGACCCTGAATGTGGTGGATGAAGCGATGATCGCCAAGGTGGGACGCTCACCATTCGTTCTGGTGGTGGAAGCCTTCAACCGGCGTACGGGCTTGGGCAGCCGATACGGGTCCTGGCTGCTGGAGCGTGGCCTTGCACCCCGGTATGGCTATCTGGGCACCCACAAGGAGGGCTGCGGCGGGCTATGGGAGCAGTTTCCCCACCAGGGCCTTGATCCCGACGGAATCATCAGCCATGCGAAGACATTGCTTGCCTGAGGGACCGAGCTGCCAACCTCCCGATTGTGGTGAAAGATACCCTTAGTGGGGTATTGGGGGCCGAGCCTGGAGGCGCAGGGCCTTCTACAGCCTTGCGATGCCGTGCCGGGGTCAGCAGTATTCCTCGGTCAACGCCCCCGACCCTTGAACGAATAAAGGCTATCATTAGGCATCCACACAATAGATTCAGAAAATGACCATTGCGAGTGCGGGAGCAGATCTCCACAATTTTACCCCCACCAACTTTTTGCAGTCACCAGCCAATGGCCTTGGTTACCAGAGCAGCCGCATGATGGCAAGCTTGCTGAATAGCGTCCAAATGGGGCTCGCTGAGGCATATATCAATGGCCTGGAAATTCCAGACTCGCTATTTCGTGGTCTGATCAATAATTCGATGCCCACGCTGTTCAAAAGCTGGCCGCAGCTATTGGCCCCTTACGAATGGGTCCTTACCGAATCGGATGAAATTGCCGAATCATCACAGGAATTGATGGAGATTCAATATGATCGCCCCCAAGCTCTTCTCAATCATATGCTCGGCGACTGGGAGCCCATCTATCCCAAGTACAGCATGGGACTCTGGGATAATGGCGCCCAAAATTTAGAGGAGTCGCAAAAACATCATATCGATCAATTGATTGAACGTCTTGAGATCGAAGATGGCGACCATATTCTTGATTTTGGTTGTGGCTGGGGTTGTGTTCCCAACTACATTCTGTCCAAATTTCCGAACGTGCGCTTCACTGGTGTCAATCTCAGCCACTTACAATGCGAGTATATGCGGCAAAAAATGAAAGATCCCCGCAGCCAGCTCAGCAGCGGTCGCTTTCAGTTGGTGGAGGGTGATCTTAATAAAGTTACATTTACCGAAAAATTTGACAAGATAATTACCGTAGGAGTCCTTTGCCACGTCGGCAACTTGACGGCCTTGCTTCGGAAGTTTTCGCAATTACTCAACAGCAACGGCAAGGTGCTCATCCACATCATCACAGTAAGAATTCCGAATAATATGTCCTCGGGGTTCACTCACAAGTACATTTTCCCGCATGGGAGATACTGGAATCACGACGCAATCCCAAGTCACAACAATGATCTTAAGACGATTAATCGCTGGTATATAAATGGCAATAATTATCACAAGACTCTGGCGGAGTGGCTGGTAAGATTTGATGGGAGCCAGCAGCTAGTGAGTGGACTTGATTACGGTATGGACTATGCCAGATTTCGTCGCATCTGGCGCTTTTATCTTTTATTGCTAGGAACGATCTTTGCAAGCTGCGACGGTGACTATAATGGAAATGGAAATTATTTGCTTACCCATGCCTGAGCGGTCGCTTGCGGGGAGACCGCCAGGGGAGAATTTGACGAGGGGCGACACTGAGGACCTGTCCAAATTGCTCTCATCTGCTCCAGGCAGTTTTCTAAAGCAGAGTGCAGTTATTAGTGAAAAGTTATTTGGTGCCAGTCAGATCAAGTCCAGACCATATTCCACAATCGTGGCCTTGGGCTATGCCATTGGGCCCTTACTCATCATGGCTTGCCATGGCGGGTCACTTCTGCTGTTCAGAACTGGCATCAGCTGGTCGAGCCTGGCGTGGTTGATCGGCTGGTATTTCATACGCATGCTTGCGATCACGGCTATTTATCATCGCTTGCTCGTTCATCGCTCCTTCAGGGCGCCGCGACTTGTGCTTTGGGTTGGCTGTCTTTTAGCCGCATCTGCTGGCCAGATGGGTCCAAGTTGGTGGAAAGCCCATCACTTACAACACCATCGCCTCTCCGACCAAGAAGGCGACCCCCACTCTCCGCAGGTCAGTGGCGGCGGTTGGCGAGGATTCGCAGTTGCTCAAACAGGTTGGTTGGTGTCGCCAACATTTTTCCCTGCCAAGCTACCGGCTGATGTCGAAGCAGATCCCCTGCTGAAGCTTTTGGATAGATTACATTTTCTGCCTCTGTTGATAGTCTGTGCTTTCTCCTATGCCTTGGGAGGGACTCAGTTATTGGCAGCCATCTGCCTCAGTACCACCCTGCTTTTTCATGGCGTAGCTACTGTGAATTCCTTGGCTCACTTGTGGGGTGAGCAGCCGTTTCAGACAGGTGATTACAGCCGCAATAATATTTTAGTTGCCCGTATCACCCTTGGGGAAGGATGGCACAATACCCATCATGCTTTCCAGTATTCATGCCGACATGGCATTGCCTTAGTCAATGGAAAGGTGCGGCATCATCTCGACCCCACCTATGGTTTCATCCTTCTCCTAGCCAGACTTGGCATGGCCTCAGGCCTAAGGCTGCCAACCAGTCAACAGATCTTGGCAGCCATTCGTCCAGATTCCACACTTAAGGCGAGTACGATATCACCTTAACCGTTCCCTCAATCGCTGAGAGAACTGCCTTATATCCATGCGAGCCGTTCAGGCGGCTTGCGCGGTCATGGCGCTCGTTTTGATCAGGTCGAGCAGGTGGCAGATGTTGTCGACTTCCGCCTCTGAGAACAGCCCCTCCGGTCCCGTCGGCGCCAGGTCGCTGAAGGGCGGGTCGTAGAGGCGAGCCGGATCCATCACGCCGCGGCTGGTGAGCTCGTCGAGGATTTCGTTGATGAAGCGGATCTGGGTGGCGGTGTGGGTGCCATCGGCGAGGAACGCGGCGAACAGCTCCTTGGCGGCGTTGCGATCCAGGCCCACGATGGAGCGGATGAACAGCCCGAAGCCGTTGCACTCCTCGGCGGCCCGCTGGATCGCCCGCTCCGTGCCGACGCCATGGGAGAGCAGGAAGCGCTGCAGCTCGTCGAGATCACCTGGAGTGAGAGGTTGGTTGCGGCGCAGGCGCTGCATGGTCAGGTGATCCTCGTGCGCCTTGAGGAAGTCCTTGGCGCGCAGCCGGAACTGCTGGAACGCGTCGCGGGTTAGTAACGCGGCGGCATCCAGCTCACGCAGTTCACCCAGCTCGTCGGTGAAGTTCGTGTAGAGGGGGTCCCGGCTGATGGGTTCGATCAGCCCCATCAACGCCCGTAGGCGTCGACGCACCTCCTCGAGCATCGGCACGGTCACGTCCTGCCACCATTCATCGCGGAGCAGATCGCGGATCAACTCCAGTTCGGCCGCCACCTGGGGGATGTTGGCGCGGGCCTCCAGCTGGGCGGCCAGGTCGCGCAGCTGCTGCTGGAGGCGAGTGAAGCGCGGTTCGCCGCGTAGCAAGGCGAGCTGCATCGTGTACAGCAGCAGATCGAAGCGGCGAGCGTCAGCGTCGGTATCACCCTGCTGTTCCGCGTAAGCGGAGGGCAAGGGAGCCACAGTGGCGCTGAGGATTTGATGATCGTCGGGGCTGAGAATGGCCCAAGATTCGCTCAGGCGGAACCGCTCCACCAACTGCAGATGGGGACGCACCACGAAGTTGTCGGCCGGGCAGGCCGCCACATGGCAGCGCAGGAGATCAGCGAGCGTGTGGCGGTGCAGTTGTAGAGCATTGGCGTGATCGCCTGGCTGGCCGTTTCGCGAGGGAATGGCTGTCCGGCGACGATTAGGTAGGCGGGTCCGCGCAACTACATAGGCGGGTCTCAAGACGCGACAACAGGGTTCCGATTCCGGTCTGGAGCCCTGCGATGCCTGCCCCTCTGTCGTTGCGAATCAAGGAGTGGTACATGGCAAAAC
>CALRXC020000068.1:0-14770 GCA_943372025.1 Synechococcus sp. UW140 | reverse complement strand
GAAAGCTGATGGCGATGCTCGCGCCGGTACATGTGGAAAACTTTGGGCGGCTTTTTGGCTCAAATTAGCCGATTTCAGCACATTTTACCGCTTTCAACAGCTCAGATCAACTGCAGCGGAAGCGATCTTCCATTTTTCAGGAAGCCCTAAGTGGTCACTACTCATCCGTAGCGCCGCGCCTGCTAGGCCGATAGATCCGGGGACGTCTGAAAATCCAGGAGGGCATCGGCCAGGGCTTCGAGGTCGATGAGCGGCAAAATTTGGATGCGGGCCTGCTGCTCGGTGGCCAGGGCGCCGAAGCGGCGTTGCAAACCGATCGCAACTGCTAGCATCACTGCTATCAACCGCGATCGGCCATGGCTCAAGTGTTGATCCGCCAGCTGGAGGAGCAGGTGATAGCGATCCTGCGGGAGCAGGCGCGCGCGCGTGGTGTGTCGTTGGAGCAGAGCCTGCGGGAGCTGCTCACGAACGCGGCACACCAGCACAGCGATGTGCGCCAGCGCCTCGCTGGGCTGCGCCGGCAAACACCCGCCAGGGCTCACGATCTGGATGTTGCGGCCCTGATCCGGGAGGGCCGTGAGCAGCGCTGAGCCCCGCCCGTTTGTGGTGGACGCCTCGGTGGCCTTCGCCTGGTTCGCCGAGCTGGGCCACACCGATCAGGCGGTGGCGTTGTTGGAGGCCCAGCCCACCGTGCCGTTGCTGGCACCGGATCTGGTGTTGGTGGAATTGCTGAATGCCGGCTGGAAGGCACAGCGGCAGGGGGCGATCAGCCTGGATCAATTCCTGGCCATCGCTGAACTGGCCCCTGGCCTGTTCCGCGAATTGGTGCCGACCGCCCCGTTGCTCACCCGAGCGCAGAACTGGTGCCGCGCGCTGGATCACCCGGCCTACGACTGCCTCTATCTGGCACTGGCCGAGATGCGTTCGGCCGTACTGCTCACCCAGGATCAACGCCTGCTGAAAAAACTGGAATCCCTGCCGAATGCGGCAGGCCTGGCGATGGCGATCGAGGCGCTTGTGATCGCAATCTGAGGGCAATACCGGCTGAAGTTGCCGCTCGGCCTCGGCGCTAACCAGTGACCAATCCAGCGGGGCGAAGCCGTCGCCTATCCGCTTCCAGGGACAGCTCCAACCGATCGCCAGGGTTCAACCCCAGCAGCTGCGCATCCGGGCGGCGGATGCGTTTCCGATGTTCCGGCAGCCAGCTCAGCAGTTTGCCCTCAGCGAAGGTCTTGATTAGGCCGGTCGACTCACCAATTGATCCGGTCCAGCCGCAGCACCTCGATCGGTGCCTGGGAGAGCGGTTCCGCGGCCTGCCTGTGTCCAGAATCTGCGAAAGATTGTCGGCGCTGAGGCCTGATCAACGTGCAGAGTTCGGCCGCTGGGGATCCGCTGCGGCCTATTACATGGACGGCGGTCCCTTGAGGGTTTCGCTGATCACATTGGTGTCAACCAAAAACATCGGCGTCTTCCCCTAGCAACGTTAGCAGTGGTATGGGCGGGTTCAAAGCTGACCCCCACCCTGCAGCCCAAGGCTTCTGCGAGTCGCTGGAGCGTGTCGAACTTTGGCTCCAACTGGCCGGTTTCCAGGCGGGCCAGCTGGGGTTGCTTCATCCCGGCACGATCAGCCAGTTCACGCTGGCTCCAGCCGCGCTGTTCTTCGTTCTGTCTTCTTTTGAGGTTGTTTCCAATCAATAGGTGTCACCAGCGAGTGGTGACCACCTTCGATAAAACGACGACCCATGACAGGCTCAAGTTCAGCCCGGCGGAGAACTCCCTCGCCTGGTTCTTGTTCACCCTGCTGAAGCGCCTGCAGGATCTTGGCACCTGCCCCGCAGTCGATTGGGATCGCTACCGCGAGGTGTTAGCCCACGCAGCCAGTTGAGCCGTTCATGATGCACGGGATGTTCATGCTCCAGAATGCTCGCAGCCCTATGTACACCCAGCAGCCAGGCACCGCAGATGACTTGGGCCGCTCCTTTTAAGGCGCGTAAGTTCGATTCATAGGAACAAACGGCTGGCAACTCAGCCCTGGCTCACCCCTTCAATCCGATCCTCAATCTCCTGATAGATCTCCTGCAGCTGAGCGATGTTTTCGTCGCTGGTTTCCCAGTAGCCGCGTCCGTTCACCTCCAGCAGGGTGCCCACGATGCGGCGGAAGCTGTGGGGGTTGAGTTCCATCAACCGCTGGCGCATCTCGGGGTCGTTGATGAAGGTGTCGTTGGCCTCCTCGTACACGAAATTATCCACGGCACCGCTGGTGGCGCTCCAACCCAGGGTGAAGTTGAGCCGTTTGGCGACTTCGCGCACCCCTTCGTAGCCCGAATTGAGCATGCCCTCGTACCACTTGGGATTGAGCAGCTTGGTGCGGGAATCGAGGCGGATCGTTTCGCTCAACGAGCGCACCTGGGCATTGGCGGTGGTGGTGTCGGCGATGTAGCTGGTGGGGGCCTTGCCGTCGTCGCGGAGGCCCGCGATCAGCTTGGTGGGGTCGGAGTCGAAATAGTGGCTCACATCGGTGAGTGAGATCTCGGCGGAGTCGAGGTTCTGGAAGGTGACGTCGGCGGTTTTCATCGCAGATTCAAACACTTCACGGTTTTGATTCATCTCGCCGGGGTTGTCGGCATTAAAGGCAAAGGTTTTGCGGGAGAGGTACATCTCCTGCAGTTCGCCCTCCTCCTCCCAGGTGCTGTTCTCCACCGCCAGGTTCACATTGGAGGAATAGCTGCCGCTGGCGTTGGAAAACACGCGGGTGGCGGCGTCCCGCAGGGAGATGCCCTGTTCGGCGGCCTGCTCCTGGCTGTGCTTGCGGACAAAATTCATCGCCACCGGCTCATCAGCCTCGGCGGCCAGCTTCACCCCCTGATCGATCAAGGCCATCTGGTTGATGAAGAGATCGCGGAACACACCGCTGCAGTTCACCACCACATCAATCCGGGGCCGGCCCAGTTCTTCGAGCGAGATCAGCTCCAGCTTGTTGACCCGGCCCAGGGAATCGGCCATTGGCCGTACGCCGATGAACCAGAGGATCTGGGCCAGGGATTCGCCATAGGTCTTGATGTTGTCGGTGCCCCAGAGCACGCAGGCGATCGTTTCTGGCCAAGTGCCCTGCTCCGCCTTCTGGCGCTCGATCAGCCGGTCCACTACCACCTTGGCGGCGGCAATCGCCGCCCGGGTGGGGATCGACTGGGGATCGAGGGCATGGATGTTCTTGCCGCTGGGCAGCACGCCGGGATTGCGGATCGGATCACCGCCGGGCCCCGGCAGCACGTATTCGCCATCAAGGGCCCGCAGCAGGCTCTCCATCTCCATGTCGGCGCAGATCTGTTCGAGGCAGAAGCGCAGGTAGGTGAAGGTTTTATCCAGTTCCGCCTGGTCGACCTCGCCAAACCCACCGCTGCGGCAGGCGGCCAGCCAGGGGGAGGGCCACTGGAAGCCGAAGCGCTCCAGCAAATTGAAAAACCAGCTGAAGTTGCGGCGCAGAGTCACGCGGCCATCGCTGCCGGTGACCTCCTTCACCATGGCCCCCACCGCGGTGCGGCAGGTTTCGGTGATCAGTTGGTTGAGCTCCACATCGGCGAGCACGCCAGCGTCGTTGCCCTTGTAGACGTCGGCGATCGTGCGGCCCCGGCTCTCGGCCAGCAGCCCGGGCAGCGAGCGAAGCCCCTCCTCCTCCCGCTCCAAGGCGGCAATGTTCACCAGGGTGGCAATCGCCTCCTCGGCGGTGGGGGGCTTGCCGATCGTGTGCAGGCCGCAGGGCAGCAGCCGGCTCTCGATCTCCATCAGCTGGCGGTAGACCGCCCCCACCACGCCATCGCGGCCATCCTGATCGAGCTCGGAGCCGTCCACCTCCGGCAGGCTTACATCCTTATCGAGGTTGCACTGGCGCGCCGTTTCCACGATCGCGTTCACGATCTGCACGCCTCTGGAGCTCTCACGGAGTTGCTGATAGCTGCCCACCAGCTCACCCAGCTCCTTGAGGCCCTTATACAGACCAGCGTTTTCTGCCGGCGGGGTGAGGTAGCTGATCGTGGAGGCGTAGCCGCGCCGCTTGGCGATCGTGGCCTCGGAAGGGTTGTTGGCGGCGTAGTAATAGAGGTTCGGCAGGGCCCCGATCAGGGAATCGGGGTAGCAGGTTTCGCTCATGCCCATCTGTTTGCCGGGCATGAACTCCAGCGAGCCATGGGTGCCGAAGTGCAGCACCGCGTCGGCGCCCCACACCTTCTCAAGGTAGGTGTAGTAGGCGGCGAAGCCGTGGTGGGGGCTGGCGCTGCGCGAATACAGCAGCCGCATCGGATCCCCCTCGTAACCGAAGGTGGGCTGCACCCCCACAAACACGTTGCCGAAATGGCGGCCGTAGATCAGCAGGTTGGTGCCGTCGCTGTTCAAATTGCCCGGGGGCTTGCCCCAGTTTTCCTCGAGTCGCTCGGAATAGGGGGTGAGCCGTTCGTATTCGGCCACGCTCATCCGGTGGGCAATCGCCAGCTCCGGCGCTCCTTGCAGGGCCTCCGGATCGGTGAGCACCGCTTCCATCAGCGCCTTGGGGGTGCGGGGCATGTCGGCCACGCTGTACCCCTTGAGCTTCATCTCCTCAAGCACCCGGTAGATCGAGCCGAACACATCGAGGTAGGCCGCCGTGCCGACGTTGCCCTTGTCGGGGGGGAAGCTGAACACGGTGATCGCCAGCTTCTTCTCGGCGCGGGGCTTGATCCGCAGTGAGGCCCAGCGAATCGCCCGCTCGGCGATCGCATCGACCCGGTCCTGCAGGGTGTGGGCCTTGCCGGTGGCGTCGTCGCGGCCGGAAAGCACGATCGGCTCGATGGCGCCATCGAGCTCGGGGATGGCGATCTGCAGGGCCACCTGCACCGGGTGGAGGCCCAAGTCGCTCTCCTCCCACTCCTGGGTGGTCTGGAACACCAGCGGCAGGGCCACCATGTAGGGGCAGTTGAGGCGCTTGAGGGCGTCGATCGCCTTGGGGTGGTCCTGGCGGGCAGGACCGCCCACCAGGGCGAAACCGGTGAGGCTCACCACCCCATCCACCAGGGGCACCTCGGGGTTGAGGGGGTCGTAGAAAAAGGCATTCACCGGTTTGGAGAAATCCAGGCCGCCGCAGAACACCGGAATCACGGTGGCGCCGCGATATTCCAGCTCCTGGATCACCGCCACGTAGTGGGCCTCATCGCCGGTCACGATGTGGCTGCGCTGGAGCACGAGGCCGATCACCGGACCCTTGCGGGCCTTCTCGGAAAGATCACTGCGGCTGGCGCTCCAGTTGAGGTACTCCTTGAGGTCCTCGAACATCCCCGGCGCCAAAGGATGCCAGATGCCCAGATCGGGGAACACCACCGGGTCGGCCACCTGGAGTTCGGGCCGGTCCCCACCGCTGCGGGGAAAGACGTATTTGTCGGCCAGCATCAAGAGGAAGTTACGCAGGTTGTCCGGCGTTCCCCCCAACCAATATTGGAAGCTGAGCATGAAGGAGCGGGCATCCTGCGCCTTCTCCACCGGCAGGTACTTGAGCACCGACGGCAGGGTGTTGAGCAGCTTGAGCATGGCGTCCTGGAAGCCCGCCGAAGAGCCCCCCTTCTCCTTGCGCTTCTTCATGAACTGGGCGATGGCACTCTTGCTCTGGCCGAGCTGGGCCATCGAGAAGGTGCCCAGCTTGTTGAGGCGCATCACCTCCGGCATCGAGGGGAACACCACCGCCGCCTTAAGCCGGTCGCGGTGGGGCGCCACGGCCTCCACCACCTTCTGGGCCAGGTCCTCGATGAAGATCAGCGAGGCGATGAACACATCGGCCGCCGCCACGTCGGCGCAGAAATCGGCGTAGTTCTGGGGGTCGCGCAGCTCCTCGATCAGATAGCCGCTCAGCTCGATCGCCAGGGCGCCATTGTGCTCATTGATCGCTTGGGCTGCGGTGGTCAGGGCGTTCTGGTACTGGGGCTCGAGCACCACATACACCGCCTTCATCACGGCCCGTCCCTCGGCGGCGGTCCCACTAGCAGGGCTGACCCGGCGGTTGGCGGAACGGACCTGCGTGAACATGCGAATCAACGATTGAGCAATGTGAAGCAGCCTACGAAGCAACGCCGGTCTATGGGACCGGATGCGAAAAGGCGTTACAGGCGCGGCGGCGGCGCGCTGGCCACCCGGCCGTAGCCCAGGCGGGCCAGCAGGGCGGTGACCTGGGCGGAAAGCTCGATGGCCGGGGTCGCAAGGCCTGGCGATCCTGATCCCGCTGGGCGGGGCCATGGGCAGCGCCGCCCCATAGGCTCGGCCTTAGCAGCGGTGGCCGCCCCCACCAGCGGCCTGAACCCTCCCGACCGGCTGCGCTCCCTTCCGATGACGAGCACCCCCTCACCCCTCTCCCCTGCCCAGGCCAGCGCCGCACCGCTGCCGGTGGTGGTGGCCGGCGCCCTGGGCCGGATGGGCGCCGAGGTGGTGAAGGCGGTGCGCGATGCGGCCGATTGCACCCTGGTGGGCGCCATCGACACCACGCCGGGCAAGGAGGGCGCCGATGTGGGGCTTGAACTGGGCCTGGGAGAGCTGGAGGTGGCGATCACCGCCGATTTCGAGGGCACCTTGTGCCAGGCCAGCCAGGCGGTGCGCAACGCCGGCCCCGGCGGCGGCGCCGTGCTGGTGGATTTCACCCACCCCAGCGTGGTCTACGAGCACGCCCGCGGCGCCATTGCCTACGGGGTGCATCCGGTGATCGGCACCACCGGCCTTTCGCCGGAGCTGCTGGCCGATCTAGCCGAATTTGCCGCCAAGGCCTCGGTGGGCGGCGCCGTGATTCCCAACTTCTCGGTGGGCATGGTGCTGCTGCAGCAGGCGGCGGCGGCGGCAGCCCGCTTCTACGACTACGCCGAGCTCACCGAACTTCACCACAACCGCAAGGCCGATGCCCCCAGCGGCACCTGCATCAAGACAGCCGAGCTCATCGAGGAGCTCGGCAAGGCCTTCAACCCAGCCCAGGTGGAGGAGCACGAAACGTTGGCGGGCTGCCGCGGTGGGCGGCGCGAGAGCGGCCTGCGGCTCCATTCGATCCGGTTGCCGGGCCTGGTGGCCCACCAGGAAGTGATGTTCGGCGCGCCGGGGGAGACCTACACCCTGCGCCACGACACGATCGACCGCTCCGCCTACATGCCCGGCGTGCTCCACACGGTGCGGCGGGTGCGTCAGCTTGAGGGGTTGGTGTACGGCCTGGAACGCTTGCTCTGAGCCGCCAGCGCGGGACACTGGCGCCATGCTGATTCCCCTGCGACCCGGTGAGCTGGAACGTCTGATTCCAGCGGTGGCCACCGGTCCCCAGTTCAATGCCTGCAGCCGCGAGCCCCGCATGCTGCTGCAGCGGGTGCTGATCTCGGTGATCGGCGGCGTGCTCACCCTGCTGATCAGCCAGACCCTGCTCTTCTCCAGCAAGCTCGGGCCGGTGATGCTGGTGGTGGGGGTGGTGTTCCTCCTCTACCTGCTGTGGGGGCCGATCCTGGAGGCCGGCCAGCGCAACGCCACCCTGCGTCGCTATCCAGCGGCCGCACTCTTCGAGGGCAGGGTGGCGGATCTGTTCACCCGCGAGGTGGTGGAGAGCCGGCAGGAACAGGCCAACCGCGAGGGGCGTCTGGAGTTGGTGGAGGACAAGCGCACCTGGCTCTGCCTGGAGCTGGAGGACGAGGAGGGCTACCTGGGCCAGCTGCGCTTTCCCTTCGAAAAGCGCCACCAGACGATCCGGCGGGGCATGGTGGTGCGCACCTTGGTGCTGAGCGAGCGGCGCGATTTCAGCCGGATCGGGGCGATCACCGATGGCTGGTTGCCCCAACTCAAGGAGTGGGTGGGGGAGTACCCCTATCTGCTGCGACCGGCCTTCGAGGAGCTGTGCCTGCTGCGGCTGCGCTGAGCAACTCCCCTGTGGCGGCGAGAGATTCGGCGAAGCCAAAGGATCGCCGCCATGGCATGCTCGCGCCGTGATCGGCGCACGGGAGCCAGCCGGCTTCGGAGAACCGCCCTAACAACAAGGACCGAAGCACCCCCAACCTCGCAACATTGCGTTACAGTTACCGCAACACTTTGAAACCAGGCCCATGGCTTCCTCCGCTGCCGCCTCCGCCACCATCCGCGGCGCCACCGTCACCACCGAGGACGGCGGCCGTCTCAATGCCTTCGCCACCGAGCCCCGCATGGAAGTGGTGAGCGCCGAGAGCGGTTGGGGATTCCATGAGCGCGCTGAAAAGCTCAACGGCCGCATGGCCATGCTCGGCTTCATCGCCCTGCTCGCCACCGAATTCGCCTTGGGTGGTGAAGCGTTCACCCGAGGTCTGCTCGGCCTCGGCTGATCACAACGGCGGGCACTTTTGGGCCTTTAAATTCCCTGGAAGCCTCGCCACAGCTTGATCTCCATCAACTGTTCCGCAGTTCACTCTGCGGCACTTCACCTCGCCGCAGCAATTTCTGCGGCTTTTTTTTGCCCCTCCCCTGATGCCCCACCCACTCCAGGCCCGGGTGATCGGCGCGGGTCCCACCGGCAGCCTGGCGGCCCTAGCCCTGGCTGATGCGGGCTGGACCGTGTCCCTGGAGGATCCCCTCAGGCCCGACCAACTCACGGCACGGCGGCGGGCCTATGCCTTCACCCAGTCCAGCCGCAGGCTGCTGGAGAACCTCGGCCTCTGGGAAGGGGTGGAGCCCCTGCTGGTGCCCTTCCACAGCCTCCGCCTCCTCGATGCGGCCCTGCAGCAGGGGCTCACCTTCCTGCCGGATGACCTGCCGCAGCCATCCAAGCCCGGATCGGTGGCACCCATCGGCTGGATCGGCCGCCACGCTCCCCTGATGGAGCATCTGCTGGAGATGCTGATGCGCCATCCCGCCATCACCCTGCACCTCGGTGAGTCCCCGCCTTCCGCAGTCATCACGCCCCCCCAGCTGGTGGTGGCCGCCGACGGTCCCGCCTCTGCGACCCGCACGGCCTTGGGGATCGGCAGCTGGGGCTGGGACTACCGCCAGCAGTGCCTCACAGCGGAGGTGGAGCTCCGGGGCAGCAAACCCAACCAGGCCTGGGAGTTACTGCGTCCAGAGGGACCCTTTGCGGTGCTCCCCCTGGGTAACGGCCTGACCCAGCTGGTCTGGAGCGCCCCGGCAAACCGCTGCCGCCAGCTCGAATCCCTGCCGCCAGCGGCCTTTCTCGACAGCCTCATGGCCGTCCTCCCCGATCCCCTGGAACCCGATGCCCTGCGGGACCAGCCCCGGGCCTTCCCCGTGGGCCTGCGGCTGGCGCGGCGCCTGAGCAGCGGCAACACGGTGCTGGTGGGCGAGAGCGCTCACCGCTGTCATCCGGTGGGCGGCCAGGGCCTGAACCTCTGCTGGAGGGATGTGGCCGTGCTGCACCGGCTGGCATCCAGGGCCGCCACAGGGTCCATTGCCCCGCACCGTCTCGCCGCGGCCTACGGACGCCGCCGCTGGCCCGATCTGGTGCTGGTGCTCCTGGCCACCGACCTTCTTGTGCGCCTCCACTCCAACCGGCATCCTCTGCTGCTGCCGCTGCGGCACAGCGCCCTGGCGCTGCTGGCCGCGGCCCGACCCCTGCGGCGCCTGGTGTTGGGAGTGATGACCGACGGTCTGCCCCGCTTGCGTCCCAGGCAAAGCCTTGCCAGGCTGACGCCATGGTGATCTGTACCACGCCCCAGCCCGTTCCCTCGGCTGCCCTGCTGCGCTTCCTGCGGCACCGCCTCGCCCTCAGCGAGAGCGCCCTAGCCCTCGGCCTTCGCCAGTCACAGCTGGAGCAGGCTCCGCTGCCGGTGGTGCTGTGGCGCTACGGGCTGATCAGCCTGGAGCAGCTTGATGCCGTGCTGGCCTGGCAGGACAGCGACGGCTGAGTTGGCCCCTCACTGCCTCACTCGTAGACAATCAGGGATTCCACCGGGACACCGGAGGGCAGGTTGTTGCGGCCATTCAGATCCGCCAACTCGATCACGAACGCGAAGCCGCAGGGCTGGCCACCGGCCAAGGTCACCAGTTCGGCCGTTGCCGCAGCGGTCCCCCCGGTGGCCAGCAGATCATCCACGATCAGCACCCGGGGACTGTGCTCAAAACCATCCCGATGGATCTCGAGACGGTCGGTGCCGTATTCAAGGCTGTAGTCGATGCCGTGAACCTGGCCCGGTAGCTTGCCGGGCTTGCGCACCGGCGCGAAAGGCAGGGAGAGGGCCGTGGCCAGCGCGGTTCCCACGATGAAGCCCCGTGATTCGATGCCCACGATCAGGTCGGGCTGAAGCCGGCTGCAGACCTGCCCCAACTGACGCACCACCTCCTGCCAGGCCTGCGGATCCCGGAGCAGGGGCATCATGCAGCGAAACAAGATGCCGGGCTGGGGAAAATCGGGATGGTCCCGCACCCAGTTCCTCAGGATGATTTGCCGATCTTCCTCAGGATCATCCCCCCACTGTGCCTCGCGTCCGGGCAAAGCCGCCGGGTTGCCCCCGCTCGGGACAGGCGCCGGCTGGGCGGATTCGCTCGGCGTGGATGCGCTGCTCATCGGAAGCTGTTCGGGGGAAAGGAGGGGGCCGACCCAGGGGTGAACTGAGGGGCGGACGGGAGGGGAGCCGGCGCGTCCGGATGACGGATGGGGCCGGCCGCTGGCATCATCGCAGCCATGACCCTGGCATCCGCTGCACCAACCACCATCACCACCGCCCCCAGCGCAGGGGCGGTTGAGCGCTCCCGGGCCCTGCCCCGGCGGGGTCTTGAGCGGCTCGATCTGATGCTTCTGTGCCTCGAAGCCCTCGACCTCAACGGGGGTGAGGCCTTGGTGTGGCTCAGCCAGAGCCTCGGATTCGGGAGCCGCTTCCCGAATCGGGTGGAGCTCTGGAAACGCCGCTGCCATAACCCGATGCGCCGTGCCTGCCGCCGTGGGGACCTGGAGATCGACGACGCGGAAGCCCTGATGCAGATTCTTTGCGGCATGGCCGATCGCCTCTACCCGATGGTGCGCACCTTGCTGTCGGCAGCCGAACCCGCCGACCTCACCGCCCATCGTTGGGGGCTGTTTGAGGGGCGGCTCGCGGAACTGCTCAATGAGCGCATGAATCCGCGCCGGAGTTCGGTGCAGAAGCTGCTCGACCCTGTGGAGGGTGCCGCTGAGCGGCGCCAATTGGTGCAGTCCCTGGCCCTGGTGGCCGGCGCGGGAGGCTATGAACGGTTGCGGGCCAGCCTGCTCGATGCCGCCAGCTGAATCCGATGGTCGTTGCCTACCCGATGAAAAAATCCCTGATCTACGACCAGCAGAGCTGTCAGTTGCAGGTGGAAGGCCTGCCTGACCTCTCCGCAGGCCATGCCGTCGAGGAGCTGGGGATCCTCACGGGCTGGAGCCTCCGCTGGACCGGCCGTCAGGAACTGGAGGGGCAGCGCAGCCACCTGGAAGCCCTGATCGCGGCGGTGCTGCCCTATGCCCGCCACCTGGTGAGCGGGCTGCGGCGCGGATTCGGAGCGGAAGCGGGCCCCGTCTGGATCGGCCCCAGCGCCGCGGGCCCCGGCCACACCCTGCGCCTGGTGAGCGGCCAGAGCGGAAACCCCTGCCTCGATCTCGAGCTTGACGATGCCGAACTGGCTGATCTGGTGAGAGTGCTCGACCAGCTGCGCCTCGATCCCCGCGTGAAGCTGCCGCTGGCGGTTGCTTCCCCCCGCCCCCTTCGCTCCGGGGAGCTGATCCGCCGCATCCCGATCCAACGCCGACTCGCGGCCCCGGTGGGCGGAGTGGCGGTGCTGGCCCTCGCCACCGCCCTGGCCGTGCTGCTGCCCCCACCAGCTAGACAACCGTCTCGGGCCCCGGAGGCCGGTCTGGCGGCACCCCCGGCAACTCCCAGCAAGGCTCAGCCCTGAAACCCACCCCCACGCTTGACGCCGGCGCCACCTCCATCACACTGACACTGCTGGCGTGAGACCTCAAGCCATGGCGATCACCTGGTCCGAACTCCGCCGCCGTGTGACCCGCCTCGGCGCGGCCCTGGATGTGGTGGTGAGGAGCGATCCGGAAGTCTGCGGACTCAGCGGCGAGAATTTCTTCCTCTCCCTCCACCATGGCGGCCAGGGGGACTGCAGCGTCCACGACCTTTCCCTGATCGATTGCCCGAACGAGTTGGTTCTGATGGAATTTGAGCGTTGGATGCGCGGTGCCGGTCACGTTCTTGATCTCTGAAGCTCGACTCCATGGCCGATCGCCTATCGCTTGATCTGCCCGGTCCCCCCCGGCCGCTGGCCCGGCGGCCCGGGGGTGTCCCCAGCCCCGCCCCCCACCGCCGCCGCCGCCGCCGCCCCGACCGTTGGCGGCAATTCGGCATCGGACTAGGCCTCGGCGGCGCCGGAGGCGGTCTGCTTGCCTCCTTGATGTTCATTCCGGAGCGGTTCGACACCCTGCTGCTGGTCAGCACCGCCATCGCCAACGTGATCGGCGGACTGAGTCAGCTCGGCGTGGGTCTCCTGCAGTTGACCGGCGTGCTGGTGGTGGCGCTGCTCGCCCTGCTGGCCCTGGTCCTGCTGCTGGGAGGGATGGTCCGGATGGCCCGATGCCTCGCGAGCCCTCCCCTCAACCGTGGAGCCGCTGCAACCAGAGGCCAGCCAGTTGCCAAGACGACCAGAGAAAGGTGAGAAGGATCAGCCACTGCAGCCACGCAGACCGGGTGGAATCCGGAGGAGCCATCGACGCAGCCTCAGGGAGAGTGAGCGAAGGCTAGGAGGGACACCTCCTCGTAGGGACCAGAACAATCGCATCGGTTCTGAACAGGATCGACACTGCGGTGGCTTGAATGAGATCCGCCCTGTGGTCCACCATGCCTGAATGGTTGGTGATCCTCCTCCTGTTCGAGTTGGTCATCCTTCTCACCAATCCCAACGAGAGGGACTGCGCATGGTTGCAGGGTCCGCAGCTTCGTGAAGGAAGTGAAGCGGCTCAACCAGAGCTTGACCCCAGACCTCGGCCACGCTGAGGCCGCACCACCATGAATCCCCTCGTGCGAGCCTTGCTTGATCCGGCCGCCTATGACCATCCGGTGGTCGCCGTCGAGCTGATTGAGACCCACATCTCCTGGATCTTCCTCACCGGCCACTTCGCCTACAAACTCAAGAAACCGGTGAATCTCGGTTTCGTTGATTTCAGCACCCCCGAACTGCGGCGCCGCTGCTGTGAGGAAGAGGTGCGCCTGAACCGGCGGCTGGCGGCGGATCTTTATCTCGGCCTGCGGGACCTGCACGGGCCGGCAGAACGGGCACACCTCGGTGGCGAAGGCCCCGTGATCGAAGCCTTGGTGCAGATGCGCCAGTTCCAGCAGCGAGATCTCCTGCCCGAAGCCCTGAGCAAGGGGAGGGTGAAGCCGGAGCAGATCGATCGCCTGGCGGATGATCTCGCCCACTTCCATGCCGGAGCCGCCCAGGCCTCGCCAGCCGATCCCTGGGGCACCCCCGAGCGGGTGCTCGAACCGGCCCTGGCCAACCTGGAAACCCTGGTCCAGCTTGGCCGCTTCCCACCCGATGGGGAGGCGATGTCAAGCTGGACCCGGAAGGAACTCACACGCCTGCAGCCTCTGCTGGAAGCGCGGCGCCAACGGGGCCGCATCCGCGAATGCCACGGTGATCTGCACCTGGGCAACATGGCTCTGCAGGAGGAGCACATCCTGGTCTTCGACTGCCTGGAGTTCAGTCCTCCCCTGCGTTGGATTGACCCCATCAGCGATCTGGCCTTCCTGGTGATGGATCTGCAGGAGCGTTGCCACGGCGAGCTGGCCCTGCAACTGCTGAACCGCTGGCTGGAAACCGGGGGCGACCACGGCGCCCTGCCCCTGCTTCCCTGGTACCTGGCCTACCGGGCCTTGGTGCGCGCCAAGGTCACGGCCCTGCGCCTGCAGGAACCGGACCTGGCGCCAGCGGAGGTTGAGCCCCTCGAAGCTGAGCTGGAGAACTATCTCAACTGTGCCCGCCGGGCCATGGCTCCAGCCCGATGCGGCCTGGTCATCACCCACGGCATCTCCGGAAGCGGCAAGAGCCACATGGCCCGGCAGCTGCGAGGCTGGGGCTGGATTCACCTGCGCTCCGATATCGAGCGGCTGAGGCTCCGCGGGCGCTGGGGCTGCGCGACCGGTGAGGCCGCAGAGGAGCCCGGGCAGGATGCCAACCCCTATGCCGCCATTGTGACCGAGCAGCTTTACCGCAAGGTGTTGCTACAGGCTGCCGAGGCCGCTCTGGCGGCCGGTCTTTCCGTGGTGGTGGATGCCACCTTTCTCAAACGAGACCTGCGGCAGGCCTTCATCGAGCTGGCGCACCGCCAGCGCACCGGCTTTGGCATCTTGGCCTGTTCCGTGCCGCTGGATCTAGCTCTGGTTCGGCTCCAACAACGCAGGGACGAAGAAAATGATCCCTCCGAGGCCGATGCTGGGGTCGTGATGGCCCAGCTGGACACCCTTGAACCCCTTGATGAGGGGGAGAAAGCCTGGATTGTCGACCTCAACGACAGACGACTCAGGTTTGAGCCTGGCGCGCTGCCGATCCCCTGATCAGCGTGCCGTGTTGGCGAAGGGCCAAGACCTCGGACCAGGATCGATCAGAACCATTGGGGAACGGCGGCCTCGCGGCTATTCACGTTCGCCTCCGGGGTGGAGCGGCGGAACTCAAGGGTGATGTTGCGCTTCTGCACGCCATCGGCGGCCACCGCCTCGATCGGGTAGAGCTGCTGGCCGTCGCGGAAGGGCACCTGGATGCGGAAGGTTCCCTCGGGGGTGAGGGGCACCTCCTCACC
>CALRXC020000067.1:0-15271 GCA_943372025.1 Synechococcus sp. UW140 | reverse complement strand
AAACGCTATTTGAGTGCTTTCTGCTTCTTATTCAACAGGCGCTTTAACATGGCGGCAATGACGGAACGCATCGCCAATGCAGTCTGCGTGTGTAGGCCTTGCCCGGAGAGGGTCCTGAGGTCTGCGGAGCTTTATGCGTAATCAAGAAGAGGGATGGCCTGCGATGGGATCAAGCCCCGCATGCGCCATCCAGCTCAAGCGATCCCCGTTTCGGGGAGCAAACCACCGCCTCACTCGCGGTAAACAGCCAGGGCGGCCAGGAGGCCTGCCACGAATCCCGAGGCATGGCCGATCCAGCTCACCCCCGGCGGGCTGAGGAAGGGCAACAGGGAGGGCAGCAGGCCTCCGTAAGCCAGGAGGCAGCCGGTGGAGAGCACCATGGAGAGAGGTCGCTTCTCCAGCCAGCCGATCAGCAACAGGTAGCCGAGCAGGGCGTAGATCACGCCGGAGAGCCCGTGGCTGGCGCTGGGCCAGAACAACCACACCGGGATCTGCAGGGCCAGCGTCGCCAGCCAGACGGCGAGGTAATCGCGGCTGCCCTTGAGCAGCACCAGCCAGGAGAGGGGAAGGAACCAGAGGGAATTGCTGATCAGATGGCCGAATCCGGCATGGCTGAAGGGGGCGGTGAGCAGCCCCCAGAAGGGTCCCCCATGAACCATGGGGAGATTCCAGCGGCCAGCGAAGACCAGCTGGTCGATCAGCTCTTGGGCCCAGGCCACAGCGAGCAGGAGCACCGGCACTAGGGAGCGACGGCGCAGGCGTGAAAGAGATCGGTCGAGACGCGGGGCGAGGCCTTCGGCCATCCGGACGGAGAAGTATCACGAGAATTCTGGCAACGACTGCGGCCAGCAATGGATCAACAAACCCCCTAGGGCGATTCGGTTTCCCGGTCGCGCTGGATGCGCACCACGGCCGGTGCGAACAAGAAGACCATCTCGCCCAAGCGCTCGGACTGGCCATCCATCGCAAAGACCCCTCCGGACACGAAATCGATCGTGCGCTGGGCCTCATCAGCGGGCATTCCACCGAGGTGCAGCACCACGGTGCGCTGCTGCTGCACCGCCAGAACGGCCTCTCCTGCTTGGGCAAAACCGTCGGGGGTCATCACCACCACCTCTGGGACCCGCTGACCGAAAGAACTCTCCATGGCGCCGCACACCTGGGCCTGGGATGGGCTGAAAGCTTGGCGCAGGACCACCGGAATGCAAGCCTGCCGGGCAGCCGAGAAGCAAGATCAAAACACTGGCGAATGGGTCGAGCAACCATGTCAATAGCAACACAAGGGGTTCGCGAGACGCCTCCTGCAACCGCCTTAAAGCCTCCGGCGGGCTTGCTCAGCGATTCTTTTGGTGAGGGGATGTCCATCCATCGATCGACCTGCGACGCAGCTGAGGCCTCACCGGGCAGCACCAGTCTGCAGTTGGGCAGCGACAGTGAACTCACCGCCCAAGATCTACACCCGGTGCGCTCTCGCTGCAGGTGCACGACCAGGAAACCTGCCAGATGATGGGCAGCGACCCGGGCCGATCCACAGCTGACCCCTTCAGCAACCCAAGAGCCTGCCGGGCCAATCCGGATCCAACTGCCAGGCCTGGAGCTTCGGCTCTGGAGCGGATGGTTGGCGAACGAGGAACGGGAGCCCCTGCTGCAGCACCTGCGCAGCGCCGCCATCCCCTGGCAGCAACCCTCAGTGCGGGTGTATGGGCGGCTGCACCCCGTTCCGCGGCTGGTGTGCTGGTACGGCGATCCGGGCTGCTCTTACCGCTACAGCGGCCTCAGCCACGCCCCCCTGCCCTGGACGGCCCCCCTGGAGGGCCTGCGCGAGAAGCTTGCCCAGCGGCTCGGCTGGAGCTTCAACAGCCTGCTGCTGAACCGCTACCGCAGTGGGGCGGACCGCATGGGCTGGCACGCCGATGACGAAGCCGAGCTGACCGCCGACCACCCGATCGCCTCGCTCAGCCTCGGGGTGATGCGCACCCTTCGGTTCCGGCCGCGCCCTGCGGCAGTCCGCGGTGCCCCATCTCTGGCATCGGGCCATCCCCCCCTGGCCCTAGATCTGGCCGATGGCGACCTGCTGCTGATGGAACCACCCACCCAGGCGCACTGGCAGCACGGCTTGCCCGCCAGGCTCCGCCAAGGAGGCGAACGCTTCAACCTCACCTTCCGCCGGATTCAATCCTGAACGGCTGCTGAGCAACGTCGCCGGCTTCAGGCCTGATGGGGCGGATGCCTGCATCCGGCGCAGCTGGGTTCCGCTTAGCCCAGCACCGCCACCGCATCGATCTCCACCCGGGCTCCCTTGGGCAGGGCGGCCACCTGCACGCAGGCCCGCGCCGGCGAGGTGCCCGCGCCAAACACCTCGCCGTAGAGCCCATTGACCAGGGCGAAGTCGGCCAGATCGGCCAGAAACACCGTGGTGCGCACCACCCGATCGGGCCCCACGCCTGCGGCGGCCAGAACCGCCTGCAGGTTGGCGAGCACCTGGCGGGTCTCCGCCTCCACATCGCCTCCGCCAACCAGCAAGCCCGTGGCCGGATCGAGGGCGATCTGGCCGGAGCACCAGAGCAGACCGCCGGCGGCCACGGCCTGGTTGTAGGGGCCCACCGGCGCGGGGGCGGCGTCGGTCTGGATGGCAACCGGCTGATGAGCTGCTGGCGGTGCCGACATGCTGAACAACAATGGAAGTCGAGTTTATGGCCCCTGGCGATCACCCAACCCGGACCCACCACCAGCCCCGGCCCGGTCCGCCTGACCGGCGGCGACCCGAACGCTCCTCATCCCCCTGATCCAGCGCCAATTGAACGCATCCGACTGGAGGGGATTTGGCATCGCTACAGCGGCGCGGCGGCGGATCCCTGGACGCTGCGGGGTGTGGATCTCTCCTTGGCTGCGGGCGAACTGCTCGGCCTGCTGGGCCCCTCCGGCTGCGGCAAGACCACCCTGCTGCGCCTGATCGCCGGCTTCGAGCAACCGCAGCGTGGTCGGATCTGGATCGATGGGCGGGAGGTGGCCGGCCCCGGCCGCTTCCTGGCGCCGGAGCGTCGGGGGGTGGGGATGGTGTTTCAGGACTACGCCCTGTTCCCCCATCTCGACGCCGTGGCCAATGCCCGCTTCGGCCTGCGCCGTGGCGAGCATCCTGATCGGGGGCGCTGGCTGTTCGCCCTGCTCGGCCTGGAGGGGCTGGAGCGCCGCTATCCCCACGAACTTTCCGGGGGCCAGCGGCAACGGCTGGCCCTCGCCCGGGCCCTGGCGCCCCAGCCCAGCGTGGTGCTGCTGGATGAGCCCTTCTCCAACCTGGATGTGGAGGTGCGGGAGCGGCTGCGGAGTGAACTACCGGCCGTGCTGGCCGCCTGCGGCGCCTGCGGCCTGCTGGTCACCCACGATCCCCAGGAGGCCCTGGCGATCGCCGACCGGGTGGCGATCCTGAATCAGGGCTTGCTCGAACAGTGCGCCTCGCCGGTTGAACTGGTGCAACGGCCCGCCACCGCCTTCGTGGGGCGCTTCGTGCTGCAGGCCAACCTGCTGCCGGCACGGTGGCGGGGCCGGGAGCTGGCTACCCCCATCGGGACCTTTGAGCTCTGCCCCTCGCGGAGCGTGTCCCCGGGCGAGCCGGCCGAGGCGGATGGCGGGGCCAGCATTCGCCAGGCTCCAGGAGACGCTCGGGCCGATCCGGCCAGGACCCCCAAAGGCGAAGACCCCCCATCCGACTCTGGGACCCCGCAGCTGCTGCTGCGATCCACCGATCTTGAGGTTGTTCCCGCGGTAGCCGCTGCCGGGCCATCCGGTGATGGGCCCCGGGATCCCGATGCGCAGGCGGGCGTGGAGGTGGAGGTGCTGGGCCGGGAATTCCTGGGACGCGACTGGCTCTATCAGATGGGGCTGGGCTCCCTGCGGCTGCGGGTCCGCCTGCCGCTGGCCGTGGCCCTGGAGCGGGGAGAACGGTGCCGACTGGCCCTGCGGCCCGAAGCCGAACCCCTGCTCTTTCCCGCGGGTGTGCCCTTGCGGGCGAGCTCCCCAGGGCCTCTCCAGGGGCCTTGAACAGCCCTCAAGTCTGATCTGCCCGCGGCAGCCAGTTTCGATCCCCAAGAGTTGTTCCTCAGCCAGTCCAGTCGTTGCGGCTGGAGCGAAGCACGGCCAGGGCAGCTGGATTGGCGGCCCGCAGGAAGAGATTGGTGCGCAGCTCCAGGCCGATCCGGCTGGGGATGGTGGGCTGGCCGGCGGCGCGGGCCCCACGCACCGCCTCCAGCCGGGTGCCGATGGCTGGATCGGCCGGATCCACCGACGCGGCCCAGGCCAGGTTGGTGGCGGTGTATTCGTGGGCGCACCACACCCGGGTGTCCTCCGGCAAGGCGGCGAACTGGCGCAGCGAGGCATGCATCTGCTCCGGGGTGCCCTCGAACAGGCGGCCGCAGCCGCCGGCGAAGAGGGTGTCGCCGCAGAAGAGTTCACCGGCGGCGGTTGGCCCATCAGGTTCCGGCCGGATCGAAGGCGGCGCCGAATCGAGCGGATCGCCGGGGGGGCCTTCGGCGCCGGCAGCCATCGTCGGGCCCCATGACGGCAGGTAGTAGGCGACGTGGTGGCGGGTGTGGCCCGGCACCGCCAACACCTCCACCGAGCGGCCCAGAAGGGTGAAGCGATCGCCACCGGCCACGCTTCGGGTCTGCAGCGGGATGCGCTCCCGATCGGCGCCGCTGGCGATCACGGCGGCCTGTGGCCAGCGCCGCAGCAGCTCCGGCGTGCCGCCAATGTGATCGCTGTGGTGGTGGGTGTGCAGGATCGCCACCAGCTCCAGGCCCCGCTCTTCCAGCCAGGTGATCACCGGTTCGGCCACGGCCGGATCCACCACCACCGCCGGCCCGGGGCCCGGCCCGTGGAGCACGAACACGTAGTTGTCGCGCAGCACCGGGATCAGGCTCACCAGCCTGGCTACGGCATCGAGTGCGCAACGGCCGGGGTCACCAACAGTGCCGGGGGGGGTGGCTGACTTCGTCTCTTCCGCCCCAGGGACGAGCGAAACATCACCGCTCATGGGTGGGCTGCCTACGGGGAACGGCGAAGAAGAGCCCATCGTTAAAGTAATTGCAACAGCTTCTTTCCATGATCACCGCTGCCGAGCAGCCCCTGCACCCTGCCCCGGCATCCCCGCTCCCCGCTGCTCCCCTCACCGTGGCCCTGGCCAAGGGGGCCCTGCTGCAGGATTCGGTGCGCCGCTTCGCCGCCGCCGGCCTCGATTTCAGCGCCATCCTCGATCCGGAGAACCGCCAGCTGATGGTGCCCAGCGCCTGCGGCGGCGCCCGGGCCCTCTTGGTCCGCAACGCCGATGTGCCCGTCTATGTGGCCTACGGCCAGGCCCAGCTCGGCGTGGTGGGCTTCGATGTGCTGCAGGAGCATCAGCTGCCGGTGGCCCAGCTGGTGGATCTGGGCTTTGGCGGTTGCCGCATGAGCGTTGCGGTGAAGGCCAGCAGTCCCTACCGCCGCGCCGCCGATCTGCCGGCCCACTGCCGCATCGCCAGCAAGTTCACCCGCTGCGCCGAGGCCTACTTCGAATCCCTCGACCTGCCGGTGGAGGTGATCCACCTGGCGGGCTCGGTGGAACTGGGACCGATCACCGGCATGAGCGAAGCGATCGTGGACCTGGTGGCCAGCGGCCGCACCCTCCGCGACAACGGCTTGATCGCGATCGAGGATCTGTTCCACAGCACCGCCCGGCTGGTGGGCCATCCACTCGCCCTGAGGCTCGATGACGGCCGTCTCCAGGCCATCGTGGAACGCATCCGTGCCGTTTCGCGCGCGGCGGTACCCGCCTGATGGCCTCCCTCGACATCCAGCGCCTGCGGCGGCTGCTGCCTTACCTAGGCCGCGACCGTCGCCGCCTGCTGCTCTCGCTGCTGCTGCTCATCCCCCTGGCCCTGGCCGGAGCGGTGCAGCCCCTGCTGGTGGGTCAAGCGATCAGCGTGCTGCGCCAAGAAGCCAGCCTCCCCTGGTTGGCGGCCCTGCCGGTGCCGGTGGCCCTGCGGCTTCTTGTCGGCCTGCTCCTGGTGGCGGTGCTGCTGCGCCTGGCTCTCCAGGGCACCCAGAGCTTCAACGTGCAGGTGGTGGGTCAGCGCCTCACCGCCCGGATCCGGGCCGATCTCTTCCGCCATGCCCTGGGCCTGTCGCTGCGCTTCCACGACCGCACCCCGGTGGGCAAGCTGCTCACCCGCCTCACCAGCGATGTGGATGCGCTGGCCGAGGTGTTCGGCAGCGGGGCGGTGGGGGTGCTCGCCGACCTGGTGAGCCTGCTGGTGATCGCGATCACGATGGTGGTGATCGAATGGCGGCTGGGACTGCTGCTGCTGATGATTCAGATTCCCATCACCGCTGGGATTCTCTGGCTGCAGAGCCGCTACCGCCGCGCCAACTACCGGGTGCGAGAGGAACTCGGCCAGCTCAATGCCGATCTCCAGGAAAACCTGCAGGGCCTTGAGGTGGTCCAGATGTTCCGGCGCGAGGCGGTGAACAGTGCCCGCTTCGCCCAGACCACCGCCCTCTACCGCGATGCGGTGACTGGCACGATCTTCTACGACAGCGCCATCTCCGCCTTCATCGAGTGGGTGGCCCTGGCGGCGGTGGCCGTGGTGCTGGCCCTCGGGGGCACGATGGTCACCGCCGGCGCCATGGGGTTGGGCACCCTCACCACCTTCATCCTCTTCTCCCAGCGCCTCTTTGATCCATTGCGCCAGCTGGCAGAGCGGTTCACCCAGATCCAGGGGGGGCTGACGGCCGTGGAGCGGATCGGCGAACTCCTGGAGCAACCGATCGAGATCGCCGACCTGCCACCGCCTCAGCGGAGTGCGTTGGCCCGGAGGGCGGTGGAGGAGGGGCCCACCGCCGGAGCCGGCGAGGTGGTGTTCGAGAACGTGAGCTTCGCTTACCGCAGCGACGATCCGATCCTCGAAGACCTCTCCTTCCGCATCGCCCCTGGAGAACATGTGGCGATCGTGGGGCCCACCGGCTCCGGCAAGACCACGATCATTCGCCTGCTCTGTCGCCTCTACGAGCCCCAGGCCGGCCGGATCCTGCTCGATGGGGTGGACATCCGGGAGCTGCCGGTGGCCCTGCTGCGGCGCCGCCTCGGGGTGGTGCTGCAGGACACCTTTCTGTTCAGCGGCAATGTGGCCGACAACCTGCGCCTCGATGCCGATCTCAGCGACGCCCAGCTGGAGGGCCTTTGCCGCGAGCTGGGTCTCCAGCCCCTGCTCGGACGGCTCGAGGCGGGATTGGCCACCGAACTGCGCGAGCGGGGAGCCAACCTTTCCTCGGGCGAGCGGCAGCTGCTGGCGGTGGCGCGGGTGGCGATCCGCGAACCCTCGGTGCTGGTGATGGATGAGGCCACCGCCTTCCTCGATCCCTCCACCGAGGCCACCCTCCAACACGACCTGGAATCCCTGCTGGAGGGCCGCACCGCCATCGTGATCGCCCACCGCCTCGCCACGGTGGAGGCCTCCGACCGCATCCTGGTGCTGCGGCGGGGGCGATTGGTGGAGCAGGGCAACCACCGGGAGCTGCGGGCCGCCGGCGGGCTCTATGCCCAGCTAGCGGATCTGCAGGAGAAGGGGCTGGCCAGCCTCTGAGCGGCAAGGCACTGCACGGATCCAGCAACCAACCTGCTCTCAAGCCCGACCTGACTTGGCAGCCTGACCTGAAATGGGAACATGGGCTGGCCTGGAAGCCTGAGCTGAACTGCGGGCAGTCTCTTGGCTTCGGGCAGCCTCATTCAGGCGGCCTCGGCCAGGGCCGGGCCCGAGCCAGGGAGGGGTGATTCCAGCGAGGCGGCTCCCGCCACGATCCCCTCTGCCACCAGCCAGCCCTCAATCAGGGCAGCAAGACGCCTGGGCATCTGCCGCATCGGCAGGTGTCCGGCCCCCTCCAGCAGCTCCAGGCGGTGTTGGCGGCTGTAGCCGGCCAGGTGACGCACATAGCGGGGCTCCATCACGCCATCGCGGGAGCCGGCAATCCACAGACTCGGCACCCCGAGGGCTGCCGTGAGCCGGGGCAGTTGCCCCACGGCGCCCCGGTTGGTGCTGTTGGCCAGCAGGCCCCGGGCGGCCCGCGCCTCCGCCAGCAGAGGACTCCGCCAGGGGGCCATCACCGGCAGCGGCGCCAGCCAGGCGGGCCGCAACGCCAGGAAGGCCGACCCACCCTGGCGCAGGCGGGCGAAGGGCCTGGGCTGGTACACCCCCCCTCCCGCCGCCACCTGCACCAGACCCCGCAGCTGGCTTCCCAGATGGGGAGCGGCATGGAGGGCCACGCTGCCGCCGAGGGAGTGGCCCAGCAACACCACCGGCCGTTCACCGACCTGGGCGCGCAGCTCATCGGCCAGCCAGCGGCCGTAGCTCGCCAGGCTGGGCTGCAGACCCTTCGGCCGAGGCCGCCCGCCGAAGCCCGGCAGATCGGGACACCAGCAGGGAAGAACGGGCTCAAGCTCACGGCGCAGGGGATCCCACAGACGACCGGAGAGGAGCCAGCCGTGCAGGGCCACGAGCAGGGGAACGGCCGGATCCCAGCCGTCAGCGGCCAGGCTGGCCGGACCTGCCGCGGGCCCAGGAACGGCGGCACCCGAGCCGGATAGGGCCGGGGTGGTGGGGGTGCTGGCGATGCCCAGGGTCCCTGCGACGGCGATCTCCACCCTGCCGCAGCAGAGTCCCACGGCATCCAATTCGACAGACTGCGTAGCCTGAAACGTGCCGGAATTGATTCCCCGCGGGTGCCCGACCCCAGCAACGACCTCCTGGTGAACCTGTACGGGGAGCGCCACCGGCTCTGCCCAACCCCAAATCCGGCGCTGCACCTGGTGCTGAGCCTCGACCGGGAGATCGACCTGATCGAGTTGGAGCAGCTCTGCGATGCGGTGGGCTGGAGCCGCAGGCCCCTGCGGAGGGTGCGCAAGGCTCTGCAGCACAGCCTGCTCTGCGTGGGGCTCTGGCGCCACGACACCCGCCTGCCAAAGCTGGTGGGTTTCGCTCGCTGCACCGGCGATGGGGTCGTGGAGGCCACCGTGTGGGATGTGGCCGTGCATCCGCTCTACCAAGGTGCGGGGTTGGGGCGGCAGCTGATGAATTACGTGATCGCCGAGCTCCAGGCCCTAGGGGTGGACCGGGTGAGCCTCTTCGCCGATCCGCACGTGGTGGGCTTCTACGAGGGTCAGGGCTGGGAACTGGAGCCCCAGCTGCGTCGCTGCGCCTTCTGGTATGCCCCCTGACCCGAAGGCCCCTCAGAGCCTGCGTAGTAGCGCTGCGCCAGCAGCTCTGGTGGGGTGCCGCGACGCCAGGCCCGCCGCAGCCTGGCATTGGCCAGGGCCGTGCCCAGCACCCCCAGGCGACGCCAGCGGCGGCCACTCACCCGCAGCGAGCCGGGCAGCAGGCCGATCGCACCGAGGCGCCGCAGGCGCATTACCAGATCAAGGTCCTCCATCAGGGGAATCGCGCTGATGCCGCCGGCGGCCCGCAGCTGCTCCCGACTCACCAGCAGTCCCTGGTCGCCATAGGGCAGCCGGCACCAGCGGCTGCGCAGGGTCACCAGGACTTCCATCAACCGCAGGGCGGGGCCAGGATCATCCACCGCCAGCCGGAAGGACCAGGCCCGCTGAGGGCCCCGCTCCATGGCATCACGCACGAGACCCTGCCAGCCGCGGGGCAGGCGCGCATCGGCATGAAGGAGCAGCAGCCAGGCCCCATCGGTGGCCGCCACGCCGGCCGCCAGCTGGGCGCCGCGGCAGGGCTCCGACGGCAACGCTCGGGCCCCGGCCAGCCGGGCCAGCCGGGCGGTGCCATCACGGCTGGCCCCATCCACCACCACCACCTCAAGCTGCTGACAGCTGCCAGGCGCCAGATCGGCCAACAGGCTCGGCAGGCTGTTGGCCTCATTGCGGGCGGCGATCACCACGCTGAGCTCCGGGAGGGAGCGGATCATCGCCAGCGCGCCAGGTCGGCGGCGCGGTCGAGATCGGAGCGCACCGAAAGCAGGGTCTCCGCCAGGCCCTCACGATCGGCAGCGGCGAGGGTCTGGCGCAACACCGCGTCACTCCCCCAGGGGATCGGCCCCTCCGCACCAGCGAACAGCCGGGGGGCGCCCACCGCCCGATGGAAGGCCGAGCAGCCAGCCGGCCCCTGCCAACCCAGGCCAATCAGCCAATAGCCCCCATCGAGCGCCGGGCCCAGCACCAGGGGGGAGCCGAGGGCAAGGGCCTGGAAGGCCTCGATCAGGTCCGCCGCCGCCAGTTCCGGCAGGTCACTGCCGATCAGCAGTAGGTGCCGCACGCCCTGCCGCCGCGCCCGCACCACCTGACGCCGCAGGCGCAGGCCGAGGGAGCCCGGTCCCTGGGGCACCACCCGATCCGCCCCGAGGGAGAGCCCCCAGCGCCGGGCCGCGACGAGCCCGATGCCGCTGGTGGCCAGCACCAGCTCGGCGGCAGCGGCGGCACAAGCCCCCCGCGAAGCGGCCAGAACATGGTCGGTGAGGCGGGCCTGCACCCGGGCCGCGCGGCGATCGCCCAGCTCTTTCGCCAGCCGGCGCTTGCAGCGGCCAGGGGCCGGCCAGCGGGCCAAGATCACCAGCCGGCGCTCCGGAGTTCGTTGCGGCGGATTCCCGCGGCCAGCCCTGGACCGGGCCGGGACGCTCATTGGCTGCGGGGCAGTTCCGCTGGACGGAGGGAGAGGGTGAGCGACTGGTCGCGGCGCCGCACCTGCAGGCTCAGGACGTCGCCCACCCGGACACGATCCACCGAGAGCTGCACCTCGGAGGGATTGGCGACCGCCTGCTCCCCCACCCGCTCGATCAGGTCGCAGGGCTTGAGACCACCCCGGTCGGCGGGACTTCCCGCCATCACATCCACCACCACCACCCCATTGACCTCCGGCAGCTTGCATTCATTGGTGGCGCCATTGATCTCCCGAGCCAATTGGGGGGTGAGAGCCTGCAGACGCACACCGATGTAGGGATGGCTGGCATAGCCGCGATCCACGATCTGGGCGGCAATCTGGCGGGCGGTGTTGATCGGGATGGCGAAGCTCAGACCGGCGCCCGGGGCCTGGCGGATAGCGGTGTTGATGCCGATCACCTCACCCCGGTCGTTGATCAGCGGTCCACCGCTGTTGCCCGGATTCACGGCAGCGTCGGTCTGGAGGTAGGGCACCCGCTGGCCCTCGCCCAGGGCATTGGTGCGCTGGATGGCGCTGATGATGCCGGCGGTCACGGTGTTGTCGAGGCCGAGGGGGTTGCCAATGGCGATGGCCCATTCGCCGGGGCGCACCTTGGCGGAATCCCCCAGGGGGGCCACGGGAAGCTTGGTGGCCACCACCTTCACCACTGCCACATCGGTGAGGGGATCGGCGCCCAGCACCTTGCCGGTGAAGTTGCGGCCGTCCGGCAGGGTCACATGCACATCGCTGGAGCCCTCCACCACGTGGGCGTTGGTGAGCACCACGCCGTCGGAACGGGTGATGAAGCCCGATCCCTGGCCCTGCTGCTGCTGGATAGCGGGTCCCCCTCCGAACACGCCTCCGAGGGGATTCACCATCCGCTTCACCGTGTCGATCCTGACCACCGCCGGCCCCACCTTGTCCACCGCCGCCACGATCTGATTGCTGGGCGGCTTGAGGGACATCGCCGCCGGTGCATCGCTGATGCGGGTGCGCTCCGGCCGCGTCGGCGCCCCGGGCAGGGTGAAGCCACCGGCGCAGCCGGCGAGGAGAAGCACGGGAGCGAGCAGGGAGGCCCGGCGCAGGCCGGCCCACCACGGATCCTGCCCGCTCAGGGCGCAGGGGGTGGAGGTGGCGTGGGGGTGGGTCACGGGGCCGGCGGGGAAGGGATGCGAACCGGATGGGGCCATCGCGGTGGCGGTGGACACAGGAACGGCTTCATTAAAGACGGACCGCCGGTGCGGCGCTCCCTATATTCGGCGAGCGAGGGGAGGTTCAACGGTGCAGCAGGGCGAGCAGCTTTGGCACCGGGTACAGCAGGCCCTGCAGCCCAATCTCAGCAAACCGACGTTCGAGACCTGGATCCGGCCGGCGCGGTTCCTGACCTACGCCGATGGACAGCTGCGGCTTGAGGCGCCCAATGCCTTCACCTGCGGCTGGCTGCGCAAGAATTACCAAAGCCAGATCGCCGCCGTGGCCAGCGAGATCGCCGGACGCCATGTGGTGGTGGAGGTGGTGGCCGCTGCGGGAGGGGGCAGCGAGCCCGCCCTGCCGACCCTGGCCGGAGGGGGCCCAAGCCCAACCCTGCACGGATCCGCCACTCAGCCGGAAGTCTCCGACCGGAGGGCGGGTTCGGCGGCCGATTCAACCCTCAGCGCCCGGGAGAGGTCGCTACCCGGCGCACCAGCCTCCATGGGTCCCGGCGGCCGGCCAGCGGCGGGCCTGAACCTGCGCTACAGCTTCAGCCGCTTCGTGGTGGGGCCCAACAGCCGCATGGCCCATGCGGCTGCCCTGGCGGTGGCCGAGGCGCCGGGGAGGGAGTTCAACCCTCTGTTCATCTGCGGCGGTGTGGGTCTGGGCAAGACCCACCTGATGCAGGCCGTCGGCCATTACCGCCTTGAGATTGATCCCCAGGCGCGGGTGTTCTACGTGAGCACGGAAACCTTCACCAATGACCTGATCCAGGCGATCCGCAAGGACGGGATGCAGGCCTTCCGCGACCGCTACCGCGCCGCCGATCTGATCCTGGTGGACGACATCCAGTTCATCGAGGGCAAGGAATACACCCAGGAGGAGTTCTTCCACACCTTCAATGCCCTGCACGAGGCGGGTCGCCAGATCGTGATCGCCTCCGACCGGCCACCGAACCAGATTCCGAGGCTCCAGGAACGCCTGATCTCCCGCTTCTCGATGGGCCTGATCGCCGACATCCAGGTGCCGGACCTCGAGACCCGCATGGCGATCCTGCACAAGAAGGCCGAGAGCGAGCAGATGGCCCTGCCGCGGGAGCTGATCCAGTACATCGCCGGGCGCTTCACCTCCAACATCCGAGAGCTGGAGGGGGCCCTGACCCGGGCGGTGGCCTTCGCCTCGATCACCGGCCTGCCGATGACGGTGGAATCGGTGGCGCCGATGCTGGACCCGGTGGGCAATGATGTGGAGGTGACCCCCAAGCAGGTGTTGGAGAAGGTGTCGGAGGTGTTCGGCGTGAGCGTGGAGGAGATGAAGAGCCCCAGCCGGCGCCGGGCCGTGAGCCAGGCCCGCCAGGTGGGGATGTTCCTGATGCGCCAGAGCACCAACCTCTCCTTGCCCCGCATCGGCGAGGCTTTCGGCGGCAAGGACCACTCGACCGTGATGTATGCCGTGGAACAGGTTGAGAAGAAGCTCAGCGCCGATCCCGCCGTGGCCCGCCAGGTGCAGCAGGTGAGAGATCTTTTACAGATCGACTCGAGGAAACGGCGGTGACAACCGATCCATGAGCCAACCACAGAAACGCATCCTCCTGCTCACGATCCAGCCGCCCGGCAGCAGTGGAGTCCAGGGCTTGATCTTCACAAAGCTCTGTCCCTATCTTCAACAGCAGGAATGGGAGTTTCATTTCGCGGGCCCCTCACCAAGGCTGTCATCAGTTCTCCATAGAGAGTCAAATTTCCCGACAGAGAATTTGCACGTAACAGCAAATATATCGAATTCCATTCGCTACTCAATACAACGAAATAGACAACCAAAGGGAAGCCCTCTTAGAATAGTATATGGCTTGCTTCAGCTGACGAGCAAATGGATTGAAAAACTCACTCACCACAACTCCACCGCCTACCTCCACCAAGGAATCGGCGAGGCCGCAGAGAAGGCGGAGGCAGACTGGGACTTTGACTTGATTGCCGGCAAAAGTCCTGACTTCAGGATCCTTGAAATTGCAGCAGAACTAGCTCAGCGACATGGCAAACCCCTGCTCGCGATCTACGACGATCCCCATGGACAAAGGGATTCCAAACATTTTTATCCAGATGACCAAATCCGTCAGATCAAAGTCCTGAAACAGGCAACGAATGCTGTCTTCATGTCACCGAAAACGCTGGAGCGCTACGTGGAATCTGGACTGATCGAAAGGGAAAAGTGTCTGACCATCACCGACAGCTACCCGCTTGATTCAGATCTTTATGCAAAGCACCCTCCCACAGCTGATCCAAGCGGTAGGCCAGAAGCTCCCAATCAACTGACCATTGCCCATCTCGGCAACATTCCGGAGTGGCGACCCATGGATTCATTACTAGAGGCGATGATCAAGATTCAGGAGATATCCAACCCTATTCGTATCCAGTTGACCATTTATGGGTACCTCTACAAGCGCGCCCGTCAGATGATTGGAGGCAACCCCATTCTCTCGAGCCAGCTGATCATCCACCCTGCAGTCAGCTACGCTGCATCCCATGTCATCGCAGAAAGGGCTGACATCCTAATGGTTATAATTGGCGAAAGACACGTCGACAATCAACCTTCAAAATTCTTTGATTACCTAGGACACAAGAAACCCATTCTTGCCGTAGGACCTCCAGGAAACCCCATCCAATCGATCATCGAAAGTCTGGGCATCGGCATTTTTTGTGATGTACGACATCCGCAATCCATCCAGCAAGGAATCCTGAAGCTCTCGGCGCATTACAGTCAGTTTACACAATCTTATCTGGATCACGACACGGAAATAACAGAATATTCGGCACCAACAGTCGCGAAGAGATGGATTGCAATCCTTGATTCCGTCCATGCAAAATCGCAAGGGGCAAGCATGAACAGGAAGCTCAGTCAACAAGCGGTTCACTCCGATCCAGCCCCTCCACCTCCCCCTGAAAAACCCGGCTGGCGGTGATGTCTTCCGCTTCGATCGTCATCAGATCCAGCTTGCTGAGCCGGCTGCCCATGCCATTGAACAAGCGGTTCGCCTGACGCATGCGGGCCCGGTCGATGGCGTTGCGGATCGAGCGAGCGTTGGCGAAGAAGGGCAACTGCATGCGGCGCACGATGTAGTCGGCGAAGACCTCGGTGGCCGCATCGCTGAAGCGGTAGTTTTCGCTGGCCAGGATTAATTTGGCAATCGCCAACAACTCTGGGGCGCTGTAGTCGGGGAAGTCGATGTGGTTCGCCACCCGCGAAGAGAGGCCGGGGTTGGATTGGTAAAACACATCCATCCTCTCCTTATAGCCAGCGAAGATCACCACCAGATCATCACGATTATTCTCCATCACCTGCAGCAGGATCTCAATCGCTTCGGCACCGTAGTCACGCTCATTCTCGGGCCGGTAAAGATAATAGGC
>CALRXC020000066.1:0-16569 GCA_943372025.1 Synechococcus sp. UW140 | reverse complement strand
AGGGCCTTGAGGAAGCTGATCAGATCGCTTGCAGCGACTGAGTTGTTGGTGAGCTGGGAGGCCAAGGGGCAGGGGCGGTTCCCGCGCAGGTCACCGTAGGCGCAGCGCCCAAGCCAGGGCTATTGGGGCAGACTTCTAATAGGCCCTGGCGGTTCTCCGGATCTAACGTGCCGCCAAAAGGCACAAACTCCTCGATTGAGAGCTGCCCGTTGTGATGTTTGCGATACATATGCAGCTATCAGCAGTTACAGCAATCGTCAATTGCCCTGTTCGTAGCCAGTTTATCGGATCTCGATGCCTGAAACAAGCTGCGCTGCAATCGATTTGGCTTTCTCAGTAGTCCCTAACTGGTTGCCAGCATTGGCGCTTGGATCGTCAGAGCTGTGCTCTTCTGCGGCTGATGCTACAGCCTCCATGGCCATAGCTTTGCCGCGTTCCACGATCAGTTCCGTGATTCGGTTGAGATCTTCTTCCGAGAATCTCTTGCGAAAATGAACCATCATTGATTGATCAAATGGTGTTTTACTTGAATACCCAGCAAAGCCAAGAAAGAACTGTTTATAAGCATTTTCTCGGATCTGCTAAACGATCTACTCGTCGCATAAGCCAAGACGCTGCTTAATGAACAGCGCGCCAAACGCCAAGCGTGCAGGCTTTGCAGGAGCTCCAGTCGTGGGGCTGAATTGATGGGCGTATGCTTCTTCTATCTCGTCAGAGAACATCAGCGTGGCGAAAAGAACCCAGCGGTTCTCCGGGTCTAACGTGCCACCAAAAGGCGCATGAAACTCCTCAATTGAGAGCTGCCCGTTGTGGTGTTTGCGATACATATACAGCGATCAGCAGTTACAGCAATCGGCAATTGCCCTGTTCGTTGCCAGTTTATCGCCTGTCAATGCCTGAAACAAGCTGCGCGGCAGTCGATTTGGCTTTCTCAGTAGTCCCTAAATGCAAAGAAAGACATGTATTAGGATTTTGTTCGTTCTAGAAGGTACAAGAGATGAGGGCTATGCATATCAACTCTCTCTCTAAAGCTATCGTCTTTGTACTCTTGGCTCCAAAATGGTAGAATTATACCATGATTACCGCTGGACTGCCTGGTTGTCACCTCATCTCTAATATGAGTGAGCCAAGTTGAGCTGGGTTCGGCCTCAAAAATAAACTTTGAGAGAAGAGAAGCTGTGGCGGGAAGCTCTAACTTGCATAAGTCTTCATAAGCTACCGTTAATAAATTTAAATTTGCAATAGAAGAACTTAATTCATGAATAATTTCAAGTGATAGAATCCAGGTTCTAACATACCAATCGCGCCAATTAAGATATTCTTCAAGACCGATCTGCAGTGTAATATTGTCAAATTTTGCAGTAATCCATCTGTTCTCGGATACAGCTCGTTGTGTAGATGCAAAGACGTCGAGCAAACGATTCCTGTACAGAAGAATAGTCTTAGTGGGCCCATCTAAGTGGCTCCTTAAAATCCTGGCACACCTCATATCTGTTGCAAACTTGTAAGAGATATGTTCAACAAAAAGCTTGGACACGATTCCCATTTTTGGATTCGGGCCAAGTGCCGCTGCATTTATGATAGATTTTATGGGATTCACACTTTGCGCATGAAGGGCAGTTTCAACAGTCTTGTCAAGATAATTTTGATCTTCATAGCCAAGTGCTTCATTGGCCTTTTTAGCAAGGAAGTAGTTTAGTTCAACATCATTGGCTCCAGGCTTATATATTTCGCCCAGTGGGTAAATCTCTTGAGAAGCGGCAAGTTGTGAAAGCAAAAAGTTGCTTCCATTTCTGCCAGATGAAAGAATTAAAATCTCAAGCATTAACAATACTAGCTCAATGCCAATGTATTTTCTGATCAGCAAGAAGACTCCGCAGAACGCAGGAGCCGCTCTGGCTATGGTGCCTCACAATGTGACTCTGTGCCGTATTGCTCCATGAACTGGGTGAGGGAGAACCCCGCCTGATACTGGATTTTGCTCTGGGGCATTGCTCTGACTCTCAGGATAGTAGCTCTGTGCCACTTTAGGGCCGATAGGGGCGCTTGTGAGGGCTTGCGGAGCTTTTTGCTGATCAGGATTATTAATCATAAAGGGTCCGCCGGCTCGTGCGCTCCGCTGCAGCGCTCAGGCGGGACGACAACAAGAGCACCGCCGGTCAACGGGCTTGACGCCTGGGGCCGATCAGAAGATTCCGGCTCCGTGGCAGAGGACCGGGCCAAGGTGGCTCACTGGCCCGGATCGACTCAAAGAGCCACTCAGCCGCAGCAGGTTCAGGGCTGCGGTCCGCAGCGTGGCCATCGCTCCGGACAGAGCTGCTGGGCAGCAGCTTTGGCGGGATTGTGGTGAGAGATCGCTTCTCGGCCTACAACCACCTGCCCACCCAGCAACGCCAGCTGTGCTGGGCGCACCTGATCCGCGACCTCACCGCCATCGCTGAACGCCCGGGCGCCAGTGCTGAATTTGGAGCGGAGCTGCTCGGCCTGCAGCGGCAGCTGTTTGACCACTGGCACCGCTACAAGCACGGAACGATCGACTGGCCCGCCTTGCGACAACGCTGCCGGCCGATCCGCCAGGCCTTTGAGGCGAGGCTGCAGCAGGTGGTTGCCCGGTGTCAACTACATAGGCGGGCGCGCCTACCTAATCGACGCCGGACACCGACCCCTGAACGCATACAAGTCCTTAGGAGATTGCAGAAAAACCCGCCCAAGAGTCGGTTTTCCACAGCCATAAGCTGATTTCTGGCTCAAAAAGACGAATCAACGCCGATCAAGTTCGCAAACAGCCCGATTTCGGCAGCTTTGGCCTGCCTGCAAGGCATTGGTTGTGTTCTTTGGGCCACACCTCTGGGCAACTGGCTTTTCATGCCGCCTCCATCGCTGGCTTGAGCAGGTTGCCCAGGCGGATCAGGTTGTAGGCGATCACGTGCAGGCCAAATACGGCACTGACGTTCTCTTGGCCGCGCAGTTTGAACTGCCGCAGCCCTCCGAACGCCTACTCCTTCGGAGAAGCCTTCGGCTAGAGCCAACCAAATACCTTTTCGATGCCACGGCGAGCATTGATCGACTTGGCGTAGCCCACGTGACGGGTGGTGCGGCCATCGATCGCTGAACCACCGCTGCGGGCAGTGTTCTGCGCCACGTGCGGCGTGACACCGATCCGCCTCATCTCAGCTACGAACCCTTTGGTGTCGTAGTTCTTGTCAGCGCCGACAGTCTTCTGGTGGGCACCGGCGAGGTCTGCTGCCATCTCCTTGGCGGCATCCCGCTCACCAGTGCCCGTGGCCTGTGTGACACGGCAATCGACGATCAGGTCATGACGGTTGTCCATCAGCACGTGCCCCCGGTAGCTCAGCTGCGCTGGATGGGCATTGGATTTGCGGGCTAGCAAAGCCTCAGGATCCGTGCTGGAGCGGTGGGTCTCGTTGCTGAGCTTGATGCCACGAAAGTCGCCTTTTGCTCGCTTCTTGCCCTCTTTGGGAGCACCGAATCCCTCGCCAGGGCCCGTGGGTGGAGGCGGAGGATCCTCCTGACCATCGATCCGTTTCAAGGAAGCGTGTGAGGCCCAGGCCTGCAGCAACGTGCCGTCCACAGAGAAGTGCTCGTCACTGAGCAGCGGTTTGACCTCTGGAGCACCCATCAGCTTCTCCCGGAACAGCCCCATCACGTCATCATTGAGGAGTCGATCACGATTCTTGGTGAATGTGGTCGGATGCCAGATCGCATCATCGGGGCTCAAGCCCACAAACCACCGGAACAGCAGGTTGTAGTGGAGCTGCTCCAGCAACAGCCTTTCGGAGCGGATCCCGTAGAACGCCTGCAGCAGTGAGGCCAGCAGTAGTTGTTCCGGTGGAACCGATGGGCGGCCCTCCAGGGCATACAGCCTGCAGAAGGTGGGATTGAGCCGATCAAGAGCCTGATCCGCCAACTTGCGAATCCGCCTGAGCGGATGGCTGGCCGGGATCCGCTCCTCGATCGAGACGTAGGAGAACAAGGAGCCGCTGCGCTCCTGTTGGCCTCGCATCAACGCATGGGCAGCTGCCCAATTTTGGCAGAGGGGGCTGGGTTTTTCAGCAAACTCTTAGAGAAATCATCGAGACTCTGACCATCAACCCCAGCAGCTTTCCCGTTCTTGGAGATAGCCTGATAGGCCTGCCAAACCATCAACTTTGTGATTGGCAACGGCTTGTCTGTATTCATCTGATTCCTCCCAGATCATCTGGTTGATCAAACTCATCAGACCGAATGACGCAGTTCCTTCGCTCCAAGGCCATTACAGCCTCTTCATCACTTCTACGAACTGCTCCGCCCCTGACCTGGTCATCGGTGTTCAGTCTCATGGTTGTGGCCACTTGATCCCTTTCCTTAGCATCCCAAGCCAGGTTCCCACGTTCCGTATCAAGGCCTGTGATGGGCTCGTGCCGTCTATACACCCGCTGCCATGTGGTCCGTAAGCAGGTGAAGCCCACATTGATCCGGGCTGTACATGCCTCAACCCGTTTTGGCAGCAACTGGAACGCATTTCGATGTGTCATCAACGGTTTGCTTGCGCTCACCATCCAATCACTCACCTGACGAATCAAGTCCGCCTTTGCCCCCATCGCTCACCACCACGACTTTTGACCGCAGCAGCATGGGGTGGTTTGATGCCAGCCCCTGCAGGCACGCATCGGGAGGCCATACACTCCCATCCTCGATACAGTTGCGGCATAGTTCACGAAGAATCTATCCCTCGTGGCACACGCATGTAAGCGTTTTCTCGGATCTGCTCGACGGACCCCTTATCGGTCAACCCAGGCCGCTGCTTGATGAACAGCGCTCCAAACGCCAGCCTCACTGGCTTCGCAGGGGCGCCAGTCGTGGGGTTGAACTGAGGGGCATATGTTTTTTCCAGCGCTTCCCAAGGCATCAGAGACGAGAAGAGCACCCAGCGGTTGTTCGAGTCCAGCGTGCCGCCAAAAGGCACATGGAGCCCCTCGATTGAGAGCTGGCCGTTATGGTGTATTCGGTACATTTACGGCGTTTGGAGGTTTCAGTAATCGTCAAATGCCTTGATCGAGCCCAGTTTACCGGCTCTCGATCACTGAAACAAGCTGCGCCGCAGGCGATCTGGCTTTTTCAGCAGCCCCTACGTATGAGCCCGCCTATCTAATTGCCGCCGTGCACCATGCTCGCAGCCCCGGCAAGACAACCTGTGACGGACTTTGAATCAGCCCTGGCTACTGCCATGAGAGGGGGGTTGTTTCCTGAACAGGTGGGCCGCTAGCGGCAGGCAGCCCAATGCAACGGGTTGCCAGATCCAGCGGTCGAACCCGAGCCTATGGGGCTCTCAGGGGAGCTTGCGTAACAATTCAAATCCTGCGATGCCAAATAGTCATTCTGGGCTTAGAGTCTAAATGTAATTGACGGTGAACACGTGCACGATCCAAAACTGCGCGGCACAAGCCTTGATACTATTTACGGCGACTATATTCGAACCTTTCCGCCGCTTCAGGCAGGAGGTGGATTAAGGATAGAAAATGTGGCTATTTGGTGTATACTTCTTTCTCAACAAAAACAAGCAGGAATAAATGGCGATCTTTTAGAGATTGGGGTTTGGCAGGCTCATTCCGCTGCGCTAATGGCATCTTTCGTTGATACCTCTAGCAAATTAGTTCTCATTGATGTTTTAGATGTTAGTGAGGCTATTGCCAAGGTGGTATCACCAAGGCTAGATCATGATTTAGCACAAATTGATTTTATCAACAGCTCTTCTTTCAGTCTTGCAAATTCGAGCAGCCTGTCCGCATATAACTCCTCAGTCAAATTTGCACATATTGATGGGCAGCATTCATATCACGCTGTTTACAACGATCTTGACATTGTGGCACCGTTAATGTGTGAAGGCGGCATAATCAGCGTTGACGATGTTTTTGATGCTGGAGCTCCTTCACTCACCGAAGCATTGTTTAAGTGGCTTGATGACAACAGTAGCCAAGCTTGCTTGTTCCTTTCTGGTTTTGGCAAAGCTTACATTTGCCACCCAAGAGATGCGCATATATACATGCAAGCAATCCATGCCATGCCGCATACCCTTGAAGCAATTGAGATTGAGGTTATTGTTAATCGTTTATCAAATGGCACTGAGCGCATAGAAGCTGGAATATCTCCGCGTTATTCTAAGAACATTAGATATGGCAAGATAGGCCTACAAAAGGAAAGCATGACAATGCAGGAATTCTGGATGGGTTTCGATGATACGCCCCTCTCTTAGCAAAGGGCACCACGAAAATTGCAAAGGGACTTGATTCTGACGGAATCAAGAAGAAGCCTGTTCTAAAGCGGCTGTCTGAGTCGATTCCATGGGAATCATTTCGTCCTCTTCTTGATCAAGGTCATAATATTCGTCGATTGCTACAAGAGCTGATCGCAAAAAAGTTGCTTTAAAACTATAGGAGGGTAGGTCCTGATGTCCGTGTCCCTTTGCAAAATGTATGTCCGGGCGGCCGGTAGCGTAACAGGCAAGACTACTCTGCACGATTCATCTATTTGAAGCAACTTGGGGAAGGTTATCCTAAAACATCCTTGGCACTGAGACAAGTAGTCGTATCGATGAGCATCTTATTAGAATCAAGCAATCTCTCAAAGGCGATAGCTATCTCATTAACGTTAACATTAAAACCCGATTCATGGCACTCCGAGGTGACAAAGTACTCTTCTTCTAGCCTTGCATCAAAGCAGAATTTTGCCGTATGCCAGCGCCATTCAGTGAGAGCTTTTTCGTGGATCTCGTGACCAAAGATAATGGCAGGACAGTTGATTAAATATATTGGAGCAATCATTGATGATCCATAAGAAACAAGGGCACACCTCACGTTATATTTTGCCCAAACTGCTTGCTTTTGCAGAATAGTTAAACCGTGGGACTGGATGACCTCACCAGAGAATCTCTTGAGTTGCTCTAGAGCCGAAAGATATGCTTGCGGAGCTGGCGGGCCATCGGGCCTGGTGGTATCTTCTGTAGGAATGACGCTACCAGGTGGACGTGGCAAGGCAGTAAGTGCATCGACAATAATGGTCTTTATCGAATAAGTATTAGATGCACTAACTATGCAGTCTATAATTTGTGAATAGTTTGCGCATCGTCTCTTTCCAGTTCTTTCGTCTATGTGAATATAGACTGCACCCTCTGCGTTCACGCTATCAATTCGAGCGCGAGGTTTAAGTGCAGCCAGAGATTTGCTTGTCGGCCTATACGATGGTATCGGGTAGCATTCCAGTGCTGGGATAGCATAAGTATTTGGACCGATAAAGTATTTGTGAATATATTCAACTTCTGATTGATTTACTTCGCTTTCGTAATTTAGGCGTTCATGAGTGCAGAGATAGTCATGGGAACCAATTAACACTGGATACCTTCTTGACGGATCCAAGCAGGAGAGAGCGCTCATAAACGTAGCATCTTGTATAATCGTATGCCCATAGTTTATCCGCTGGCCAATTAGGAAACGTTTATCATTAACTATAGGGCTTTTGCAGGCACTTAGAGAGTTTAGCAAGTGCAATAGGGCATCATTGAGCATACTATTAAAGCTATTATTGAAAAGGTAATTTGTCCCTTCATCGTCGCAAACAAAGCCCGAACTCCGCTCTCTTAGATCTACAAAATACAAACTCTCGAGCTTATTAATCCATCCGCTATAAATCGGACATATGATAAGATTGTCCAACAAGAAAGGGTAACATATTAGACTACCTAGGCGCTCGGATAGTACAACCGTGCCCAAGGGCCTTGCATAAAGTACTTGCATTCTAGCAACGTCTATGAATGGCAGTCGTAATCCGCCAAATGCAACTATATGATGCCAAAGCGTCAGGTTATTCTGCAAGTAGTGCAGGTTTTGCTTTACATAAAGGTGATGATTTTGTTCTGAGTTTATTACTTTGAGTTCAGTGTCGCTTAAGCAGATACTCTCTCTAAGACATGACATGCTAATTTCATAGGCTTTAGCGTCGCTCCACCGCACAAATAGGGATTCAAATCCTAGGCGAATCGGTAAGAGGCTGCCTACAAATATGCACTGCCTCGATTTATCTCCATAAGATAGCTTGATCCAGTCTTCTTTTCCGAGTGCTGTTCCGAGGCACTTATCAAGTGAGAACTGATGTTTTGCTTTTTTGCATTCCGGTAGGCAATGAGTATCACAAGCCTTGACATAATCTGGGTCCACATCGCCATGGAATTCGCCTGATAATGAAGTGAATAAAGGCAGTGTCTCTAATAGTTTCTTAAACCAGTATGATGTATCGATATTACGTCCTTCGTCGGTAAGAAGCTTAAGCTGATCTCTAAAAATGCTCAGAAATAGTATGCCTTCTATGGATCCATCGGCTAATCCGGTAAATGCTTTGTCTAAAGTTGATTTCATTCAATCGGGAATAGAGGAACTTAGAGCTAAATGACAAGAGATCGCGAGGCGAATTTATTAAAACTAGGTTGTCCCCCTTGCAAGTGTCAAGACTACAATGATATTATCGAAAAATGCTGATTGAATTTAGCTTTGGAACACACTCGAAACATATATTTGGATTCTAGGCGGTGGCATGGGTGGAGAGCGCAAACTCCAGCACGTCTCCGCAGGGGGCCAGCCCTGGGCGCAGGATCTGCCAGTTGCGCTTGTGCCTCTATGAACTCCGCCAGCCGCCGGCCAATTGCCGCTTGGGGATCGCGAGCGGCTTGATGTTGAAACACAGATGACTGTAGGTGTATCTGTGGTCGTAGCCGGCGGGCAGTTCGCCCAGTTGCCAGTCGTACCGGAAGTGCACCAGCAGACGCGGAAGCTTTCGGAGATCACTTTCAGTTTCTGGTCCTCCATGATATTCACCGCACCGCCTTCGAACATCGTGATGTGGTGGGGCAGGTAAAGTTTCTTGGTGCTGACGTCTCCCTAGGTGCCGGTACAGAGGATTACCCGATCCGGCCCTTCCCAGATTTGGCTGACCGCACTGGCATAGGCACGTGTTAAGCTAGCCAATGAAGTAATCAAGGGTGAGCGTATTGATAAGTTGCTGAAACTGATGCTGACACCCATTAGCAAAATATAAAGTGAAAACATCTAAGTAAATTGATGTCAGCCTATGATTCAATTGAACGCAAGCGCCTTTAAACAAGTCTTGGTCAAAGCTTATAAAGCCACCGCTTTGTGGATATCGCAAACTTGTGATGTAGTGGGTGTTGCTCCTAGGGGGGGGCTAATTCCTTGACGCGCTCTGCTATCTTGAATGAAGTATTATGTGATATTTAAATGAAATCAATAGGGTCATTAAGGGCACCTCGAAAAATTCGAGTTCCGCGCGGGCTGACCAGCGAGACCCACTGCAGCAACTGGAGTGGATGGGGCCCAAGGCCACGCCAGTGCCAATTTTTCGAGGTGCCCTTAAGTAAATTAATCCAAGATGTTGCCTATTGGAGATAAACTTGGCCAGTTAGGCCAGTTAGAAATGTCTGCGATGCAGCTGTTAAAGTCATCAATACGCTCGGGTATAGCGCCTTTGATAATCTTTCCTTTAGCTTTTAGCCTATCCCACCAATCTTCACAAAAGCTAGAAACTGTCTGGCCCTCGCCTGTCCCAATATTATAGACAGACAAAACATCAGGCGCATCTCGAATCATTTCTCCAAAAGTAACAATTAGAGAGGCAACTCTTGTGACATGAATAAAATCTCTTAGCTGCGAACCAGAGCTTATGCGAAAGTCAAGTCCTTTGATGGCCGATGTATACAATGAAGGCCAAAGACTAAGAGGGTTCTGCTTTGGTCCATATGCATTAAAGATTCTAAGGTAAGTTGTAGGATTATTTGTGGTTCTTGCAATAGATGAAGCCACAAGGTATGCCGCTGCCTTGCTGGCTGCGTGATAGGTAATGGGTTCAAGAGGGGCTGATACTGGTATTTTCTCATACATTAGCCCTGACAAACCGTATTCTTTTGCAGACCCTGCAATAACTATTGGAACACGTGCTAGAGAGGCGACATGGCAAATATGATGAGTTCCTAGAATATTGACTTTGAGTAGCTCAGGCCAAGGAGCTTCTTTACTGCTTACGCCAGATGCAGCAAGATGAATTACGAGATCGATTCCCTTTAAATGATCTACAGATAAGTCCAGCAGCTCACAATAAATATATCCAAATTTGCCGCTATCAATATTCTTATATTCTGAGAGTGGGCGCGCGACAGCAATAACACCATGTCCACGTATGCTACACTCTTCTAGCACATGTTGTCCTACAAAACCAGTGGATCCAGTGATTAGAATCATCATGAATGGTGATCTCGATTGATGGCTAATGGATAAATTCGCAACAATCTAAAATTATTTTAACAGAATTAAATTGTTCATAATTATTATTTATTAACACGTAAAATAGCCTAAAATATGACAAATAAGCAACTACGTGATCTGTCCGGTAACGCTTATTAAATTTACTCCGGTACCAAAAATTTTTCGAGCCTCGGAAACAATCTCATCCACATGAAACTGAGATGCAATTATTACGCTTGACACTTTTTGAAGGCGAATATCAGAAGGGGATACGATCTCATGCCCTGTAACAGGGATGTAAAGCCCATGTTTTCTTGGATCACTATCAATTACATATGAAATATGTTTAGCAGTTGTTCCAATGCTATTTAAAATTGTTATTCCATTTCCAGATGCACCCCATAGGACCATTTCACCTCCAATATTAAGGGAAGATTCAATTGTCGCAATCAAAACAGTTAGTATATCGTTGTAGCTCGTATGGCATTGCGTAGGCTTTTTGTATTCGATCAATGCTGTATTGATTTCGCCGTTGAATCTAGGAATTAAACAGCGTACTCTACCATTGGTTTTTTTTGCAATGATAGACAGCGAGGTAAGCGTAAAATAGTTACAATGTTCATAATAAAAATCAGAAAATCTTAAGCTATCCGTTGTCCTATCATGTGATGGAACTTCTATGTATACATGCAAAAGAGAAGTTCCAGAAGTTTCTAAAAATGAGTTGCGCAAATTTGTAATAAATTCTAGTGGTGAGTCAATATGTTCAAGTACTTGTCTCATGACTACTAAATCAGCATCGATTCTGTCTACAGAAGGATCAAAGTATTTTGGTATAAGCTTGACATCGGGTGAAAGTTTTGCTGCTTCAATGCTAGGCTCGTAAAGGATTTTATCCTTTATGTTGAGCTGACTAATAAAGAAACCACTCCCACCACCAATTTCAAGAACTTTACTAGGCTGGTTGTCTAAAAAGCTCACAAGCCATTTTGCAGATTCTGCTTGATAAGAGTGGTAGTCACCAGAATGAGAGGATGATTCAAGAACTGGCAATGAAGAGTAATCAACTCTTGATGCGTCAAACGTCTGATTCCATGCAAAACCACACTGTTTGCATTCTCGAATTTCTAAGGAAAAGTCTGCTCGTATATTTGTGGCATCATCTTTAGTTCTACAGAATCCATAGCGGCCTAATGGTTGTTTATGTGACTCATAAACAATTGATGTAGACGGTGAATCACAGATTAAGCAATTAGTCATTGTGTGGAGTGAAGAGGAGAGTGAACTAATGTTATGCATTATTAAGCCAGATTGCCTGGATCTTCTCAAGTGGTGGTGGCTCTAGGCCCGAAGAATCTTTTTCGGATATAATGATTTTAGATGCTGTTTCTTTGTCTGCCACTATTTGGATCAATTTAGTTGGATTGATTACCTCTTCAAGCTCGGGAAAGTAAGGAGCATCGGAGAGAGCAGATACTATAGTTTTGTTGGTTTCTGTATAATAGCCAGTAAAACTTGATCTATCAGTTACAGCACAATTTGGCATCTCATGGTTGTCAGCATTAAGTCTTGCTAACGATAAAATTGAATTTTCATTGCAAGAAGCCTCAAGCGAGAAAAAAACTATTGATCCTTCAATGAGAGTAATAAACTTCGATTGGCCTTTTGGTTTGGATTGCCGATGCAGGCCGCGGAAAACATTGGCACCAGAAATTGCTACATAAGCATCATGAACAGTGAATGAATGGATCTGATCTTCTCTGGCAGAAAATATCTTTACAAGCTTTCCTCGACCATCTTGAAAATCGTGATTGCGAAGTATTTTCATGATGTTTGGGTGTGGTGATTGAGGATCTTGCTCATGAAGCATTTATTCTGGACTTCACAATTCCGCCGGGAATCAATTAAGGTATATTGACGTTCAAAATAACTAGGGCGTTGTTGACATTGTTGGTGATGCTCAGAACTTGGATAAAGTTGAATGAATCGCAACATTGGGAAGACTAGTCACACTTTGCAAGGTTACATTTAAGTTAGCAAGCGCTAGATCATCAAGCTCATCGGAATTAATAATTCTTAGTATAGCATGCTATGTCCTCGAGGCAGTATGATTGCCAAGACTGAGGATCAGTCACTATCTTATAGTACCAGTTTACCGTACGCTGGACCGTAGTGGCGAAAGCCCAGCGGGGCCGCCAGCCCAATTGGTGGTGGGCTTTGTCGATCTGCAGATGCAGCCGGCCGGCCTCGTGGGGGGCTTCGCGGTCGGAGAGGTCGTGCCACTGGCCCGGCCAGTGCAGGAGTGCCTCTTCGATCAGCTCCTTAACAGGCCGGTTGGCCTCCAGCGTCGGGCCGAAGTTGAAGGCCTCGGCGTAGGGGTTGGGGCCACTGCTGGCCTGGGCGCCGGCCAGCTTCTCGGCCAGCAGCAGATAGCCCCCAAGCGGCTCCAGCACGTGCTGCCACGGCCGGGTGGCCTGCGGGTTGCGCACCGGGATCGGTTCGCCCTTTGCCAGGGCCCGCATCGCATCCGGCACGATCCGGTCTTCAGCCCAGTCGCCGCCGCCGATCACATTGCCCGCCCGGGCCGTGGCGATCGCCAGCCGCGGGCTCTGGTGGGCGGCGTCGCCGCAGAAGCTGCTGCGCCAGCTCTGGATCGCGATCTCCGCCGCCGCCTTGCTGGCGCTGTAGGGGTCATGGCCGCCGAGGCGGTCGTTCTCCCGGTAGCCGTAATCCCATTCGCGGTTGGCATACACCTTGTCCGTGGTGACCATCACCACAGCACAGGGATGCTGGAGGGGCTTTAGGGCCTCCAGCAGATTCAGGCTGCCCTGCACATTGGTGGCCCAGGTGCCGAGCGGATCGCGGTAGCTGCGGCGCACCAACGGCTGGGCCGCCAGGTGCAGCACCACCTCCGGCTGGCATTCGGCACTAATCGCCGCCAAGGCCTCCGGGTGGCGGATGTCCACCAGATGGTGAGCCTGCAGCCGCCGCTCCAGCCCCAGCTGCTCAAACAGGTGGGGGTCGCTGTCCGGCGCCAGGCCCACGCCGCTCACCTTGGCGCCCATCTCGCTCAGCCACAACGCCAGCCAGCTGCCCTTGAAGCCGGTGTGGCCGGTGAGCAACACCCGCTTGCCCGCCCAGAACTCGGGATTGACACCTGCGCTGGCCATCAGGTCCACACCTTCCAGGGGGCCTGGCCGGCGGCCCAGAGCTCTTCGAGCTTCTGGCGATCGCGCAGAGTATCCATCGGCTGCCAGAAGCCGCGGTGGAAATAGGAGGTGAGCTCGCCGCTGCTGGCCAGCTGGCTCAGGGGGGCCTGCTCCCAGATGCAGTGATCGCCATCCACCAGATCGATCACCGAGGGCTCAAGCACGAAGTAGCCTCCATTGATCCAGCCGCCATCGCCATCGGGCTTCTCCTGGAAGTTGTGCACCTGGTGCCCCTCCAGCCCGAGGGCGCCATAGCGGCCCGGCGGCTGCACAGCGGTGAGGGTGGCCTGGCGGCCTTCGGCGCGGTGGTGGGCCACCAAGGCCGCCACATCCACATCGGCCACGCCATCGCCATAGGTGAAGCAGAAGGTGTCGTCGAGAAAATCGCGCACCCGGGCTAGGCGGCCGCCGGTGAGGGTGGCTTCGCCGGTATCCACCAGGGTTACCTTCCAGGGTTCGGCATTGCGCCGATGGATCTCCATGTGGTTAAGATCCATATGGAAAGTTACATCACTGGTGTGCAAAAAATAGTTGGCGAAATATTCTTTAATGACATAGCCCTTGTAGCCGCAGCAGATGATGAATTCATTGATTCCATGGTGGCTATAGGTTTTAAGAATGTGCCACAGAATCGGCTTGCCACCGATCTCCACCATCGGCTTGGGCTTGAGGTGAGTTTCTTCGGAAAGTCGGGTCCCTAGCCCACCGGCGAGGATGACGGCCTTCATCGAATTGATTTCCTGATCTTAATGATGATACCCCAGGTCAGGGCAGGCCCAGCTTGTTGTTAGCCTCCAGGAATCCAGAGAAGCGTATCGCCGGCGACGGACAACGGCTTGGCTTGATGTGAGGCCCTTGCGCCCCCTCCGAAAAAACCCGTTCACTGATGCTGTGCTTTACAGCCAGTTGGGCCCCGCTCCTGCCGTTGGTCAGATGCTGGGGGATCAAGCGTTCCCGGCCGATCGGTCTTAGTCGGGCATCGGGGTGTGTAGGCATGGGGTGTGGGCCTGCAAGGGCTAGATGGCGTGCCCTGGTCACGCGGCAGTGAGAGCGGAACATCCGAGCAGCCGGTGGTGCTGCTGGAGGTGCAGATGCACGCCAAGGCGGGCTTCAAGCACCGGCTGTTTGCCCAGACCGCACGCTTTCTCCAGCTCCACCCCCAGGTGCTGCATCTGGCCGTGGTCGTGGTGGTGCCGCACCGGCGCCTCAGGCTCGGCCCCGCCCTTTTGCCGCAGCAGCTGCAGGCGTTTGTGGATGGCGTGGTTTGGCTCAGCCTGGAGGAGCTTGGTCACCAATCTGATCTTGACCCCCTTCTCAACCTGCTGACACTGCCGGTGCGGCCTGAGGCCGAGCTTCAGCTCACAACCCAGCAGATCCTTGAGCGCCGCCCGGATCTGCTCTCAGCCGTTCTTCCTATGCTGGTGGAACGGTTTACCACACTCACTCGCGAGGAGATCATGGTGATCGCAGGAATTCCCGCCAAAGACCTCCGCCACACCCGCGCTGCCCAGCAGTGGATCGAGGAGGGTAGGCAGGAAGGTGAGGCCCGCGGCCGTGCAGCAGAGGCTGCTGCCGTCACCCTGCGCCTGCTCAACCGCCGCTGCGGCCCCCTGAGCGACGCCACCACCGCCCGCATCCAGGCCCTGCCGCTGGAGCAGCTGGAGGGCCTGGCCGAGGCGCTGCTGGATTTCACGGGTCCGGCCGACCTGGCGGCCTGGCTGGCCGACCACACCGGCTGAAGCGCAGCGCTGGCATGAAGGCGCCCTCCGCGAGGAGATGGGGTCGCCAGGGCGAACACCCCGGAGGCGCTCAGCCGAAACACCCGTGCAACCACGGAAGACCGCCGCTGCAGTACGGGCGTACTATGCGTTAATCGGCGCTGGTTCGGGCTCGCTACGTTGATGACAGATGTTGAAAGTCCTCCGGGGCTGCCTGACTCGCTCCCGCCACCCCGGCTGCTGGATCGCCAAGGCTGGTCAACCCTTGTGGCTGGCGCCCTGCTCCTTCTGATTTCGTTCACCACGAATTACGGCGATGACAACCTCCTCCACTTCGGTAACCTCCAGGCCGCTCACAAGGTCGGAATATGTCTCCACCTTGCCGCCCTGGCGGCGCTTGCTGGCGATGGTCAATTGGCGACCCGTTTACGACATCGAGCAGCGAACGAAGCAGCTGAGGATCGAATCGCTCGAGAGCGAGAAGCGAATTCTCGAGAGCGACAAGCGCTTGAAGCATCTCGAAAGCGAGATCGAGCAGCTCGACACCGAGAACAGGCGACTCGCCGCGCTCGAATCGAAGCTCGATGCCTTGTTGCTCAATGCCGATTCCTCCTCGCAGACACCGCCCTCAACCGGCTCCAACTGAGCGAAGCCCTGGCGGTGTTGATCGAGGAACTCAGGCCGCATCGGGGATGATGCAAGCAGTGTTCACCAGCTGCCGCAGCATCTGCAGGCATTTGTCGATGGCATGGTCTGGCTCAGCCTGGAGGAGCTTGGCCAGCAGGCCGATCTCGATCCGCTGCTCAGCTTGCTCACGCTGCCGGTGCGGCCTGAGGCCGAACTGCCGGCCAGCACCCAGCAGATCCTCGAGCAACGTCCGGATCTGCTCTCAGCCGTTCTTCCTATGCTGGTGGAACGGTTTCCCACACTCACTCGCGAGGAGATCATGGTGATCGCAGGAATTCCCGCCAAAGAGCTGCGCCACACCCGTGCTGCCCAGCAGTGGATCGAGGAGGGTAGGCAGGAAGGTGAGGCCCGCGGCCGTGCAGCAGAGGCTGCTGCCGTCACCCTGCGCCTGCTCAACCGCCGCTGCGGCCCCCTGGCCGACACCTCCACCGCCCGCATCCAGGCCCTGCCGCTGGAGCAGCTGGAAGCCCTGGCAGAGGCGCTGCTGGATTTCACGGGTCCGGCCGACCTTGCCACGTGGCTGGCTGAGCACGCCGGTTGAGAGCTGAGCGCCTCAATCAGCAGGCCAGGTGAATGGCGTCGCCCATCCACAGCCAGGGGATCTGAGCCACAGCAGCAGCGCCGCCACATCGAGCTTGGGGATCGCTCAGT
>CALRXC020000065.1:0-17106 GCA_943372025.1 Synechococcus sp. UW140 | reverse complement strand
GCAACACTTTGTCGCTGCGGTGGGCCCATACGCCTTTTCACCTCAGCTTTTACGGTCTCGCTGTAACGACGCATTGAATGGCTCCATCAAGCCCCCTGGTGGTGAAAATGGTCGGGATGGAGAGGCGTCAACTTTCCTGGCAGAGGGGGGTTCAACGAGGCGTTTCCTTCGAGGCCGTGGTGGTCGCGATCGAATCCGGTGATCTGCCCGATATCGTTGAGCATCCGAACCAGGCTCGATACCAAGGCCAGCGCATTCTTGTCGTTCTGATCTCCGGCTATGCCCATCTGGTGCCTTGTGTCGAGGCCGACGATCACCTCTTTCTCAAAACCATCATTCCCAGCCGCAAAGCCACCATCGCCTACCGCCCAGGAGACGCACCATGAAACCCCTTGATCACGAAGAGCAGGAGATCCTGGAAGCCTTCGAAGCGGGCACGCTCCGTTCGGTGGCTACGGCTGCAGAGCGCTCCCGCCTGGAAGCCTCCGCAAGGTCAACGGCCACCAAGGATCAGCGCATCAACATTCGCCTCACCAGTGAGGATCTAGGCGCCTTGCGTGCCCGTGCCCTGCAGGAGGGCATTCCCTACCAGACCCTGATCAGCAGTGTCCTTCACAAGTACGTGTGCGGCAGGCTTCTCGATCGCCCCTGAGCGTGTGGAGCTTCGTGGTTTTGGGCGGCCCGCCAGGCAGCAGCCCCTGCTGGTGTGCAGTGATTGCTCGACAGCGGCATCGATCAGGCTCAGCCGAGCCGCCAGGGCGATCTTGGCCCCGAACGACCCCAGCGGCCGATCGGTGTGGAACAGGATTTCGCTACCTCGCGGTGGCGCCAGGGCCGCCTTGAGCAAGGCCTCCAGGGCGGCATCCACCCGAGCCACACCCACGAGCACGGCACCGCGGCCCCGTTCGCGCAGCATCCCCAGGGCGACACTCCGGGCCTCCTCGGCTGCCGCCTCGATCCAAAGGGGCAGGAACGCTTCAAGATCCGCGTCATTAAAGGCCTCATCCATGCACGCCGTGCATCAGCTCTGAGGCTGGCACAGCTTCAGAGCGCTGCTTGGCTGCTGGTCAGCGAGTAGACGCTCAGTTCGCGCTCCGGGTAGGCCTGTTCGATGTGGGCGAACACGGCCTCACACTTCTGCTGGTACAGCTCTGGTGTGTAGGCGCGGGGAAGGCCGATGTCGAGAGCCTCTCAATCTGGAGTTTCAGCTTGGCCCTGGCTGAGGATTTCTGCTGCCAGTTGAGCACCAGCAATTCCTTGATCCGCTCCACCAGCTCCCGGGCGGATTGCTTGACCTTGGCGCGGTCGCTGTCGGAAAGATCCGGGGCGGACTGCAACAGGATGTCGAACATCGCTAGCTCCTCCTCGCTGAGGTTTTCACGGATGTGGCGTTGCTGCTCCTGGCTGAGCTGCAGGCTCAGCTGCACGAGATCCTTGTAGATCTGCTCCACGCTGCGGCTGCCGGCGTTGTAGCTGGCGATCAGCGCCTCGAACTTCTCACGGAAGTCGGCACGGGTGGGGTTGAGCTGCACCATCCGGGCGAGGTGGGCAGCAATCAGGGCCTTGAGTTCCTCTAGCTCGGTTTTCTTGTTGCGCTTCTGCTTGAACTTGTCAGCCAGCGCCTGGAAGTCGATCTTGGAGAGATCGATGCTTGGCGGGCCCTGATCGCGGATGGCGATGCCGGTGATCGACTGATCGAGCACCTGGCCGATCTGACCCATCACCGCGCTGATGTCGGGCGGGTTGGGGTTGAGTTTCAGGCGGATGGAAGCCGCGATGCTGTTGAGTGCCCCGACCGAGGCGGCGAACTCCTGGGCGGCGGGGTCGGGCTTGATCGCGGCATGCAGGATCTGCACCAGGCGTTGTTGCTCCTGGAACCGGCTGCGGTGCGCTTCATCGGTGATCACCACCACGTCGCCCCGGTCGCAAAGGAGCTCGGGGATGCGGAACTTCTGGATCAGGGTGAACACATAGCGGTGGTTGCCTCGCAGCAGCTCGGCCAGTTGGGCGCCACTACCGGCATGGCACTGATCGCCCTCGGCCTGCGACACCACCCCGGCGGCCTTGAAGGTGTTGGCGATCTGCACGTCGAGGTCGGTGCGATCGGTCACGATCACGAAGGTCCAGTCGCCGGGAATCTTGCGCTGGATCTTCTGGCTGTAGAAGCCCATCGAATAGCTCTTGCCGCTGCCCTGGGTCTGCCAGAACACACCGGCTCGGCCATGCCCCCGGCGGCGGGCTTCCAGGGTGGCGGCGATGGCGTTGTTGACACCCAGAAACTGATGATTCTGGGCGATGATCTTGATCAGGCCGCTTTTACTGTCGGTGAACAGGGTGAAGTTCTCGACGTAGTCGAGTAGGCGCTGCGGCTGGCAGGTGCCGCGCAGCAGCACCTCGAGGGAGACACGGGGCTCTTCGTTTTCACGTTCAATCCGCTTCCACTCGAAAAAGCGCTCCCAGTCGGCGCTAAGCGAGCCGATGCGGCTGGCGGTGCCATTGGAGGCGATCAGGAAGGCATTGCTCCAGAACAACTGGAGGATGGCGGCCTTGTAGTGGCTGAGGTTGCCTGTGAAGGCGACGCGAGCCGAGACGCCGGGCTTCTTGAACTCGATCACCACCAACGGCAGACCGTTCACGAAGCCGACCAGGTCGGGCCAGCAGTTGTAGAGATCGCCCTTGACGTTGAACTGGTTGACGGCCAGCCAGTCGTTTTCAGTGGGACGGTCCCAATCGACCACCCGCAGCCGCACCTTGCTCTGGCCGCCCGGTTCGAGGTCGGGCACCGACACCAGCACGCCGTCCTTGAGCAGGCCGTAGACCTCGCGGTTCGCCGCCTCCAAGCCCATGGCGGAGCGGTTGCGGCTCAGCTCCTCGATGGCTGCATGGATCGCCTGCGGCGGTTGGCCGGGATTGAGGCGCTCCACGGCGGCCCGCAGGCGCGGCACCAAGACCACCTCGCGGCGATCCCGGCGGCCGAGGCTGCCGCCCTCAGGCGAGAAGGTTTCCTCCAACCCGCAGGTGGTCTGCCAGCCCAGCTCGGCCAACAGCGCCAGGGCGGGCTGCTCCACCAGGTGGTCTTCGGTGTAGGGGTTGGGGGTCATGGCATCGAAGCGCCTGCAGCGGGATCGGTGAGGGCCTGCTCAATGGCCTCGATACTGGGCAGGCTGGATTGCAGATCGGATGGAAGGGCCCGGGTGAGCTCGAACGCGGAGATCCCGATCGGCTTGTCCATGCCACGCAGGGCGTATTCCGCCAGGACGCGGTTGGCCTTCTGGCAGAGGATCAGGCCGATGGTGGCGGCATCGCCTGGATGGCGAAGGTGATCATCGACGACATTGCAGTAGAAGTTCATCTTGCCCGCGTATTCGGGCTTGAAATCACCGCGCTTGAGATCGATCACCACGAAGCAACGCAACTTGAGGTGATAAAAGGGCAGATCGATGTAGAAGTCCTGGCCGCCGAGATCGAGGTGGTACTGACGGCCGACGAAAGCAAAGCCCTGGCCGTGTTCCAGCAGAAACTTCTCCAGGTGGGCCACCAGAGCTGTTTCCAGTTCCCGCTCCTGAAAGCCGTCGGCCAGAGTGAGGAAGTCGAAGATGTAGGGATCCTTGAGCGTCTGCTGCACCAGGTCGGAGTCGGGTGGTGGCAGACGGCTGGCGAAATTGGTGGTGCTCCTGCCGACGCGCCGGTGGGCCGCGCTCTCGATCTGAGCCAACAGCACGCTGCGGCTCCAGCCGTGCTGCACGGCTGCCTGCATGTACCAGTGGCGAGTATCAGGCTCCTTCACCTTGGCCATCAGTTCGGCGTGATGGCCTCAGGGCACGGCCAGCAACAGCTCGGTCGGGAAAAGTGCCACAGGCTGTGGCCCTTCTGGAATCGAGGGCCGTTGTGCCACAGGTTGTGGCCCATCCGCAGGCTGTTGGCCATCCACCAAGTGGGGATAGGCGCGATGGAACGCCAGCATCCGCTTGATGTTGCGCTCAGAGAAGCCCTTTTCCTCAGGTAGTTCGTTGTGCAGATCGCGGGCCAGTCGGGGAATCACGCCGGCTCCCCAGCCCTCCTGGCGCTGGCGCCGATCGATCAGGCCGCCGATCTCCCAGTAGAGGCGGATCAGCTCGGCATTCACCGCCAGAACAGCCCGGGTCTGCGCCTGTCGCACCCGCTGGCGAATGTCAGCCAGCAGGGCGGTGTAGTCGGCGGGCAGGGGGGCGATGTCAGGCATGGTCAGCGCAGGCGCCTCGCCAAGCCCAAACCGGCAAGCATCAGCTCAATCATCAAACGATGCCTAGAGTGATGCAAGCCCTGGGCGGAACCATGCGCACCACCGTGACGCTCGACGATGAGTTGCTGGCGAGGGCTGAGCAGCTGTGCGGAGATCTGGAACGCAGCGCCCTGCTCAAGGAAGCCCTGCGGGCCTTGGTGCAGCGCGAAAGCGCCAAGCGCCTGGCGGCACTGGGCGGCAGTGAACCCGCGCTGGAGCCGATCCACCGCCGGCAGAGCGCGGCGTGATCCTGGTCGACACGTCTGTCTGGGTGGAGCATCTGCGCCATGGCCTGCCCCGTCTCGCCACGCTCCTACAGGAGGGCGAGGTGATGATCCATCCCTGGGTGATCGGCGAACTGGCCTGCGGCAATCTGCGCAACCGCCAGCAAGTCCTGGACTTGTTGCAGGGCCTGCCGGCGGCGACGGTGGCCAGCGACGCGGAAGTGCTGCTGCTGATCGAGCGTGACCGGTTGATGGGCCGGGGGATTGGCTATATCGATGCTCACCTGTTGACTTCTGGCCGGTTGAGCCACTGCCGCCTGTGGACTCAAGACCGTCGTTTGGCCGCCGTGGCCCAGGAGCAAGGGTTGGGAGTAGGGCAACCAGAGCAGGGGTAAGCCCGCGCTGGCGATAGCCGATCAGCTGCAGCCAGGCCATGGGAGTCATGGCAGCGCCCTCACGCGGGGTCGCAGCACCCGTTCCATCGCCACCAGACACTGGATCAACCAGGCCTGGTATTCCTCCCAGCGGCTCTCGTCTTCAATCGAAGCGTCGCTATACCAGGCGACGATCCGACTGGCTGTCTTGTCTGGAAGTTCCCGCCAGTCGAGCGCAAACCCCAACGCCGCCTCGATCTCTTCTTTTTGAGGCAGGAGATTGGCGAAGTGTCGCTTGGCGTCAGTGCCGGAGAGGTAGAGCTCTACCCCCAGCCGTTCATCCCGAGTGTTGGCTGTGATGTTGAGCCCGAAGCCGGAGCGGCCAAGGGATGTGTTCAACCAGTGGTAAGGACCTGGCCTAGCGGGCCGGATCTGGGGAGCTTCCTTGGCCAAGTGCGCCACCAGTGCTGTCCAGAATCTCAGCTGCAGCTGCTTGGTGGGAGACCCCGTGGAGGCGGCCCGGGCCTGCTCCCGGCTCGCCCTGGCCCAGTCGTTGGGCTTGGCTACAACCTCGAACTTGGGGGCCAGGGGTGAATCACCGATCCGCCACAGCTCGATCTGCACCGCAAAGAAGCTGAGCTCATCGATGGTGTTGACGTTCAGGTATTGCAGAGCCGCGAGATGCTCAGGCCGGAACGACTCGGCCACCCAGATCACCTTGCGGGCATCGACACCCGCGGCATAGGCCAGGATCTGCCCCAGGTGCTTGTGATCGGTCTCCTCCAACTGGTTCTCGATCACCACCTGTTGGTCGCCATCGGTGCAGAGGATGTCGAGCTTGAAGTCGCCGACCAAGTGCTCGGTGGCGACAAGCTCAAGCTCACTGATGCCTAGGGCCTCAGCCAGGGCCTGCAAGTTGTCGTCCTCGGCGAGCCAGGGCGTGAAATCACTGGCTTCGTGCTTCCATGCCTCCCGCGCCAGCAGCTGGTAGGGGCGGGCTGAGGCCCTCACTGGGTTCTTGCAAGGCCTGTGGCAAGAGCGAGATGACCCGCTAACTCCCCGAACCCCATGCCCCCCCTCGCGCAGCTGGCCACTGCCGCTGCCTCCAATGGCCTCCTGACCGGCCAGATCCTGTTCTCCCTTGCCTTTGTAGGCAGTTTCGAGCTGCCCAGCTGGATGAGCATCCTTTGGTGAGTTGCGCGTGTCTCTATGGATGCCCGCCGCAAGCGCTTGGCTGAATTGCGCCTTCAGCTGGATTCGCTCTACGTCATCGGTGCGACAACAGTGCACGGCTCCCCAGAACGGCAGGCAGTCCTGGAGCAGCTGGAGCCACTGCTGGGATCGATCCACGCGCTGAATGATGAGCTTGAGGTTGACCGGATCACCGCCGAGGATCCCTGATCGGCATGTCCGCACGACCTCGACGACGACAACCCAACCCCGCGTGGGCTTTCGCCGGGGCTATGCCCCCAGGGGCCCTGATACCCCTCTTATCGCCAGGGCCTTCCGGGAAACCCCTCCGGGTTCCTTGCAGTCTGGTGTGGCCTCCGGGGGGCACGCCGCCGGCCCTTCCCATCCTGCGGCGCTTGCGCAAGGGTTCCACGAGCTGGCCGCCACAGGGTTCGGTTTCCGGGTGGGTCTGATTGCAAGGGATCCTGGCCAGCCCTTGCGCGGCACCGCCTCTGGGTCGGGTCCTTCGCCGCTATGGCCATGGCCCAAGTCCAGGTTCTCCACGATGTACTCCAGAGCGGGATCCGCTGGCGCGTCACCCTCCATGTCTGCCCCGATCAGGGGTCCTTGGTGCGCTTTGAAAAAAGCGGCAAGGGCGGGCGGCTGTTGCATCAGGAATCTGCCCAGTGGAATCGGCTGGCTGGGGTCTTCCTGCTTCCCCGCGAGCGGGTAGCCGGCGGGATGGTGCCCAAATACCTGGTGGAGCGCATCGAAGCCATCCTGCGGGGATCGCCCCTGCCGGCCAGGCGCGTTGAGCGGGAGCAGGTGCGCGGGAGGTTGGTGCGGGCCCGGTAGGGGGTGGCCAGGTAAAGAGATCACCATCGATCTCGACGTCAGAGGCTTGGTGCTGTGATGAAGCAGCTCCCTCCGGGTGCGGCGGAAGCAGGACGATCAGGTGGCCTGAGTGCCTGAGAGCAACGCAGCCGCCCATGCTGGTAAGGGATCCAGGTCCAGACTCAAGGAGCCGTTGGTGATCGTGAACACGGGAACAAACGGGTCAACCGCTGAGGAGTTGTCGTAGGCCCTCAGCACATCCACCAAGGGGATCGAGGCACGCACCTGATCCAGCAACCGGGGAATGCGGCTGATCACCTTGTCCGCTGGGACGCTATGGCCACCTTCGCTGACCCGAGTGGCAATCCGCGCCTGGTTGAGTCCTGGGCTCTCCAGGTGGATCAGGACCATGATCACCTGATAGCCCAAGGCCTTAGCGAGAGCGATGAAATCGATCTTGGAGGGATGGGAATAGACCGTTTCAAAACAGAAACTCACACCCTGCTCCAGCAGCTGATGCCGTTGCCGTTCCGCCAGTTGGGCGGCTTCATAGCTGTGGGCCTCCGGGGCCTCCGTAAAGACGATCCTGGCCAGCAGATCGGCATTCACAAAGGGCAGCCCAAGTGGCTCGAGCGCAAGCCGGTAATAGGTACTCTTGCCGGCCCCGTTGCCACCCACGAGGATCCACAGCTGGGGGCGTTCGCTCAAGCTGCCGCGGCATCCCAGGGCCGAAACACTCCATCTTCAAAGGTGCCGGCCGTGCGGTTGCCTTCGTTGTCGATCCGCTCCAGCAAGCCAGGCCGGGCTGGGCAAGCCTGGTAGCGCACAGAGGCCGCGCTCACGGATGCGGCCAGGCTGCCGTTCTGGCGTTGGGCATCGAGGGACGCGAACACGCTCTCCGGCGCCACCGCCGCCGCCCGCACCGTCTCCACCCGCAGCCGCGCCAGTCCGGCCTTCACATCGAGCAGCAGGTCGGGATCGAGAAGGGCCGCCACGTCCTGGCCCAAGGCGGCCCAGTACTCAATCTGCTGGGCGGCACTGCGGTGGTGGCGGGCACCGGCTAGGGCAGCCCTGCGCATCAAGTCGTCCTGCAGGCGGACTGGGGAGGCGGATTTCGCCATGGATGATCCGATCAACGCCGACCTAAGAGTCACCGTAGCAGTCTGCTACACAGCGTGGGCGCCTGGGACGGGTGTCGAAAGCGCTGGTCAATGGCTGTCGCTTCAACACCCCCAGACGCCTTAACATTGCTAGCAGTGCATGCATTGCATACGGGAGAAGCCCATGGCCACCCTCACCATCCGGAACCTCGACGAGAGAACCAAGGCCCAGCTGCGGATCCAGGCCGCCCGACACGGCCGATCGATGGAGGAGGAAGCCCGCACGATCCTCCGCGAGGCCATCGAAGCCAGCCAGCCTTCAGCAGCAACTAAGCAAGGGCTGGGCAGTCGCATCCATGCCCACTTCGCTCCGTTCGGAGGGGTGGAGCTGGAGCTTCCTCAGCGTTCGTCGCAGCCAACCCCAGCCCAGTTCGGCGCTGAACCGTGATGGCAAACCCAGGAACGCCACAACCCACCAGGGGAGGTTGCGCGGTGATCCTGCTCGATACCAATGTGATCTCGGAGCTGATGCGCCCGCAACCAGAGCCAAGGGTGGTGGCCTGGGCCGATGGCCTCGATCCAGAGGCGGTGGCGATCACAGCCATGACAGAAGCCGAGATCCTGCACGGTCTGGCCCGGCTACCGGATGGTCGGCGCAAGCAAAACCTGCAGCAGAGCTGGGAGGCCTTGATGGCCGAGGTGTTTGACGGCCGGGTCTGGCCGTTCACCAGCGAAGCGGCTCACTGGTACGCCCAGCTGCTGAGACGCCGCGAGCAATTGGGACGATCCATGGCTACCGCCGATGCGGTGATTGCCGCGACGGCTCTGGCCCAGGGAGCGTCACTGGCCACCCGTGATGTCGCCGACTTTGCCGACATCGGGCTGGAGGTGATCAATCCCTGGGATCTCCCATGCCCCCCCACCCCATCAAACAGCTGAGACTCCGCAAGAGCTGGCATCAGCGCCCCAGAGGCCCTCGCATCGGAGCAGCTTCGGGACTGATCAGGCTGGCTGCAGCGCTGGCGTGATCGGCAGGAGGGTCTCGATCGCGCTGCTGTCGCTGATCAGCGAGTAGTGCTCCAACGTCACCCCCACCGGCCGACCCTGCGCATCAAAGTCGACGATCAGGTTGTCGCTGATGGCCTCCGAGCTGCTGCTGTCGCGCTCGGCCAGGGCGATGTAGAGGGTGTCGGTGTCCGGGAAGTAGCGGATCTTCATCGTGGCGGGGGCTGGAAATAGGCGGTGACCTTCCTGGGGACCAGCATCGCCCACCCTCGTAACCACGGCGGGAACGCTGCGGAGGTTGCTGACAAGCCAATGGGCGAACGACGCACGAACCGCGTTGATCAGTTGCAGCCACGACGCGCCGGGCCCCTCCATGCTCCGCCGCGGGCAAGGGCTTAACGCGAGCTGGCCTGGTGGCCAGCCCTTGCCTAACGCGGCGGCGATGGCGGCGTCCCGTCGCGGCGCCTGATGGCGTCTGCCGTTCATGTCTTCAAGTTGCCGCGCCTCTGAGCGTGATCCGGTTGCCTTGGTGGAGTCGTGCCAGCGCTCGCTGCTCTGGCTTTTGCAGAGCCACCAGCGGGAGCCCTTGAGGCGCTGCTGGATTGATTACCCCTATGGGGAGGAGGAGATCACCCGGCTGGAGGATGAGCTGCTCCCGGCGATGGAGAGCTTCCTGGCGCGGATCGATGCGATCGATCAGCAGCTCAGGGAGGCCCAAGAGGAGCAGGAGGCCCAGGTCGAGTTGGAGCGGGCGGCCTTAGCGGCTGCGGGGGCTGAGTCCTCGGCGGTGTTGGTGCCTCTTTGAGGCTCCCCCCGGTGGGTGCCATGGGGTGCCCACCGCAAGGGCCATAGCGACGTGCCGACCGGTCGGCGGATCGGATTCCGTGATCAGCCCGCGCAGCTGCAGCAGAATGGATTCATGACGATTGCTCCGGCTCCACCGATCGAGCAGCGCCTCTTGGGCATGGCGGCCGCGATCCGTCGGTTGATTCCGGCTGCGGAGGTTCGCTTGTACTCCTGCGGAGAAGCCTTCGGCTACGGCTCCAGGGCTCGCGGCGAGGCCGGCCCTGATTCCGATGTCGACCTGTTGATCACGGCTCCGGATGCCTGGCTGGCCAGCCGCGACCGCTTTGCTCTTCTCGCCGATCTCTGGGGCGCGGTGGCCCAGCCTGATCTCTCGGTCGATCTGGTGCTGCACTCCAGCAGCGAGGCCGCCCGCCGGGCTCAGCAGCCCGGATCCCTCGTTCAGGAGGCCATCCGCCTGGGGGTTCTGCTCGATGTCTGAATACACCCCCCTCTCCCCAGGCCCGCACGGCGCACGTGTCGTGACGCGGGAGGCGATTGAGGCGTTCACCCAGCGTTTGGTGGAGAAGTTTGGACCAGAAAAGGTGATTCTGTTTGGCTCGCAGGCCCGGGGCGATGCCCGCTGGGATTCGGATGCGGACATCCTGGTGGTCATGCCCTATGAGGGGAGGCCGTTTGCTAAGACCCGCGAAATCCGCCGGGCCTGCCAACCTAATTTTCGCGTTGATCTTTTGCTATGGCGACCGGAAGACATCGAACCTCGTTACCGCTGGGGTGATCCGATTATCCGCGAGGCCCTGGATCACGGGGAGGTGCTGCATGGCTGAGCGCAACCCACTGGTTGAGGAGTGGATTCTGAAAGCAGAGGGAGACTGGGACTGGACGGAGATCGATGTTGCCTTGATCACACCTCGCATGAGCGACGGCTATGTGTATCAATATCGATCTAGTTGGGCTATCCATCTCACTTCAGAACTGCGATCCCGAATGGAGTTGGGATGAGAATGAACTGGAAGACCTGACCGAATCGGGTGTGATGAATCGTTATCCAGGTTTCGATACCTCCAGGGAGGAAATCCTGGAGCTCAAAGAGATGGCCGGCCGTCTGCGGCAGGCTCTCTTGCTTCGCCTCGGCCTCAACCCGCAAGAGCCCACCCCGTGAAGGAGCAGTCGCTCAGGATGCTCTGAACCATCGCTCGCGCTGAGCCGCCGCTCTCGCTGAGCTCTGAATGGTCGCCGCTGCCGCAGGCCCCTCCATGGTCCGCGCCGCGCCAAGGGTCGGGGCCAGGCTCGCCGCCCTTTGATCTCCGGCGCTGATGCGCCGAACGGGGCGGTGGCGAGCCCTTGATCGGCGGCACGGAACCCTCCGGGGTCCTGCGTTTGCTCGCCCCATGGTTCCCTCCGTCCTTCTGGTTCATCGCCACCAGTGGCATGGCCACGAGTGGCAGGGCGGTCAGTGCACCCGGATCGAGCCCCAGCCGGTGGCGCACTGGGAGCTGTCGCGCTCTGAGCTGGCCGGCTTCTGCGGCAGTCCGGTTGATGCGCTTCGCTTCTCCTGGGTGGGGCCGGTGCATCTGGCCCATGGCGGTGTCTGGGCCCGGCTGGAGGCCTTTGATTCGCTGCGCTTGCCCTTCCTGGATGCGCCGCTGATCCATGGGCCAGCGGTGGCGGTGCGGCCGGTGTTCGGATCCGGTGGGGTTAATCTCCCCGGCCAGGCTCCGAGCAGATTGCTGGCTCCACTATGGCGTGCCCTGGATCCCTGGGAGGCCGAAAATGAGGTCTGGGCGCTGAGGCGCTATGTCCTTCTCCTGCAGCCCTTGAGCTGCCCGGTGGATCAGTCCTTCTTGAAGTCGATTTGCTGGCCTGTGCATGCCGCCTATCGCGAGGCGCGGAGAGTTGGCGATAGCGCCGCCATGCTCAGCATTCGGTTGGAGGTGCAGCGGGAGCGGGCGGCTTGGGCCCTGGCTCGGGGCTGAGGCTTCAGCTGATCGGTTCGCGGAAGACGGTCTCGGCCGGATCCATCGGAAACGAGCCGCTGATCAGCGCTTGGATGATCTCGGGAATCAAGCGGCCACTGGCTCCTTTGCAGAGTACCCCCATGGAGCCAACCAGACCACTGCGCCGCGAAAGGACCGCCGTGATGGCGGCCAACATCGGCCGGGAACTCAGGGAACTCCGCGCCCCCTGGCCCAAAACCGCGGCGACCGGGTGGCCGGCCGAACCCCGGATCACCGCTGCGGCCCTGGCCCACTTGCTGCTCTGCAGCCGAGAGCTTCTGCAGAACCTGCTGATCGACACCGCCAGGCAACCAAGGCGGATCCAGCGGTAGCGGGCACCGGGCGATGCTCAGACGGCACACCGGGTCAGGACGTCAGTCGGCCCCAGAACCAAGTGCAGGGGTGAACGGGCGCTGAGGGGTGCAGGAAGCCGGAAGGACCACCACTCACGCACAACAGAGTCAGCAGAACGGGGCGGAGCCAAGGCAGGAGCGAGCACCACACCAGCACTGCCCCATCCACCTCGGCGCGCGCAAGGGCTGACGCGAGCGCCTGCGGCGCCCTTGCCCGGCCGCTGCGGTGGGGCGTTGGAGGCCGGTGTTCCTCGCCATCCATCCCATGGCCTCCGCTTCCCTCTGCTGCCCCATCCGCCGCGTGCTGGTCCTGGTGCCCTCCGGTTCCAGCAAGCCCGCCGCCTCAGCCCGCCTGTCTCTGCACTTCGGTAGCCGGGGCCGGGCCGTCTTGAAGCCCCGCCTGATGCCGCTGCGCACCGCCCAATCGGTAGCCCGCCAGCTCCAAGGCCCGCCACATCGGTCTGGTGGCGGTGCTCTGAGGCCTGGGCCTCCCGCCGGGGCTCCTCAGGGAGCTCCGGCGGGCATCACCCCAGCGGTTCGGCCGCCAGGAGTTCAACACCCTCACAGGCAGAGAAGCGTTGATCAAAGCTCAAGACCGGCAAGGCACCGGCGCGGGCGGCGCGCGCAAGGATCAGCTGATCGGCCAGATCACCGTCTTTGCGGAAGTGCTCGAGGGCATCGACCACGCCGTCGATGTCGTCGACCACCACGCCGCGGGTGCGCACCAGCCGCTCCAGCAGTCCGTGGCGCACCTGGCGGTCGAGCCCGTAACCGCGCAGCACCCACGCCACTTCCGCCAACACGACATCGGGGAGATAGACACCGCCACCGGCAATGGCATCCAGAAAAGCCTGCTCGGCAAGCGGCGTCTGCCGGGGGTCATCGCCGAGCAGCAGGCGCACGATCACGTTGGTATCAAGCGTCCGCACGATCAGAGACGGAGTTGGAGTCAGCGCTGACGGCATCAGCGATGGCCTGGTCCATTTCCTCAAGGCTCAGGCTGCGGCTGACGCTGGGCCGATGGCGGAACAACTCCTCCGGCTCGTATTTGGAGGGCACCAGCACCAGACGCCCCTGGCGGTCGATGCTTGCCTGCAGCCTCGCCCCCGGAGCCAGGCCGAGGGCATCGCGCAAGGGCCTGGGGATGGTGAGCTGACCCTTGGAGGTGAGGGTGACGGTGTTCATGGCAGCATTGTAAGGCGGGTTGCCTTACCTTTTCGCGTCTCTGGCTTACACCGCACTTCGGTAGCCGGGGCCGGGCCGTCCAGAAGCCCCGCCTGATGCCGCTGCGCACCGCCCAAGCGGTGGCCCGCCAGCTCCAGGCCCGCCATATCGGCCTGATGGCGGTGCTCTGAGGCCACAGGCCTCCCGCCGGGGCTCCTCAGGGGGCTCCGCTGCCAAAGGAGCTGCAGCTCCGCCAGGATCGACTGGACGCTCTGCGCAAGGCGAAAGCGGAGCTGGAGGCGGAGGCCGCCGCCGACCATGCCCGCCGCCGCGAGCAGCAGGCTCGCGCCGCAGAAGAGCAGGCTGCTGAGGCTGCTGCCCAGGTTGCCGATGCCGAGGCTGCAACGGTGGTGGCGGACCACGACAAGTCCGATGCCGAGAGTGAGGCTGCTGCGCAGGCCCTTGCCAAAGAGGCGCAGCAGGCGGAGCGCCGGGCCCGCAGTGCGCAAGGACGGGCGGAGCTGGCCCGGAAGCTGGCGATCGAGAAGGCCCAGGCGGCAGACCTTACAACCCCGGATCCGCTGAGCAGCGCTGATCCTCTGGCGATGCCCAGCCGCAACCTGCCCACCACTGCCGCCGGCGATCCCAAAGCCAACGCCCAGCGCAATTTCACGGACCCCGACAGCCACATCCTCAAGGGTGGAGATGGCTGGATCCAGGGCTACAACTGCCAGGCGGCGGTCGATGGTGACCACCAGATCATCGTGGCGGTGAGGGTCAGCAACCAGGCCAGTGATGCTACCCATCTCGAGCCCATGCTCGAGCGGATCATGGCCAACACCGGCCAGCTTCCCGAGAAGCTGATCGCCGATGCCAGCTACTGCAGCACGGACAACATTGAGGCCAGCGAGAAGCGGGGTCTGGATGCCTACGTCTCCACCAGCCGGCAGGCGCACGGCAAGCGGCCTCGGCCATCAAGGGGGCCAGCACCAAGGGATCTGGATGCACGGGGCCGTATGGACCGCAAGATCCGATCCAAGGCCGGCCAGGCGATCTACGCCCTACGCAAGATCATTGTTGAGCCGGTCTTTGGTCAGATCAAAGGGGCACGGGGGCTGGATTGCTTCCTATTGCGGGGCTTGAAAAAGGCGAGCACTGAATGGGCCCTGATGGCCACCACCCACAACATCGGCAAGCTGCACAGAGCAGCCCTGGCAGCCGCCTGAGGGTGCGGCCACCCATCAGGGCCGCTCAGGACCGGAGCCGAGAACAACGCTCAAAGAGTCCCCCGAAAGAGCAAGGGGAGTCGGAGGGTGGGGCTGCCTGTCTGTAGGAATGTGCGACGGGCTCTAGCCCCAACACCGTGCTGGCAATCACGCTGAAGGCAAAACGCCGCAGCTTGGGCACCAGGGCCACCGGCCCTTCTGAGGTGATCAGCTCCTGGCTGAGCTCGTTGACCAGCGCCACGATGGTCGGGCTGTAGCGCTTGAGGGCAGCCGAGGCGAACAGCTGCCCCACCACCCGGCGGCGGGCCTTGTGGTCGGCACCGTTGCGGTTCGCCAACGACAGGGGCCCCAGCAGCTCGCGCACACTGTCTGGCCACCAGCCCTGGACCGCATCGCCCTGGGCGAACAGGTCGCCGATCGCCTGGCCGCCGCGAATGAACACGGTCCGTTGCCCCAGCAGGCTGGTTCCATACACATCGCCATAGCGCTCAAAGCGGGAGCGGGCGAAATCAGGATCGCGAAAGAAGGCAAGGGTCTCGAGCACTCCGCTCAGCGCTGGCGTGCTCGGCAGGGGCCGAAGGGTGGCGGGATCGAGGGGCACCAACGTCACCTGGAATGCAGCCAAGGATGCCGAATCACAGTAGGCACCGCGTCGTCACGGCCGCATGCAGCTGCTCAGAACAACTGGTTGCTCAGAACAGGAAGGAGATGGAGAGGCTCACCAGGGCGAGCCCAGCCAGACCGGTGGCAGCAAGAATGGATAAGGAATGGATCACTGGCAGCTCCAGGACCGCCAAAATCTAGAGCAATCCTTAAGGACCGCAATCATTTCGGCCTGGTACCGCTGCAATCCTTCATGGCAGCGGAGGCCCGGCGAGCGCCAGCCATCCCTGCAGCGTGGGCCAGCCTGGCTTTGTTGGCGGTGCGGCTTGCGCTGATCCGCTCCAGACCGTGGCGTTCAGCTGATCGAGGGACAGGCGTCGAGATCCAGATGGTTCCCCCAGATTGCGGCGACATGCCGATCGACCCGAGCCAGTCGGCCTAGGACGAAGCGGAGATCAAAAGCCGAGAGTTCGCCGTCAGCGCTCCATTTCAGACAAGTGGGGCCAATACAGCAGCCTGTGCTGATCGATTTGTTGGCCAATGGCATACTTCCTGATCGCATCTGCTCCCAATCTTCTCGGTTCTGGGCGCAAAGACTGGGGCCCAAATGGTTATCACCACAACGGACATAAAGCCCCGTCATCAGTGAGCAGCCCGAAGGCTTCAGAACGCTAACGGCTGAGCTGGGAACACCGTGACGCAATCCTCGACGAGGAGGCTGGTATCGGCTTGGCAGTCGACCCGAAATCGTCCCCAGGTCGCCAAGGGTTCAAGGCGGCGTGACTGGACTGGCCAATCGAGGCGCTGGCCTGCGTAGGTGAGCCCCACGCATGTGAGGCTGGCGTTGTCGCCCAGCAGGCTCCAGAGCACCGAAATCCTGCTGCGGTCATAGGGCTCTTGGTTCAGCTCGTCCGGACAATCGACAATCAAACCAGGTTGCAGGCTGAGCCCAAGGCCGCGTTCCCAGCTCAGAAAGGTTCCTTCGTGGGTGGGATAAAACCAGCAGGTTGCATTGCTCAGCTCGCTCAGCGCCACGCGATCGAGGCACCGCAGGCTTGTGGAATCCTCTGGTTCGCTTTGGTAAACACCGAGCCAGTGGTGCTGGGGCTCGATCTGAACCACTAGTGTGCCGTCCCGGAGATTTGCGAGCAAAGTCGCTGGAGCTTCTCCAGGATTGAGTCCGCCGTCGCGGTCCAGCTGAACGGGGCCTTGGTTTTGTTGTAGGCCGCCACGAACTGCTCAATCCTGGCGATCAGTTCCTTGACGCTGGAGAAGCTGCCGCGCCGGATGGCTCGTTGGGTGATGATCCCAAACCAGCGCTCCACTTGATTGAGCCACGAGGCGTAGGTGGGTGTGTAGTGGACATGGAAGCGGGGCCGTTGCGCCAGCCAGGCGCGGACCTTGGCGTGCTTGTGGGTGCAGTAGTTGTCGACGATCAGATGGACGTCCAGATCCACGGGAACGGACTTCTCGATCTGGCGCAGGAACCCCAGGAACTCCTGGTGCCGGTGGCGCGGTCTGCACCGGGTCATCACCTCGCCAGTGGCCACGTCCAGGGCGGCAAACAGGGTGGTGGTGCCGTGGCGGATGTAGTCGTGGGTGACGCCCTCCACGTAGCCCAGCCCCATGGGCAGCAGCGGCTGGGTCCGGTCCAACGCCTGGATCTGCGTCTTCTCGTCGACGCAGAGCACCATCGCCTTGTCCGGCGGGTTCAGGTACAAGCCGACGATGTCCCGGACCTTCTCGATAAAGAAGGGGTCGGTGGAGAGCTTGAACGTCTTCTGCCGGTGAGGCTGCACCGAAAAGGTCTGCAGCCAGCGATGAACGGTCGTTTTCGAAATGCCTGTCGCAGCGGCGAGGGTGCGGGCACTCCAGTGGGTGCTGCCATCGGTGGGTTTGGTCTGCAGAGCCCGGTTGATCACCTCGGCCACTGTGTCGTCCTCGTAGGTGCGAGGCCGGCCTGGACGCAGCTCGTCATGCAGGCCCTCCAG
>CALRXC020000064.1:0-17766 GCA_943372025.1 Synechococcus sp. UW140 | reverse complement strand
TGAGTTGCGCATTCAGCGATCAGGGTGCATAGTGGATAAACGGGGCTGCATAGTCAGCTTCCAAGCAGTCATCCCCTGACTGCTCCTGTTCACCCTCCGGAGAGGGTCACAGGACCTCCTGAGTTACACCACTCCGAGGGGCGCTACCTCTTATCGCGAGGGAACCTTCAGATTTCCTGGCCCTTAACGTTGCAGCGATAGGATTGATCTGCCGGTTATTGTATGATCTATGCAGGACATAAAGCTTTTGGCGCAGTTGGATGCAGATTCTCAGCAAGAATGATAAAATTACGGCGAAAAGTGTTATCGATTAGATTGGAACCCCGATCCCTCCAGCGCTTGCCATCCGACGAGGGATCCGTTGTTGCGGCGTTGGCCTGAGCCCGAGCCGGAGCAGGAGCCCGATCCGATGCGATGCGATGCGAACTCTGACGACGTTAAACCCACAACCACGACAATGCTTGCTTGCCAGGGCCAGCTGCTTCCTCGGCCCGCAGAGCAGGCCGTAGTGACGGCACCAGGTGGATACCGGGTCCGATCACCACTGTTCTGTGTGGAAAACAATTGCCACCAAGCGTTAGCGGTCGCTGGAGTAGGCGCACCTGCTTGGACGTGTTCTCGGAAAGCGGCAGGAGCGGTACCGTAGTTCACGGAAACCACACATGTAGCGCTATGTGGATACTAAATTAGGCAACTCTCTGCCTGCGGCAATGGCGATGAAGGAAGGCGGATAGCCAGATGATCCTTGCCCTTCGCGTCCAACCTGGCGAAACTTTTTAACAAGAAAACGCTTGAACAAAAAAAGCTAGACGATTGATATTACACTTGATCATCTCGGTAGCCCTCCATCTCGTATAGCCCAATTCGGCGAACCTTTGTTTGAAATGAATGCTTGAGGCATCTAGTATAACAAAATCTTTCCCCTTGACGTAAAAGGCTAGGGGATTTGGGTGGGCAAGTGCTGACAGCAGCAGCCCATTTCTTACGGAGTCCCAGTCAATGTCATCTCCGCAGATCAGCCCTTTTCTCGAAGTAATCTTGAGTGCGCTAGTAACATCTTGGTACACAGAGTGAATGTCATGAGCGCCATCTACATACACCACATCAAAGCTGAGCCCCTCTCGCGCAAAGAATGGGAGTGCTGAAGATGAGGCAGACCTAAACGGCAGAATCTTGTCCTGATATCCACTGTCCCATATATTCCTTAAGAAGTCGTCAAAGAAAGTCGGTCCATAGTCACTGAGTGATAGTTTTTCGATGTTCCACGTGTCACCAAATGTGCTTAAGAATGCTCAACAGAGCCTAGCCAAGTGTCAACACAATATACGACTTAGTCAGACTGAAAGTCTGATGAGGCACTAGCTCATGCGATTGCAGAACTACCCATCCAGCTTCCTATCTCAAGAATGCTGGAAGGCTTGACAACACTACAAATATCGCCGAACAAATTCTGCTGCCTAGGCTCAGCCTTGGTTTTCGAGTAACTGGTTCTCGGCTCCGGACACTTAAGTGGAAAAGGATACATGCGCACTGGTGCTGGTGTAGGCTAGTATTTTATACATACCTTGCGGCCAGTTGCGCTGGCCGTCATCGCGCCTGCCCTATCAGCCTAACGCAACGCCCAACTGCTGCCGCAGCTGCTCCTTTGCCCCCGCCAGCGCCCCGTCCAAGGCAGCACCATCCTTGCCGCCGGCCTGGGCCAGATTGGGCCGGCCGCCGCCGCCGCCGCCGCAGGCTTTCGCCACCGTGCCGATGAAAGCGCCCGCCTTGGGGCCGGTGGCGATCACCGCCGCTCCGAAGGCCGCCACCAGCACCACCTTGCCGGCATCAGCCGGATCGGGCAGGCCGCCCAGCACCACCGCGGCACCCTCGCCGAGCTGATCCACCAGGCCCTGAGCAGCCGCCTGCAGGCCGGCCCCCTCCACTCCATCGAGGCGCTCCACCAGCAGGGCAAAGGGTTCGCCGGCGCGGGCAGAGCCGGCCGGGATGGCCCCCAGCGCCTCGGTCCGCGCCGTCAATGCCGCCGCCTTGGCCACCGCCAGCTCACCGCGAACTGCCGCCAGGGCCTTCTGGCTGCCCTTGAGCTCCTCCTGCAGCGCCGCCACCCGCTCCACGATCTCGCCGGGCTGGGCCTTGAAGCGATCGCCCAGGGCCCGCACCACCCCATCGCGCTCATTGAGGTAAGCGAGCACCGCCGGCCCGGCCACCGCCTCAATGCGGCGGATGCCGGCCGCCACACCCGCTTCGGCCACGATCTTGAACAGGCCGATCTCGGCGGTGTTGGCCACATGGGTGCCGCCGCACAGCTCCATCGACACACCGGGCACATCCACCACCCGCACCACATCGCCGTATTTCTCGCCGAACATCGCCACGGCACCGGCGGAGCGGGCCTGCTCGATCGCCATCTCCTGAACCTCCAGGGCGTGGGCATCGGCGATCCAGCCATTGATCAGGACCTCGATCCGCTCCAGCTCGGCGGGCGTCACGGGGCGGGGGCAGTGGAAGTCGAAGCGGAGACGCTCGAAATCCACCAGCGAGCCGGCCTGGCCGATCGCGGGATCCACCACCTCCTTCAGGGCAGCCTGCAGCAGGTGGGTGGCGGTGTGGTGAGCCTGCACCCGGCGCCGGCAGCCACGGTCCACGCGGGCATTCACCAGATCGCCCACCGCCAAGCTGCCCCGCTCCACCTGGCCGCTGTGCACGAACACGCTGCGGTTGCGGCCCACGCCCTCGATCGCCACGATCACACCCTCAGCGGCGGGGCCATCGCCGCTGCCCGATCCGGCCAGCACGCCGCGGTCGCCCACCTGGCCACCGCCCTCGCCATAGAAGGGGGTGGTATCGAGCACCAGCTGCACGGCATCGCCGGCGCTGGCCCGCTCGGCCGGCTGGCCATTCACCACCAGGGCCAGCACGCAGCTGGGGTGCTCTAGGGCCTCATAACCCATAAAGGCGGTGGACTCCAGCTCAGCAGCCATCTGCTCAATCGCCCCCTGCAGGGTGAGGTCGAGGCTCACCGCCGCCGCCTTGGCCCGCTGGCGCTGGGCCTCCATCGCCGCCTCGAAGCCCGCCAGATCCACCGTGAGGCCATGCTCCTCGGCGATCTCCTCGGTGAGCTCCAGCGGGAAGCCGTAGGTGTCGTAGAGCTCGAAGGCCTGCTCACCGGAGATCCGCTGCGGGCTGGCGGCCAACACCTCCGCCAGCAGCTTCTCGCCGCGCTCCAGGGTTTCGAGGAAGCGGGCCTCCTCGCGCTCCAATTCGGCCAGAATCACGCTGCGGCGCTCCAGCAGCTGGGGGTAGGTCGCGGCCATCAGGGCGATCGCCGCCTCCCCCATCGCCGGCAGGAAGGGCTTGTCGATGCCCAGCAGCCGCCCGTGGCGCACCACCCGCCGCAGCAGTCGACGCAGGATGTAGCCACGGCCCAGGTTGCTGGCGGTCACGCCATCGCAGATCAGCTGGGTGATGGCGCGGCTGTGGTCGCCGATCACCTTCAGGCTCGTTTGGCCCTTGGCATCGAGGCCGCGGTAATCAACGCCCGCCAGGCCCGCCGCCGTTTCGATCAGCGGATAGATCAAATCGGTTTCGTAATTGTTGGCCACCGCCTGCAAAATCTGGGCCATCCGCTCCAGGCCCATGCCGGTGTCGATGTTGCGGTTGGCCAGCGGCGTGAGCACACCCTCCGCATCGCGGTTGTATTGCATGAACACGAGGTTGTAGAACTCGATGAAGCGCGAGTCGTCCTCCAGATCGATAGCTTCGTCGCCCAGTTCGGGCTTGAAGTCGTAGTAGATCTCCGAGCAGGGGCCGCAGGGGCCGGTGGGGCCCGAGGCCCAGAAGTTGTCGGCCTCATCCATGCGGATGATCCGTTTGGGATTCACCCCCACCTCGTCACGCCAGATCGCCTCGGCCTCATCGTCTTCGCGGAAGACGCTCACCACCAGGTTGTTTGGCGGGAGGCCGAACACGCCGGTGCTCAGCTCCCAGGCCCAGGCGATCGCCTGGGGCTTGAAATAATCACCGAACGAGAAGTTGCCGAGCATCTCGAAATAGGTGTGGTGTCGTGCCGTTCGGCCCACGTTCTCGATGTCATTGGTGCGGATACACTTCTGCGCACTGGTGGCCCGCGCCGCCGGCCGCTCCTGCTGGCCGAGGAACACCGGCTTGAAGGGCAGCATCCCGGCGATCGTGAGCAGCACCGTGGGGTCGTCGGGCACCAGGGAAGCACTGGCCATCGGCCGGTGACCCCGCTCCTCGTAGAAGCGCAGAAACGCGGTGCGGATCTCGGCGCCGCTGCGGGGAGGGAAGGGGGAGGCGGCGGCCATGGGCGGCGGAATCAAGCGCTTCAGCGCCCATGATCGCGCAGGGGTGGGGCGGGGCGGCCGGCATGGCGGGCAACATTGAATGGCAAGCGGCAATTGTTGATGCAAAATATTCTTGGAATGTGAATGTGAATGTGAATGTGAATGTGAATGTGAATGTGAGCACGAATGCAAATGCGAGCACGAAAGCGAATGCGCGCACGACTGTGAATGTGAGCACGACTAGAATGTGAGTGCGACTAGAATGTGAGTGCGAATGCAGATGCGAACGTGAACGCAGGTCAAATACGGCTTGCTGGGGCCTGCAAACCGCGATCACGAGCCGGAAAGAACTCGATTTGCCCGGCAACGTTTCCTCCCTCCGGCACCATGCCGCTGGCGGTGGGTCTGTGGCCCCAGCCCCCCGCAAGACCACCGAGGCTTCGCTCGGTTCAAAGCGCCCTCCGCAGCCCCAGGCGCCTCGCCGCAGGCCTCCAGGCATCAAACCACCTCCAGGGAACCCCTGCCGGCCAGCCCCGACCCGTTGATGGTGCCGCCACCGCTCGCCCAGTCACCCGCACCGCAGCTTCCCCCCCCACCTGGCCATTCCCCCGGAGATCAAGCATCAGCCCATCGCCGCTGACGGTGATTTCACCGGCCACTGCCCGCTGGCGCCACCAGCCCGACAAGAGGGAGCAACACAAAGCCGGCCAGGACCGGCAGCCGCCGCTGCAGGGGGCTGGCAACACAAGTGAATCTCGCGCCCAATACGAAACCGGGCCACAACAAATCGGCGCCAATGCTGCAGCGAATCCCTGGCCCTAGCGCCCCCTGAGCGGCGGAACGCGGCGGGCCAGGCATGATGGCGCCACGCGATCCGGCCCCCGTGACCCCGTTGCCGATCGAGAGCCGCGCCCGGCTCCGGCTCCGCTCCCTCGGCTGGGCCCTGCTGGCCGCCGCCCTTGCCGCTGCCATCAACCTGCCCCTGGCCCTGCTGGATCCCGCCACCACCGGTGGTGGTGCGGCACCCCTGCTGGATGCGCTGCTGCGCTCGGCCGGCTGCGGTTTCTTTTATGGCCTGTTGGCCTTCCACCTGCAGCGGGTCGATCCCGACGACGGCCACCTGCAGGCTGGCCTGGTGGGGGCCGTGTGCGGCATCCGCAGCCTCGGGGCGGGAGCGGCCGCCGCCCTGCCGCCGGGTGCCAGTCTGATCGGGGTTGCGCCATCCCTGATGATGGAGCTTGGCCGGGCCTGGCTGCCGCTCTGGCTGCCCCTTGTCGGCAGCGCCCTGCTGCTTCACGGCATCCGGCGCCTGACGCCCTCCCTGCTGCCCACCCTGCGGACATGATCCAGCGGCGCGGCCGTTTCCCGGCCCGATGAGCCCCCGATGAGCCTGCTGCATGCCACCTGGCTCTATCCCCCCGAAGGGGCCGGTGGCCGCCTGCTGCTCTGGGCCGATACCTGGCGGGTGGCCTCGCCGGTGCAGCCGGGCCTCGAGGTGCCCGAACACCCGCTCGCCCTCGACCTCGATGCGATCGGCGGCTGGCTCGATGACCACGACCTCTGGACCGACGACCTCCGCCCCGCCGAAGCGGTGCTCTCCCTGCCGAGCCGCGGCCAGGCGTTGCGGGGCAAGCGCAAGCTCGCCGACGCCCCCTGGAGCGGCCTGCCCCTGCAGGCCGGTGAACCGATCCCCAAGGAGCCCCAATGGTGGCCCTGGCATGTGGAGGGCTGGGCCCTGGAGGCGGGCGCGGCGGGCGAATGGCTGAGCCGCCTGCCCCTCTCTGGCCACCATGTCGACCTGGCCGATGAACTGCGCTGGTGGAGCCACCTGCAGCGTTGGGCCCTCAGCTTGATCGCCCGCGGCCGCTGGCTGCCCCTGGTGGAGGAGGGCCAGGCCCGCTGGTGGCCCCTGCTCAACCGCGAAGGCGACCGCCACCGGCTTGAGGAGATGGCGATCCGGCTGCCCCAGGTGGCCACCTGCGCCATCGGGCCCGGATCCCCGGGCGAGAAGGCCCTGGCCTGCCGCCGGCCCGGCAGCGGTCGGCTGCGGGTGGCGAGCCTGCTGGAGGCCCTGCTGGCGGGCCAACTGCGAGCCGGCTTCAAGCCACCGGCCACCGGCCTCGATCCGCTGCTGGCGGCCTGGCAGCGGTCCCTTGGCCCCGGCGATGGCCGCATCGCCCTGGATAACGAGTCGATCGAACGCCTGGAGATCGCCACTCACCACTGGCGCGAGGCGGTGGCGGGCCGGGTGGCGCCGGCGCGGGCCTGCCTGGAACTGTTCGCCCCGCCGCCGGAGGAGGAGCTCTGGGAGCTGCGCTTCTCCCTCCAGGCCGAGGCGGAACCCAGCCTGCGGCTGCCGGCGGGCGCGGTTTGGAGCGCCGGCGACACCACCCTCCAGATGGGGGAGGTGAGCGTGACCCAGCCGGGCCTGCTGTTGCTGGAGGGCCTGGGCCGCGCCCTGCAGGTGTTCGAGCCGATCGAGCGGGGCCTCGACGCCGCCGCCCCGGAAACCATGCAGCTCACCCCCGCCGAGGCCTTCGTGCTGGTGCGCACCGCCGCCGCCCAGTTGCGCGATGTGGGCGTGGGGGTGGTGCTGCCCGCCAGCCTCAGCGGCGGCCTGGCCAGTCGCCTCGGCCTGTCGATCGTGGCCGAGCTGCCCAGCCGCTCCCGGGGCTTCAGCCTCGGGGAGGATCTCAGCTGGTCCTGGGAGCTGATGATCGGGGGGGTCACCCTCAGCCTCAACGATCTCCAGCGCCTCTCGGCCAAACGGAGCCCGCTGGTGCAGCACAAGGGCGCCTGGATCGAGCTGCGCCCCGCCGACCTGCGCAACGCCGAGCGCTTCGCCGCCGCCAAGCCCAACCTCAGCCTCGACGACGCCCTGCGCCTCACCGGCAGCGCCGGTGACACCTTCCACCGCCTGCCGGTGCACCACTTCGATGCGGGCCCGCGGCTCCAAGCGGTGCTGGAGCAATACCACCAGCAGAAGGCCCCCGACCCCCTGCCGGCGCCGGAGGGCTTCGCCGGCCAGCTCCGGCCCTACCAGGAGCGGGGCCTGGGCTGGCTGGCCTTCCTGCACCGCTTCGACCAAGGCGCCTGCCTGGCCGACGACATGGGCCTGGGCAAGACGATCCAGCTGCTGGCCTTCCTGCAGCACCTCAAGGCGGAGGAGGAGCTGCGGCGGCCCGTGCTGCTGGTGGCCCCCACCTCGGTGCTCACCAACTGGAAACGGGAGGCGGCGGGCTTCACACCGGAGTTGGGGGTGCGGGAGCACTACGGCCCCCGCCGCCCCGCCACGGAGGCGGCCCTGAGGAAGGCCCTCCACGGTGTCGACCTGGTGCTCACCAGCTACGGCCTGCTCCAGCGCGATAGCGAGTTGCTCGAAACAATCGACTGGCAGGGGGTGGTGATCGATGAGGCCCAGGCGATCAAAAATCCCGCCGCCAAGCAAAGCCAAGCCGCCCGCGACCTCGGCCGCCCCGGCAAGAAGGGTCGCTTCCGCATCGCCCTCACCGGCACGCCGGTGGAGAACCGCGTCAGCGAGTTGTGGGCCCTGATGGACTTCCTCAATCCCCGCGTGCTGGGAGATGAACCCTTCTTCCGCCAGCGCTACCGCCTGCCGATCGAGCGCTACGGCGACATGAGCTCCCTGCGGGACCTCAAGGCCCGGGTGGGCCCCTTCATCCTGCGCCGCCTCAAGACCGACCGCTCGATCATCTCCGACCTGCCCGAGAAGGTGGAGCTGCGCGAATGGGTGGGCCTCAGCCCCGAGCAGAGAAAGCTCTATACCAAAACCGTGGAGGAGACCCTCGATGCCATCGCCCGCGCCCCCCTGGGCCAGAAGCACGGCCAGGTGCTGGCCCTGCTCACGAAGCTCAAGCAGATCTGCAACCACCCCGCCCTGGCCCTCAAGGAGCAGGGGGTGGAGGCCGACTTCGCATCCCGCAGCGCCAAGGTTCAGCGGCTGGAGGAGATCCTTGAGGAGGTGATCGAGGCGGGCGATCGGGCCCTGCTGTTCACCCAGTTCGCCGAATGGGGGCTGCTGCTCAAGGCGCATCTGGAACGCCGCTGGCGCCAGGAGGTGCCCTTCCTCTACGGCAGCACCAGCAAAACCGAACGCCAGGCCATGGTGGATCGCTTCCAGGAGGATCCTCGCGGTCCCCAGTTGTTCCTGCTCTCGCTCAAGGCCGGCGGGGTGGGCCTCAACCTCACCCGCGCCAGCCATGTGTTTCACATCGATCGCTGGTGGAATCCCGCCGTGGAGAACCAGGCCACCGACCGCGCCTACCGCATCGGCCAGACCAACCGGGTGCTGGTGCACAAGTTCATCACCAGCGGCTCGGTGGAGGAACGGATCGACCGGATGATCCAGGAGAAATCGAAGCTCGCCGCCGACATCGTGGGCAGCGGCGAAGACTGGCTGGGCGGCCTCGACATCGGCCAGCTGCGGTATCTGGTGGCCCTCGAGGAGAGCTGAGCCGCTGGCCGGGGCCGCAGGGCGCCCACTGCAGCGGCTCGCTCCGCTGGCGCCGTTGGCTGGTGCGATCAGGCCGCCGCCCGCCGTGACCCGGCAGGAGCAGGCCTCCTCGCCGCCACGGAAATCCACGGCCACCACCCGCCCAGCGACGCGGGGTCTCGAACCGTCTCCCATCGAGGAGCCGGCTGCCATCCAGCCGGCTCCGCAGGGCCGCCAGCAGCCGGGAACGGTCGAGCGCCAGGGTTCCCGGCTGCTGGCGGTGCTACGCGCGAACCGAAGCCCAGGTGGGCCGGCACCGACGATTAGGGGTTGGGTTACGGGCAACAATCGGGATTCCAGTTGGGCTGCCGGAGATCAGGGGGGGGCGACTGGGAGAGGGCAGACTGGGCAAACAACCTTCCTGCACCAAACCTGCCGAGCATGGTCGTTTCCGCAACGGGAAACAGCAACGGAATCACCACCCAGCTGGGCCAGCAGGGCCTGGGCCAGCAGCCTTGGTGGGTGGAGCAGTGGATGGAGCTGATCAACGCCTACCGCTTCAAGAAACGGCTGGAGCGAGCCTGGGACTACGCCCGTTCCGGCAACGTGGTGTCGATCCGCTTTGAGGGTCGACGGGTGCATGCCCGCGTGCAGGGCACCGGTGAGGATCCCTACAAGGTGAAGCTCTGGCTTGATGTGCTCAACGACGAGGACTGGGGCTATGTGCTCGAGGCCCTGAGCCTGAAGGCGCGCTGGTCGGCTCAGTTACTGGCCGGGATCATGCCCCAGGACATCGAGCGGGCCTTCGCCGCCAGCGGCAAGCGGCTGTTTCCCTTCAAGTTGCAGGAGGTGCGCAGTGAATGCACCTGCCCCGACAAGGCCAATCCCTGCAAACACGTGAGCGCCGTCTACTACCTGATGGGCGACCGCTTCTCGGAGGATCCCTTCGTGCTCTTCCAGCTGCGCGGCCGCACCCGCAGCCAGCTCCTGGCCGACCTGGCCGAGCGACGGCGCCAGGGGGCGGTGGTGCGACGGGAGCATGCGCCCCATCCGGTGCACGCAGCCATTGCCGATCCGGCCCGCTGGTGGCGCTATGACGCCGCCCTCGATCCCGACCTGGTGGTGATCACCCCGGCCCTGGAGGGGGAATCGGGCCTGGAGGGGGCCGGTCCCCTGCCCCTGGCGGAGGAACCCCGCTTCCCGGAGGCCAACCGGCTGTTCCTCGAACGTCTGCGGGAGCAGGGGGTGGCCATGGGCCAGCTGGCCATGGTGCGGGCCATGGCAGCCGGCGCGGAATCCACGACCAACGGCGAAGAAGGCGGCAACGGGGCAGGAGCGGTGGGGTGAGCGGTGCCGGCGGCATGGCCCCAACCAACTCCACCGCTGCCGAGCCCCCGTGGCTGTCCCCCCGGGGTCTTGCCAATGCCGGTCGGATCCTGCGGGGCCACGAGCGGGCCTATGGCCGCCCTCTGCTGGCGGGCGGCGGCCATCGCCCCCTGCGCCTGCGCGCCCAGGAGCTGTTCGCGGCAACCTGCGTGGTGCTCGCTCACGACGGCGGCGACGATCCCCGCCTCACCTTCGCCAACGCGGCGGCGCTGCGGCTGTGGCAGCGCCCTTGGGCGTCCATGGTGGGCATGCCCTCCCGGCTCACCGCGGAACCAGCGGAACGGCAGGCCCGCGCCGGCGCCCTGGCCCTTGCCCTGCGCCGCGAAGCGATCAGCAACTACGGCGGCATCCGCATCGACAGCCAGGGCCGCCGGTTCCGCATCGAGGGCGCCCGGCTCTGGACCCTGCGCAACGACGCGGGGGATCCCTGCGGTCAGGCCGCCTGCTTCGAGAGCTGGTGGTGGTTATGAGCCTGCCCACCACCAAAACTCAGTCAACGAAACAAAAACGCAACACAAGGTAATCTTGCCTTCTCTGTTGGGATAGCCGTACGGCTGACCGCCACACCTGTGGCACCTCGATTCCCCTACCATCCGCTCGGCTAACTGTGAATGGGTGACAGACCTTCATCGCTGCCCTGCGCCGCCTTCGACTGCCCCCAAGACCCCAACCAGCAGCCCCGCTGATCCCCCCAAGAGCTAGTCCAGCATGCCCGATTCACCAGCCAACACCCTCAGTTCCCTGCCGCCCCTGAATTGGCTGGAACTCCTCGGTGGGCCCTCGGATGACACCGGCTTTGTTCTCACCAGCGGTGGCGATGGTTCGATCTATCTCGGTGGGGAGACCAATGGCGGCATCTGGGACGGCCAAACGGCCCGGGGTCGACGCGATGGCTTCGTGAGTCGATACAACCTCGCCGGTCAGCGGCTGTGGACCCAGTGGTACGGCAGCAACCAAGATGATCAGGTCCGGGGCCTGGGCGTTGATCCCTACGGCGTGCTCTACCTGAGCGGCGGTACCCAAGGCGGACTCGGCGATAACAGCACCCCCACCCCAAGCGCTGCGGCCAGCGATGGCTTCCTGAGCCGCATCACTAGCAGTGGCCAGAAGGACTGGACCCTGCAACTCGGGGCCGAGTCGTGGGATCTGCTTCGCTCCCTGGCCGTGAGCCAAAGCGATGGCGCGATCTACGGCATCGGCTACACCGCCAGCCTCAGCTTCGGCTTGTTGCCCAACCGGCCGACCCAGGAGACGCCTCCGGATGCCTTTGTGATCAAGGCGGATGCCGCTAGAAATATAATATGGGCCACGCGAATTGGTAGCGGCAACCAAGACTACGGCATGAATCTGGCGGTCGGCAACGATGGCTTCATCTATGTCACCGGCTTCTCCGGGGACAGCAATGCCACGAGTCCAGCCAGAGGATTCCTGAGCAAACTCAAGGCCAGCGACGGCACAGTTGTCTACACAAGAATCATCGGCGATACGCTAGGCGGCCACTCCTATGGTGAAGATCTCAGCATTGGCATCGATGGCTCCATCTACGTTGCCATCAGCACCGACGGCAACCTAGGCGGCAATATCAATCAAGGCAACCGTGATGTAGCGGTGCAAAAATATGATCTCAATGGCAATCTGATTTGGACCGTTCTCCAAGGGACGTCAGCCAAAGAAGAAGCCCGCACCATCACCACTGGCCCGGATGGATCCATTTATCTCACGGGCCACACCTCAGGCAACCTCGGCGGAGAGATCAACAATGGCGGCGAAGATGCCTTCATCACGAAAATCAGTGAGAGTGGCATCATTCAATGGACCAAGCTATTGGGCACAGCCGGTAATGATGTCGGCTGGGCGGTGACAACCGTTGGCAGCAACAGCCTGATCGTTTCCGGTCTTTCCAATGGCAATTTGGAGGGTCGAACCTCCAATGGTGGCCAAGACATCTTCATTGCCAGCCTCGATATCTCTGAGCCTGCTGCCGCAACCTCGGTTTCTGTCAACCTGAATCGCACCAGTGTGCGCGAGCAGGGTCAAGAGCGCCTCCTGTTTAGCTTCAGCCGCAGCGGCTCGTTGGACGAGCCGCTCAGCATCAGTTATTCCCTTGGCGGCACCGCCAGCCAGGCCGACTACAGCGGTGCCGTGCCTGGAGTAGCCCAGCGCTTCAATCTGCCTGCCGGGGTGCGCTCAGCCGATCTGACCCTCAGCCCCGTGGTCGATGGCCTGGTGGAAGCAGACGAGAGCATCGTGCTCAGCCTCAATCCCGATCCGGCCTACAGCATCGCCACGTCAGCGCCTCTGAAAGCAATGCTGATCGGTGAGCTAAATCATGACCCGATCGCCACCTTTGGGGCCAAGCTCTCCGCCAGGGTCGGCGCGGCGAGCCTCCATGGCAAGCTCAGTTCCACGGACCAGGAGAGTGGCGATCAGGCTTATTTCCGGCTCCTGCGATCGGCGCCAGACGGTTTTGCATTGCAGGACAATGGCAATTGGAGCTTCAACCCGCAGGATCCCAAACTCCTGAGTATTCCAGCCGGCGAACGGCGCAGCAGCAGTGTTGTTTACAAGGTAGAAGATCGGGTCCCAACTTCACAGCCCAGCCTGCCCCCGGGTGTGGTACGAGTTGGTGGTGCCAATGCCCAATTCGCCACCATTCAGGCCGCTCTCAATCAATCACCAGCGGGCTCGGTGCTGCTGCTAGCTGCCGGTACCTATAATGAGAGCCTAACGATCACCAAGGACGTCACAATCCTTGGAGCCAATTACGGTATCCCGGCCGATGAACCATCACGCGGCAGCGCCAGCGGAGAAAGCATAATTAGCGGCTTTTTAAATGTTTCCGCTAATGCAAAACAGTTCAATCTGGATGGTATCACGCTGTTCGGAGAACGTGCTCGCGGCAACAACATGCACGTGCAGGCTGCCTCCTCGCGACTGACCAACTCGATTATCACTGCTGTGCGCCCGCCTGGCGGCTATGCCGACCCCGCCTATGTGAAATATATACGCGATCCAGGACTATCCGCCTACACAAACATCACAATTTTAAATAATGTTTTCAATGGCAATGTCGATTTTAGCGCCACTCCCGTTGTCCTCCAGCTGAATCACTCAGAATCGATCCAAGTAAATGGCAATACGTTCAAGGATACGGGCGGCGGCGGGAATATAGTGCTTGCCGGAGATTCTGGCACAATTGAGATTCAGGACAACCTAATGATCGGGGGCGGCAAGGGCATTGCTACATACAACGGTGTCATCGAAAAACTTGACATTATCAACAACACGATTCTCGACGCCAATCTCAACGGCATTGACCTTAACTTCGGCAGCATTCTCAAGTCAGGCCTGATTGAAGGCAACCTTGTTCAAGGTAGTGGCATCGACCGCACCAACCGTGGGGTCACAAGCGCCAACCTCAGTGTTTCTCCTCGAGCCGAGTTATGGTCTGATTTTAGGATTGGTAACAACAATCTCAGCAATCCCTTTGGAAGCAACCCTGCCTATCAGGGATTTATTCCCACCGGCCTCACCAACGCAACCTTGCAGCCATCCAGCATTGGCACCCTGACGCTGGAGGTGGAAGCACCAGCCCCGACCACGCCTGCGGCCGCCTTACCCCTGGCCCGAAGCAGCGATGCCACGAGCTTCCGTGTTAGCCGCTTCGCCACCGATCTTGGCTACCCCAGCAGCTTGGCCGAGCTGAGCGATGGAGCGCTCCTCGTCGCGGTGACCCTGGGAGATCCAGCCAACCGATCGCCCTTTGGAAGCACTCCCTCCCAGTTGGTGCGTTTGGTGGACAGCAACCGCGATGGTGTCAGCGATTCCCAGCAGGTGCTCGCCACCGTGCCAGGTTTCGTGACCAGCCTGCGGCGCTGCGGCAATCTGATCTTCGCGTTGAGCAGCGGCCGTCAGACGGTCTCGCCGACCCTCACCATCCTCCGCACTGGCCCCACAGCCGCGGCGCCGCTGGTTGAGGAGGCCGTGCTGCGCTTCCAATTCCCCCAGGCCTATCTCACCGCCACCAATCCCCACAGTTCCTACGCCTTGGCGGTTCGCAGCAGTGCCACGGTGGCCAATGGCGTGGAGCTCTTCTTCAACCTCGGTCCTCTTGAGGAAAACCGCTCCACCGATCCGGCGCTCACGATCGGCCTGAGCGGAAGCGGAGACGTGGAGTTTGCGCCAGCCCAGATGGCGCCCGATTCAATCCAAAGGCTTCTGATCACGGATCAGGGCGACAAGCTGAGCATCGGGGAGCCGCTGATGGTCGCCAGCGGTGTGCGCAATGCCGCCGGGATCAGTTTCGATCACAATGGCAATCTGATCTTCCAAGACAATGGCTTTTCTGATCCGCCCAACTCCGAATTCACCCTGAGCTCCGATGAGCTGAACCGCATCGATGCCAATGAATTAGGCCGCACAGTTCCGGATTTTGGCTTTTCTGAATCCTACGTACGTAGCAGCGACGGCGTCATCGTCAACCCCTCTCCTAGCTACCGGGTGCCTCTGGTCAGCTTTCTCCCTCTAAATGGCGGTAAGAGTGAAGGAGCTGTCGAAGTTTCGATCGCTCCAAGCGGCTTCCCGAGCGACTTTATCGGCACGGTTTTCACCACCTTCTTTGGCAAGTTCGGAGTGGGCACGGCCAAAAACGATGAAAATCCTGTCGTTGCCGCGAATCCTGAAACGGGCAGCTACTACCACTTCATCAACAGCGCCCAGATGGGCAATCCCAGCGCCCTGCTGGCAGCGGGCGGCAGCCTCTACTTAGGCGATTACAGCAAAACAGGTTTCTTCTTCGGCTCAGGCGCCGACACGGCGGGAGCGATCTACCGAATCACCCCCGTACAGCCGCCGAGCTTTCGCAACCTCCCCCTGCTCCAGCAGGCCGGCTCCAGCTCCGCCAGCCTGGCCTGGTCGATTGATGCCGATGCGATCAGCAGTCTTGAACTCTGGGGAGGTTCCATCCTGGCGCAGGCCCCCAAGCTCTACACCCTGACGCCGCAACCCTCGGGCTCGGAGTTCCTGACCTCGGCGGTGCTCCAAGACCTGCAGCCGGGCACCACGTATTTCTATCGGGTGCGCCTCGGCGATCAGGTCTGCGAAGCCAGCTTCACCACCAGCGCCGTTGTCACCCCCACGGTCAGCCTCGCGATTGCCGAGCCCAGCGTGACGGAAGACGGCCAAGCGAACCTGCGCTACCTCTTCAGCCGCAGCGGCGACATCAGCTCCGACCTAACGGTGACTTACATCGTGGGCGGCACCGCCACCTTCGGCATTGATTACACCGGTGTCGCCGCCACACCAGCCGGCAAGACGGTCACCTTTGCGGCAGGTTCCGCCACCGCCACCATCACAATTGATCCCACTTCTGATGTTGAGATCGAGACAGATGAAACCGTTACCCTCTCCCTCGCTGCAGGCACGGGATACAGCATCGGCACCACGTCTGCGATGGTTGGCACGATCCTCAATGACGACGTGCCCCAGGCAGCCAGCAACCAGAACCCAATCGCATTGACCAATAGCACGATCAACGTCAGAAATGATTCGCCCGACATTCGCGGACAGCTGGCGGCACTAGACCAAGAAGGGGACCAAATTTACTATGGCCTGATCAATGATGAAGTTCCAGGTCTTACCCTACAAGCGGATGGAGAATGGAGGCTCAATCCAAGGGATCCAGCTTATCTGTCCTTGAGTGAAAATGAGACGATTACCATCCCCGTACTGTTTAAGGTTGACGACCTGATTGAACCACCACAACCTCAAATCCCAGGCAACAGTATAATAGTTGGTGCAGGTGCTGGCTCGTTTGCATCCATTCAGGATGCCATTAATGCCGCAGCCAGTGGGTCAACAATATGGGTTGCGCCTGGCGTTTACATTGAGGATCTAATCCTCAGCAAACCGGTTACATTGCTCGGCGCTAACCATGGCATCAGCGGAAACGCACTCAGGGGACAAGAAACAACCATTCAGGGCTTTGTCAACGTCATAGAATCTTCATTTAATGTTACTATAGATGGATTTGATCTTTCTCCAAGTCAAGGGGGCAATTGGAAAGGCTCGAATCTTCACATTGACGCTCCGATTTCAAGACTTCAAAACACCATCATAACAAGCGGTCAACCCATCGGGGGCTTTGCCTATTCGGGGTTCGTGTCCTATGACGTGCAGCGGCAAGATATCGAAATCACAAACAACTTATTCAAAGGAATAACCAATAACTCAGCCGGTCCCAATGTCATTAGAATATTTGGCTCTGACAAAGCATCGATTCGGGGCAATACTTTTTTTAAGACAGGTGGCGGCGGCAACATTGGTACATCACATCGCTTCGATAGCCTGACTATTGAGGACAATTTGATAATTGGAGGCGGCGAAGGAGTCTTTTATTACAATCAACCATCATGGACAGGGGAGATCACCAAATTACAGATTCGCAACAATACACTTTTAGACAATCGACGTCACGGCATTTATATAGGAGATCGAGCACCTGTTCGTTCATCAGACATAAGCGGGAACATCATTACGCCTACTTCAAGCGGTACGGATCCTGCGAATTTGATCACCGATCAATTCATTAATCTTTACATTAAAAATGCAACTGAACCGGATCAAAGCTTTCTGATCACTGGCAATCAAATAATTAATCCCTGGAATGCTACGAATCGAATCGTTGGGATCACTCCCACCGATAGCAATACGACTGTCAATCGCAGCTCTTCGGTCGGAAGTTTCAATATCAGCATCCAGAACGGCTCTCCCATCCCAACCCTCGCCATTGCCCCTCTCGCGGCCAACAAGTTGGAGGGTAGCAGCTCCGGCACCACCCCTTACACCTTCACGGTCTCCCGCTCCGGCGACGCCACCGGCCTGAGTACAGCCCTATGGAGCGTCTCAAGTACAGAAGCCAACGGCGCTGATTTCCTTGGCAACGCCTTTCCATCTGGCACCCTCACCTTCTCCCCAGGCCAAACCTCCCTCACGCTCACTCTCGACATCAACGCAGATGACGCCGTTGAAATCGACGAAGACTTCAGTGTTTCCATCTCCAACTCCTCCGGGGCCACCGTCGCCACAGCCAGTGCCATGGGCACCATCCGCAACGACGACCTGCCCGCCATCACCCTCGCTGTCTCTCCTGCTTCTGTCGCAGAAGATGGCAGCATCAATCTCGTCTACACCTTCTCCCGCACTGGCTCCACCACCTCGGGCCTGACGGTGAACTACACCGTCGTCGGCACCGCCATCCTCGGAACCGATTACACCGGTATCGCCGTCACACCCGCCAGCAAGACGGTCAGCTTTGCGGCAGGTTCCGCCACCGCCACCATCACAATTAATCCTATTGCTGATGTTGAGATCGAAGTCGATGAAACCATTGCCCTCACCCTCGCCGCAGGCAGCGGCTACAGCATCGGCACCACGGCAGCGGTGGTTGGCACCATCCTCAATGACGACACCGCCATCGACAGTCAAGGCAACACCAAGCTGATCAGGAGCGGCGAAGGCATGCCCTTCGTGGAGTACGGCGCTGGAACGCGCCAAGAGGTCTCCTCCCCCTGGAAATCCCCCGTCGGCGACGAACACACGGAGTGGCAGATGATTGCCGCTGAA
>CALRXC020000063.1:0-21654 GCA_943372025.1 Synechococcus sp. UW140 | reverse complement strand
GATCAGAAGATCCCGGCTCCATGGCAGAGGACCGGGCCAGGGTTGCTCACTTTTCGCTGTCGCCTCCCCCTGCCATGGCAGGGGGAGGACCCGGGGTAACCCGCCTACGTAATTGACGCGACCCGCCTACGTAGTTGACATCGGGCACGATGGCATCCCCGCAGCGCTGAATCACCCCCCTAACCTGTGCCCATGGGCTACTTAAACGCCACCATTGCGCTGAGCAACCCTCGCCGGCCCGAGCTTGATCCCTTGCCGGTGAGCGCCCGAATGCTCTGCGTCCCGGCTCCTCTGGCGGCGGCCTTGTAGGTGCAGCAGGAATCCCTTGCGCGAGGTGAGTGTGGCCGATGTGACAGCATCTGGAAGTGGAGCCACAAAAAAGGGCGATCCGTGTGGACCGCCGGTGTGTGAGGTGGTGGAGGGGAGGCCCAGATCAGGCGGAACCCACACCCACATAAGCGCCATAGAAAAAGAGGCCCACAACGAAGATCACGGCCATGCCACCGGCGGTGGCTACCAACCAGAGAGGGAGCACGCCTTCGGTCCAGCGGCTTTTCCAGGCCACGGCCGGACGGCCGTCGGGAAGCCGATCCGGGATCCGGCCGTCGGGAAGGGAGGATTTCTTGCCGCTCATCAGGGAACCTCGTGGTCAGGGAGAAGGGCGAATGGCTGGGATCCTTGTCTGGATCCAGTGGGATCCTTGGCTGGACCCTTTGATGTGTTTGCTGAGCCCGTAAAGGGCTCAGTTGAAGAAGTAGCTGGTGAACAGAATGCCGGTTACAAAGATCAGCAGCAGGCCCAAGTAGAGACTGGTGCGATTGAGTTCAACCGGCAGGTTGTTTGGATTTTGGTTGCGTTGCAGGCCCATGGGATCAGCGGCGGACGAACTGCATGGCCGCCAGCGCTCCCAGGAAGAAGACCGTGGGAATGCCGAGGGCGTGAAGGGAGAGCCAGCGCACCGTGAAGATCGGATAGTTGCGCGGCGTGGTGGGGGCGGTGGATTGGGTCATCGCTTATGGCAGGCGCTGGTCGAGCTGAGTTTTAGCCTGATAGCGCTGGCTCACCACCGGCGCTTTGCTTTCCTGGGCCTGGAAGTAGGCGTCAGGGCGGGGCGTGCCGAAGGCGTCGTAAGCCAGACCCGTGGACACGAACAGGAAGCCAGCCAAGAAAATAGCGGGCAGGGTCACCGCATGGATCACCCAATAGCGGATGCTCGTGATGATTTCGAAGAACGGACGTTCCCCAGTAGAGCCGGCAGCCATGGCACCAAGCATTCAGCTCCCCGATCCTAGGGGTCGGGCTGCGGGGCCCGGGGGCGGGGCGGGGGGTTGGTTACAGAGGGAAGCAGTTGCTCCCTGAGCCCCCGCCGCGGCTCATCCCACCCAGCGCAGCAGGCAGCCCCGTTCGCCCAGTACGAAGCCCTTGCCATCGGGGGTGAAGGCGATGCGGGTGAAGTTGCTGGCCTGCTCGCCGCCCACCGGATCCCTCTGCCAGCTCTTGCCGCCATCGGCACTCACCAGCAGGGTGCCGCTGCCACCGCCGGTCCAGAGGGAACCCTTGGGATCCCATGCCAGGTCGAGATAGCCGAAGCCGTTGGTGATCGGAATAACGGGTTTGCTCCAGGCCTCGGCATCGGCGGGATCGGCGTTGAAGCGAAGCTGAGCGCCGCGGGCCAGCATCCAGAGGCCGCCCTCGGGCTGGAACCCCATCGACTGCAGGCGCTGGCTGCTCACCCGCTGGTGTGGCTGCCAGGTGGGCTGGCCCGGATCCCAGGTGGCGTAGAAGTTGCCCAGGCCGCTCACGCTCACGTAGCGGCCGTCATCAGCACGGCGCAGGTCGCGCACGGCGCCGGCGGCGTCGCTCACCAGGGCTTGCCAACTGTTGCCGGAATCATTGGTGCGGTACACCGCCCCCACATTGGTGGCCAGTTCGGCCTGCTTCGGACCGAGGGCCGTTACCAGGTAGGGCTCGCCGGGAAGCTTGGTATCGAGAAAGAGGCGGGTCCAGCTCTGACCCCGGTCGGTGCTGTGCAGCAGCAGCCCGGGCTGGCCCACGATCCAGCCCTCATCGCCCTGGAAGTCGATGCTGATCAAGCGGAAGTTCTCCTCGGCGGGCAGGTCGAGGGCCCGCTCCTGCCAGGTGGCGCCGCCATCCCCCGTTTCCATGATCAGGCGGTTGCTGCCCACCAGGAAGCCGTGCTTGGCATCGCTGAAGGCCAGATCCAGGGGATTGGAGCGGGTGGCCAGGGCCACGGGCTGCCAGGGGCTGGTGGCGGCCAGGGGGAGGCCGGTGGTCACGCAGCCGGCGAGGCCCAGGCCCATGGCCACCAGGAGCACCAGGCTGACCAGGGGGGTGAGGAGTCGGCGCAGGAATGGGCGGGTCACAGGATCAGCGCAGGGAATAAAGGGAAAGGAAGAAGGCGATCGCCAGGGCGAAGGCGCCGAAGATCAGCACATTCTTCTGGCCGGGGGTGAGGCGGTTTACGCCGAGGCCGAAGTTGAGGTTCTCCTCGAAGCCGCTCGGCTTGTTGCGGGGGCCGATGTCCTTGAAGGCCCCCACCCGGCTGCGGCATACCGGGCAGCGGAAGCTGCCCGGATCCAGGTCCTGAAACGGGGTTCCGGCCTCGATGGCGAGTTTCCTCACCCCTTCGGCCGGGTCGTACACGAAGCCGCAGCTCCGGCATTCGAAGCGGTGGGTGGTGGGATCGATGGCCTCAGCTGTGGCCGCATCAGCAGTGGGGGCGGCCTCGGCAGCGCGTACTGCAGGCTCGGTGGCAGCGGGGCCGGAGGTGCGATCCGGCTCGCTGGGCGCCTCATCACGACTCTGAACTTCGCCGGGGCTCGAAACCTCCGCCTGCCCCACAGTGGCTACTGGCGTGGTCTCGGCTTGCGACTCGAGCGGTCGGGATGCTTCGGGTTGGCTCCCTGCCGGGGTTTCGCTGCTCATCCGGTGGCCGCCGTGGTGGTTTGAGTCTATCGAGGCTCCCCAACCCCGGTTCGACCTACAGCCATCGCCGTCCCGCCGCACAGCCCGACCCGATCACCGCGGGTCGCCGCGATGGCTGCCCTGGAGGCCTTGCCGCAATTGTGCAGTCCGGCCGGTTGTTCTGGTTCCTGCGCCGCTTCCCCGTTCGCCGGTGTTGTGGTGGCGACCCTTCGCCAGGCTCCGATGGAAGGTGCCAGACTGCTCGCCACGCTCGATCTGCGCGCATGTTCGTGCTCCCCGGCTACGACGCCTTCCTGGGTTTCCTGCTGATCTCAGCGGCGGTGCCTGTCCTGGCGCTCGTCACCAACAAGCTGCTTTCCCCTAAAAGCCGCGATGGCGAGCGGGAGCTCACCTATGAATCAGGGATGGAGCCGATCGGCGGCGCCTGGATTCAATTCAACATCCGGTATTACATGTTCGCCTTGGTCTTCGTGATCTTCGACGTTGAGACCGTTTTCCTTTATCCCTGGGCTGTGGCCTTCCACCGCCTCGGCCTGCTGGCCTTCATCGAGGCCCTGATCTTCATCTCCATCCTGGTTGTTGCCCTCGCCTACGCCTGGCGCAAGGGCGCCCTCGAGTGGAACTGACCCGCCCCGAGCCATGACGATCACCCCCTCTTCCCCTTCCACCGGCGACACCTCCCTCTCGGCGTCCGCCCTGCGCGATCTGCGCGCCGCCAGCTGCGGTCCGGTTGGTGCGCCAACGGTCACCTCGGACCTTTCCGAGAACGTGATTCTCACTAGCCTCGATGACCTCCACAATTGGGCCCGCCTCAGCAGCCTCTGGCCGCTGCTGTACGGCACCGCTTGTTGTTTCATCGAATTCGCAGCCCTGATCGGTTCCCGCTTCGATTTCGACCGTTTCGGCCTGGTGCCCCGATCCAGCCCCCGCCAGGCCGACCTGCTGATCGTGGCCGGCACCGTGACCATGAAGATGGGGCCGGCCTTGGTGCGTCTCTATGAACAGATGCCGGAGCCGAAGTACGTGATCGCCATGGGGGCCTGCACGATCACCGGCGGCATGTTCTCGGCCGATTCCACTACCGCCGTGCGGGGCGTGGACAAGCTGATCCCAGTAGATCTTTATCTGCCCGGCTGCCCGCCGCGCCCGGAGGCCATCTTCGATGCGGTGATCAAACTGCGCAAGAAGGTGGGCAATGAGGCCTTGGCCGAGCGTGGCAAGCTGCTGACCACCCACCGCTACACCACGATTCCCCACCAGCTCAAGGCCGTGGCACCGATCGTGGACGGCCGCTACCTGCGGGCCGAAACCCAGCAGGCGGCCTTGGCCGCGGCGGCGGGCCTGCCCATGAGTACTGCCCAGATCATCGAGAACGACAAGCTGGAAACCTCTGCCGGATCACCCGTCGAGGTAGGGAAAAGCTGATGGATTTCAGCAAAGGCTCAGGGGCCTGAGCGGCAGCCACGTTCCACCGGTCCAGCCCCGTCCCCAGCTCAAACCAAGTCGAAAGCCGATTTCGGTCTGCTCCCCGCCCCCCGCCCCTCACTCATCCCTGAGTCATGCCTGAAGAAGCCGCTGCCGTTACCACGACCTCGCCGGCGCCAGGACCTGTGAGCAACTGGTTGAACCAGCAGGGCTTTGACCATGTGGTGCTTTCCGCCGATCATTTGGGGGTGGAGGTGCTGGGCATTGAGCCGGCGTTCCTGCCGCTGATCGCCACCGCCCTGAAGGCCAGCGGTTTCGATTATCTCCAGTGCCAGGGCGGCTACGACGAAGGCCCGGGGGGCCGCCTGGTGAGCTTCTACCACTTGATCAAGCTGGCGAGCCTGGCCGACCGCATCGCCCCCGCCAGCGCCAAGGCCGGCACCAACCAGCCGATTCCGGCGGATCTTCGTCCTGAAGAGGTGCGCCTCAAGGTGTTTTTGCCCCGCGATGGCGCGCTGTCCATCCCCAGCCTCTACGGCCTGTTTCGCGGTGCCGACTGGCAGGAGCGCGAAACCTTTGACATGTTCGGCATCAGCTTTGAGGGCCACCCCCATCCCAAGCGTCTGCTGATGCCGGAAGACTGGAAGGGCTGGCCGCTGCGCAAGGATTATGTGCAGCCTGATTTCTATGAGATGCAGGATGCTTATTGAGATCTGATTTTATCTTTACCGGTTGTGGGCAGTCGTTTTTTTAGACCTTGCCATTGACTGTTGTTTCCAAAGGCTTGCGTAACGCCCATCTTTGGCTAGTAATTCTTCGTGCTTGCCGCTCTCGATGATGGCTCCTTTCTCCATCACATAGATCAGATCCGCATTCACGATCGTGCTCAATCTGTGAGCGATAACCAATACAGTGTGTTTGCGCTCGAAGCGATCGATCGCCAGTTGCACCAACCGTTCACTCTCACTATCGAGGGCGCTGGTGGCTTCATCGAGGATCAGTAGTTCGGGGTCCCGCAGGATGGCGCGGGCTAAGGAAAGGCGTTGACGCTGGCCACCGCTGAGGCGGTAGCCCCGTTCGCCTACGAGGGTATCGAGGCCATCCGGAAGGGCCCCGATGAAACGAGAGGCTTGGGCCTGCTCAGCGGCCATCTCGATCGCTTGGCGACTGGCGCCCGGTGTGCCGAAGGCGATGTTGTCGGCGATGGTGGCGTTGAACAGGAAGGTGTCCTGACTCACCACCCCGAGCCGTTGCTGCCAGCTCACCAGGTCGAAGCCGGACCGGTTGGTGCCATCCACCAGGATCTCGCCTTCCGTGGGGTCGTAGAGACCGGCAAGCAGATCGGCTATCGAGCTCTTGCCGGCACCGCTGCTTCCAACCAGGCCCACGGTTTCTCCTTTCGGAAGGGAGAGATTGATTCCTGTCAGGGCTGGCTCCAGTTCCGGAGAGTAGCGAAGGCCCACATTTCGCAGTTCGATGCGTTGCTGGATACCGCTGAATGTGCGCCCGCCACGGTGCCGGTATTGTTTGTCGCTCTCAATTAGGAAGACGTTGAGTAAATCTAGGCTCGCTGAATTGTTTTGTAGTGAAGTCATGGAGTTGGTGAGGTTGCCGAAGCTGCCATTAAGCCGCTGCAGGGCCACCACAAAGGTCACCAGACTGGGGAGAACGCCGGAATTGCGGGTGCCGAATAAGAGCACACTCAGCCCTGCGATCACCGCGATCATTAGGATGGGCAGGGTCACGATGATCGGCCCATTTACAGCATTCAAACGGGTCTGGGAGCGGGAGTTCATTTCCACTGCCCTGGTTCGGTTCGTCACATCCTGGTCGGCTACATCTAGTTGGCCGCTGGTGTGCAGAAGCCGCAGACCCTGGATGTTCTCGGTCATGCGGCTGGCGAGCTCTCGCGCGAGCGTGGTGGATTCCACGGCCCGTGAACGAATTCGCGGCAGAAGCTGCTGTTGCACCAAGGCCAGCACCCCCCCCATCGCCACGGCGGCAAATAGCAGCCAGGGAGAAAGGCTGACCAGCACCACCAGGTATGTGGCCATCATCAGCAGGTTCATCACCAGTCCGCTGACGATGTTGATCTCGCTGATCACGGTGTTGGGGCCAATCCCGTTGATGTACTGGAGATCGCCCACGCGGTAGCGACTGGCGCAGGGGAAGCTGAACCCCAGGATCTGTGAATGCAGCACGGCGGTGAGCCGGGCTGAAGTGCGATTGGCGTAGTACCCCACCGCCACCGACCCCACATACATGGCCAGGCTCTGCCCCAGCTTCAGCAGCACGGCCAAAGCCAGTAAGAGCAAAAACATCTGATTGCGTGGCAGGCTGCTGAGCAGTTCCCCAAGCTGCGGCACCGAACCCAGGATGGGCTTGCTGGACCAGTTAATGCTCGAACCTTCGGGCCTTGAGAGCAGATCCACCGCTAGAAACATCACGCCAAGCGTGGCGCCCTCAGCGGCTGCCTGAAGGAGGTTGCAGAGCATGTTTAGACTGATCAGCCGCCACTCTTTCCTTGCCGTATGGCGGATCAGGCGGGAGGCTGGCCTCTGATCGCGAAGTGGCTCAAGGCCCTTGCGGAGGATGCTGCGTAGTAAAAAGAGGGGGTGGGCCAAGCGTGCCGATTACGGTCGAACAACCGCCCAGGATCTTACTAGGGTAGTCTCTCACGGCTTCACGGAGAACGGGGACAAGCTCGTAGAGGTTCGATAAAACGGAAAGTTTGGGTTGAGTTTCCTATGAGGTCAAAGCTCACGATGTTGCTTGCTGCGCCCAGGTAGATTTGTTTGCCAACGCCCATAGGCTGGATTGAGGAAATGGAAGAGCTCTGTCTGGCGTTCCTGGGAAATCATTTCTGCATTATTGCGTTGCGAATGGGGGATCGCTCCCAGCGCTGCCACAGCCGGTTTAACCTCTGGCCAATCCAGGGGCGGTTCATCCATCGCACCTCCTGATTCTGTCGCTGCAGAAATCGTTGATGGTGGCGGCTGTGCTGCACGGGCTCTGGATCATCGGGCAGCCGCTCTTCCAGGTCCTGGAGATCGGCCAGGAAATCGATGTAGCAGGCAGGATAGCGCTCATGCAGCTCCGCTCGGCTGTAGCGGTAGGCGGTGTAGCTGATGCTTCTTTCCGATGCTAGCTGGGTGCTGAACAGCCGCTCGAAGATGAAGGAGAAGTGGCTGGTTTTCCGGCCGGTATCACCTTCGCTCAACACCCGTTGGCTGAGGGGATCATCCGGGTTGTTGCGAATCTGCTGGTATAGCGGCGGGCACTGCGGATGCCGTTTTGTTTCGGGATTCCGGTCTCCGCTGGCTCACCCCTCCCTCCTGTGCTTCCGGTAGAACCGCATCACCGCCAACGCCACGCTGCGCGAATCATGGCGGAGGCTGGCGCTGGGGCGAGCACCCTGCAGGGGGGCCAGCATCACCTCGTAGCCCTGGCTGCGCAAGGAGCGGGCGTCGCAGCTCACCGGTTCGGCGCCGTGTAGGCGGTAGTTGTGGATCATGGCGGTGTCGTCGAGTTTTTCTTGCGCCAGCACGCAATCAAACAGCCGCTGCTCAACCCCAAGCGTGGCTAATTGAGCCTCGATCGCCCGTAGGTGGCCCGCCACATCCAGCCCATCGGTTTCGCCGGGCTGGGTCATCAGGTTGCAGATGTAGAGCCTGGGAGAGCGGCTGCGGCTGATGGCGGTCACCAACTCCGGCACCAGCAGATTGGGCAGCAGGGAGGTGTAGAGGCTGCCCGGGCCCAGCACGATCAGGTCGGCGTTGGCAATCGCCTCCAGTGCCTTGGGGAGGGCCGGGGGCCGCTCCGGCGTGCAGCCCAGGCGCACGATCGGGCTAGTGGCCTTGCCGATGGTGGATTCCCCCTCAATCCGTTCGCCGTTTTCCAGTTCGGCCCAGAGGCGCACATCGGCATTGGTGGCCGGCACCACCTGACCCTGCACCGCAAGCACCCGGCTGCTGGCGGTGATCGCCGATTCCAGGTTGCCCGTGATGGCGGTGAGGGCCGTGAGAAAGAGGTTGCCGAAGCTGTGGCCCTCCAGGCCGCTGCCGGTCTTGAAGCGGTATTGGAAGAGCCGTGTCAACAGGGGCTCCTCCCGGGAGAGGGCCGCCAGGCAGTTGCGGATGTCGCCCGGGGGCTGCACCCCGAACTCTCGCCGCAGCACGCCGCTGCTGCCGCCGTCGTCGGCCACGGTCACGATGGCGGTGATGTTGCCGCTGTAGCGCTTCAGGCCGCTCAGCAGCGTGGCCAGTCCCGTGCCGCCGCCGATCGCCACAATGTTTGGGCCGCGGTTGAGCCGCCGCTGGGCCACCAGGGCATCCACCAGCACCGTGTCCTTTTCCGGGGCCAGGGCCTGCTGGATGGTGCCGAAGCTGCGGCTCTGGCCCAGCCACACCAGGCCGCCGCCGACCACCAGCACCAGCGGCCCGGTGATGCCGCGCGGCATCACCTGGGTGACGCGGGCCAGCAGCCACTTGATCGATTCCAGCGTCCAGTAGATCGGCTGCAGATCGGCCCACACCGCCGCCCCCAGCAACGCCAGCAACAGGCCGATGCCGGAGGTGAGCATCCAGCGCTTCACCACTAGGCCGGGCTGTAGCCAGCGCACCGCCCGCCGGGAGCGGTTCACCAGATCCCGCTGGCGCATCTCACCTCGGCCGAGCCACTCCGGCCGGCCGGTCCGGCGGGGGTGCTGGGGAGCGGTGCCTCGGCGGGGCAAGGGGATGGCGCCGGGGCGCCGCAGGGTTGGACCAACTCTACGAACGAACACCAGGGGATGAAACGGGCAGGATGGGGGCGTTGACCCCGAAGTGCCTCTGCGGTCGTGGCTGCTGCTTCCCCTCCTCTGCACTCCGGGGACGATGGCACCCCATCTGCCAGAGCCAGAGCGGCCCACTCAGCTGAGGCGAGTGGCCTGTCGGGGGCTCCTTCTGCAGCCGCGCCACCCGGCCCTTGGCCGCCGCCCGCAGCGACCGCAACCCTGCCGGAGTCCATGGCGGAGAAGGTGGCGGAAATGGTGGCCGAGATGCGGGCACTGGGGGTGCGCTGGGGGGAACGCACCGTGCTCGATGCCGTGGATCTGCGCCTCCTGGCCGGCGAACGACTGGTGGTGGTAGGCCCCTCAGGCGCCGGCAAATCCACGATCTTGAGGCTGCTGGCCGGGCTGCAGCTGCCCACCAGCGGGGAGCTGTTCATCCACGGCGAACCCCAGACCTACCTTCGCCTCGACCAGCGCCATCCCCCCGATGTGCGTCTGGTGTTCCAGAACCCCGCCCTGCTCGCCTCCCTCACCGTTCGCGAGAACGTGGGTTTTCTGCTCTATCGCTACAGCCGGCTCCCAGACGCGGAGATTCAACAGCGGGTGAGCCGGGCCCTGGAGGCGGTGGGGCTCTACGGCATCGAGGACCGGCTGCCCGGCGAGCTCAGCGGCGGCATGCAGAAGCGGGTGAGCTTCGCCCGGGCCCTGATCGATGACCCGGCTGCGGTCGATGGCCGTTCGCCGCTGCTGCTCTTCGATGAACCCACCGCCGGCCTGGATCCGGTGGCCTGCACCCGGGTGGAGGATCTGATCGTGCGCACCACCGAACTCACCAATGCGGCCGGTGTGGTGGTGAGCCACGTGATGAGCACGATTGAGCGTTGCGCCGAACGGGTGGTGCTCCTCTACGACGGCCAGTTCCGCTGGGACGGAAGCCTGGCCGACTTCCATCGCACCGACAATCCCTATGTGACCCAATTCCGGAGCGGTAGTCTGCGCGGACCGATGCAGCCGGCCGAGCTCTGAGCCCATGCGCCGCAGTGTCCGTGAGGCCCTGGTTGGTTTTTCCCTGCTGGCCGCCATGGCCGCTGGCCTGGGCCTGTGGTTCTGGCTGAAGGGAATCTCGTTGACCAGGGGCAACTGGACCATTCAGGCCAGCTTCGAGGATGCGGCCGGTCTGGCCGAACGCTCCCCAGTCTCCTTCCGCGGGGTGCTGGTGGGCCGGGTGCGTTCGATCAAGGTGAACGCCCGGGAGGTGCTGGCCGATCTGGAGATCACCGATCCCAGCCTGCGCCTGGCACGGCCGGTGGTGGCCCGGGTAGGGGCGGGCTCTCTGCTGGGGGGCGATGCAATGGTGTCACTGTTGAGCGCCGGTCCGCCCCAGTCCTTGGATGGCCCCGGCCCCCTCGATCGGGGCTGTGACAACAGCCGCATGGTGTGCGACCGGGGCAGGGTCAGCGGCATCGAAGCCCCCACCCTCGACTCGGTGACCACCACCATGCAGAAACTGCTCGACCAAGCCGACCAGGAGCGCTTGGTGAAGCGCCTCGCGCAGGCCACCGACTCTTTTGACAAAACCGCCGATGAGACCAGAAAGCTCACCGCTCAGGGCCAGACGTTCCTGGGTGACGCCCAGAAGCTCGTGAAGGGGCTTAACGGAGTGGTCGGGAAGACCGATCCGATCGTGCAAAACATCACCGCCGCCAGCGTCGATGCCCGCCAGGCCAGCCGCTCGGTGAAGCAACTCGCCGGCCGTCTCGACCAGGCCAATACCGTGAGCGATCTCCAGGCCACCCTGGCCAATGCCCGCCGGCTCACGCAGCGCTGGGAGGCGGTGGGGGGCGATGTGCAGAAACTCACCGGTGACCCCTCCTTCGTGGCCGGCATGCGCAGTGTTTCGGTGGGTCTGGGCCGCTTTTTCGATGATCTCTATCCCGGCACGGCTCCGGCTGGCGGTGCCTCTGCCGGGCGCCGCGAAGGCAACCGTTCTCGTTCCGGCGAGGCCGGAGGCTCCCCACCGGGCAATGCAACAGGCGGCGGCTCCAGCCATCGCGATGGGTCCGAGGCCCACGCCGTGGAGTCAGCCAGGCCTCCGGCCATGCGTGCCCGCCCGCACCGCCCCGATCCCGCCGACCGCTTCGCGCCCCGCACCAAGGCCCCTGCCATGCCGGTGCCGGCCTACGGCTACGAGGTGCCCACTCCCTGATCCGCCGCAGCGGTTCATCGCCGCTCGATTAGGTCCGTGATGACCCCAACCGGGGATCGGCTGGCCTCAGAGCCCCGCCACCGCTTCCAGGGCGATCGCGGCAATCGCCTGGTCGCTGGCCTTGGGCAGTTGCACGTAGCGGCCTCCGGCGGCCTCGGCCAGGTCCTTGCCCATGCCGCTGCCGATGAACTTGCGCTCGGTGTCGATCACCAAGAGCTTGATGCCCAGGGAGCGGTAGCGGCTGGCCACCTGCTTCACCTCCTCCTTGAGGTCCACCGGTTCCTCCCCCTCCAGCTCGGGCTGACCGAGGGAGCGAGAGAGGGGCACGTTGCCGCGGCCATCGGTGATCGCCACCACCACCACCTGGCCCAGGTCGCCGGTGGCCAGGGCGTTGGCCCCCACCCGGGCGGCCTGGGTGAGGCCGTGAGCTAACGGTGAGCCGCCGCCGCAGGGCATCGATTCGAGCCGGCGGCGGGCGGCGGTGATCGAGCGGGTGGGGGGCAGCAGCACCTCGGCCTGCTCGCCGCGGAAGGGGATCAGGGCGACTTCGTCGCGGTTCTCATAGGCCTCGGTGAGCAGCCGGATCACGGCCCCCTTGGCGCTTTGCATGCGGTTGAGGGCCATCGAGCCGCTGGCATCCACCAGGAAGATCACCAGGGCACCGGCCTTGCGCTGCAGCTGCTTGGCCCGGAGGTCGCCGTCCTCCACGATCACCTTGCGGTGGGGTTCCCGCTCGCGGCGTGCCTTCTGGTAAGGCGCGGCGGCCCGCAGGGTGGCGTCCACGGCGATCCGCTTCACCGGCCCTCGGGGCAGCATCGGTTTCACGTAACGCCCGCGGGAGTCGCTCAGCACAACGGCGCGGCTGCCGCTGCCGCCGCTCTTCGCCTTGGCGGCGCCGAAGAGCAGCAGGTCGGGGTCGATGGCGGTGGCCTCCGGATCCAACAGGAACTCCTCGGGGATCTGGGGGGGCGCCTGATCCTCGAGGGTGTCGTCCTCCGGCTCGTCCGGTTCGTCTTCGCTGTTGTCGTCCTGGTCGTCGTCCGGCTGCTCCTCGTTCTGGGGAGGTTCGGGTTCCTCAGGCGGCTGCTCGCCCTGGGGCGGTGGTGGCGGTGGCGGTGGTTCGAGGGGCTGGTTCGGATCAGGCGGCGGCAGCTGCAGGGCCCGCGGCGCGATCACCAGCCGCACCGCCACCTGGAGGTCCTCGGCCTCCACCTGGTCGCGGCCGCTGAGGGCCGCATGGGCCCGCGCCACCCGCACGGCGTAGAGCTCGCTGCGGTGGCCCTCCACGCCGCCGCGGATCGCCTCGGTCACCAGGTATGCGATCTGCTCGCGGCTAATCCGCACATCCGGCAGCCATTGCCGGGCCAGCAGCAGCTGGGTGGCCAGGCCGTCCGTTTCCTCCTGGAAGCGGGCCCGAAACGCCTCCACCGATTCGCCGTGGTCGAGGGCGGAGCGGGTGATCGCCACCCGCTGCTCCACATCCAGCAGCTGGTTGGCGGAGAGGGCGATGGCGAAGCGATCGAGCAAGTGGTCGCGCACCGCCCCCTCCTCGGGGTTGTAGGTGGCGATCAGCAGGCAGCGGCAGGGGTGGGAGAGGCTCAGCCCCTCGCGCTCGATCCGGTTGTCGCCCGACCCCACCGCCGCAAGGAGCAGGTTGGTGATCTGGTCGTCGAGCAGGTTGAGTTCATCGATGTAGAGCACGCCCCGGTGGGCTTCGGCCAACAGGCCCGGCTGGAACACCGGCGCCCCGGCGGCCAGTGAGGCGGCCACATCCACCGAGCCCACCAGCCGGTCCTCGGTGATGCCCAGAGGCACCTGCACGAACGGGGCCGGCTCCACCCGGGTGGGCAGCAGGGCGGTGCGGTCGGCGCCGCTGGCATCCCCCCCCAGCTCGGTGATGCGCCGGCGGATGGGGGCATCCCAGTCATCCGGGCGGCTGGGATCGATGTGGAGGGCCGTGGCGGCGCTGCCCAGATCGAGGCTGTCGATGGGCGGCAACAGGGCATGGAGTCCCCGGGCCAGCACCGACTTTCCTGTCCCCCGTCCACCGGCGATGACCACGCCCCCCAGGCCCGGATCCACGGCCGCCAGCAGCAGGGCCAGCTTGAGGGTGCCGTGGCCGGTGATCGCCGCTAGGGGGAAGGCGCGGGCGGCCTGGTCGGAGGCCCCCATGGCTGGGATGGCGCTGCCGGTGCTGCTGGCGAGCATGGGGGAGCGGAGGACCCTCGGATTGGTCAGTCTCGCCGATCATGACCAGCCGCCCCTCGATCTGGATCCTGGAGGACGATGAGGCCCTGTGCAGCCTCCTGAGGTTCCGTTTCGATGCCTTCGGGTGGTGCACCATCAGCTTCCACCGGCCCCGCAGCTTTGAGCAGGAGCTGGCTACAGGCACTCGCCGCAATCCATTTTGATTGAAGGGCTGCGGGCCCAGCTCACGGCGGTCAATGGCACGGTGACTCGCCTCAGGCGTGGGGATGCCGCCGGGGATGCCGCCTTGTTGAAGGCCTCCGGCGTCCGGCCCTCGAATACGGGCGTCCGCCGGTGACCCTCTCGGCCCTGCGGCAGGGTTTCAGCCTGCTGACCATGCCCGCCAGCTCGCGGGCCGACGATCGTCAGCGCCATCCGTGCCCAGGGCCTTGGCTTGCTCCTGGTGGACCGCTTCTGCCGCAGCCAGGGCGGCCGCCTGCTGCTGAGGCGGTGCGAGGCTGGCCACCTGCAGGCCGAGATGCTGCTCCAGCTCAGCCCGGCCCACCCTCTGTTTCTGAATCCGTGATGATCTGCCCCGATCGCCTGCGCCGGCTTGGTGTCCTGTTGGGTGTCAGCCGTCGCCCGGTGGTTCCGGGCTCGCTGGCTCCCCTATCGGGTCTGGTGCTGCTCCTGGCGGCGTTCCCCCTAACCGATCCGGCCCGCTCCGCTGAGGTGCAGCTTCAGTGCCAGGGGACCCTGCTGGAGGCCAGGGGCAGTGCCGAGCGCAAGCGTCCGTTGGCTCGCATCGCTTTCTCGCTCAACCTGGAGGCCGAGGCACCTACGGCCGATGGAGCCCTCGCCCGCCTGCAGGCCAGGCTGGCCGCGGCGCGGTCGGCCCTGCGGGACCTGGGGGTTGAAGGGCTGGAGGTGGGTTCCCCCTCCACCTGGCCCAGGATGGCGCAACCCGGCCGGCCCGCCCTGGTGCAGGCCAATCTGCCGGTAGCCGGCAAGCTGGCCGCCCAGCAGCTGCAGGGGCTGATCCGCCGGGTCGGCGCCCTGCCCGGGGTGCGGCTGGCGCCCGTGAGCCCGGAGGCCGACCCCGCTGGAGCTGAAGCCTCCCGCCAGGCCCTGCTGGCGGCCGCTTTCCAGGATGCGGAGGCCCAGGTGCGACCGCTCGCCCAGCTGATCGGCAGGACCCGCCTGGTGCCCCTGCAGATTCAGGTGGAGGGAGGCGGAGGCCCGGTGATGATGCGCGCGGCCATGGCCGAGGCCGCGCCGCCGCCCTTCGATCCGGCTGAGTTGCCCAAGCCCACCGATCGCCTGGCCCTGGTGGTGCAGTTCTGCGCGGTTCAGAACCGGTACTGAGGACTGGCGGAAACCGGCCTGAGCCTCGCCGCGATCGAGGCGGAGATGGCCCTTCCCCAGCAGCCACTCGGCTCTCGGCAAGCTGCGCGAGGCTTGTGGGCCAGCGTGGCCACCGCCGACCTGGAGCGCCGCTTCGCCCTCGAGAATCTGGTGCGCCCCGACTGGCCAGCCGGCCTACCCGTGCGCAGCTGCGGGAACCCCCTTCAGCCGAGGAGAACCCAGAGGCCCTTGCAGCCGAGATGCAGTGCCTGGTCGGTGCCGAGGTTGTAGAGGCCGCGGCATTTGCACCAATCGATCAACCCATGGGTGAGGAATTCCGCCAGACCTAGCCAGGCGTTGCCGCTGATCAGCGCCACCGCCAGGGCATGGGTGCCGGCATGGCCCGCTAGCCAGTAGGGCCAGGCAATTCCTTCCACTTGGGAGCCCGGACATTTGCCGAGGGCGATCTTGTCGCTTTGGAGCGGAAAGTCGCAGAGACAATGGCCGAAGCAGAGCACCAAGAACAGGGGCAGACCACTGAATCCCAACAGGGCCATTTAACACCTTAAACCAGAATTTTTATCCGCTGATCCTAATCCTCGTCTGCAGGCTGGGGATTGACTTGCATCACACCCACCACCCGCAGCTGGCTCCTAGGCGGCCAATGGGCTGCTGCTGATCTTCACTCTGGCGGTGGTCTTGTCGCTGTTGCCCTCCAAGCTCGCCGATTCCTTCTGGCTGCTGGCCTTCAGCGGTGTCATCTGCACCGACGGCTTTCTGGCCCTGCTGGCGGTGCTGCCGCTCCACCTGGCGGCGGCCATGGAGCCTGAGTCGCGGCGGCCATCAGGCCCGCCGTCTGCTGGTGCGCAGCTGCTCCGGGCTGGTGGTGCTGGGCTTACTGCTGCTGATCTCTCTGCAGACGCAGGACAGTTGTTGGCTCAAGCCGGCCGACTCTGGTGGTGCCTTAGGGGGGCTGGCCGTTCCCTGCCCCTCAGCCCGCCCAGATTTTTACCAAATCGATCACCAGCCCTGGCAACTAGGGGCGATCCCGAATGTGGCAAGCCCGTGGCCGCCTTGGTGGGTGCCCGCCTGTTTGAGCGGATCCGCCGGCTGCAGGCGCGTTTCGACGGGCTATGCGAGCGCATCGAGTCGGGCTATGCCGAGGTTCCAGAAGCCGAGGGTCTGGCCGAGATTGACACCGCTGTGGCGGCCAGCCGCACCGGGCGCTGACCCATGCCCAGCCTGGGCGTTCTGCTCGACACCAACGTGCTGCTTTCAGGCCTCGCCTACCCCGCCAGCGTGCCCGGCAGGTTGATCGCCGCCTGGCGCTTCGGGGCGCTGGAGGTGGTGCTGTCGGAGTTCATCCTGGCTGAGCTGCGCCGCACCTTGCCCCGGTTGGCCCTCCGGCATGGGCTCACGCCGGAGGCGATCGACGCTCTGATTGATACCGTGGCGACCCTGGCCGGGCTGGTGGAGCCGGAGGCCGTTGTCGAGAGCGACCCGTCGGATCGCGACGACCTGCCGGTGCTCGGCACTCTGGTGGCGGCGCGGCGGCATGGCTTGGCCAGACCCTGGTGACTGGCGACAAGGCCCTGCTGATCCTGCGGGATCGCTATCCCATGCGCACCCCAGCAGGGTTCTGGGCGGAGCATGGCGGCCTCTGAACGCTCTGAGCGGCCACCAACCTTGGGCTTGAGCCGCGAAGCGAAGAGGAGGGGTGCAGCACTCGCCGAGCTCCAGCGCCAGCTCGCCAACATCGAGGCCCCGTTCAGCTTCACGGGCCATCAGCCCCCCCCTGATGCCGTCATCTGCTAGCGGCATCAGGATGCGCTCGATCGTGGAACTGCCGGAGGCGGAGCGTGCCCAGCTCAATGCCTCTGCCGCCAGCGTGGGCTGTCGCGGGCGAGGCGCTGCGGCTCTGGCTGGACAAGCAGAAACCCAGCCACGGCGAGCTCTTCGGCCTGTGGCGAGATCGACCGGAACGCTCTCTGGAGCTGCAGGAGGCGCTGCGGTAGGAGTGGGAGGCGCGCTGATGTTGCTGCTGGGCTGCCGCGAGGGCGAAAGCTGCCGGCGCTGGCCTGAGGGAGTCGAAGGTTCGCAGTGAACCAGTTATAACCAAAGCCGGTGGTAGATTACACCATCTTGAATAGTTCTTTGCCTGCATGCGTTTAGGCCCGAATGTCCTGTTCATGGCTGCCCGGGCCAGATCCATCTCTTTCCTTTCGCAGCATGTCCTGATCGCTGCGCTGGCAGCGGCTCCCCTGGCGGAGGAGCCGGCTCGGGCCGATCCTGTTCCAGAGGCCGAGCCGGCACCGATCGACTGGATCCAGACCCTCGATCCGAAGGGCTTCTACACCACCTTCGGCGCCGGCGCGGGCTGGCCCCAGCCGGTTCACTACAGCGACGATCGCCTCGGCCCTCGTCTGCCGATCCGGGGGGAGGTACTGGCCGATCCAGGCTTCGCCTCCGAGCGGGGTCTTGGCTACGACTTCGGCAGGCTGCGCGGCGAGCTCAGCTGGGTGCGTCGCCAGGCAACGATCGACGACGCCGGCTCCAGCTGGACCGTCGGACCCTTCCGTCCCATCGTGAGCCGCGACAGCCCGAAGGTGAGCAGCAACAGCGGTTTCGCCAGCCTCTACCTGGATCTGCCCGTGCCGGGCACCCGTCTGATCCCCTACCTCGGCGGCGGGCTCGGCTTCACGGCCCTGCAAACCAGTCCCACTACCATTCAGGTGCGTCGCTTCAGTTCCACCTTCGGCGGCAGCGGCAACCTGCCGGCTTACCAGGCCAAGACGGGCCTGGCCTACCGCAGCTCGCCGCGCACGGATCTGTTCGCGGAGGCCGTGTTTCAGGGCTCACCGTCCCGCAGCCAGGGCAGCCTGGAGCGCAGCCCCCTGATCAACTGGGGGTTGCGCTTCGGCCTGCGCTGGCGCTTCGGGGGGCGCGTTCGGGCAGCCGCTCCGGTTGCCACGCCCTGAAAGGGTGCCTCTCCGTAGAGAGAGGAGGACCCATGAGCCGCGGCGTGGGTCCTGGGTCAGCCCTGCAGGTAGGTGGTCTGGCGGAGGCTGCCCTCGAGGTGATCCATCAGGCGGCGGGCATCGCGGATCGCCAGGTCGCCGCGGGTGATCGCCGCCTCGCTGGCCACCCGCAGCCGCTCCAGCAGGGCGAGCGGATCGTGCTCCATCGCCTGCAGCACCTCGGCGTTGGTGTCGCCCCGCACCACGTGATCCACGCTGTAGCGCCCCCCAGCGCTGAGGCGGATGTGCACGGCATTGGTGCTGCCGAAGAGGTTGTGGAGGTTGCCCATCACCTCCTGATAGGCGCCGCCGAGGAACAGGCCGATCCAGTAGGGCTGATCGGCCTCAAGCTCATGCAGCTCCAGCAGGGGTTTGCTGTGGCCGCGATCGATGAAGCGAGCCAGCTTGCCATCGGAATCGCAGGTGAGGTCCGCCAGGGTGCCCAGCCGCGTGGGCTTTTCATCGAGGCGGTGCAGCGGCAGCACCGGGAAGAGCTGGTCGATCGCCCAGGTGTCAGGCGCTGAGCGGAACACCGAGAGATTGACGTAATAGGTGCCGGCCTGGGAGGCCCGCAGCCGCTCCAGCTCTTCGGGCACCGGTGTGCCGCCGGGTAGCGCCTCGAGCCGCCGGGCGATGGTGGCGCTGCAGGCCGAGGTGAGCTGCTCAGCCATGGCCCGCTCCGGCAGGCTCATGTAGCCGAGCCGGAAGGCGGCCAGGGCGTCGTCGCGGAATTTGAGGGCATCGTTCCAGGCCTCCTGCAGGCGCTCCTGCGGCAGGGGTTCGTGGCCGCTCACCCCGGCGAGGGTGTCGCGCAGGTTGCGCACGATCAGCGGCTCTTGGTCTCCGGGCTCCGGCACGGAGAGCGGCGGCCGGCTGGCGCCGAGCACGTTGAACACCAGCACCGAGAAGTGGCTGGCGATGGCGCGGCCGCTCTCGCTCACCAGGGTGGGCAGGGTCACGCCGTGGGGTTCGCAGCATTCCCGCACGGTGGCCACTACGTCGTTGGCGTAGTTCTGCAGGGAGTAATTGGTGGAGGCGGCGGTGGCGGTGCGGCTGCCGTCGTAGTCGATCCCGAGGCCACCGCCCACATCGAGAAAGCCCATCGGCGCCCCCAGCCGGGTGAGCTCCACGTAGAGCTGGCCGGCCTCCTGCAGGGCGTCCTTGAGCACGGCGATGTCGTTGATCTGGCTGCCGATGTGGAAGTGCAGCAGGCGCAGATCCACCAGCAGCCCGGCGGCGCGCAGGGCCTCCACGGTGGCGAGCAGATCGGGGATCGAGAGGCCGAACTTGGCCCCCTCCCCCACCGAGCTGCCCCATCGGCCGGTGCTGCGGGTGGACAGCTTGGCGCGGATGCCGATGAAGGGAGCTGCCCCCAGATCGTTGCTGGCGGCGATGATCCGCTCCACCTCATCGGCCTGCTCGATCACCACCACCGGCTGGCGGCCGAGGCGGCGGGCCAGGATCGCGGTTTCAATGTAGCGGCGGTCCTTATAGCCGTTGCAGATCAGCAGGGCCTCGGGGTCGTCGAGCAATGAGAGGGCGATCAGCAGCTCCGCCTTGCTGCCGGCCTCCAGGCCGAAGTGCCAGCGGCGGCCGCTCTCCACCAGCTGCTCCACCACGTGGCGCTGCTGGTTGCACTTCACCGGAAACACGCCCTGGTAGCGGCCTCGGTAGGCGTATTGGGCGATCGCCCGCTCGAAGGCGGCGTGGAGCCGCTCCAGCCGGTCCTCGAGGATGTCGTCGAAGCGGATCAGCAGGGGCAGGCTGAGGTTGCGGCCCTGCAGCTCCTCCACCAGGTCCACTAGATCGAGGGAACCACCGCGCTCGCCGCGGGGCTGCACCATCACGTGTCCCCGATCGCTGACGCTGAAATAGGGATCCCCCCAGCGATCGATGCCGTAGAGGGCGGCACCGTCGGTGGCGCTCCAGGCCGGGCTCGCCGTGGGGGCGGGGCTGGAGCCGGGCTGGCCGTTGCCGGCATTGGGGACGGCCGTGGCGCCGGAGGGGTTGGCGAGCACCATGGGGCCCGAGGGAGGTGGCATTGGTGTGGAGTCGAATCTAGGGGTTGCGCTCCAGCTGCAGGCACCGTTCAAGCCAGGGCCGTTGCCCCCAGGGGGGGAGGGGTCAGCGGCAAGCCAGCTCCTGATCAGCAAGAAGACTCCGCAGAACGCAGGAGCCGCTCAGGGCATGGTGGGCAGCCCACTGCGGCTATCAGGAGCCGCTGATGCAGTGTCTTCAAATTGAATCGACGGTTGAATCGGTACGCAATTTCCGCAAGGTAGCGGTTACTATATTTGGAAAACAGAAATGCATGGTAGGCACCACCAATCCCCGTCTTTACATTGCCTAGGATTGTGTTGAGCCACTGGAACAACGGCAGTTCTTTTGGCTTTCGGCGTCCTGTAATCTTTGGTATATGCTTGCAGCCGGCCTCGGTCACTCCCGCGAAACACGCCAGGCCATCGGTGATGACAGTCGTCCCGGCTGCAACATGGTTTTGAGCCCAGCTCGCAATGGCTTTTGTTGTGAATCCACTTACACGACTCATCCGCATGCGGATCGGTCGTTTCTTTTCATTGAATTCCACGGCTGCTACGAAGGGGACCTTGTTCTCCGATCCACGACCAGCCTTGCCACCACTGAGCTCACCGCCAAGATAAGCATCATCAATCTGCACGAGTCCACCCAGCAGATAGTGGTCATCACGTTGCTGCATCGCATGCATGAGCTTGTGATGAATCATCCAAGACGTAGGGTAACTTACCCCAAGCTGACGCTTCAGCGCCAAGGCAGAGAGCCCTGTTTTCGCCTGGCTGATCATATAGATCGCCTGAAACCAGATGGTGAGTGACAGCTTGGTGGCTTCAAAAACGGTCCCTGCCGTCAGCGTTGTCTGGTGGCGGCAGTTCTTGCATTGATATCGCTTTCGCCGCCTGTCATGAATAACCCCGTAGTGTGCACCTCCACAACGCGGACAGCGAAACCCCTCCGGCCATCGATCCTTTTCAAGTGCTGCCTCGCACTGTGACTCTGTGCCGTATTGCTCCGTAAACTGGGTGAGGGACAGCCCCGCCTGATACTGGATTTTGCTCTGGGGCATTGCTCACCTCCCTAGATAGTACTTCCGTGCCACTCTAGGGTCGAGATGGGGGCTTGGCAGGGCTTGCGGAGCTTCCTTGCTGATCAGGTCGGAAATTGAGATCTTGGCCCCGAACTCAGTTTTCTTGCCGGCCTTGCCTCTCACGATCGGTCTTACATGCGGTTTCGCAAGATTGACGATCCTGTCATCGATACGCCGGCTGTCATTGTCATACATATCCTGCTGCTGCCGATAGATCTCACTGGCGATCAGCAGTTTGCGGTACAGCTGTGAGCCAAGCGCCGAAAGCACTGCGCCGCAGTGGATCATGCCGTCAATTCCCCTTAGGTTACGGCTGATCTCGTTGAGCTGGAAGCGCTTCGCCTCGCGGATCTCCTCACGCTTTGGCTTCTTCTTCTTGATGATAGCCAGAAATAGATTGTGAGCTTTATCGCGATTGCAGCGGGGCTTACGTCCGATCTTTCCCTGCAGCTGCTTGAACAACTCGTCAATCACCTTCTCCGTTGTTGCTCGCGATTCATCAAGCAGTCTCAAGTCCACAGGATAGGGGATGTCATCGGGCACGCAGGTTGCATCAAGGATCAGAGTGCCCCAGTTGCTATCGGCCTCAAGCGATGCTGGCTTCACGCCAAGCTCCTCCTCAATGGCCGCAAGCTGC
>CALRXC020000062.1:0-21932 GCA_943372025.1 Synechococcus sp. UW140 | reverse complement strand
CACTTAACCTGCCTGCGCTGCAGCAACTTCCTGAGCGCTGGCAGCAAATCGCCGAGCGGTTTCGGCATTGCAATGCACCACGCTGGAATGATGACGAATGCCTGAATAGCAGTTAGGGCACAAATGCTGTGCTGGAGGGGAAATAAACTCTAGGAATAGGCGTCAAGGTGAATATCTTGTGGCGCTCATTGCTGCCTTGCTTTGCTGCGGAAGCTTATTTGATTCAATGCAGAAACAACAGCGTTGCCGCCCAGAAGAAGCGGCAACATTCTCAAGTCAGCACAGACGGTGCCAGGTAATCAATGCTCCAGGCAATTAAAAAGGGTCTTTGCAGACCCGTTGGAGTTAATGGTTTTTGTTGGAGTGGGCGGGGTTCATGCCAAGATGGTCAGGAAGGTCCTGCTGCTTCATCGTTTGGCGCGCACGCTCCACGCTCCATCGCTTTTTCTATATCTCTTTCATTTTCTCTTTTATTTTTTCTTGTTTTTTCTATATCATTCTCACCATCTCTTTTTTCCTTCTTCCCTTTTTTTGCAGCGAGCAGTTCGTCGTTGTCAGAAGTCATAATAAGGCAGCAGGCGCTTCATACTTTACTACAACAACCCACAGGTGGCACGCAAACTGGCAGCACTCTTCAACACCCGCCCACAAGGCCGCCAACAGTCCCTCCAGGCCCACAGGCACAGCAGAAGCACGGTGGGCGGCGTGTGCAGGCGTTGGCCGCCATCGGCCTGATCTGCCCTACCCCTGCTGCCAGGGATTGAGCAGCGGCACGCCGGTGGCTTCGAAGTCGGCCAGGTTGCGGGTGTCCACCACCAGGCTGTGCACCAGCGCCGTGGCGGCGATCAGGCCATCACGAAACGGCTTGGGGTTGGGACCATGCCGTGCCGCGCTCCGCAGGGCTATGGCGGCATCCATCGCCAGGAGGCGCCCCGCAACGGCCGGCACCACGGCTTGCTGGAGCCCGTGGCGCAGCAGGGCTCCCTGGGTTGGGTCGCGCCTTTCGGCCAGCAGCACCCCCAGCTCCAGTACGTGAAGGGTGATCGCCGAGAGGAACAGGCTGCTGTGCCTCGCCAGAGCGCACCTTGCGCAACTCCGACACAAGGTTGGTATCAATAAGATCCAGCAGGCCAGATCAGCCGCCCGGGCCAGCTGCCGGTGGTGCGGCAGGGGGAGATCGAGATCCTCCACGCCGGGCATGGCGAGCAGGTCGACAGCAACACATGGGCCGGCCGACCCCGGTCGGCGAAACGACCGGCCCCTGGTTGGCGGCCCGCTTGGCGCCGGCGGCTTCAGGCGTTGGCCGCGCGCGTTTCGGGTTTGGCGGGGGTGTTGGGGTAGCGGGCTGCCATCGCCACGCTGAGCGGAAGATTCGGGCTCTCGGGGTTCACATCCACACTCTGCAGCTGGGGCCGGAGCACCAGGTCCATGTCCTCCATCGGGATGGCGCCGAGCAGCACCTCATGGCCCAATACCATCGCGCCGCTGAAGCAGCGGCGGTTACGAAAACGCACCTCCACCGGCCCCACGTAGGGCACGCTACGGCGGTGGCCATCGGCCAATACCACCTCACGCCGCTCCAGTTCCGCCAGGTTCAGCTGAATCGTCAGGTGCTCCGGAATGCACAGATGCACCGCTCTGCTGTCGGCCAGAGCCGTCACCTCCAGCGGCGCCAGATCGGGCCGGGTGGGGTTGCTGAGGGAAAAGGTGCCGCGGATTAATCCCATGGGCACAAGATAGAGCGAATGAGGGCTTGTTCCCAGGCTCCAACGCCCTTGCAATCGAGGCTAACCCTCCCAGATCTCCGCCAGCTCCAACCGCAGCCCCGGCAGCAGTTCGCCCCCCTCCAGCACCTCGGCCGGCTCGATGCGTTGCATCACCACCGGCGCCGCAGGATCAGCTCCCGGCTGCCAGATCTCCACAGCCCGCTGCTGCGGAAACAGCAGCCAGCCCAGCTGGGCGCCATTGGCGAGATAGGCGGCCATCTTGCGCCGCAGGGCTTCGCTGCCGCGGGGGCCCTCATCCGAGGGGCTCACCAGCTCCACCACCAGGTCCGGGCACAAGGGCGGGAAGCCTCGGCGTTGTTCGGGCGTGAGCGCCTGCCACCGCTCCAGCCGCAGCACGGCCGCATCGGGGCTGAGCACGGAGCCATCGGCGAGGCGGAAGCCGGTGGAGCTGTCGAACACCTTCCAGCCCCCCTGGCCTAGGGCCCAGACCTGCAGACGGGTACTGAGGAGGTTGTTCCGACTTCCGGTTTCACCACCTGTGGGTGTCATCGCGATCAGTTGGCCAGCGGCCGTGAGTTCCAGCACCGCCTCGGGGTTCGCCTCGCACACCAGGGCGAACTGCTCGGGGCTGAGCTGCAGGCCCGGCGGCAGCAGAAGGGGAGCCAGACCGGTGGCGGGGGCCTGGGGGGCGGCGGGAGCAGGGGGGGCGAGGGTCATCTCCCGGAGGGAGGCATGGGGTTCAGATTAGGCGGGGTTGTGGGGATGGCGGGCTGCCATCGCCCTTCTGAGCGCCAGGTTCGGGCTTTCGGGGCGCACTTCCACGCTCGTCAACAGCCGGCGCAGACCCAGGGCCCCGCAGCCCCGCCGGCTAGCAGCCGCACCCGTTGCTGCTGTTCCGCACGGCTGCTGCACGCTTGTGGAGGTGTGGTGACGAGGCTTAATGATCTGTTGCCAATCTGGCCTTCCACAATATGGCTACTGGCCACTTCATGCATGCGCATGGCTTTGAGAACTCGAGAGCCAAGATCGCAACCAATAGCCGTATCGTTTAAGATGTTGTTTTAACCCTCGAATCCTCAAGTCGCTCTATAGCATCAAGGCTTGAACTGCGCGGCACTCCAGAAAATCTTGTTGCTCAACATAATCCAAAAACTAGTTTGATTCCACTTCGCTTGGTTCAGGTTGTGTCTCAATCCGGCAACGCCCAGGAGTTCAGCCCCAGATCCGCACCGATGCGGTGGGCGCAGGCGAAGCCGCTGAAGGCCACGGCGTTCAGCCCCTGGCCAGGGAAACAAGAATCGCCCACGCAGTAGAGGCCGCTGATGCCGGTGCGGTTGAAGGGCATCGGCAGCAGGCCCGGCAGTCGCATTGCGGGGATGGGGCCGTAGCTGCCGCCGCTGCGGCCCAGGAAGCGGCGGTGGCTGCGGGGGGTGCCCACCTCGCGGTGGGTGATGGCGCCGGCCAGGCCCGGCAGGATTGCCTCGAGGCGGGCGATCAGGCGGTTGGCGTCGGCTTCTTTCTTGGCGGCATAGGCCGTGGGGGAAAGGCCACTCCAGGCCTGCATGGAGGAGGGGGTGAAGGCGTGCACGATGTGGTGGCCGGCCGGGGCCAGGGAGGGATCGAGCAGCGAGGGCATCGACACGAACACCGTGCCTTGTTCGGCTTCGATCTCCTCCCAGTGCTCCAGCAGCAGGTGGTGCACGTGGGTGCCCTCTGGGATCAGGTCGGCCCGCACGCCGAGGTGGAGCGAGAGGAAGGAGGGGGAGGGTTTGTAGCGGCGGCGCCAGGTGCGCTCGGCGGCGGGGGTGTCGGCGCCGTCGATCAGGGTCTGGCTGGGCATCCCTTGTTCGGAGGGGTTTGGCCCGCCGGCATCAGGGAGCTGCCCGGCACCATCAAGGCTTTGCTGCCCGCCGCCGTCAGCGCTCGAGCTGACGCCCTCAGGACGATGGCCGTTGCCATCGGGATCCCCAAAGGTGTCCCAGCGAGTGGCATTGCTCACCACCCGGCGGGCGCGGAGCTCCTCGCCACCGGCCAGCCGCACCCCTACCGCCCGGCCTTGCTCCAGCAGCACCTTCACCACCCGGGCGCGATAGCGGATCGCGCCGCCATGGCGCTCCAGCCCCGCCACCAACTTCTGGGCGATCACACCAACGCCTCCTTGCGGGTAGTTGATGCCGCCGGCGTGGCGATCGGAGAACACCATGCCCGCATTGATCATCGGCGTGCGATCGGCGGGCATCACGCTCCAGCAGAAGCACTCCATGTCGATGAAGCGCAGCAGGTCTGGGTCCTGGATGTGGGCGCGGGCCACCGATCCCACGTTCACCGGCAGCCAGCGGGCCAAGCCCAGGCAGGCCAACGGCGCCTTGAAGAACACCTTGGCCAGGTAGGCCGGATCCTCGAGCGAGAGCAACGGCATCGCATCGAGGCAGCGGAACACCTGCCAACAGGTGTCGTAGAAGGCGCGGATGCCCTTCGCCTCATGGGGGAAGCGGGCGGTCAGGTCGGCGATGAAGGCTTCGTAATCGCGGTCCACGGCCACGCTGAGGCCGCCGGGTAGGTGGTATTCGAGCTGGGCGGGGTCGGGGATGGTGGTGCAGTGCTCGCCCACATCGGCCAGGGCGCGGGTGAGCAGGTTGGTGTGCCCCTTCTGGCCGAAGCCAAAGATCATGGAGGCGCCCACATCAAAGGTGTAACCCTGGCGCTTGAAGCTGCCGCCTGAGCCCCCCGGAATCAGGTAGCGCTCCAGCACCAGCACCTTCGCCCCCTTGGCGGCCAGCTGGCTGGCGGTGACCAGCCCGCCGATGCCGGAGCCAATCACGATCACATCCCAACCCTGCGCTGTCTCGATGGCGGCGGGATCGGATGGGCTTGGTTCGCGATGCAGCGATTCTTGGTGGAAATCTGTTGCGTTCAAGGCGAGGCTGCCAGTCGATGCAGCCTAGGAATCGGCCTGGTCTCCATTGGATGAGGGCCAGGCCGTGAGGGAGTGTGAAGGCCAGACAGCGGCGCAGCTGGATGGCCACAGGTTGTAGCCCAGGAAGAACAGGATTGCCCGCCGGCCCCTTCCTTCCCCTAAAGCTCAGCTTTGACGGGGGTCGGACGCCAGGGATTGGATGGCAATCCAGCCACCCTCAGCGAGTTCGGCCCAGTCGTCCTGATAGCGGCCGCTCAGACGAACCTTGGAGCCCGCTGGGATGGTCCGGGCCACGGAGTTGGTGAGCCCAGCGCCGGAGCGGACTTCAATCGCCGAATCCTGAACTCTGAGCAGCGCTTCCACCACTTTGCTCGCCGTGGTGGCGGTGGCATCCACCTTCACCGCCGCAGGCTTGGTTGGGGTGGTGTAGACACCCACCTTGGTGGGTTCACCCGACTCCGCATCGGCCTCACGGTTGCGCAGGAAGAGGAAGGCCAGGGGCAACAGCAACAGGGGCAGCAACCAGGCAGGGTTGAATCCTGAATCACGCTTCGGCTCAGCCACCACAACCTGATCACGCTGGCGCTGACGATCACGTTGGACCACGGCAGTGCGATCACGTTGGACCACCGCAGTGCGATCCCTGTTGGCATCGACAACGCGATTGCTCGGTTGGTTCGAGGGAGTGGGGGCTGATTGCTTGGTGGTAGCCACCGGGGTGGCTTCAACGAACTGGCGGATGTTCTGGGAGAAACCGCAGTTGAATTCGTAGCGATCACCGCCCTTGGCCAGCTTCAGCACCACGTGAGCACTGTCGCCATCTGCCGGTTGGGCGTCGATCACTGTTTCCACCGCGAAGCCGCGCTTCTTGGCCAAATTGATGCACGCATCCTTACTGGCTTGCACCATGTCATCCGCCAGGGTTGCAGCCGAGGCGGTGGATACGTTGAACAGGAGAGTGATGCAGAAAACCAGCGATGCAAGGCTGGCCATCAGTGTTCTGACCTTGCGGTGGCTCATGGGAAAAGTAGGGACTTCCATTTGGATGGATGCAGGAAGAACTGGATAGGGCTGACCATTACCATCAGGGAGAGGAACCCGTTTGGGTGATAAGCCCGCCTGTAATTTTGCCTGTAAAATCAAGTTTGTCTGCGTTCTTTCAGAGTGTGAACCACTTGTTTCGGTGAAGATGATCGAAATTAGGAGGGCATTGGCCTGCCGTCTTCGCCAAAACGCTCCACGGCCACCACTTCCTTGCGCAGGGTCACCCGTTGGGGGTCGTGGTATTCGCTGTGCTCGCGGTGGATGCGCACTTCCTCCACCAGCACCAGCTCGGTGCGGGTCACAACTCGCTCTTCAAGGATCGGGATCACGGTGACATCTCCTTCTTCGCGCACCTGGGGAACCGCGCCCGTCACCACTTGGTTGATCGGCACGTGTTCGACCCGAACGGATTCGCGCTTGAGGGGATCGTCAACCACCACCTCGCGGGCTTCCACGGATTTACTGATTCGCACCCGGCCGGTTTCCACCCGCTCGCGGGATACCTCGAGCCGTTCTTCCACGACCGGAATCACCAGACCACGGGCATCGCGCACGGCGTCGGTGAGCAACCAGGTGCCGGCACCCTTCCAGCTGAGATCGGTCAAGGGAAGAGTGATCTGGGAGCCATCGCTCCGGCCCAGCAGCAGGGTTTCGATGCCATTGTCGGTGCTGCGCTGCAGGAGGGTGTAGGGCTCGCCGTTTTCACCGACGACGACGAGGTTGTTGTTGGTCTGGGGACTGTCAGAAGCGGTCACGGCGGAACTCCGGGGGCTGGCGGGGGCGGAGGTTGAAGTCAGGACGACAGGATCGTCGGCAGGGGACGAACCGACACCCAGCAGGGCTCGCAAGATGCGACGGATCATGCCGAGTTAGGGAGAAAGAGGGGGCCTTGCGGCCCCCTTAATGATGCCCCAAGGGGCCGTGTGAGGAGGGGCTGAGGCCGGAACCCCAGCCCCAATGAGATCAGCCGATCACCTTGCCATCGGCATCCAGCCGCTCGACGCGCACATCGGAACGACGCACGGTTTCGGTGACGGTTTGACCCTTGGTTTCGGCCTGCTTGGCGAGATTGATTTCTTCGACAACCTGGGCACGCTTGCTGACAAGGGCACGCTCGTCGAACTCGGAGAGTTCGAACACGCGCTCTTTGAAGGCATCTTCCAGGGCAGCGCGGTTGACGGGGCGGCGCTGAACGGTCACGGTCTCGTCGACCAGGTCGATGGACTTGGAGACCTTCGACTCGGAGACCACGTTGTAGATGCGCATGCGGCCGGCTTCGACCTTCTCCTTGCCGAGTTCCACAACCTCTTCCACCACTTCCAGCACGTTGGGATCGCGCTTGGCGTCGATCAGTTCGGCCTTCAGTTCGGGGTTGCGAGCCTTGAGGGTAACGGCGTGCTCGCGAATGTTGACCGGGGTGTTCGCACCGATGATTTCGGCGGCGCGGGCTTCGCGATCGAGGGGCACCTGGGCGGTGAGCAGGGTGCCGCCCTGACGAACGCCTTCGAGGTAGATGCTGAGATCGGGCTCGGGCACTAGATCGGAGAGGGCGCGGAGCTTGGGAGCATCCGAAGCATCATCGGCGCTCAGCAGATCGAGGGCATCGCGATGCAGACCAGCGGCGGCCAGATCCTCAAGGGCCTTGGCAGCGTGGGAATTTTCGGCAAACAGACCGATGACGGTACGAGTAGCCATTGGGTGGTTTTAAGTGAGGGAGAGCGATTTTGGTGCAACAGGAGATTGTCTTCTGAAAGATTTCAGAAAGACTAAATCAATTGGATCCTCTTGAAATGTAGGAACCCGTTAACCTGGTTGCGGCGCACCAACCGGCGCAGTTGCGCGCACTCTCAGACCTTATTCGGCCGGCGAAGGCCTTGCAAGTGTTCTGGAAAACCTTGCCCTTGTCTTACGGCAACCTGATCGCCTGGGGAGGATGAAAGCGCTTGCTGCAATGGCTGGCGCAGTGGTAGCCGCAAGAGTCTAAAAAATCTTGAAGATTGTAACGTTTTCATTGCTTCGCCTTGCCAATTCTTCGCATTTTTTTGCTTAATTCTGAGCTTAGTCTTCTCCCAGCTCGAGGAGGACCTGCGGCGATCGATGGGCCTTGCGTGGCATCAGGGGGCAGTGACGACAGCCCGCGGTGGCGCCGGCAGCCGGCTGCTCACCAGCGCTGCTGCGGCCACCAGAGCCGCGGAGGTCCAGAGGCAGGCCTGCATGCCGCCCACCAGGAACATCGCCCCCGAAAGCAGGGTTCCTACAAGCCGGCCGGCGGCATTGGCCATGTAGTAGAAGCCGACGTTGAGGCTCACTGCGTCGGCGTCGGAATAGGCCAGGATCATGTAGCTGTGAATCGAGGAATTCATGGCAAACACCACGCCGAAGCCCGCCAGGCCCACCACCACGGCGATGCCGGGGCTGCCCCCATCGCGCCACAGACTGATCGCGATCAGGGCGGGGATGGCCGTGAGCAGGGCGCTCCAGAACTGCACGGCGGATATCCCTGGGGGAGCACTTTTGCCCCAGCTGCGCCGCAGGGCCGGTGCCGAGGCCTGGATGATCCCGTAGCCGATCACCCAGAGGCCCATGAAACCGCCCACTTCCCAGTACTGCCAGCCCAGTGCTGCCTGTAGAAACACCGGCAGGGCCACCACAAACCAGACATCACGGGCACCGAAGAGGAAGAAGCGAGCCAGCGAAAGAACATTGATGCCCTTCGATTTAGAGAACAGGGCTCCGAAGGCCGGCTTCTCCTTCATGCGCCCGATCTCGCCGGGCAGCACCAGGGTGATCAGAAAGGAAAGAAACAGGCCAGCGGCCATGGCTCCAACGGCGGCGCTGAAGCCGATCTTGGTGAGCAGCAATCCCCCCATGAAGAAGCCCACCCCCTTGAGGGCGTTTTTGGAGCCGGTGAGGATCGCCACCCATTGGAACAGCTGGTTCTCGCCCCGGCTGGGGTCGCCTGGGGTTTCCGGCACCACCGTCTTGATGGCGCTCTTGGCACTCATCTTGTTGAGGTCCTTGGCGATGCCGCTGATCGCCTGGGCCACCATCACATAGGCCACACTCCACCAACGCGGCCAGTCGTCGGCCACCGGAATCAGCATCAGCAGGGCCGCCACCTGCAGCAACGTTCCGGCCCAGAGGGTGAGCCGCAGCCCGAAGCGAGCCCCCAGCCAGCCGCCGTAGAGGTTGGTGACGATGCCGAAGATTTCGTAGAAGAGAAACAGAAAGGCGATCTCCAAGGTGGAGTAGCCGAGCTGGTGGAAGTGGAACACCACCAGCATGCGCAGGGCCCCATCGGTGAGGGTGAAAGCCCAGTAATTGGCCGTCACGACCGCGTACTGCTGCAATCCCGTGAGCTGTCTCATCGGGCGGCAGCTTCCAGGGCGGCACGTTCCAACCCAGCCACGTGGCAGGCCAGATCCGCCATGCGGCAGCTGTAGCCCCACTCGTTGTCATACCAGGCGTAGACCTTGAGTTGGGTGCCGCCCGTCACCATCGTCGAAAGGCCGTCAACGATGGCGCTGCGCGAATCGTTGACGTAGTCGATCGATACCAGGGGCCTCGTTTCGTAGCCGAGGATTCCCTGCAAGGGGCCATTGGCGGCGGCCTCGAAGGCGGCATTGACCTCGTCCGCAGTCGCGGTACGTTCCAACTCGAACACCGCGTCGGTTAGGGCTGCGTTGAGCAGCGGCACCCGCACGGCATGGCCGTTGAGCTTGCCCTGGAGTTCAGGGAAGATCATCCCAATCGCCCGCGCCGAGCCGGTCGTGGTGGGGATCAACGATTGCAGGCAGGAGCGGGCCCGGCGCAGGTCGCTCTTGAAGGCATCCACCACCACCTGGGTGTTGGTCACATCGTGGAGGGTGGTGATCGAGCCGTGGCGAATGCCGAAGCTTTCGTGCACCACCTGCACCACCGGTGCCAGGCAGTTGGTGGTGCAGGAGGCGGCGGTGAGCAGGCGGTGGCGGAGCGGGTCGTAGTGGTGGTGATTGACGCCGTAGACGATGTTGAGTGCTTCTTCTGCCGCGATCACCCCCTTCACGGGGCAGGCCACGATCACGCGCTTGAGTCCCGCCGCACTGAAGTAGGGCTCGAGGGTTTCGGGGGTTTTGATCTTGCCGCTGCACTCGAGCACCAGGTCCACGCCTGCGGCCGACCAGGGCACGGCGGTGGAATCCTTCTGCTGGCTGTAGCCAACGGACTGGCCGGCCACCCGGAAGCGATTCGCTTCGGCGTGAATTTCCTGGGACCAGCGGCCATGCACCGAATCGAATTCGAGCAGATGGGCGGCGGCGGCGGCATCTCCCGCCGGGTCGTTGACGTGCACCAGCTCGATGCCGGGGCGGCCCCAGAGGGCACGGAACACCAGGCGGCCGATGCGGCCGAAGCCGTTGATGCCGATCTTCATTCGGAAAGCCCGCGGAGCTGCGAACATAGATCAACTAGAGTTGATTCGAGATGTGTTGCTGATCACGTGGTCGATCCAGGTGCTGTTGCCAGCCCACCCCTCCAGTCCGAGCAGGCCCGGGCGCTCCTTAGGGCCCTCGCCGAACCCCTCCGCCTGCAGGTGATTGAGGCGCTGGGCAGCGGTGAGCGCTGCGTCTGCGATCTCACCACCGACCTGGATCTGGCCCAATCGAAGCTCTCGTTTCATCTCAAGGTGCTGAAGGAGGCCGGCCTGATCCGTGCCCGCCAGGAGGGCCGCTGGATCTATTACCGCCTCGACCCCGCCGCCCTGACCGCCCTGCAGGAGTGGCTCGGCCAACTGGCCGCCGGCTGCCGGACCCCGGCTCCGCCCTGCTGCTGAGCACCCCCTCGCTCCTGCAGCCCAAACCACCACCGACACCCGAAGCCCATGCTCACCCCTGCCCCCACCCGTCCCTCTCCGATCGCCAGGGGCAGCGAGGCAGTGGCACGGTTGCCGTGGCTGGATCGTCTGCTGCCCCTCTGGATCCTGCTGGCGATGGCCGCAGGGCTGCTCCTGGGCCGGCTGGTGCCCGGCTTGCAGGGGCTGCTGGGTCGGGTGCAGCTGGGGCACACCTCCCTGCCCATCGCCCTCGGGCTGCTGTTGATGATGTACCCGGTGTTGGCCAAGGTTCGCTACGGCGAGCTCGGCTCCATGGCCCGGGATCGGCGCCTGCTCAGCCTCACCCTTGCGCTGACCTGGGGCCTGGGACCGCTGCTGATGTTCAGCCTGGCCTGGTTGTTTCTGCCAGACCAGCCGGCCTTTCGCACCGGGCTGATCCTGATCGGCATCGCCCCCTGCATCGCCATGGTGCTGATCTGGATCGATCTGGCCCAGGGGAACCGGGAGGCGGCGGCCCTGCTGGTGGCGATCAATTCGGTGCTGCAGGTGCTGATCTATGCGTTGCTGGGCAGCTTCTACTTGCAGATTCTTCCAGGCTGGCTGGGGCTCGACAGCCAGATCGTGCGCTTCTCGTTTGGGGAGATCGCCAAGGCGGTGCTGATCTTTCTGGGGATTCCACTGGTGGCCGGCTTCCTCACCCGCCTGATCGGCGTGGGCCTCAAGGGCCGCCGTTGGTACGAGCAGCGCTTCCTGCCCAGGATCAGTCCGCTGGCCCTTTATGGACTGCTGTTCACGATCGTGGTGATGTTCGCCCTCCAGGGGGAGGCGATCACTTCGGATCCAGCCCAGGTGATCAAAGTGGCCATCCCGTTGCTCCTCTATTTCGTTCTGATGTGGAGCATCGCTTTTGCCGTGGGCAAGCAAAGCGGCCTCGACTACCCCCGAACATCGGCCCTGGCGTTCACGGCAGCCGGCAACAACTTCGAGTTGGCGATTGCGGTGTGCATCAGCATCTGGGGCGTCACCTCCCAGCAGGCCCTGGCCGGCGTGATCGGCCCCCTGATTGAGGTGCCGGTACTGGTGAGCCTGGTGTACGTGTCGCTGTGGTTGAGAGCTCAGTTCTGGGTTGAGCGATGAGGCTCCTCGTGGTGGGAGTCGACCCGCTGTTGCAGGCCGCCCTGCTGCGACTGCCACCCTGCTGGGCCATCGGGCCCTGAGTTGACCAGAACTTCCGCAGGGAGCAGTGTCGAGTCCCAGGAAGCCTTGCCCTGGAGAAGGACCCGAGCTCAGCCCTGAATGTTGTCGACCCCTGCCATGCCCCCTCCTTACCAACCCTCCCTGCTACGGCTGCTGCATGGCGCCGTCGCCTTGCTGGTGCCTCTGGCCTGGATCACGGGCCTTCTGGTTTACTCCGCCCATGACGGGCGCTTCGGACGGCTGCCGTTCACGCTTCCAGGAGAGTGGATCGACATCCACGGCACCGTGGGGGTCGTGCTGTGGCCGAATGCCCTGTTGTTCGGCTTCTATGCCCTCACGGCCGGTCGTGCCCGGCTGCGGCAGCCTGCGAACGCCATCGCCCTCCTGGCTCTGAGCCTTGCTGTGGGCAGCGGCAAGCTCATGCAGGAGAACTGGCTACGGGATGGCCGGCTGGATCACCTCGTCTACGCCGTCCATCTGCTGGCCTGGCTGCTGATTGCCCTCGCCGTGAGCCTGCACATCACGGCGGTGCTGCAGCGCGGGGGCCTGCCGTTGGTCCGTTCCATGGCCAGCCTTCAACTGCGCGCTGGAGATCGTCCAGGCCACTGGTTCGCTCAGATCCGCCGGTCCTTCAAGGTCGGCCGCTGACCCCGGGGTGCTGGTCACCATCGCGAGGGCCAGCCGTTCATGCAGCCGCTGCATCGGGCGCCGCCGGGGGCGCCCGGTCAGGGCATGGCCGTGCTGCCCACCCGCAGGGTTGAGCCCTGATCGCTGGCGATCACCTGGAGGCCGCTGCGGATCCGCTCCCGCAGGGCCGCCACATGGCTAATCACCCCGATCAGGCGGCCCCCCTCCCGCAGGCGATCGAGTTCATCCATTGCCAGCTGAAGGTTGTCGGGATCGAGGCTGCCGAAGCCCTCGTCCACAAACAGGGCATCGAGGTGCACGCCGCCGGAGTGGGCCTGCACCGTGTCGGCCACCCCCAGGGCGAGGGCGAGGGAGGCTTGGAAGGTTTCGCCCCCCGAGAGGCTGGTCACCTCCCGCTCCTCACCGGTGAAGGCATCGCGCACCCGCAGGTTGAGACCGGCGTTGCGGCCGCCACGGCCGCCGGCGTCGGTGAGCCGCAGCTGGTAGCGGCCGGCGGTCATCAGGTCGAGGCGCTGGTTGGCGTAGGCGCAGATCTCGGCGAGGTAGGCCGAGAGCACCCAGCGCTGCAGGGAGATGTAGGGCGCTGTCTTGCCCTGGCAGCGGTTGGCCACATCGCTCAGCAGCGCAGAGCGGGCTTCCTGGTCGGCCAGGGCTCCGGCGAGCCGGCGGTGCTCCTCGCTGAGGCGGTGGATGTCGTCCTCGGCGCCGCGGGCTTCGCTGTGACGCTCCACGGCGGCGGTGCGGGTCCGGTCCGCGGCGATCTCGGCACCCTCAGCTGCGGCCGTGTCGGGCCGCAGCTCGGGCAGCTGCAGCAGGTCGGGGGCGGCCAGGATCGCCCGCTGACTGGTGAGCGCCTCGCGAAACGCTTCGATTCGCCGCTGCCAGCCCGTTCGCTCGGGTTCGCTGCAAAGGGCCGCCGCCAGGGCCGCCGCGTCGGCGATGCCCGCGGCCTCCAGGTCCCGCTCCAGGCGGGCGGCCGCCTGCTCCTGGCGGGTCCGCAGCCGGGCGCCGACTTCGCTGGAGCGGGCCAGGCTCTCGAGGGCCTGCTCCACCGCCGAGAGGCTCTCCAGCACCAGGCGGGGTGCCACCCCCTCGCCCAGCTCGGCCGCCACGGCAGCCTCTCCTGCAACGGCTCTTTGGATCGCGTCAGCCGCGCTGCGCTCCTGCACCGCCGCGGTGGTGCTGGCCGCCTGCTGGGAGGTCTCCAGGGTGGTGATCTGCCGGGCCTGCTCCGCCAGGCTCCGCTCCAGCTGCGGCCGCCGCTCGGCCTGCTGCCGCGCCGCGGTGAGGGCCAGCTCCGCCTGTTCGGCGGCAGCGACTGCCGCCGCCGAATCCTCGGCAGCCGCCCCCGCCTTCTCCAACACGGCCTCCAGCCGGACGCGGATGTCGGCGAGGTGCACCACGGCGGCCTGCTGCTCCTGGCTGGCCTGCTTCAAGGCCGTTTCGGCGGCCTCGATCTGGCCCGCGTCCACCGCGTCGGCGGCGCTGCGGGCGGGTTGGGGATGCTGGCTGGAGCCGCAGACCGGGCAGGGGCGTCCGGCGCTGAGGTCGCCGGCCAGCCGCGCCGCCATGCCCGCCAGCTGGCGATCGCGCAGCGTGTTGAGGGCGGTGGTGGCGAGCTGCAGCCGTTGCTCGGCGGCGCCCAGGCTTGCGATCGCTTCGCCTTCGAGCCGGCGGCCCTTGCGCACCTGACGGCTCGCCAGGGCCCGCTCGGCGAGGGAGTTTTTCGCCTGGCTGAGGCCGTCGAGGCGATCGGCGGCCGAGCGGGCGGCCTGCAGGGCTGCCTCGGCGGAGAGCCGCTGATCCCTCAGCAGCTGAAGCTGCCGCTGCGCCTGCTCCATGTCCGCCTGGGCCCGCTGCTGCAGCGCCAGGGCCCGGGCGGCCCGTTCCCGTGCCTGGTGGGCCTCCTCGGCCTGGCGGGCCAGCCCCTCCACCTCCACCCGCCGGGTGGCCAGGGCCGTTCGGGCGCGCTGCAGATCAGCGCTCTCCGGGAGGCTCAAGAGGCCGAGCGCCACCACCGCATCCGGCAGGCCCCAGGCCCCATCCCGCACCGCCGCCGCCCGTTCCAGTTCCCGCCGCAGGCGCAATTCCAGGTCTTGAAGGTCCCGGCGGGCCGCCTGGTCAGCCTCCAGGCTGGGCCGCAGGGCTTCGGCGCTGTCGGCAGCGGCCAGCTGCAGGGCCAGGGCTTCGATCGCCGGCTGCTGGGGTTCGAGCTCCGCCAGTTGGCTCCGGGCCAAGGCACGACGATCAAAGCGATCCGCCGCCTGCACCACGGCGGCGCGGTGCCGCTGGGCTTGCTCCAGCGCTTCGGTGGCCCGGCGCCGGCTCTCCTCGCAGGCGGCCACCACCCGCCGGATCCGCTCCAGCAGCCGATCCAGGCCGGCCTGGTCGGTGGGTATGCCGGGGTCACTGGCTGATGCGGGCCTCTCGGCTCCCATGGGGTCTTGGGAGCGGCTGGCGCCCTCGCCTTCGGCCCTGCCGTGGGGTTGATCGGCGAAGGGGAGCCATTCCTGGGCGGCCTGCTCGCGCAACCAGGCCAGGTGCCGCTTCTGCTCCTCGATCGCCCGCAGGGCCGTCCGGGCCTGGTCCTCCAGCCAGCTGCCGGCCCGCTCGTGGATTTCCGTTTCGAAGAGGGTCTTGAGCAGGGCTTCGCGCTCCTCAGCCTTGGCGCGCAGCACCTCGGCGAAGCGGCCCTGGGGCAGCAGGATCACCTGGCGGAACTGGGCCGCATTCAGCCCCACGATCCTCTCCACCTCCCGGGTGACCTCGCCGGTGCGGCTGGCCACGGGTTGCTGCTCCGTTCCCAGCACCCGGAACAGGGCGGCCGCCGCCAGCTTCTCGGTGGTGCCGCTCCCCCGCAGCTTGGTGGCGGTGTAGGGCGGGGTGCGTTCCACCCGATAGCGGGCGCCACCGGCGGAGAAGTCGAGCTCCACCCGCGGTACCGCCTGGGGCGGGGCGTGGTCGGAGCGGAGGCCCTTCACGCCCCGCTCCCCCGACACTTCGCCATACAGGGCGAAGCTCATCGCATCGAGCAGGAAGGTCTTGCCGGCGCCGGTGCTGCCGTGGATCAGGAAGAGGCCCTCGTCGCTGAGGGCGTCGAAGTCGATGGCCACCCGCTCGGCATAGGGGCCGAAGGCCTCGATCACCAGGTGGTGAGGCTTCACCGTTCCCCCCCGCGGCCGGCGGCCTCCAGGGCCAGTCGCAGCAGATCCAGCTCGGCGGCGCTGGCCGGCCGGCCCTGCTGATCGGCCAGGAAGAGACCGGCCAGCTCCAGGGGGGAGCGGGCTTCGCGGATCCGCCGGCTGCGCTCGTCGCCGCTGGAGCGCTCCACCGCCGGCGGTTGATGGCGCAGCTCCACGGCATGGGGAAAGCGCTCCCGCAGCCGGGCCATGGCCTGAAGGGGCAGGGCCTCATCGGTGAGGATCGCCCGCACCCGGGCCTCCCGGGCCCGCTCGAAGGCCGGATCGCTGCAGAGGGTCGCCAGGGTGCCCTCGATCGTCTGCAGGCTCCGCCCAACGCCCAGGGGCACCACCTCCACCGCTGGCGTGCCATCGGCGGCCAGCTCCACGATCCGCACCGATTTGCGGTGCCGCTCCTCGGAGAAGGAATAGGGCAGGGGCGTGCCGCTGTAGGCCAGCCGCGGGCCATCCAGCTGCTGGGAGCCATGCAGATGGCCCAACGCCACGTAATCGAAGCCGGCGAAGGTCTCCACGCTCACCCGGTCCACCTGGCCCACGCTCAGCTCCCGTTCGGAATCGGATCCCTGCCCGCCGGCCACGAAGGTGTGGGCCACCAGCACCGAGCGGGTTCCCGGCCGGCGCTCAAGGTCGCGGCGGATGCCCTGCAGGGCCAGGCGGGTGGTGGCTTCATGGCTGAAGCGCCCTGCTGCTGCAGGTTCTCCTTGCCCGGGGCCGGCGGCCTCCGTTCCGGCTATACCGGGTCCGCTCTGGCCGGGATCGGCGGGCTCCCCCTCCTCCAGCCTGGCCAGCAGCCGCGGACCATCCACCACGGGCTCGAGGTAGGGGAGGGGGTACACGGCCACCGCGGCGCCCCCGGCGGCGGGCTGCACCAGCACCGGCTCGGCGGCCCGGGTCACGGCGCCCCGGATCGTCACCCCCAGGGCGCTGAGCAGGGGGTCGTAGACCGAAACGCGCACGTGGGAGTCATGGTTGCCGGCGATCGCCACCACCGCGATGCCGGCGCTGCGCAGCCGGGCCAGGGTGTCGGTGAATAGCGACACCGCCTCGGCCGGCGGGATGGCGCGGTCGTAGAGGTCGCCGGCGATCACCACCAGATCCACCGCCGCCTCGCGGGCCAGCTCCACGATGCGATCCAGTGCCTCGGCCTGCTCATCAAGCAGGGAGGCCCCGTGGAAGCTCCGCCCGAGGTGCCAGTCGGAGGTGTGGAGCAGACGCATGGGGCGACGTTAGGGCCACAACAAGCGCCGCTATGGGCGGGCCGATGATGGGCGCAGCCACTCGCCTGTGATGGCCCTGGACGCCCTAGGCAGGCCTCGCTGGCCGCAGCGCTTGCGGTCGAGTCCTTGGCCCCTCCGGCTTCCGCTCCCGCTACCCCTGCGGGATCGCCACCGGCAACAGCTGCCCCGCCCCATACCGTCCCGCCTCCGAAGGACCCGACAGCTCCGCTCCGCTCCATCCAGGTCCCACACCGACGTGAAGTGGCACACGCCGCTCTCGTACCAGCTGGCGGGTCTGCGTTCGATCACCGGTGGCTACCGCAGCTCTGCCATCAAACCGCACCTGGAAGCGGGGCCAGGAGCCTGGCGGAGCGGCCAGCTGGTGAAGGCCACAAGCAGCCTCGATCTGTGCCGTCGTGAACTGTTCTGGCTGGTGGCCGAGGAGGTGCTGCTGGTGGTGGTGATCACCCATGCCACCCCCCCCCCGACCGCTCGTAACGGCCTCATTCGCTGCTAGTGGAATCCCGACCAGCGATGTGCTGATCACAGGCGAACTCAGTCTGAGATCCAGCCGGGAATCCCGCTGGCGACAACGGTTCCTTTCAATCGATGTACGAATAGAACCGTCTTGGCCTCCACGGGGAGACACGCCGCACGCCTAGTGAGAACACTGCACAAATCGCAAAATCATGCTATGGAAGGGTAGGGTAGGGAATTTTTTTTAGGAGCCATGAGCAACGACACCCTGATCGGCGGGCCCGGCGACGACACCATCGACGGTGGCCCAGGCGACGACAGGCTTTTCGGCTTGGCCGACAACGACTCCCTCCTGGGCGGCATCGGGGACGATTCTCTGTATGGAGACGGCGGCGATGACGTTCTCCGGGGGGGGGCAGGCTACGACTTGCTGGCAGGTGGCACCGGCAACGACATCCTTGAGGGCGGCGAAGGTGGTGATTATCAGTACGGAGGAGACCAAATTTTCGGCGGCGAAGGCCGCGACGTTGCGATTTACGCGGGCAACAAGGTGGACTACCAGTGGTCCAAGCAGGAAGGCACGGATTACTACGGCAACTTCGTCAGCTACTGGTCGGTAGTCAACCCCCTGACCTACGAATACGATCAGCTCTGGGATGTTGAGGTCCTGCGCTTCAACGACGGCGACGTCGTCATCGTTCCGCCGCCTGCAACTCTTAAGCGAGTAAGCCTTGATGCCAGCGGGGTGGAGCAATCCCAGCCCTCGCTCCAGCCGCTTGCCTGGTCGGCCGATGGAACTGAAGTGGCCTTCCGAAGTGCGGCTGATCTCCAGGGGGATGGCACTGCCACCCCTGATCGTATTTATGCTAAGAACGTCGACATCGGTGCCGTCCGGGCTCTCGACGCACCCGCCAACGGCCAGGTGTTGGCGGTCTCACCGGACCTGACCCATCTATATTACGAGGACACTTTCGGTGTCTTCACCGTGGGCCCGGCCGACGGCAGCGCGGCAACCACAATCCAAGATGGTACCTACACCGACCCCAACGGCACCGAGTGGACGGTCCAACAGTCTCTCGGGGATGTCTTTCTCACCAACGGTGGTGCTCGGATCGCGTACAGCGCGTTCCTCTTCAACCTTAATTACACCAATTTCATTTATACTACCGCACAGCGCTGGGTCATCCGCGACATTGCGTCTGGCAATGTGCTGTTCGTCGAAGACGCGGCAGGCCTGCCTGCGTCCGGGTCCGGCGTTTACTACTCCAACGACGCGACCCATGCCTCGATTTCCGCCGACGGGGATACGGCGGTCTTCGCAAAACCAGCCGGTACCCCCGGCTTTAGCGACATTACGGTGTGGGACGTCAACAGCGGCAGCTTGCTGCAGACGATCATCGCTGTCTTGTACCTCCGCCAGATCGACATCTCGGCAGACGGGGGGACGATCGCCTTCGTTGCCTACGACCCAACTACCTACACCCCAACCGCCTTCGTGACGACCGTCGGTGGTAGCCCGGCGGTCGCGGTGCGGGATCAATTCGGCAGCCCCGTCAACGTCGATTCGATCGACCTATCCGTCGACGGGTCAGTGCTGGCCTTCACGTCGGCGGATTATGGTCTTCCTGGCTGGGGCAGCGGCAATACCAACGCCTATCGACTGGAGCTCGCGACCGGCCTGATCATGCTGGCCTCCACGGATGGTGCCGGTGGCGGCGGCAATGGCCAGAGCCTACTGCCGCTGTTGTCTCCGGACGGCCAACGCCTGGCGTTCCAGAGCGATGCGGCGAACCTCGACCCCAGCGACGCCAACGGCAACACGGACATCTTCGTGTTCGATACGGGCGTAATCGGCGATCCCATACCTACGATCATCGGCAGCGACGACCCCGCTGTCGGCGATGTTCTGTTCGGATCCCCCCTTGCGGACGTGCTAGCGGCTCTCCGCGGCAATGACTTTGTCGAAACCGCTGAGGGGAACGACTTGGTCATGGCTGGCCTCGGCAATGACACCGCATACGGCGGCGATGGCAACGATGAGCTACGCGGCGAGGGCGGCGACGATTACCTTGGAGGCGGCGAAGGTGACGACACACTCCTCGGCGGCGACGAGAGCGACACACTCGACGGTGGCGCGGGCAACGACAAGCTCTACGGCGGCGACGCGCGCACAATTTACGGAGAAAATATATTTTTGTACGGGGATAATGTTCTCTACGGCGGCGATGGCAATGACGAGCTCTACGGCGGTGGTGGTAACGACCTCCTTTATCCGGGCCCCGGCGACGATACCGTAGACGGGGGCGTGTCGAATAGGACCGCGAGCGATTCTACCGCTAACTCTCTTGACTATTCTTTTGGCTACGTCAACACGACGTCTGGCGTGTATGTGAATCTGGCTAATGGCACCGCCACCGACCCGGACGGCGGGCACGACTCGCTGAGCAATATCAACAATGTCTATGGTACTGAAAATAGCGATACTCTGATCGCCTATGACAACCTGAACTCACAGGACTATTATATCCATCTCATTGGCCGCGGCGGAAATGATGATTTGCAGGGAGGTAGCGCTTTGGCCGCGCTGTATGGCGAAGAAGGTGATGACATGCTGACGCTCCGCGACGGTGGCGGATACCTCAGCGGCGGACGGGGTAACGATGTACTCAAGGGAGGCACGGGCTTCGATACCGCAATATTCTCGGATAACTACGGCTACTCGGGCCCAGGTCTAATCATCACACTGCTCGCGCCGGGCACGGGGTTCAACTACCAGTTGGTGAGCGACGGCACCGGCGGTACCGACCAGCTCTATGACAACATCGAGGGCTTGTATGGCTCCTATCTCAGTGATCTTCTAACCGGCAACTCGGCCGAGAACGACTTATACGGCTGGGAAGGTAACGACACAATCATGGGCCTTGGCGGTAACGACGCCATTCGAGGGGGGTCTGGCACGGACATCGCGATGTACGCCGGGACTGTTGCGGGCTACCAGATCACCAACACGTCTTCGTATGTATGGCAGGGCATCGGCTATGCGCAATGGCAGGTGACAGACATTAATCTTGCCGATGGCGACGACGGCAGCGACTCCGTATGGACCGGCAGCAATGGAGATGGGACCGAACTGTTGCAATTCGCGGACGGTACTTTCTTGGTTACGGCCGTCGGTACACCTGATGGTGATCTGATCTATGGTGGCAGCAACTCCGATACCCTTAACGGCGGCGGCGGCAACGACCAGATCTTCGCCGGCGGCGGTGACGACAGCGTCCACGGCGGCAGCGGCAACGACACCCTCAATGGCGAAGGCGGTGACGACTTCCTCGAAGGCGACGACGGCGACGACGTGATCTACGGCGGCGCTGGTAACGATTACATCGTTGGCGATAGCGGCCTCGGCGACGATCAGCTCTACGGCGAAGCAGGCGATGACACCCTGATCGGCCACGCCGGCAACGACCTGCTGAGCGGCGACAGCGGCAACGATTCGCTCGATGGCGGCGAAGACGACGACGAGCTGATAGGTGGCGTCGGTAACGACACCTTGGTTGGCGGCGACGGCAACGACACCGCCGCATTCTCGGGAGTCAAGACTGGCTACCTCGTTGAAGTGCTCACTGACGGGCGCACAACAGTCACTGATATCGATACATCCAACGGCGACGACGGCACCGATACCCTCGAGGGCGTCGAGACGCTGCAGTTCGCTCCAGACCCAAATCAAGCCCCCACCGCTGTCGCGCTCACCAACACCACCGCCTCCTTGGCGGAGAACACCTCCACCAGCAGTCCAATCAAGGTGGCCGACATCGCCATCAGCGATGACGGCCTCGGCACCAATAGCTTCTCCCTGCTCGGCGACGATGCCGCTGCCTTCGAGGTGATCGGCACCGCCCTTTATCTCAAGGCCGGCACCATCCTGGACTACGAAACCAAGACGGCCTACAGCGTCACCGTTTCGGTGGTCGACAGCACCATCGGGGGTTCCAGCCCCGTGAGCACCGACTACAGCCTGGCTGTCACCGATCTGAACGAGGCGCCGACAGCACTTATCCTGAGCGCCACGGCGTTCAGTGAGAACATCCCCGCTGGTTCTCTGGTAGCCAGCCTCAGCAGCAGTGACCCTGACAGCTCACTCCAGAGCTTCACCTACGCCCTCGCTGCCGGCGCTGGTGACACCGATAACTCAGCCTTCTTCATTACGGGCAATGAGCTACACATCACCAACTCGCCCGATTATGAAGTCAAGTCCTCCTATGGCATCCGCCTCAAAACGACAGACCAGGGGGGATTGAGCTTTGAGCGCAATGTGACTTTGACCGTCAATGACCTGCCGGATTCCCCCTCCCTCTTCACCGGCACCGACCTCGACAACCTCCTCACCGGCACCGCCGGTGACGACACGATCCTGGGCCTCGGCGGCAACGACCAGCTCAACGGCCTAGCAGGCAACGACAGCATCGACGGTGGCGATGGTGGAGATGTCATCAACGCCGGTGATGGTGCCGACACGGTGCTGGGGGGCCTTGGCGACGACAGCATCCTGGGCGGCGCAGACAATGATTCCCTAGATGGTGGTGCCGGCAACGACACCATTGCTGGCGAGGCTGGCGACGACACCATCACCGGCGGCACAGAGAACGACGCTCTCAATGGCGGCGATGGCAATGACAGCATCACTGGCGGCGA
>CALRXC020000061.1:0-21935 GCA_943372025.1 Synechococcus sp. UW140 | reverse complement strand
TTCTCCGAGGCCACGATGGCCAAAATCCCCGAGCCGGAGGCGATGCTGGAGTTCTCTGAGAGCGATCCAGCCATAGCCATGGCGCCAGCCATCAGCTGATCGCGCCCACGCCAGTCGTTGATCACCAAGAATCCCTGATCGCTGAGTTGAGCATTCAGCGATCAGGGTGCATAGTGGATAAACGGGGCTGCATAGTCAGCTTCCAAGCAGTCATCCCCTGACTGCTCCTGTTCACCCTCCGGAGAGGGTCACAGGACCTCCTGAGTTACACCACTCCGAGGGGCGCTACCCACGCCTTCGGCCAGTAGTTGGCGCCGCACCTCGTCGATCTGTACCGCTGTAGGCCCCACGTTGTGAAGCAGGAGGTTCATGGCACAGAGCCGAATCACCGACTGCACGATGTCGATGCCATGCAGGGCCTGATGGCGCAGGTGATCCCGTTGCTCCCGGGTCATCTCGCGGAAATGTTCCACGATGTAGAGGAACATGGCGATCAGGAACCCGCCAGTGCCGCAGGCAGGATCGATCATCGTTTCCCCTGGCTGTGGGGCCAGGCATTCGATGATTCCGTCGATCAGGGGCCTGGACGTGAAGTATTGGCCGGCGCCGCTTTTGGTATCGCGGGCATTGCGTTCCAGCAGGCCTTCGTAGGCATCGCCCTTGATGTCGGCGCTGAGGATCATCCAGCGCTCTTTATCGAGGAGATCGGAGATGAGGCGCTTGAGTTTGGCGGGATCCTGGATTTTGTTCTGGGCCTTGCGAAACACCAGCCCGAGCAGGCCGTGTTGTTTGCCGAGGTGCTCCAGCACTCGTCGGTATTGGGTTTCCAGCTCCACGCCGTCTTTGCCCACCAGGGTGCTCCAGTCGTAGCCCTCGGGTACCGGAGATTCTTGGTTCCAGGGAGGCTGGGTCTGCTCATGGGCGAGCTTGAGGAACAGCAGCACACTGAGCTGCTCCAGGTAGTCGCCATAGGAGAGCCCGTCGTCGCGGAGCACGGTGCAATAGCTCCAGAGCTTCTGAACGATGCGGTTGGCTTCGGCGCTCATGGGGTGATGGAGAGGCGATGGCGATCAAGATCCGGCGTGTCCTTGTTGCTGATCAGCAGGGCAGGGAGACCGAGGAGCCGGGCTGCTTTGACGAAGGGCGCGTCCAGGCTGCAGAGCGTGGCGCCCCGGCCGGCGGCGATCGCTAGGTGCAGGGCATCGGCGGCCCGCAGGCTGGTGCTCCAGCCGCGCAGACAGGTGTTGGCATGGAGGAAGTCCTGATGCTGCAGATCCAGCAGGAGAAGGGCGGGGGCCAGGCTGCGCTCGAAACCGTCAAGCACCCGGTCAGCCTCGGCAGGGCTCAGTGCCCCCGTGCGCACTTTGAGGGCGAGGGCAGAGTGCAGCTCGGTGGTGCTCCAGGGACTGATGGCCAGGGCCTCGGAGACCTCTTCCAGGAAGGCTGTTGCGAACGGGGAATGGACCTCGGGCGTCAGCAGCGCCAGCAACACGCAGGTATCGAGATAAAGCATCAGCCGGTGGCGTCCTCCCGCAGGGCGCGCACGGTGTCGACACCGCTGCTGGGCTGAGGAGGCAGTGACTGACGCAGGGCCTGGAGTTGGGGCAGCAGATTCCGCACGGGGCGACGGGCCACCAGCTCGGCGATGGGCTTGCCGCGGCGGGTGATCAGCACAGGCTCACCGGTGGAGACGGCATCAAGAAGACTGGAGAGCTGGGCCTTGGCTTCGGCCACCGTCACTTGTCGCATCCTGATGACCATCCAGATGACCAACTGTAGCGTTGATGGGGGTGCAGAACAGAGACTCGGAAGGTCAGCCGCGATAGACCGAGCCGCGGTGGCCGATCTTGATGATCAGCACCAGCAGAATCTGATCTTCCACACTGAACAGCAGACGCAGGTCGCCGATCCGCACGCGGTAGAGCTCATCGGCGGATTGCAGGCGGATCACACCGGCATGGCGGGGCGTTTCCCCTAGGCGATGGAGTTCCCGATCCACTCGTCGTTGCAGCACCGGATCCAGGCGGCTGTAGGCCTTGGCGGCTGAGCGGACGAATTGAATCCGGTAGGTCAAGACTCGTGCGCCTGAGTTGGCGAGGCAGAGCCGGCTTTGAGCTCCTCCCAACTCACGCGGGGTTCGTTGGCTCTCAGGATCGCTTCGGCCTCGGCGGTGTCCTCGGCATCTTCCAAAGCCAGGGTGAGCAGGCGGCGCAGGGCGTCGCTGCGGCTCACCGAAAGGTGCAGCTCGCCCTCCAAGCGAGCAGCGTAGCGGTCGATTCTTTCCAGCAATTCCTGAGGCAACCGCACAGCCTGAGGGGCGCCGGCTCCGCGCGTCTGGGTCATGGGGTGTCGTTGGCTGTAGTTGAATCTACTACAGACTGCCTGGCCCTGATTGAACCTCATCCCACAGCATGCGCATGGTCTCGGCGCCGCTGCTGGGCTGATCAGGCAGCGCGTGGCGCAAGCCCTGCAGACGACTCGGCGTTCGTCAGTGATGCGCCGGTATGCTGGGTAGCCCAAGGTATTCACACCAATCGGGAGCGAAAACAGGCGAATGGAACGAGATCTCACTGCAGTGGATCATGCCTCGTCACTCTCGCGTCGTTTCCCCATAATCACTGCCATAATCACATTCCTCGTTGAGCGCAGCAATGGAACTGAGGGCTTTCCTACTCTCGTTACGACGACGCTCACGAAGCGCTTGAACGTCAGCGAGACGTAGCTCGCGGTGCGTGCCTACTCGAACAAAGGGAATTTCATCCGCATCCAGCAATCTGTAGAGGTAAGGCCTGGAGATGTTGAGAATCTCTGCCGCTTGCTGCGTGGTGAGCAGGGTATCATCAGGAATCAAAGAGATAGCTTGACCATCCTTCAGGTGCTGAAAGACTTCCCGCAGCACCACGTAAATCTCTAGAGGAATATCCTCGGCAACGCCATCAGGCCCAATGAGCTGGAGCTGCTTGGCTGGCTCAGCATTAACAAAGAATGTGCTAAATACATGCCTGGCATACTCGGCTCTTTCTAAAGTTGGCTCAAGTCTGCGCACAGAAGGGGAAATACTCCCCTCTCGTGGAGGATTCTGAGTGGCCATGATGATTCACCCCCAAAGCGGGGCGCCAAAGGGACTGGGAGCGGGCTGGGGCCCGGTGGCCCTCACGAGGGCGCCACGCAACTGAAATAACAGTAACGCACAGGTTCCGGCAGGTGCTTCCGGCCTCGGCGGTGTCCTCGGCATCTTCCAGAGCCAGGGTGAGCAGGCGGCGCTGCGGCTAACCGAGAGATGCAGTTCGCCCTCTAGGCGGGCGGCGTAGCGGTCGATCCGTTCCAGTAAGCCCTGTGGCAGCTGCACAGTCTGAGGCGTGCCGTCTCCTCGCGCCTGGGCCATGGGATTTAGTTGAATGTAGTTGAACCTAGTACGGACTCAGCCGCTTCGGCTCAGTTATGACAGCACCTCCTGGGTCGGCTGGCGGCGTGCCGGGACCGTCATGCCACGAAACTCAGGATTTGCCCCCGCGATCTCCAGGACCGGCTCTAGGAGCCCCAGTCGCTGGTGGAGTTCGATCAGGCGTTGCTGGTTTGGCTAAATACAAATAGAGCTGATTCAAGTCCCCTCAGCGTCAGGCGCTGGCTATGGGCAGAGGCGAGATCGACAATAGGTTCCCCAACCAGTCACAGAAAACTTGTATTTCTTGAATCTGACGGTAAGATTCTAGGCTAACCCAGTTATTGTTTGAAAGCGTAGCAGTGTTTGTGCCCCCAGGCTTGAGGATGCTTGCGACTGCAGCAACTGTTGCCTTGTCACGATCAAAGTTTGACCATCCAACCTCATGATCATTGAATTTCGAAATATATTCCTTAGCATGTTCCATTAAACCTGTATATGCCACTTCACCACATTTGCATAATATGGTATCAAGCACGCCTGCAGTGTCATTGTCGGGAAGTATGAATAGCCCCAGCCTTGGCTCTCCACTAACTACAATTCCTGTGCGGTCTGTTGCCGAGGGAAATTCAGGAAACAAATCCTTCAGTTTGTTGTGATATTCTTGTGCCACACGGGGGGGTGTATCGCTGTCAGAATCGACTACAATACCAAAGCCCTTTAAGCTGCTCTGGCAATCAATATCTGAAAGCTTGTCATGTAGTTTGTTGCTTAAATCGCTCCCCCCTCCTGCGTAAACAGCTATTGACAGGTGTTCTTTGAGCAAAACAGAGGGCATGTCAAGCCTTAGATGGAGTTGCCCTGTTCTTGTTGGATATGTAGGAATGAATTTGCGCCATATGTTGTCTAGTTGTTCTTGCTTTTTGCATTCATTAAAACCGAATAGCGTTTTAAGGACTTTGGCTATAAAGGCTTGATCATGCGGCCCTTCAACCCCGATCAGAACACAGTCACGAGTCACCACCGCACCTCCTGTCCAAGGTCTTCACGAAGCCGTTTTAATCTATCCCAGGGATGCCTTATTACTCTCGTTTGACCAGACTTTGGCTCAATACGATAGAGCACAAGGCCTGATTCTATTGTGGTCCCCGCGATTAAAGCATCTACGGCTTCGAGACTGTGCGTTGTGGCAAAGAGCTGGATATCCATTTGATTGCACCATTTAATAAGTAGTCTAAACGAATTTTGCAAAGCTTCAGTATGAATAGTAGATTCAATCTCGTCAATCATAAGAATCCCCCCTTTGGCTGCCGCAAGTTGAAGCGCTATATGCAAAAGGCGACGAACACCATCTCCGAACGTGCTCAAAGGCGCCAGCCCAAGCTCATCATGCTGGATGAAAATATTAAAATTCGAAGACATTGAGCCAGGAGCCAATAGTATCTCAAGGTCAGATATACTCGGATCCATCTGGCGCAAAAGCACAAGAACATCACCTTTAAAGTCATGTAATCGTGCTTCAGAAAGCAGGCGTAGCTGGCCAATCTCTGAGCGATGAGAGGAGGGAGTGACAGTCGAAGTCAGAAGGCTTGGATTTTTTCGTCCGCTAAATTTGAAAAACCTTTCATTCTCCCATAGCTGAAAATCTTCAGCAATATTCTGACCAGGAATAAAGCTGTCCAGAGATAAAGTATCCAAATTGATTTTCAGGTCTAGGCCTTTTCGTGTACCTAATAATCCACCTTCTTCATTCAGTTGTTCATCTTCTGCTGTAGCTACCGGATCATAAAAGCCAATTGGCCGCCGTTGCTTATCAGAGACATACATTCCTTCGATTACTTCATAGCTGGCATTCATCTTCCTTACCGTATAGCATCCATTGCTGGATATGTGAATGCAGCCGCTTTTTTGCCCTTCGCTTCCTATTGTGGCGTCACGTGCAAATAACCACTCAAGAGAGTTTAGCAGAGGGGTTCTTGATATTCTAAACCCTTGTTCCCTTTGTCTTGCAATACTTAGCCAAGCTCCAATATCTAGTGGGTGGCAATATATAGACAAGGCTTCCAGTACACTTGTCTTGCCAGAATTGTTAACTCCCACAAGGATGTTGATCTGTCCCAGGTCTTTCAGTTCAAGGCCGCGAATTCCTCTAAAGGAATGAATGGTGAGGCTCTCAAGGTTTTTCTGGCTCATGAGCCAAGTGATCTCTTTGAATTATCATAGTGTCTAATAATCGCACCCATTAAGATCTTAAAGATATTGTTGCAAAATGTTGCTGAAGCGCTGGCTGAGGTGCAGATTCCTCGGCGGATGTCGATGCTGTTGAGGTTGATATTTTTTGTTTGAGTTCTCACCCCCTAAACGCTCTCTTCAAAATCGCCTGCCGCAACTTGCCGCAGCGGGCGAGGCTGGTCTGAACGGTTGCTTCGACTTGATCGAGGACGGAGAAGCGGCGATCAATCTCGTCCAGGATTCGCAGTTGTTCTGAAGCAGGCGGTAGAGAGATAGGGAGTGCTCTGACTTTTGAAAGGCTGATTGAGGCAAGATTAGTGGTCTGCTTGCCCTCATTCTGGAAATAAGACTCTCCCAACGTATTGCAGTAGTGAGAGATGAACCTTGGTTGAATGGCTGGCAGCGCAAGTCTTGCCTTGAAGACGTGGTTCTGGTGAATGCAGCGACTTATTTCGCCATTCCAGACCCATCCACGTCCCAACTTATCCCTGTCGCCTCCCTCGTTGAGCAGAACATCTCCTTTCTTCAGGAGCAGGCCGTACACCTTCTCGGAAGGACAGGTGATGGTCTTGATGTGCTCAAGATCGAGCTTGCCACGCTGAACATTGGCGACTCTGAGATAGGGTAAAGATTCACCAGATGTGTTATTGGAGTCTTTTGCGAGTCCGCCGCTGACATCTGCGATTTGTTCCATTGATGTAATTGTCCAGCCTTCTGGTTTAGAGGACGTGTCATGACATTCAGGCCGAGAGGGCTCTTTCCAAGTCTTGCGTCTTCCTGCTTGCAGTTGGGCCTCTTGAAATAGACGCTTTTTCTCGGCCAAGGATCTTTGGAGTAGCGCCTCTGCGTTTTCATAGTCAGTTGCGTTTCGCCGTGCCAACTCCGCCTCCGTCTCCACCAACCTCCCCTCCACCGCCGCCTTCAGGATGCTGGCGCGGGCCTGCTTGAGTTTGGCCTGGATGCCCTGCAGAGTAGTGACGGCTTCGTCGAGGCGGGAGAGTTGTGTGTCAATCTCCATGACTACTGATAACTGTTCCTCTAGAGAAGGGATTGGTATAGGGATCCGCTTCATTGGGCCCTGGGGAAGCTTAGCCCTGGTAGTCCCACTGATATATGGAGTGTAATCAAGCTGATTGAGATAGTGAAGAAGGTACCTGTTATTTAGAAGTGGTTTTCCCCTTAAGACATGAGCATGATTGTTGACCCAGGCTTTGCCCCTAATCATATAAGCAGTTGGCTTGGAATGGTCTAGAAATGGAGCTCCATCCTCACCCAGGAGAACCAGCTCTTCGTCAAAGATGTAATCATCTATCCAGCCTGTCTGACCTGTGGCTCCATAGTAGGGAATATCCCCTTTTCTGTTCTCTCTTTCTTTCGAATTAACAGGTACCCTCAGCCTATCGAGAATCTCTACCACCTCCGCCAAAGGCTTGACCGGCCACTTCCCCTCACTCACGCCGCCACCACCTCATTCAATTCCTGCACGATCGCACCCAGCTCCTCGCCAAACAACTGATACACCTTCCCCAGTCCGCCTTGCTGCGCAAACGGCGGCTCATCGAGATCTTCCATCCGCACCTCCAAGTCCACCACGATCTGATCGCGGATCAGCTCCAGCCAGCTCAGCTGGTCCGCGCTGAAGGTCCGGCCCCGGTTGGCCTGCTGCGCCAGCCAGCCGGCGAAGCGCTCGGCGGCCTGGTCTTGGAAGCTCACCAGCTGCTCCTCCACTCCCAGCGCATGGCGGGCCAGGGAGATCAGATCCGTGAGGTGTTTGCCCTTGCTAGCGCCCTTCACCCGGTTGGTCTCCACCTGCTCGTAGGCCTGCCACAGCGCCTCGGTGGTCCACTGGCGCGGTGGCCGCTGGATCGCCTGGGCCAGCTCCACCAGCTTCGCCCGCGTGATTCGCTGCCGGTAGGGCTTGGCATACAGCACGCTCAGGGCGTCCAGCTGGTCGCGGTTGTCGCGGCAGTAGGCCTCGAATTCACCGGTGAGATTCTCGGCGGCGGTCTCGTAGTTGAGGTTCTGGTCCGGCCGCGCTCCGGCGAAGGTCAGCTTGTCGGCGGTGAGCACATCCACGGTGATCTCCTGGGCCTGGCGCACCGTGAGCAGCGCCTGGCAGAGCTGGGGGTTGCTGGCCAGGGGCTCGGCCGCTTCATCGAGCAGCTGCGTGCGGGCTTGTTGCCGTTGCTGTTCTGTGGGGACCTCCATGGCGGGCACCGCAAACAGTTCGCGGGCCCGCTGCTCTTCCTGGTCGGGATCCAGGCGATCGAGCACATGACCCACCAGATCCCGCAGGGGCGGAGCGCCGGGCACCTGGGCCAGCTGGGTTTTCTGGTCGGGGGTGAGGCGTCGCTCCATCCGATCCAGCCGGCTGGCCAGGGCCGAGAGCACGTCTTCGTCGCGGTTGCCCATCCGCACCAGCTCCAGCAGCTTCGCAAACGGCACTGATGGGTCCCCATCCAGCGGCGGATCGGCCTTCACCGCCTCCATCACCCCCACGCAATCGATCACCACGAACTCGCTCTTGCTGGCGCCATCGGGACTGATCGCCTGGAAGTCGGCATCGGGCATCACCCGCACAGCCCGGCCCTTCATCTGCTCGAACAAGGCCTTGGAACGCACCATCCGCATAAACACCACACCCTCCAGCGGCTTGATGTCCGTGCCGGTGGCGATCATGTCCACCGTCACCGCCACCCGCGGGTTGTAGGCGTTGGCGAAATCCTTGATCAGTTGCTCTGGCCGGCGCGACGGCGCCACCTTGCCATCGCCATCCAGCTCCGCCTTGTAGGTGATCTTCACCGCCTGCTCATTGCTCAGGCTCCACTCCTGGCGCAGGATCCTGAGGATGTCTTCAGCGTGGCTGTCGCTCTTGGCGAAGAACAGCAGCTTGGGGATCTCCGTGCGGCCCGGGAAGATCTCGGTGAACAGCTTCTGGCGGATCGTGCGCAGCACCGTGCGGATCTGATCCGGCGCCACCACGCTGCGATCGAGCGCCGATGACGCGTAGGTGAGATCGTCTTCCAGGGCTTCCCAGCGCTCCTCCCGCGTGAGCCGATTGCGCTTGTACACGCCCAGCCCTGGCCCCGCTCGAACCGTGGCGCCCTGCTCGCCCACCTCGGTGCGGATCTGATACACCCAGAAGGGCACGTTCACCTTGTCGCGCACGGCCTCTTCGTGGCGGTACTCGCTCACCACGTTCTGGTGGAAGTAGGCGTAGGTGTGGCCGCCGGGGGTGGCGGTGAGCCCGATGATCGAGGCGTCGAAATAATCCAGCACCTGGCTCCAGAGGCTGTAGATCGAGCGGTGACATTCATCCACCACGATCACATCGAAGAATTCCGGCGGGATCCGGGGGTTGTACACAACGGGCTGCGGCCCCCGCACCAGGGCGGCGCCGTGCCCATCAAACGCCGACTCCTCCTCCAGCGCTGCATCAAACTCCGGCTCACCCTTGAGGATCGAATACAGGCGCTGAATGGTGGTGATCACCACCTTGTTCACCGGATCGATCCGGTTGTTGCTCAGGTTGACGACGTTGTACAGCTCGTGGAACTTGCGGCCGTCATCGGGCGTGGAGTAAGCCTGGAACTCCTTGAAGGCCTGACGGCCCAGGTTGCCCCGGTCCACCAGAAACAGCACCCGCCTGGCGCAACCCTGGGTGATCAGCCGGTAGGAGCCGGAGATCGCGGTGAAGGTCTTGCCGCCGCCGGTCGCCATCTGGATCAGCGCCCGCAGCCGCCCATCGCAGATGCTCGCCTCCAGGTTTTCCACGGCCCGAATCTGGGCCGGCCACATGCCGGCGCGGTTGAGCTGCTGGGCCAGCCGCATCCGGCCCTTAAGGGTTGCCGCCGCTGGCGCATCAGCCTTACCCGCGCGGTGCAGCACTTCCGCGCGCAGCCACGCACCGAGGGTCTCGGGCCGATGGAAGCTGAACACCCGCCTGGCGGTGGGATCGGGGTCCAGTCCGTTGGTGAAGAACGTTTCCACCCCCGTGCTCTCGTAGCGGAAGGGGAGCGGCAGGACCGGCACCTGCAGCCCCGGCAGGGTTTCGCTGGCATAGGCGAGGGTCTGGGCCTCCACCCCGCCCAGGGTGGCCCCCACCTTCTTGGCCTCCACCACTCCCACCAGCTGCTGGCCCAGGAACAGGCCGTAATCGGCTTCGCCGCCGCTGGTGGGGAGTTCCCGCAGGGCCACACCGGAACCTGCACTCAGATTCACGCCGCTGCGGTCCTGTACTGCCCAGCCGGCCGCTTCAAGCAGGGCGTCGATCCGGCGACGGGCCTGGGCTTCGGGCTGGGATGCGGCGTCAGGCATTGCCCAGAGCGTGTTGGAGTTGCGGCCGATTGATTATGGCTGGTGAAGCGTGGTTCTTGTAAAATTGCACCACATAGATAGCTCCGCGCTGGTAGCCGTCAGGCTGTTGTGGCTCCTGCCGCTATGGCCCTCCTTCCTTCTTGACACGAGCAGGGCCCAGTCGGGTGGACACCACCTTCCGTAGGCGGGGCAGCCTCCGCTGGGGGGTCGCAGCAAGGCGGGCGAGGGCGAAGGATGCGGCTTTGAGCATGGAGGTGGCGGGGCAAGCCCGCATGACGGCCTCTAGGAGTGCATTAGAGGCCCACGGGGGAAGGGTGGACACAAGGTCAGCGGCGAGGTATCCGGTGGGTTACCAGGGCCTTCCAGCGGTCACAGCTTCGAGAGCTTGGCGGCAGCGTTGATCCCACCTAGGGCAGCGCCACCGATGTGCGGGTGGTGGTGGATGAGACCCAGCTGCAGGGAGCTGCGGTGCGCACCGCGATCCGCCTGCAGCAGCTGCACCAGGAGCCGGCCGGCCCTAGGAGGCCATGGAGGTAGCCCTACACCGCCTCCGCGTGACCGACGTGGTAAGCCGGCTCTGGCCTGCCATCGCCGCCAGTGATCCGGAGCGGTTGCTGCGGGCGGTGGAGGTGCCGGTGCACCCGCGCACCCTCGGGCGGGCGAAGGCTGGGGGGTGAGGGGGGCGGGCCCACGCTTAAGCCTGAGTTTTTTGCGGAGCTGAACGGGGTGGGGTGCCCGATCGGATCATCCGGTTCGCCCGCGGGACTCAGCGTTCGCCCAGCAGCTCCAGCCAGGAGATGGGGGCGTGGGGCTCGCCGATGGGCAGGGTGCAGAACATCGAAAGCACGGGGAGATCCCGGGCCTCAGCGGCCGGGAGCTCAAGGCTGAGAGCCACGGGGAGGGGCTTGGTCTGGGCGAAGGGCTGGGAGGGGTTGTTGCTGGTTGCCATCGGTCAGTGACGGACCCATAACAACGCTGGTCGGCGGGCTGGCCCTTCCGGGTGCTCTGGGCAGCCATTCGCACGTGCGCCGCGACACGGCCGCGGGCCGCTCGAACACCTTGCCGAACACCCTCCGAAAAGACCTGGCTGAGATCTCCGTCGGGGTGTCCGGGAGGTCGTTGCGGTGTCATGAACAAGCCGCGCCGGCCAGCAGTCGAGCAGGGCCGGGATCACCCGTCCAGATGCTCGCGGCAGAAGCGGTCGGCGTGCTCCACGGCCAGGGCCCAGTTGCCTGCCTCCGTGAGGCCGGAGCTGCGGCTGGGCTTGAAGCTGTGGTCGCCGTGGGGGATCCACTGGAGCTGCAGCTGCGGCGACAGGGCGTAGCCCGCCACCTCCTCGGGGCGTCCGAACGGGTCTCGCTCACCCTGCAGGATCAGCATCGGCGTCTGCAGCGTCTGCAGGTGTTCGGTGCGCAGCCGCTCCGGCTTACCGGGCGGGTGGAAGGGGTAGCCCAGGCAGATCCCGCCCCGAACGGTCTCGGCCAGGTCCTTCTCGGCGGCGGAGCCGCCACGGGACAACGCATCGAGCAACAAGCTGGCCACCCGGCCACCGAGTGACTTGCCGCCGAGGAACAGCGGCCGTTCCCCGCCCTCCAGGTTCAGCTGATCGCGGAAGCACTCCAGCAACACCGGCAGCCGGTCGGGGCCGCCACGCCGGCCCGTGAGCCGCGCCTTGGCCATGTAGGGGAACTCAAAGCGCACCACGCGCCAGCCCTTGTCCGCCAGGCCGGTGGCGATCGCCTCCATGAACGGACTGTCCATCGGCGCGCCGGCGCCATGGGCCAGCAGCAGCGTGGCAGGCGCGGCGGCTGGGCCGTCGATCAACCGTTGCTGACCGTGACCCCTTTCCAGAAGGCCACGCGGCCGCGGATCTCCTCAGCGGCGGCCTTCGGGTCGGGATAGAACCAGGCGGCGTTGGCATTCACCTGTCCGTCCACCACCACGTCGTAGTAGTGGGCCTCACCCTTCCAGCCGCAGACGCTGCGGTGGCTGGAGGGCCGGAAGCAGTCGCCGCTCAGCGCCTCCGGCGGGAAGTAGGCGTTGCCCTCCACCTTGACGATGTCGCCGCTCTCGGCGATCACCTGGCCATTCCAGCTCGCCTGCATCGATGTCATGGGGTCGGGAATGGCGATCATGGCGAATCGCGGGCGCCCGCGGCCTGGATCCCACCACCGGTAGCCGGCGAATGGCGCCAAGGCCCTGCTGGCATGGGCGCTGGGTCGTCACAGGCAGCCGCAGCCTGGACCAAGGTGCGCCACAGGGTGGCCGGCTGCAGGCGCACATCGGCATCAACGAAGAGCACCCACTCACTCGCCACCTGCTCAATGACATGGCTGCAGGCCCAGTTCTTGCCCACCCAGCGCTCACCGGTCGGTTGGGACCCGGCATCAAGCAGCTTGAAGAGGAGTCTACTGCACTTCACACGAAGTCATTACCCCAGCGACTAAAGGTCGCCGGGTTTACATCTCTGCCTTTCCCGGAACACTTGCTGCGCGCTGTGAAGATTGGCCACTGATCGAGTCAAATTTGATTGCGCTTATCCAAAGAAGAAGCTACCATAATTTTCGGATTCGTTTAACAAATCGTGCGAAAATCAGGACTGTCAGGCAACGTTCTGTCATCGGCCTGCTGTTTCCTTTGGCCCTGCGGTAATCCTGGCGCGCCGCTTTTGATTCTGAAGCTGGTTGCCCCTTGGCGCTCCAGGGGCTTGATTGGAGCCGCGCTTGCCGCCGGTCTTCTCCAGCCCGCTTCCGTCCTAGCTGGAGGAGGCGTACAAGCTTCGATTCCTTTCAGCAGTCTCAACTACGGGCAGCCAATTGGTAATATTGCGCCCACATCGGTGGGAAGTAGCTATAATCAGTCGATCTACCTCGGCGATGGCTCTGGCAACTACAATATTTCCCTCGCCACTAGCTGGACATTACCGTCCGGCCTGCAACTTACCTTTGCCGATGGGACTCCGGCCAGTGGCGGCCTGCTGCAGAATGCTTCGAGCTTCAAGATCAGCGGCAGTGCGGCCACCCCGGGCCAATATAATTTGGTGTTTCAGGCGGTCAGCACCTCCAATCCGTCGCTGATTGATTCAGCGGTTTATCATCTTTTTGTCGCCCCAGCAGCCAGCAGCTTCCAGGGCACGGTCACAACCACGATGGCGAAGCCCCCCGTGAATGCCGGGATATTGGGCTTCAATTCGCTGGTGCTACCGCCAGGCAGCCTGAACCGTCTCTATGACGCCACTGTCTCATTCAGCAATGGACTGGTGAAGTCCGTCGCCCTGGTCACCCAATTGGTGGGAGGCGCCATTGCCTCGGCGATCAACCCAACCTCTCCCGTCCCAGGGCTGGTAGCTGGCAGTGGCGGCAATGTGAGCGGATTGGATCAGAGCAGCGGCAGGCTGGAGGCCGATCAAGAGGCAACGATTGGTGGGCTGACCGTTAAATGGTCTGCGGCCAGTAATTCGGTGCAGCTGGGAGGTATTCCCAAGGTTGCCTTTGGCGGGCTCAATGATCCCTTGATCCTTCAGGTCACTGGACCCAACGACGAACTGCTAAACTATAATTTAGCCATGACCTACTCGCCAGACCAGATCGCCAAGGCTTATGGCTTTGATAGGGTTAGGTTAAGCAATGGCATCATCGGCAGCGGCAAAGGCCAAACTGTGGTGATCTACGCTCTTGGCGATTCACCTGGCTTTGTCAGCAGTACAAACCCTAATTTCGTCAATAGCGACCTCCATCAATTCAGCCTGGCCCATGGGCTCAATAGTTTTACTGATCAAAATGGCCCGATCTTTCTTAAGGTTGACCAGAATGGCGGCACCAATTACCCTGTCAATATAGCTTCTCCAGACCCCACTGAAGTGCCGCAGGATATCGAATGGATCCACGCATTAGCGCCAGAAGCTAACATCGTAGTGGTTGAATTCTCAAGCGGAACAATTCCAAGTCCCAACATCATCCAGAATTGGCCTTTCCCCTCAATTCCTGCACCTTCTGTTGTCAGTAGCAGTTTCGGTGGCGCCACCCTGAATGGTCCTGACTCGGCCTATGTGGCGAACGTGAGTTACCTGGCATCCAGCGGTGATTTTGGCTCGAGTGGCTATGCTAATTCTTCGGTTGTCTCAGTAGGCTACACTCAACTTAAGACTAATGGTAATGGTGATTACAGCAGCGAAGCCTCTGTGAACGGCGGCACCATGCAAACGACTGGCAAATCATTTCAATCCGGTGGCGGCAGCGACTCCAGCCAGCTCCAGCCGGCCTACCAAAGCGCAATCCCCTGCGGCTCCGGAGCAGCTAATCCCGTGGGCTCGGCCTACCGTACCCTCCCCGATGTCGCCTTCAACGGCGCCGAACCCTCTGGTCTGTCTGTATACAACTCACTGATCAACACCACAGCCACCAATTTCAAAACAGCAACGTCCACCCAGGCGGCCGGTCCGAACGCCGCTCTTGGTGGCGCCCCCTGGGGTAATGCCTGGGGCACCAGCATCGCCACCCCCTCCTGGGCGGCACTGCTGGCCATCGCCAATCAAGGGCGCGCCTTGGAGGGAAAGCCTGCCCTGGATGGTGCCACCCAATTGCTCCCTCTTCTTTACTGCCTGGCCGGCTCCGATGCCTTCCAGCCAATCGGCGACTCGATCAACCAGACCACGCAATTGCTGTCCGATCTAGAACAGCAGGACGGCACAGCGACTTACAACAATTTGGCGGGTCTTGGCAGCCCAGTTGCCGACAAAATGGTTGCCAGGCTCGTGGCTCAAGCACCCTCCGCTGCTGTACCCGGCCCCCTTCCTCTGTTCGGTATTGCCACTGCTTGGCACTACAGCAGAGCGCTTAAGAAAAGAATCAAGACCAGGGCAATCTCCGATCATCCGCAGCACTTTCTGGAGCAATAAGCCATCGTTGATTCGATGAATGATTCTGCCCATCTTTGCCGGCGCTTTTCCCTACTTCAGAACGAAGCATTGGCTGGCGACGATAGCTTGCGTCTGAAAGTGCTCGTCTTTGCAAGGAATTAGACTAGCCTGGGATTGATCTTGATCGTGCGGCACACCCACAACGCCTGGACCTTCGCCGGTTCCATGGCGATCGGCAGCGGCCAGTTCGAGAACAACCGCGCCTTCCAGCTCGCGCCAGTGGGCATGTTGGCGGGCACCAGCAGCAGTTACACCAGCAACACCGCTGCCTTGTTGATCGGTGGCCGGCTGCGGGCGGCCTATCAGATCCCCATGCGCACGTTCTACCTGCGGCCCTATGCCGATCTCGATCTGCTGCGCGCCCAGATGCCGGGCTCTCAGGAGTCTGGATCAGAAGGCCTGCCCCTGGCCTTCCGCGCCAGCCAGACAACGGCGCTCAGCCTCTCACCGATGCTGGAGTTCGGTGGCGAGCGGCAACTGGATGCGAACACGCGGCTTCGTCCCTACCTGGCCCTGGGGCTGAGCCTCCGCTCCGGCTTCGACTGGGCCATGCAGGCGCAGATCCAGGGGGCCGAGCCGGGTGATGGTCACTTCCGGCTTTTCGGCAACACCCCCGCTGTGGTGGGCCGCCTGGAGGCGGGTCTGCAGGTATTCCGCAACGACGGCTTTGACGTGCGCCTGGAGTATGGCCTCAGCGTCGGCAATGGCTATGTGGCACAGGTGCCGAGCGCCCGCTTCACCTATCGCTTCTGATCGTGGCCGCTGCGGTGCCGAGCGCTCCGCTGGTGGTGGAGCTGCGGGTGAGCAGATCAAAACCGTGGGGGAGATCGCTGGGGTTTTCCACCAGCTCCGCCAGGTCGGTGGCAGGTGCAGCAGCTGGCGGCGGAGGGAGGCGTGCTTCGCGAGCCGGCTTGTGCAGCCACTCTGCAAAGGTGGAGGCGCACCAATTCCACCGCTTGATGGCCAGCCCCCAGCCGGAACCAGACGACTCCCCTTCGATCCTGATCGTGGCGGCCCTGCCTGAGGAACTCGACCATCCCGGCGTGCTGCACACGGGCGTCGGCAAGCTCAACGCGGCCTATGTGCTGACACGGGAGCTGCAGCGACGGCGGCCCAAGCTGGTGGTGAATTACGGCACGGCGGGCGGCCTCAACCCCTCCCTGGCGGGACTGGTGGAGATCCGCCGGGTGCTGCAGGTGGACATGGAGGCCGAACCCTTGGCACCCCGAGGCCAGACCCCCTTTTCCCCGGGCCCCTTCCAGCTCGACTCCGGCGTCGAGGGCGTGGTGTGCGGCAGCGGCGACCGCTTCGTGACGGAGACGGATCCCTGGCTGCTCCAACACGGTGTTGAGGTGGTGGACATGGAACTGTTCGCGATCGCCTCCGTTTGCCAGCGGGAGGGGATCCCCTGGCGCTCGTTCAAGTACATCGCCGACCACGCCAACCGGGATTCCGGGACGAGCTGGCAGGCGCATGTGCGGGGGGGGCAGGACTTATTTCTGAAGCGGGTTGGGGAGTTGGCGATGGCGCCCAAGTGAAGAGGACATTCGCAAGGATGAGAGGAGCAATGAACATTCATCCCTAATGGCTTGCCCACGTTGTTGAGCCCAGCTTTTGCCGACAGACCAGGAGGCGGGATCGCCTGCTCTATTGAGCCATTGTGGCCCTGCTGTTCCTGCCGCACGCCTCGGGGACCTTGATCCGGGTGGAGTTGCATTATTGAACTTTTTCTCGAATCAATCCTCAGTGTCAATGCCAAGCTGACGCAGCGTCTGTGGCTGGAGTCCCCGCTTGCGCAGGGGCCCTCGGCTCCAAATGGTGATTTGTGCCAAGATGAGCACCGAAAACCTTGTCTTTGGAATGTTCAAATCAACTCCCGGCTTCCAGGCCACGGTGCGACATCTTGGTCTCGACATGGTTCGGCTCAACGAGCAATCCTCGTTAGATGTAGCTCTTGATCTGTTGAATACCGGCTACGCCACGCCGGCAGGCGTTGCCGCACTAGAACGATTGAAAGCCGATCCGGCCATCGCCGAGCTGATTCAAGAGCGTTACTGGGGGCACTGGCCAGACCTGGCCACCCTCACCAGTTTGCCAGAGGACACCCTTGGGTATATCTATGGCCATTTGATGCAACAGCAGGGCCTTCAGCCGCTGCCGCCACCTGTGATTCCAGCCACTGCAGATGGCGATGATGCCTATATCCTTCACCGCACCCGTGCCACCCATGACCTCTGGCATGCCGTCACTGGTGTGCCAACCACGCTTGCAGGCGAAACCACCATCCTAGCCATCTATACCGAACAGCTTCGCTCTCCTGGCTATGCCCTTCTGGTAGCAGCCGCCCTGATCCATCGCGCTGATATCGATGCACCAGAAAACAAGCCGGGTGTGATTGATTTGGGTCAGGCCGTGTCCTATGGCCTGGAGCTTGGTCGGCAGTCTGCGCCCCTGTTGGCCCAGCGTTGGGAGGAAGGTTGGGAGCGACCCGTCAGCGAATGGCGTGATGCTCTTGGCATCAGCACCCTGGTCAACCACGGGCTCTTCAGCTGCAGGGGCCAGGCGTGAGTCTCCTCTCCCGGCCTGATGCCATCAAGAGTGCTAGGCAGTAGCGGTGTGCCCTTGATGTCCAACCGCGCCGTCGAGAGCACGACGGCCTTGCTAAGGGTGGATGTCGCTCTGCCGCGCTCTCTGCCATTGCCCACACCAGCTCGGTGATCTGTTTCCACCAGCGCCCGCTCACGGTGTTCGCCAGCCCGGGGCGCTATGTGCAGGGCCCGGGCGCCACCCATGAGCTGGGGAGGGAGCTGGAGCGGCTGGGGCTGAGCGGCCGGGTGCTGTTCGTGGCTGGCCGCACGGCCCAACGGGATCTGCAGCCGATCTGGCAGCAGGTGCTGCCGGAGGTGGGCCTGGAGCCGGTGGTGATCGCCTTCGGCGGCGAATGCAGCGAGGCGGAAATCAACCGGCTGGTGGCCGAGGCCCGCCGTAGCCAAGCCGTGGCCTTGGTGGGGGCCGGCGGCGGCAAGGCTTCTGATACAGCCCGGGCCGTGGCGGATGAGCTGAATTTGCCGGCGATCATCACCCCGACCCTCGCCAGCACCGATTCCCCTTGCAGTGCCCTGTCGGTGATCTACTCCGAGGGCGGCAGCGTGGCGGGATTCCGCTTCTACAACCGCCATCCGCTGCTGGTGCTGGTGGATACGCAGGTGGTGGCCCGCGCCCCGAAGCGCCAGCTGGTGGGAGGGCTGGGCGATGCCCTGTCCACCTGGTTTGAGGCCCGCAGCGTGCGCCAGAGCTGCAGCCACAACATGGTGGGAGGCCTGCCCAGCAGCACCAGCAGCGCCCTGGTCAAGCTTTGCTGTGACATCCTCCTGGCCGGTGGTCCGGCGGCCTGCGCAGCGGTGGAGGCCGGCGTCCCCACCCCGGCGTTGGAGCGGGTGGTGGAGGCCAACAACCTGCTGTCTGGTCTGGGCTTCGAGAGCGGCGGCCTGGCGGTGGCCCATGCCGTGCACAACGGCATCACCGAGATTCCGGGCAGCCACGATTACATCCATGGTGAGAAGGTGGCTTTCGGGCTGCTCACCCAGTTGGCGTTAGAAGGCCAACCGCAAACCGAAATCAATGAGATCCTGCACTACCAAAAGGCGGTAGGGCTGCCGATCACCCTGGCCCACGTGGGGGTCGACGCCAACAATGACGACCAGCTGCAACGCATCGCCGCTCGCAGCGTCATCCCTGGCGAATCCAGTCACAACGAACCCTTCCCCGTAACCGCCGAAGCGGTGGTGGCGGCGCTGAAGGCGGCCGATCAGCTGGGGCGGACGTTGGGGTGAGGACCACGCCACTTCATGATCGGAAGGTTCCCGCTCGCCTCTCATGCAGATCGTCGCCGCCCTGATCGAAGCCCTGCGGCTGCGCGGCGTGCAGCGCGTCTACGGAGTGCCGGGTGATTATGTGCTGAGCCTGTTTGCCGCCCTGCAGGCCTCGCCGATCGATCTGACCTGCACCGCCGGGGAGGAGGGGGCCGGCTTCGCCGCCGATGCCCACGGGCGCCTGCAGGGTCTGGGCGTGGCGGTGGTCACCTACGGCGTCGGTGCTCTGAAGCTGCTCAATCCAGTAGCCGGCGCCTACGCCGAACGTTCACCCCTGTTGGTGATCTCCGGCGCCCCGGGCCTGCGGGAGAGCGAGGAGCACCCCCTGCTGCACCACCGCATCCGGGCGGATCAAACCCAGCTGCGCCTCTTCCGGGAGGTCACGGTGGCGAGCGCGGTGCTCGATTCCGGCCGCACCGCCGCCCAGGAGCTGGTGCGGGTGCTGGAGGAGATGCGGCGCGAATCCCGCCCCGGCTACCTGGAGCTTCCGGCCGATTGCCTCAACCGGGAGATTCCCTGGCCGATCGATCTGACTCCGCCCGCCCCCGAGCCCCTGGCCATCCCGGAGGGTCTGCGGCGCGAGGGGGAGCGCTGGCTGGCCTGGATGCGCGGCCGCCAGCGCCCCCTGGTGCTGGGAGGCGTGGAGCTGGCCCGCTTCCGCCTGCAGCCCCTGCTGCGGCAGATCCTGGAGCGGGAGGGCTGGGAGTTGGCCATCAGCCTCTCGGGCAAGAGCCTCCTGAGCGAGAGCCATCCCCAGGTCCTCGGCGTTTACGAGGGGGCGATGGGGCAGCCTGCGGTTCGTCAGCGGGTGGAGAGCAGCGACGGCCTGCTGGTGCTCGGCCAGCCCCTCAACGACCTCGACACCGGTGTGTTCACCATGGCGGTGGATCCCGCCCACGTGCTGCAGGTGGACCTCGAAGGCGGGCTGCGCACGGCCGAGGAGCGCAACGAGAATCTCGATCCCCTCACCCTGCTGCGTATCTGGGCGGAGGCGGGCGCGCCGGAGCCCGCCCCCCTGCCGATGGCGGCCCGTGACCCTGCGCCTGCCGCCGCCTTCGAGCCGATGCCCAACCAGCCGGTGGGGGTGGAGCGGTTGATGGCGGCGATTGAAGCCGTTCTGCCCGCCGATGCCACCGTGCTGGCGGATCCCGGCGATGCCCTCTTCGCCGCCGCCGATCTGCACCTCGGGGAGGACAGCCATTTCCTCGCCAGCAGCTTCTGGGCTTCCCTCGGCTTCGCCCTGCCCGCCTCCGTGGGGGCCTGGGGAGCCTGCCCGGAGCAGCCGCCCGTGGTGCTCCTCGGCGACGGCGCCCTGCTGATGTGCGCCAACGAGCTGGCCACCCTGGCCCGCTATGCCATTCCCGCCCTTGTGATCGTGCTCGACAACGGCGGCTATGGCACCGAGCGGCCCATCCTCGATGGACCGTTCAACGATCTGCAGCCGGTGGCCCATCGGGAGCTGGCCCTGGCGATGGGCTTCAACGCCGCGGAGCGGGTGAAGTACGAGGAGGAGCTCTGGAGCTGCCTGGGCCGCTGGCGATCAGACGGGATGACGGGCCCCACGTTGATCAGCGTGGACATCCCTGCCGGCGCAATGTCAGCGGCGCTGAGGCGGCTCTCCACGGCTCTGGCGCAGAAGCTGGCAAGCCCAGCGCCGCAAGGCTAAGGGCGCCCCGCCAGCGCCGGCTGCCACTCCGTCTTGCTCTCCAGCACCGGCAGGCCTGCGGCGGCGCCAGCGACTTGACGTTGCGGCGCTGCTAGATGCCCTACTGGACGGGGGAAGGGATGACTTGCACCTCGCTGTGTCGCTGGTGGGCCTGTTCGGCCTGCGGCCAGCCGAGTTGGGCGTGCTCAGGGTTGAAGAGGGCAAGCTCTATGCGGGCAGCGTGAAGCGCAACGTGCGCACCTTGAAGGTGGCTAAGCCAGACCGACGGGTCCTGCTACTTGATCTGCCCGGCCGTGAAGGCAAGGGGCACGGGCTTGTAGCCGTCAGGCTTCCGCGGAGCGGTGGTCCTTCTGCCGGTGGGGCTGAACTGAGAAGGTCTGCTGCAATTGCTGATCCTCCGCATCGCTGAGGATCAGCGGCGGCATCGGACGACCAAGGGCCACGGAGCGACCACACGGAGCGACCAGGGACACTGCGACAGGCGGCATGGACCGCGCAATGGGGATCGCATTGTATAAACCGATACATAAATCGACGCTAGCTTAGTGGTCATTGCCCTTATTATGAGCTTCTTTCGTGTGGCGGGCGTTCGCGGTTGCTTCAATCACGGCAACCGACCGCCCACTCGCCACGCCGCCTGATGTATTGGTTTGGACTTTACCGACCGTCTTGATGAATTTGAGCCGAATTTACGCATGGTAAGGAGCTGGATTGCATCTAGTGGCATACGTCCTAGCCTTGTATTTGCCATGAAAAGCCATTTCGGTTTGTTTAGCCTCGTCCAATCGGTCGTCGTGCGGAGTCGGATTAAGGGAGTCGCTACCACGGAGGAGGAGGCCTTTCGCCGTGTCCGCCAGAGCAATCCCGGGCTGATGATCTGCAGTGATCAACTAGAGCAGGGTGAGGGCTTTTCCCTCTGCAGAAGAGCCATCCAAGAGGTGAGAGATCTCAAAGTGCTGATGGTGATCACTTCTGATGGGCTCACTTCCGATGGTTCGGCTGTCAATAGCGCTCTGGATAGCGGAGCGATGTCCGTGGTCTGCGAGGAGGATTTCATGTCGCCCGAGATGGAGGTGATGCAGTCGTTATTGGCAGCTGTCAATGATAAGCACTACGTCTCCAGTCGGGCGCGATCGCTGATGCAGAACCCAGAATCGATCGTTGAATCGCCGCAGTCGCTCACGCAACGGGAGAAGCAAATCCTGATCCTTATGCTTAAGGGTGCTTCGGATCGGGATATTTCCGACCATCTGCTGATTTCCATCAATACTGTCAAGGATTACGGAAAAAGCATTCGCCGCAAGTATCAGGTCAAGTCCCGCCTCCAGCTGATCAGCATGCTGCTGGGTCAGCGGCTGGCGCCTGCCGCTGCCCCAGCAGCGCGATGAACCTCTCGGGCCTCTAGTGTGCCGTCCCGGAGATTTGCGAGCAAAGTCGCTGGAGCTTCTCCAGGATTGAGTCCGCCGTCGCGGTCCAGCTGAACGGGGCCTTGGTTTTGTTGTAGGCCGCCACGAACTGCTCAATCCTGGCGATCAGTTCCTTGACGCT
>CALRXC020000060.1:0-25654 GCA_943372025.1 Synechococcus sp. UW140 | reverse complement strand
GCGAAGATCACCACCAGATCATCACGATTATTCTCCATCACCTGCAGCAGGATCTCAATCGCTTCGGCACCGTAGTCACGCTCATTCTCGGGCCGGTAAAGATAATAGGCTTCATCGATAAACAGCACCCCACCCATCGCCTTCTTCAGCATCTCCCGGGTCTTGGGGGCCGTATGGCCGATGTACTGACCCACCAAATCATCGCGGGTGGCGGTCACCACGTGTCCCTTGCGCACGTAGCCGAGGCCATGCAGGATCTTCGACATCCTTTCCGCCACCGTGGTCTTACCGGTGCCCGGCCTGCCGGTAAACGACATATGGAGGCTCGGCGGCCCCGATTCCAGCCCCAGCTCGCGCCGGGCCCGGTTCACCACCAGCAGAGCCGCGATTTCACGGATCCGGGCCTTTACCGGCCGCAGACCCACCAGGTCCTGATCCAGTTGGTCGAGCACCGCCTGGATGCCGGCCGCGTCGTAGGCAGCTCGCAGATCGACCGTGAGAGGATCGACTTCCTTCGGCACGGGGATCTCCGCAAGCGGCTGCGCGCCGGCGCTCGGTTGCAGGGGATCAGAGGAGTGCATCGATCGCCGCGGCAAAGGCCTGATCAACCTCTCCCACCGGCTGCTCGTCATCCGGCCTGAGGGTGAGGTTCACATAGGTGCGGCCGAAGCTGATGTCGGGGAAGCGCCCCTGGCTCTCCGCCAGAGCATTGAGCCGCTCCAAAAAACTGCGGGTGCTCTCGTAGTCCATGAATTCGATTCGGCGCTCCAGCCGATCGGGGCGGGTCCGCTGCGTCCAGGGCTGATTCATGGAATGAACCTAGGCCACGACCCGGAGATCATCCGTGCCCTGGGTCTCGACGGGAAGGTCAAATCAGCCGCGATAGGGGTCGAGACAGTCGGTGCGGGCCACCGCCAGCCGTTCGGCCCAGGCCCGGGCGTAGGCCCGGTTGGCGGCCTGCTCCGCGGGAGCCGCAGTGCTCAGGGGATGGGGGAAGGTGCCATCGATGGCGGCATTGGTGACGCAGAACATCGATTTCTGGAAGCTCATGCAGATCTTCACCCGCACATCTCCTTCGCCGCGGCTGCGCTGGCGGTAGAGGTCATGGAGGCGCTCCGGCAGATGGCGGTACATGTCCTGCATCAGCAGGCTGGGGGGAATGCCGGCACCCATGGTGGGCAGCGGATCGGCGTAGAGGGCGCCGTAGGCGAACTGAGCCTGGTCCGGCGAGATCTGCTGGGCCTGGGCATTGAATGACACGGTGCCCAAGAACGGCGTGCCGCGCAGGAACACCGCCTCCACGTAGGGAACCGCCACATCCCCCAGGAAGGTGAGCCCCGCCTCCGGCGGCAGCACCCAGAAGCGTTCGCCCCCCAGCTGCACGCCGTAGGTGATCGGATTGGCGGCCGCCTTCACCAGGCCAGCCTTGATGAAGGCCACCACCTCGGCGATGCTGCTCACCGTTCCGGCCGCCTCAGCCCGGGCCAGATCGAGGAACAGATCGCTCATCACCCGCCAGAACTGGCCGAGAGCATGGGTGGTGGCGGCGGCCCGGATCGCCTCAGGCAGGAAGTTCGGGAAGAGTGGATGCAGCAGCGCCAGCAGGGGGTCGCGGCGGGTCTTGTGGCGGATGATCGCTTCGCAGTTCTGAGCAAACGGCTCCGAGTCGAGGTAAGCATCCAGGCCGCCGGTGCCATGCCAGAGCATGGCCCGCATGCAGTACTCGGCGTACTCGAAATTGATGCGGTCGTGGTTGAGATGGCGCCAGATCTTCGCCGGGCTCAGGTCGCCATCAAGGAAGCGAAACACCGGGAAGGGATTGAGGAACTGCTGCTCGGCCTGGAAGATCAGGTTGATGCTGTAGGCATCGAGCACCACGCCATAGCTGTTCAGCACATCCACCACCTCCACCACGTGCTCGGAGGTTTCGGCGAGCAGGGTCTGGCCCGCCAACAGCCTGGCCTCCAGCGCTTCGACGCTGGGACGACCACCGGCATGGGTGAGCAGCGCAGGGATGACCGGCATCAGCCCAAACCTCCGTGGCTGGCGGCCTGCAGCAGAGCCGGCAACTCGGCCATGGCGGTGGCGGTGGTCTCACTCAGCCAGCCGAGGCCCGCCGGAACCACCCCCAGGCCCACCACCGCCAGGGAAATCCCAAGGGCCGGCAGGGTTTCTCGAAGCGCCACCCCCGATAAGCGAATATCGAGGCGTGCATCAGCGCTGGAATCCTCGCTGGGGGGGGTAATCGCCATCCGACCGAAGTAGGCCCGGTTCACCAGCAGCAGGAAATACACGGCCGTGAGGCCTGAACCCACCATGCAGAGGAGGGTGGCCAAGGGGAAGAGGCCGATGCTGCCGCGAAACACCAGGAATTCGGAGATGAAGCCGGCCATCCCCGGCAGCCCGGCGCTGGCCATCACCCCGAGGATCATCAGGGTGCCGGTGAAGGGGAGGCCCCGCTCCGGATTGAGCAGGCCGCGCAACACCTCCAGATCGCGGGTGCCGGTCTTGCGGTACACGATGCCCACCAGCAGGAAGAGCAGGGCAGAAATCAGTCCATGGCTCACCATCTGGAACACCGCCCCCAGCAGACTCACCGGCGTGGCGGCGGCCGCCGCCAGCAGGATCATGCCCATGTGGCCCACCGAGCTGTAGGCAACCATCCGCTTCATGTCCCGCTGGGCGATGGCGGCCAAGGAGCCATACAGCACCGAAACCGCCGCCCAGATCGCCAACCAGGGAGCCACCAGGGCCCAGGCCTCGGGGAAGAGGCCCAGGCAGAACCGCAGCAGCCCATAGGTGCCGAGCTTGAGCAGCACCCCCGCCAGCAACACCGACACCGGTGTGGAGGCCTGGGTGTGGGCGTCAGGCAACCAGGTGTGGAAGGGCACCAGCGGAATCTTGATGCCGAAGCCGATCAGCAGGCAGACCAGCAGCACGAGCTGACTCCCCATCGACAGCCGTTCGCTGAGGATCGGGGTGAGGCTGAAATCCACTGTGCCGGTGAACAGGGCCAGCCCAAGAAAGGCGCCGAGAATCAGCACACCGGAGATGGCGGTAAAGATCAGGAACTTGGTGGCCGCGTAGGCGCGCTCGGTTCCGCCCCAGATCGAGATCAACAGCCAGAGCGGAATCAACTCCAGCTCGTAGAACAGAAAGAACAGCAAGAGGTTCTCCGCCAGGAAGGCGCCATTCACGGCGCCGCTGATCAGGAGCAGCAGGGCAAAGTAGATGCGCGGCCGTTGGCTGATGTCGCGGGTGCACACGGCCGACACCAGGGTGAGGGCCCCGTTCATCAGCACCAGGGGCAGCGAAAGCCCGTCGATGCCAAGGCGGTAATCGAGGCCGATCATCGGCACCCAGCTGAGGGAGTCCTGGAGCTGCATCCCTCCCTGGTGGGGATCGAAGGCCAACAGCACCCGCAGGCTCCAGAGCAGTTGCAGGGCGAGGGTGGTGATCGCGATCGCCCGCATCCTGCCAGGGGGCGGATGGCTCGGCAACAGGAGCAGGGCGAAGGCACCCAGGAAGGGGATCAGCAGCAGCAGACTCAGCATCGTTCCGGCCTCATGCCTTCAACCAAGACAGGCTGGCCAGGAGCATGATGATCGCCGCCACCAGGGTGAGCACATAGCTCTGCAGTTGGCCGCTCACACCGAGTTTGAGCCCTTCGGCGCTGGCCAGTGAGGCGGTGCCGATCCGATTCACCAGGCCGTTCACCAGGTCCCGGTCGACACTATTGGTGAGCCGGGCCAGACCCGCCACGAGGGCCACGATCGTGGCCTTGTAGATCCGCTCGGTATAGAAGTCGTAGGCCAGCAGGTCCTGCAGCATCCGAAGGGGGCGGAACAGGGAACGGGACCAGACGGCATCCAGCTGCACCAGGCCCCCCACCAGCACCCCGGCCAGGCCACTGCCCACCACCAGCAGGGTGCTCGAGGTGGAAACGCTGGGGATCGCCAGGTAGGGGTCGATGCGCTCGATCACCAACGGGGTGAGCAGCACGAGCACGGCAAGGCTCACCATGGGCAGGGCCATCAACCAGTTCACCTCCGGGGTGCGACGTGTCTTGGGATGGGGCTTGTCCAGGAAAACCTGGCGGAACACCCGCACCAGGTTGAAAGCGGTGAGGGCATTGGTGAGCAACACCACCCCCGCCAGTAGGGGATGGCCGGCCCGGAACGTGTCGACCATCAACCCGAAGCACCAGAAGCAGCCCAGGGGCAGCACCCCGGTGAGCCCGGCGGCGGCCACCACGAAGCCGGTGGTGGTGGCCGGCATGCGGGTTCCGAGCCCCCCGAGTTCGGAGAGGTCCTGGCTGTTGGTGGTGGCGATCACGCTGCCCACGCTCATGAACAGCAGGGCTTTGGCCAGGCCGTGGGCAAAGAGCAGCAGCAGGGCCAGCAGGGGCTTCTGCAGGGCGATCGCCAGGAACACCAGTCCCAGATAGGAGGTGGTCCCGTAGGAGAAGGTGCGCTTGAGGTCCACCTGGGCGATGGCCACCAGGGCGCCGCCGAGGGCGCTGATCGTGCCCACCACCACCAGAACCTCAATCGCCACCGGCGAGAGGCGCAGCAAGGGCATCAGTTTGAGCAATACCAGGGCGCCGCAGGTCACCACGGCGGAGTTGCGAAGGATCGAGGCGGGATTCGGACCCTCCATCGCCTCATCGAGCCAGAGGTGCATCGGGAATTGGGCGCATTTGCCCATGGGTCCGGCGATCAGGCCCAGGCCCAGCAAGGTGGCCGGCAGGGGGGCGAGCTGGGCGGTGTCGATCCAGCTGTAGAGATCGGAGAATTCGAGCGAACCGGCCCAGGCTGAAAGGGCCACCATGGCCATCAGCAGCAGCACATCGCCCACCCGTTTGGTGAGAAAGGCATCGCGGGCTGCCGTCACCACCAACGGCTGGGCATACCAGAAGCCCACCAACAGATAGGTGGAGAGGGTGAGCATCTCCAGCAGGAAATAGCTCATGAACAGGTTGCTGCTCAGCACCACCCCGGCCATGGCTCCCTCAAAGAAACCCACCAGGGCGTAGAAGCGGGCCAGGGACCACTCCTTGTCGAGGTAGCCCAAGGCGAAGACCTGGCAGAGCAGGCTCATGAAGGTCACGAGCTCCAGGGCCGCCAGGTTGGTGAGTGAGAGGTCAAAGCCGATTCGCAGATCGAGATCGCCGGTCTGGAACCAGGGGATCTCGAGGTGCTGCGGCCCCAGGGCCAGCACCTCCCGGAGGATCAAGCTGCCGTGCAGCACGGCCACCAGGGTGAGCAGAAGATTGAGGTAAGCGGCGGGACGGGGCCCGTTGCGCTTGATCCAGCCGCTTGCCCAGGGCAACGACAGCACCATGCCGCTGAACCCGTAGAGCGGGATCAGCCAGACCAGCTGAATCGGCAGGGGCAGGGAGTGGGCCAAGAAGGCGAACCGAACAGGACTGGTCGAAAAGGCTGGTTGGCACAGGACTTTAACCGCTGCAGCGGAAGCCCGGCAGAGGTGAAGCCCTTAACCCCGTGACAGCGACCAGCCCTCAACTGGCGTTACCTCAGAGCCGGGTCCGCTGCGGCAAGACCAGGCCAGGCGACTGGAGACTGGCTAACCAGGTAGCCAGCTCATGGCCGTGTTGCTGTTCCTCCAGCCAGAGGGTCTGGAAAAACGCCTGCTGCTCGGCGTCTCCGATCTGAAGCACAGAAGCGCATGGCCTCGGCGTCGTGGGCGATTCACCAGCATGGGTCACGGGCCGCAGCTGGGAAGCGGCAGGAGCGACCCCCAGGGTGAGCATGCGCTTCACGATCCTCTCGGCGTGATGCAACTCCTCCACCGTCTCCTGGCGAAAGCGATCAGCCGACTCGCCCTCAGCCCAGAACTCCACGAGGGAGGCCTGGGTCATGGACTGCTGCACGGGGGAGAGTTCCAGGCTCAGGGCCGCGCCCCAGATCGCCGAGGACGGGCGGATGGGCGGCTCCCACGGCCATCAAAGACGGCGAATGACGCCGCTGGCGGCGATGGCGGGTTCCACCTCACCGTGGGGGCGGGCAATGATGTGGGCCGCCACCAGGCCATCCCCCACCCGCTCGCAGGCGTCGGCGCCGGCGCGGACAGCCGCATTCACGGCACCGGTTTCACCGCGCACCATGACGGTGACGTAGCCGCCACCGACGAATTCCCGGGCGACGAGGGTCACCTCGGCGGCCTTGGTCATGGCGTCGGCCGCCTCAATGGCGGGAACCAGGCCGCGGGTCTCGATCATGCCGAGGGCAATGCCCTGAACCGTGTCAGCCATGGGGAAGGAAAGGGTGGGTGGATTGGAAGGGGGTGTGATGGCACCACCACCGCGACGGGTGGCCGCGGTGGTGGCGCGTACGGGGGTGGAAGTCCGCGCCCGGGACGGGATCGAACCGCTGGCTGGAGCTGAGCCGCTGCTTCGGCTGGCCGATCTCCGGGTCGTTGCCACGGCCTTGGCCGCGGCAGGCTTCCGGGCTGCCGCCGCCGCCTTGGCTGCAGCTGGCCTGGCGGTAGTGGAGGCAAGAGACTCCGCAGCAGCGGGCAGGGCCCGGGGAGTGGAAACGGCCGTGGGCACCACAAGCGCTGGAACAGCGGCAGGGGTGGCCGGCGCCGGGGTAGGGGCGCTGGCGGACGGACTGGTCAGCGGGTCGGCAATCGCCGCCTCGAGCTGTTCTGCGGGTGCTTCATAGGAGCCGACCAGGACGGCACCGGCATCCGCTTGGGGATTGGCACTGGGCCGGGCCACCGGGCGGGACGAGGAGCGATTGCTGCGGGTGGCCATGGCGGAAAAAGAGAGCGGGGAGGATGCGGAATCGGCTTAGCGGAGGAGGAGCCAGAGAGCTGCTGTTCAGAACAATTCAGAGCGGCAGGGGGGGATTTCAGCCATCCGGTTCCCAGAAATCGATGATGCCGCCGATGGTGAGATCGGTATGCACCTCGGGATTACCGCAGGCGAAGCGGGCGGCCGAGCCGCTGGCGGTGAACACCCAGTTGCCCACGGCGGCCCCCACCGGATCCACCGCCACGCTGAGCTTGCCTTTGGCGGTGCGGAGGACACGCAGGTTCATGTGTGCCAGTCCAGGCACCCGCTGGGTGCACACCAAGGAGCCAGCCACCTGCATGATCTCCATCAGGTCTTGCCTCCGCCATTGGAAGCTGAAGACTGGGTGGCGGCGTTGGGTGCTGCCGGCTGGCTTGAAGGGGCGATCTCGGTCTTTGCTGCCGAATCGATGGTGGCGATGGTTTCGGACTTGATGGGTGCCTTGCCGGCGTCAGGATCCCAGTGGTCAATGATCCCCACGATGGTCAGATCGCTCGGATACGACTTACTGCCGGCGGCTTCACGGGCGGCGGAGCTGCCAACGCAGATCACCCAGTCGCCGGGAATGCAGCCCACCGCATCGACAGCAACCTTCTGGGTGCTGCCATCAAGAACCACCTGAAGGTGTTTGTGCTCGAAGTCGGGAATGCGATTGGTGGACACCAGCGGCTTCACCACTTTGCAGATCAGCATCTCAGTGCCCTCCTCCGGTCTCAAAGCTGATCGTTGACCCTACCGCTTCTGCGGGGGCATGGCGGTCCTGGTCGTGCACGGTGAGCAGAGCATGAATCAGCCCTTCAGCAAAGAGTTCGCTGTAGCGCTGACGCATCGCCTCCAGCACCCGTTGGCCGTGGCGCACGGCGCGATCGCGGGCTCCGGGCACCTTGCCGCTGTAGTCGAAGCGCACCACCACCGGCACCGGCAGCCCCCGCGACACATTGAGCCCCTTGAAGATTTTCACCCCCACATCCAAATCGGGAGCGCCTTCCTCCACGGTGTCCATATAGGCGAAATAGGTGAGATTGCGCAGGTGGATCTCCTTGAAGCCAATGCCCACGCCGATGAAACGTTCGGCATGGCCAGCATCGGCGTAGTGACCGGCGTGGTACTCACGCACGTAATCGATCTGGGAGATGTTGTTCTCAATCAGGCGACTGATCAGCTTCACCATGCCGGGATCCGGGCTGGCGGCAGCCGCCTGTTCCACCATCGCTTCGAGGCGGGCCCGGCCTTCGGCAGCACCGAAGTGCCGCGTGGCTTCGTACACCTCACGGGCGTCCAGCCAGCGCTCCAGGTTGGTGCTGCCGTCGAGCCCGGGCACATGCACCCGGATCGCGTCGGTGTCGGTGTCGATGCCGATCAGGAGGCGGTCCACGGAGGCACCGCAGCAGAAGCTGTTCTCCACCGCCTGCTGGAAGTCCTGGAGCCGCTGGGCACCACAGGAGGCGGCCAGGGCGTCGTCGCTGCCGTGGGCGGCGCATCCTTCATGGGCCGGATCCAGGGAACTGAAGTGGTAGAGAACCACTTTCAGGTAACGGGTGTCGGCGTGGGCGGGGTTGGGCTGGGCTTCGCGGTAGCGGCGATGCTCGGTCTTCACCCAGCGGTTCACCGTGTTTTCGACATCGAACAGGGCACCGGCATGGGGGCGACGGCGCACAGCGCTGAAGGGAATCCGCATGGCATAGGCGATGGCATGGGCCAGGCGGCCATCGGCGCAGGGGGTGATGTCGAGCAGGTGAAAACCGCATTCCAGCAGGAAGGTTTCGAACGTCTGGGCGGCCTCGCTGCCCCGTTGGCCCCCGAGGGGATCCTGCTGAAAGAACGTGGCGCTGGCCTGCTCGTAGGTCTCGAACACGCACCAGGCGAACAGGGTGCGCATGTCGAGCTGGGTCACCCAGGCGCTCTCCAGGATCGGCAGGGGAAGCTCGTAACCCAGCTCAGCGCGGGCGAGCTGCTGGGCCCGAGCCACGAAATCATCCTCGTGCTGCAAGGTGGAAAGCTGCTTGAGCACCGGCACGATCCGGTCGAACGCTTCCTTCACCCTGTTGTCATAGGCCTGAAGCCTGGCGTTGGTGCGTCCATCGCTGAGGGGATGGAGACCAGCCGTCGTCCTTCCCCTGAAGCCCACGCGCAGCAACGGCGCGCTGGCGGACTGAAGCGGAGCGGAAGCGGTCGCTGTGGGGGTGGACCCCAGACCATCACCCCGCACGGTGGCCAGCCGATCGCTGAGGCCAGAGGCATCCACGAGGGGACGGCGCCGGGGTGCGCTCGGGGCCAGGGAGCGGCTGGAGATGGCCGGACGGCGGGGCATTGTGCGCTCAGCCCCGGGCCCCGCCCGACACCGTGATCAGGGAACCGGCGACGGTATTGCCGCTGGAACCGGTGATCCGGCTGACGGGTTCGGGCACATCCTCGTTGCGCTTCGGCAGTTGACCGGGCATCGCCGTGAGAACACCGCGGCGGCTTGGGTTGCGACGGCGGGCCGACACACCCTCGGTTCCGGTCACCCGGTCACCACGATCCCAGTCGTCACCAGTGATCCGAAGACCGGAACCCTCACCGGTGACCCGGGAGACCGGGAGGGCTGTCGCTGCGGCTGCAGGGACCTGAGCGGGAACCAGCACCGGCTGACTGGGACGGCGATCGAAGCGGAACTGCTCCGTGCCGGTCACCATGTCAGCCGCCAGGTCAAAAGGGCCGGTAATCCTCCCGCCGAACTCGTAGCTGCTACCGGTCACAGCACCTTTTTTTTCGCGCTGCACCTGGGCCACCCGTGCCGGGGACTGCACACTGAACCGCTGCCAGGGCGCAGCCTCCAAGGGCTGGGGGACATCGGCATCGGAGACCGAGGCGGCGCCGCAGGCTTCAATGCGCTGGTCTGTTCCCACGTAGGGGGTGCCGGACACATCGCCGCAGGCGCCCCGCTCGGCGCCGGTCATCACACCACCGATACCGGGCTGGATGCCGGTCATCACCGAACCCATCCGCACAGGAGTGCGCTGGCGCACCGCGGCCACCTGGTTGGTGGAGCACCAGTTGCCAGCCTCCTCGAGGCCGGCGTAGGGGGTGCCGGTCACCACCTTGCAGGTGCCGGGTTCATCACCGGTCACGTTCTCGGAGCGGCCGGTGCGGGTGCCGCTCACCACCAGGTTGCGGTTGGTCACACTGAAGCCCACCTTGGCGGCTTCCGGGGCGGGGCGGACTTCGCAGAAACGGTCGTACTGCTGGCTGCCGACGTATTCGTCGCCGGTGACCAGGCGGCAGCTGCCGGGTTCATCGCCGGTCACCTGGTCGCTGCGGCCCACGTGGGTGCCGGTGATGCCGGTGCCGCGCAGGGTTTGCAGGCTGGCCACCTTCACCGGGCTGCGGCCGCCCAGATCAGAGTGATCGTTCACGTATTGGTCGCCGGTGAGCTGGCGAGCCGATCCGACCTCGTTGCCGGTCACCTTCTCGGAGCGGCCCACCATCACCCCGGAAACCTGGCGGCCGGCGGTGGTGAGGGTCTGGCCCACCTTGCGGGGGTTGGGGGCACTGATGCCGCAGTAAGCGGCATCCTGGTTGGCTGATACATATTCCGTGCCGGTCACGAGCTTGCAGGTTCCGGGCTCGTCGCCGGTCACCTTCTCGGAGCGGCCCACCTCATTGCCGGTGACCCGGTTGCCGTGGCTGGTGGCGGTGACGCGCACCTTGTCGGGCTGGCGGCTGGGGGCATCCGTCTGGCAGAAGGTCTGGAACACTTCGGAGCCGAGGTACTCGGTGCCGGTGATCGTGCGGCAGGTGGCCGCTTCGTTACCGGTGGTTTTCACCGAGCGGTTGGCCTGGGTGCCGGTCACGATCTGGCCGGAGAGGGTTTCACTCACGCCCACTTTCAAGCTGGCCTGAGCGTCAGCGGCGGCGGCCAGTTTGGCGCCATTGCGGTTGGGACCGCTGGGGCGGGTACCGCCGCTGCGGCTGCTGCCGGCGGAACCCACCTTGCACTTCAGCTCCCGCAGTTTCTGGGCCAGTTCACGGCTGCTGATATCCGGGTTGCCCTGGCGCGCCACGCTGGCGGCGCTGGTGCCATTGGGGGTGCTGGCCGACTTGCCGCGCTTGGAGAGGGCCTCGCGACGGGCCAGGACTAGGGCGCGGCTGGGGTTGTGCACGGCCGCCCGCTTGGTGGTGGCGGCACGGCGTTCGGCACCGGCGGAAGCGGCCGCCGTGCGGGCCGGTGGGGAAAGAGAGGGCAGGCTGGCCCGACTGCTACGGCTCCTGGCGGCGGTGTCCTCCCGCTCCTCGCACTTGCATTTGTGCTCGGGGTCCTTGGCGGCTGCTGCGGGAGCCGGGGCGGCGTGGGCCAGGTCGGTGCGGGTGCGGTCCTTGGAGGAATCGGCGCGCTTGCCGCGGCGGGAGAGGGCCTCACGGCGGGCCAGCACCAGATCGCGACTGGGATTGGCCAAGGGGCGGGCGGCGCTGCTGCGATCGGGGGAGGGGCTGCCGAGGGCGGCTGCAGCAGGACGGCTGCGGGATGCCGTGGCCGCCGGCCTCACCGGAGCCGCCGCCGTGGGGGCTGGCGATGGTGTCACCGTTCGGACCGGCAGGGCATCGGCGGCTGTCCGCACCCGGCCGGGGGCCGAGTTGTAGCGGCCAGCGGATTTCTTTCCGCCTTCGGTGAGGGCCTTGCGGCGCTCTAGGGCTGCTTGACGACTCGATGTGCTGGCCATATCCGCCCGGGTAAAGGGTTTGTCGACGTCGAAGACGTCAGGAGTGAAAGGGGACCTTGCGCCTAACCAACCCAGCCTGCTCGCCTGACCCCTGTGGAGCCGTCGAAAGAGGGTGAGGATGGAAAGAAATCAGCCAATCTCTGACGAGATCTCTTCCAGAACGATCCACAAGTCTTGAACCTGTTGATCAGATCGCCAGGATAAGGTGAAGGTACGCGGTTCCGCCGCAGGACGGAACCGCTAGCCGCGAATCAGCGGCCTTCGAACACCACGAAGCAAGCACCCTGACTCTGGGTGTAGGCGTCGTAGCCCACCAGACGCACGTGGTGGTCGGGGTAGGCGCGGTGGGCAGCCTCGAGTTCGCTCACGATCACACCGAGATCCTTCTCACCGAAGAAGGGCAGCTTCCAATACGACCAGTAGGTCGCCATGGAGCGGCTGGGGTGAACGTGCTCGATCAGGGGGCTCCAACCCTGGGCGATGATGTAAGCGATTTGGTCGTAGATCTCGTCCTGGGTGAAGGGCGGCAGGAAGCCGAACGTCTCCAGGGTGGCGACTGTTTGATAGTCACCCACGGTGCTCTTGAAGGGCATGGGGATCCTTGGAATGAAGGGTGGTGGGCAGTTCTTGCAACAGCCGCAACCGGGGAAAAGGAAGGGAAACCGATCCTTTTCCGCGGATCAACGGCGATTGATCCTTTAGACGTCGAGCTTGTCGACGGTGTCGAACTCGAACTTGATTTCCTTCCAGGTTTCGAGTGCGATCGCCAGCTCGGGGCTGTGCTTGGCGGCTTCCGTGAGGATGTCGCGGCCTTCGCGTTCGATTTCGCGACCGGCGTTGCGGGCTTTCACGCAGGCTTCGAGAGCCACCCGGTTGGCGGCGGCGCCGGCGGCCGAACCCCAGGGGTGGCCGTGGGTGCCACCACCGAACTGGAGCACCGAGTCGTCACCGAAGATGGCAACGAGGGCAGGCATGTGCCATACGTGGATGCCGCCGGAGGCCACGGCGAAGACGCCGCCCATCGAACCCCAGTCCTGATCGAAGAAGTTGCCGCGGGTGCGATCTTCGGGAACGAAGGATTCACGCAGTTGATCGATGTAGCCGAGGGTGGTCTGGCGATCCCCTTCGAGCTTGCCCACCACGGTGCCGGTGTGCAGTTGGTCACCACCGGAGAGGCGGAGGCACTTGGCCAGCACCCGGAAGTGGATGCCGTGCTTGGGATGGCGGTCGATCACCGCGTGCATGGCGCGGTGGATGTGGAGCAGCATGCCGTTCTTGCGGCACCACTTGGCCAAACCGGTGTTGGCGGTGAAGCCACCGGTGATGTAGTCGTGCATGATGATCGGCTGACCCAGTTCCTTGGCGAACTCGGCCCGCTCGTACATCTCTTCGGGGGTGTTGGCGGTGCAGTTGAGGTAATGCCCCTTCTTCTCGCCGGTTTCCTCCTGGGCCGAACGCACGGCCTCCGCCACGAACTCGAAACGGTTCTGCCAGCGCTGGAAGGGCTGGGAGTTGATGTTTTCGTCGTCCTTGGTGAAGTCGAGACCGCCGCGCAGGCACTCGTAAACCACCCGGCCGTAGTTTTTGCCGCTCAGGCCGAGCTTTGGCTTGATGGTGCAACCCAGCAGGGGACGGCCGTACTTGTTCATCCGGTCGCGTTCGACCACGATGCCGTTCGGCGGACCCATGCAGGTCTTGATGAAGGCGATCGGGAAGCGAATGTCTTCCAGACGCAGGTGGCGCAGGGCTTTGAAGCCGAACACGTTGCCGACCAGGGAGGTCAGCACGTTGGTGATCGAGCCTTCCTCAAACAGGTCGAGGGGGTAGGCGATGAAGGCATAGAAGGATTCCTTGTCGCCAGGAACATCTTCGATGCGATAGCAACGGCCCTTGTAGAAGTCGAGGTCGGTGAGGAGCTCGGACCACACGGTGGACCAGGTGCCGGTGGAGGATTCAGCGGCCACAGCGGCAGCCACCTCTTCACGGGGCACACCTTCCTGGCCGGTGCATTTGAAGCAGGCCAGCAGATCGGTGTCGAGGGGGATGTAATCAGGAGTCCAATACGTGTCGCGGTACTCCTTGACCCCGGCGTCGTACTTCTTGCTCATGGGGATTCTCCGGTTGGGTCGTTAGGGATGGGGAAAGGGAAGCGCGTCAGACGCGGTCCGCTCAGTCCTTGGAGCCCAAGCCGAAGCTGCTGTTCAGGGCAGGTTCCACTTCGCGGTGGGGGCGGGCGATGATGTGGGCTGCCACCAGGCCGTCGCCCACGCGCTCACAGGCGTCAGCACCGGCGCGCACGGCAGCGTTCACGGCACCGGTTTCGCCACGCACGAGGACGGTGACGTAGCCACCGCCCACGAATTCACGACCGATCAGGCGCACTTCAGCCGCTTTGGTCATAGCGTCAGCCGCTTCGATCGCGGGAACCAGACCGCGGGTTTCGATCATGCCGAGGGCGATGCCCATGGTTTCGTTTGCCATTACCTGCTCCTGGAGGAGGGGGGTGGAATGTTCGTGTGCAACCCTGCTCCTCCGCCCAACCTCCCGTCAAGCCATCGAGGCAAGAACCTCCATCACCGTTTCAGGCCGCGCAGATAAGTGAAGCTGATCAATACAACACAAAACGTAAGCAAGGTTGGGCGTTGTCCATGCCAGCCCCTTGACCTGCCCCTTAGAAGGCCTCCGCCGCCGACACGAAACCGACGCCTCCATAGCGACGCAGCAGGGGCTTGACCGCCGCGCGGATGTCCTCCAGCCGCGCGGCTTCGCAGAACACGATCACGTGGGCATTGGCACCAAAACTGCTGAAATCCATCGCCTCGGAGATCTCACCTCCAACGCCCATGCCGGTGACATGCCGCATCACCGAATAGCCCGGAGCCCCGGCCTTGAGCATGGCTTTGCAGACCTTTTCCACTTCCCGTTCATTGAGAAATAGATCAATGCGCTTCATGGTGTGCCCTCAGGCTTGGGGAAATGTTGAACGCGAACAGCGAAACTGTGCTGGCGTTATCAGGGTTGATTCGGACTGCGCTCAGCTGGCGGGGATGAAGCGCAGAACCAGGGCCATGTACACCGGAATCCCCACTACCACATTGAAGGGGAACGTCACCCCCAGCGCGGTGGAGATGTAGAGGCTCGGATTGGCCTGGGGCACCGTCATCCGCATCGCCGCCGGCACGGCGATGTAGGAGGCGCTGGCACAGAGCACCATGAAGAGCAGGGCATCACCCTGATTCAGGCCGAGCAGGCGGGCGATGCCGAGGCCCACCAGGGCATGAACCAGGGGAGCCAACACGGCGAAGCCGATCAGAAAGGCCCCGGCCTTGCGGAGCTCCTGCAGCCGCTGAGCGGCGACCAGGCCCATATCGAGCAGGAAGAAACAGAGGGCTCCGTAGAAGAGTTTCTCCGTGAAGGGCTCCATCTTCTCCACCCCAGCAGGGCTGAAGGCCGCCACGAGATAGCCGATCACCAGGCTGCCGATCAGCAGGAAGATCGAGCCATTCAGAAACGCTTCTCGGAGCAGTTCCCCCCAGCGCAGGCCCTGGCCCTCCTCGTTGTCGATACGGGCCTCGCCACGATCTGGATTCTTGTCGACAACACCGGCGGTCAGCCTGGCCAGCACCACACCGATCACGATCGCGGGGGATTCCATCAGGGCCAGGGCCGCCACCATGAACCCGTCGTAGGGAACCTTGAGCCCATTGAGAAAGCTCTGGGCCGTGATGAAGGTCACGGCACTGATCGAGCCGTAGGAGGCGGCCACGGCGGCGGCGTTGTAGGAATCAAGGCGGGTCCGCAACACCAGGAAACTGGTGATCGGCACCAGCAGCGACATCAGCACGGCCGCCCCGATGGTGAGCAGCACCAGGCGGCCCAGGCCGCTATGGGCCAGCTCCACCCCCCCGCGGAAGCCGATGGCCAGCAGCAGATAGAGCGAAAACAGCTTCGGCAGCGGGGAGGGGATCTCCAGGTCGGAGTCGAGCACCACGGCCAGAACCCCGAGAAAGAAGAACAGCACCGGTGCCGAAAGCAGGTTCTGCAGGACCAGACTCGACTGCATGGCTGGTTCGCCCTGAGATGCGGGCAACTTAGGAAGAGGTGGCTGCGCCAAGGTCAGCGGTCCCACAAACTTCCGGCTGCGGTCGACCCCATCAGCCGCTGCCCTTCTTAAGGTCCCGCACGAGGCAGGTTCCCCAGGCGTTTGCCCGGGGGTGGAATGTTCAACCCGTCCTGCCTCACCCCTTCCGGCAACCGCCATCCCGCACAATGGGGCCCTCCGTGCCGCGTGCCCGTGTCTCCGGAAACCCGCCGCACCGCCCCGTCCATCCCGCAAGCAACCCAGCTGGTCATCGCCAGTGGCAATCCCCACAAGGTGGCCGAATTGGCGGCGATGTTGGAGATGGTGGAGATTGAGGTGGTTCCCCAGCCAAAAGGCCTTGAGATCGAGGAAACCGGCAGCACCTACGCCGCCAACGCCCGTCTCAAGGCCGAAACCGTGGCCCGGCTCACCGGCTGCTGGGCCCTCGCCGATGACTCGGGTTTGGAGGTGGATGCCCTCGGAGATCGGCCAGGTCTCTATTCAGCCCGCTATGCCCCCAGCGACGCGGAGAAGATCCAGCGGCTTCTGCATGAACTCGGCGACAGCCTCTACCGGGGCGGCCGGTTCGTGAGCGCCATGGCCCTGGCCGATCCCCAGGGCACCACCCGCCTGGAGGGCTGCGGCATTTGTCACGGCACCATCCTGCGGGACCCCCAGGGCAACGGCGGCGGCTACGACCCGATCTTCTGGGTGCGCGAGGCGGGCTGCAGCTACGCCCAGATGGCGCCCCATCTCAAGAGCAAACTCGGCAGCCGCGGCAAAGCGGCCCGTGAGCTGGCGCCGGGCTTGCGCCAGCTGCTGGGCCTGGAGAGCTGAAGCGGCGATTCCCCCATCCCGCACTGCCAGTTCGCCCCTGAACCCCTTGAGGGGCAGGCGCCGCTTCACGATCAGCCGTTGATCTGGGCCACGGCCCGCATGGCGGCAGCGGCCGCCTCCTCCACATCCCCTTCCTTGCCGGCCAGGGTGAGGCGGCCGAAGGCGCCGACGGCCTTGACATCCACCACGGTGATGCTGGAGGACTTCTCGGCCTCGTTGGCGGCAATCAGCACATAACCAGCCGGCTCGGTTTCGAGGATGAACATGCTCATGCCGGCCTGGATCATCGAGCCGCGACGGTTCAGACGGTTGATCAGCACGGCGTGATCCGGGGTGATGGCGCGGATGATCTCCGTCCAGGTCACCTCGCAGCGGCTGCGGCGCTCGATGCTGCTGCCGATGGCCTCAAGCACCACCTCGCCGGAGTGGAGCACGTTGCTCTGGTCGCGGTGGTACATGGCGATCGAGCCGAAGGCCCGCTCCACCACCATCTGGCCGAGGCGCACCGTGCTGGCCTTCAGGGCGATATCGGTGACCCGGTGCACCGCCATGCCGGGCGACACCTCCAGCCAGAGGCAGGCATCCCCCGGAATCGGAAGAAAGCCCTGGCTCACCGTGCCCATGTAGGCGGCCAGCTGGGGCTGCAGCGAATCGAGGAACACATAGGTGCGCAGTTCGATCGACTGCACATGGCTGCTTTGGCGGGAGATCCGCCTGCCCTCGCTGTCGGTGGTCACCACGCAGCTGGCGCCGGAGGCATCACTGGAGAGCGAGCTGCCCAGCCCCCCGCCCCTGGAGGCGCCCATCTCGGTGCCGGTCACCTGAGGCCTGCTGCCCTGCAGGGCGGCCCGGCGGCGGCTGATGGCCCGGTCTTCGGCGGTGAGGGGGCGGAAGGTCGGATCCATCAAGTGCCTGGCGTGAGCTCCTGAAGAGATGGGGGAGGGAATCTTCAGGCTCCGCGAGCAAACCCCCGGGGGGCGGACCGCGCAGATCCCTGGGGCTCGATCGAAGAGCCCACGCCGGACCGATAGGCCGAAACGTGGCGCGATCTTACGCCGCTGCCACGCCATCCCTCCCCCTTGCGGTCGGGATGGATGGCGGTACCTTCCGGCCAGTTGCTCCCATCTCGATGGCCGAAAAGCGCACGACCGCCGATGCAGGGGCTGCCGCTGCTGAACCCATCACCGGCCAGAGCAACCTGCCCGAGTGGATGGCTCAGGCCGTGCAGCAGGGCGTCAAGCCGGAGCAGGCCCTGGCCTTCATCGGTCTGGGACTGATGGGCAAGCTGGCCGATGGCATCAAGGACAACCCCATCCCCTGGATCTGGAACGAGGAGGAGGATGGCGGCGGCTTTGATGGCACCGCGCTGCGGCAGCGGCTTGAACTTGTTCAATTGGCCGTCCTGACCGGGGCACCGCTGAGCACCGCAGAGGTCACCCACCTGCTGGGGGCCCGGCCTGGATCCGCCGTGGTGCAACGGGGCGGCCTCCATGCCCGCCGCTTGAGCCGCAACGTCTGGAAGCTCAGCCGCAGCAGCGAGGATGGCGAGCGAGGATCCACCCCTTCCTTCAGCGAGGGCTTCCGCCGCCGGCTCTGAGCCAAGCAGCTCTGCTCAGCCCGGAGCAGCCCCGAAGCGGCAGAACGGGGCGAGGGGCATTGGTGCGGCGGCTGGATTCGGCGGAGGACGATTCCAGCTCAATCGGGGGGCAACCTAACTGCTGCAGTTGTTCTTGGGCTATGGGGCCAGAAACGAGCCGATGATCATACCTCCCGATCAGCTGGAAAAAGCCTTAGGAACGTTCCAGGGACGATTTCTACTGGCTTGTCTTTCATCTGGCTTTGAGCCAACAGTTGTCTATGCTGCTGGCAGCCAATTGCAGCTGGCAAATCTCTATCGTGCCATGGGGGCTAATCGGGGCGACTGCTTAGGTGCCTGCACCACAGGCGCTGCGGCCTTGGAGCATCTCTCCTGCGTCAAGCCCAATATTTTGTTGATGTGCGATGACCTGCCAGATATGACCATAGGCAGCCTGATGGACCAAGCCAAAGAGCTGCAACCAGCCATAAGAACGATTGCGATAATATCCAATATCAATCAATTCCATGATTATAGCAAAAGTCCGATCATTGTGGCGGACCAAGACCTTCTTGTCCATGCGGAAACAGTGACGCTGATGACGATGGCCGTGGCCACCAATACCACTTACCACAGTCCAACAATCCTAAGGCGCTTAAACGAGCTTAACCAACAGCCTGCGGAGCACATTGAAGGCACCAACCCCCTCACCAGGCGCGAACGCCAACTGCTGGAGGCCTATGCCCTTGGCCTGAGCAATCAGGAAACAGCCAAGCAGCTCTGCTTATCACCGCGAACCGTGCAGACCTACAGCTCCCAGCTCTTGCAAAAACTGGGTGCCAACAACAGGCAAAAAGCCCTGCGTCAGGCCATGAAGCTTGGTTTCAAGGCCCTGGGGCGCTTGGCCTGAACAGGGGCGCGGTGCCAATGCTGGCAGCGCAGCGCGCCCACGCTTGCAGGTAGGCTCAATCAATTTGCTAGCACAGAACCCCGCAAAAAAAACAATCGTCCTTGATCGATTGTCAAGAGTTACGGCATCTATCATATATGGGCATATTTTGTGTCTACGGAAATGGCAGCTGCCGAAGCCACCACCCCCAGCCTCACCAGCAGCCTTGTGGCTCCGGAGCAGTACGTGCTCGCTGGCGGCTCAACGCCCCTCAATGCCGAGGCGGCAGCAATCTGGGAGCAGGCCCTGACGCAGGCCAGCGCTTATTTGGCGGAGCTGCTCACCCGAGCCGATCGCGACACCCTGCTGAACGAGGTGTTCGGCCGGGCCGGCACCGAGGCCACGGTGTTTGAGGCCAATAAGCAGGCGCTGCTGGAGGCGATCGGCAGCGACGGCTTGCAGATCGACATTGACCTGCGCTCCGATCGCGAACTTGGTGGTGCGTTTGCCGCCTATGCGGCCAGCGGCCACACCGGCAGCGAGCGCATCTATATGAACGCCGACAAGCTCAACAACGGCCTGCTGGATGTGAACCTGGCCACCAGCGCCCTGCTGGAGGAATTCGGCCACGCCCTGGATTGGCGACTGAATGGCGGCGCCGATAGCCCTGGTGATGAGGGCCAGCTGTTTGCGACTGAGGTCAGCGGCGTGGTGCTCACGGCGGAGCAGCGGGCGCTGATTGATGCGGAGGACGACACCACGACGCTGATGATTGAGGGGGTGGAGGTGGTGGTGGAGCAGGCCGATGGAACCGTTGGCTCGACGGGCACGGCCGGGACCAATGCAACTTTTGGCGGAGTTGCAACAAAAGGTGGAACGGGTGGCAATGGCACGGCCGGAACCTCAGGCGGCACGGGTGGCGCAGGCGGTGCAGGGGGCCTAGGCGGAGGGGGTTATACGACCACTGGCACAGCTGGTAACCGTAGATATCCAAAGCCTGGAGCCGGCGGAGGCCTCGGCGGCAATGGTGCCGCGGGTGGTACCGGCTTCAGCGGCACGCTCGGCAGCGAGGGCCCAGCTGGCCTCGTCGTGGACTCGACCACGACGCTTTCAGGCACGGCGATCATCGGCGGGCAGGGCGGCACCGGTGTCAGCGGCGGCGCAGGCGGTGCGGGTGGAGCCGGTGGCAAGGGCGGTAATGGTGGAAATGGCGGCGGCCAAACCTACTTGGCCAATACTGATTTTAAAAATGGTAGTCCTGGCGGCGCTGGTGGCAAGGGCGGCGAGGGCGGCAACGGTGGCACCGGAGGGATTGGCGGAGATGGTGGCAGAGGAGGCGCGGGTATCAGCGTTTCTTCGAACGCCCAGCTGACCCTCAGCCAGAGCGTGACCCTCACCGGCGGGGCTGGCGGAAACGGTGGCGCCGCAGGATCTGGGGGAGCCGCTGGCTCTGCGGGTGCTGGCGGAACTGGCGGCACAGGTGGAACCACCGTCTTCTCTGACGGTAGCGCAGGGGCCAACGGTGCGGCAGGCGCCGGTGGCACTGCCGGGACGGCCGGCGCGAGCGGCAGCGCTGGCGCGACGGGATCCGCTGGCGACGGCCTGCAGATGAGCGCCGGAAGCACGGTGACCAACTACGGCACGATCGCCGGCGGCGCGGTGACGACCAGCGGCACCTCGGGCAACGGCGTGGCCTTGAGCGGCGGCGTGCTGGTGAACTACGGCACGATCACGAGAGGCTCCGCTGGCATTGGTGCCACCAGCGGCGTGGGAGTGCTGGCCACCGGCAGTGCCGCCACCCTCCAAAACGGTGGCGCGGATGGCAATGGCACGATTTCCGGCGGCGTCACCATGGGCGACTTCGCCAATCAGGTGACGCTCCATTCCGGCAGCGCGATCACGGGCAATCTGAACACCGGCACCAGCACGGCGGCCACGCTCACGCTCACCGATCCCGGCAGCGGCGGCTCCCAGGCCTATTCGAGCGCCGTCACCGGCACCACATCATTTAGCGGTGGCCTTGTCAAAGAAGGCTCCGGCACCTGGACGCTCGACACCGCACTCACGCCAGGCTCGGTCACGCTCACCGCAGGCACGCTCGTGCTCGGGCATGCCAATGCGATCGGCTCCTCCGGCACCATCTCCTTCGGTGGCGGCACGCTGCAAGCAACGGCAAGCAACACGTCCGACTATTCGGCCCGGTTTTCAAACGCCGACAGCCAGCTTTACCAGGTCGACACCAACGGCCGCAACGTCACGCTTGCCTCCAATCTGAGCAGCACCGGCGGCAGCTTCACGAAGCTCGGGTCCGGCACGCTGGTCTTTTCGGGCAGCAACAGCTTTAACGGCGCGTTGACCATTTCCGGCGGGATTGTTTCCCTCGCCACCAACGCCGCCGTCGCCGGGACCTCGGGCATCAACCTGGGCGCTGACACGGGTCTGACCTACACCGGCGCTGCGGCCACCATCGACCGCAACATCTCGGTGACCGGCGGCACGGGCACCCTCCGCAACACGGGCGGGGCAACATTGGCGCTGTCCGGCAACCTCTCCAAGAACGGCACGGTGCTCACCTTCGCCGGTGGCTCCTTCAGCATCACCGGGGTGATCAGCGGTGCCAGCGCCAACTCCGATCTCATCGTCGACGGCGCGGTTGTCGCGCTCAACAACACCAACACCTACAACGGTCCGACCTACCTCCGCAACGCGGGGGCATTGGCGGCCAATGTGGCCGGCGCCATGCCGACCAGCAGCCGCAGCGCGGTGATCATGGACGATACGGGCACGGGCAGTTCGGCACTGTCCCATGCGGCCAGCCAGCAGATTGCGTCTCTCACCGGAGCCGCCAGCTCGTCAGTTTCGCTGGCTGCAGACACCTCACTGACCATTGGCGACAGCACGGGCAACACGACCTTCGCCGGCGTGATTAGCGGATCCGGCGGCCTGATCAAGGACGGCGCCAGCGTGCAAACGCTCTCCGGGGCGAACACCTACACGGGCGCCACGACGATCAGCGCAGGCACGCTCGATGTGAGCGGGTCCGCCGGGGCCATTACCGCCACCAGCGGGGTCAATATCAGCGGGGGCACGCTGTTGCTGAGTGGATCGGCCGCAGATCGGATCAGTAATTCGGCCTCTATAACCCTGGGTGCGGCTACAAATAGCAAGCTGCAACTCTCTGGAGCCATCACCGAAACCCTGGGGTCTTTGACGCTCTCTGGAGTAGGAGCCCGGGTGATTGATTTTGGCTCAGGCAGTGGGGTGCTCACGTTGGCCTCCCTGACGGCTGCCTCGCCTTTATCTCTTCAAATTTGGAACTGGTCTGGCACCACCGGCACCGGCGGCGGCACGGATCAACTCATCATCTCCAGTGGTTCTCTGGGGGGATCCCTCTCCAGCTCGGACATCTCGTTCTACAGCGACTCCGGCACCACTCTCCTCTCCAGTGCCGCTGTTATCGATGCCGACAGCGACGAATTGGTCCCCGTGGTCTGCTTTCTGGCCGGCACCCTGATCGCCACCCCCACTGGCGAGCAGCCGATCGAAACCCTGCAGCCCGGCGATCTGATTAGCACCGCCGAGGGGCCCCGGCCGGTGCGTTTCCTGGCCCGCAGCACCCGCAGCATCGACCAGCTGCAGGACCTGGGCAAAATGCCGATTCGCATCAACCAAGCCGCCTTGGGGGCGCTTGGCCCCGCGCAAGACACCTTCCTCTCCCCCAGCCATGCGGTCCACTTCGCCGGCTGCCTGGTGGAGGCTGGCGCCCTGATCAACGGCAGCTCAATCCAGCAGCTCGACGACTGGCCGGAGGCGGCACTCACCTACTACAACATCGAGCTGGAGCGCCATAGCTTAATCACCGCCAATCAGCTGCTGGTGGAAAGCTACTTTGCCAACTACCGCAGCAATGGCTTCAGCCGCGATTGCTGGGACAACTACCACGACTACGTCGCCCGTTATGGCGCCGGTGAGTTGATGGCGGAATTACCCCTGCCCCGCATTCCCTTTGCCCGCCTGATCCCCATGCAGCTGCGCCGCACACTCCAGTTGCATGAAGACCACTACAAAGCGGCCAATCCGGCTATCGCCGCCTCAGCGGTGGATCTGTTCGCTGGCCTCTGCCTATAAGGGCGGCTGGCGCCGATTTGGCAGATCACCCTGTAGTCGCCCACGCGATACCGCCATAGCCGCGTTAGGCCTGCCCTGAGGCCCTTACCCCTCTGGCGAGGGTCGTTGCAGGTGGAGACGGTGTCTTGCAGGGACTGGACGATCGGGCGGCGGCAGCTAGCTGGCCCAGGGGCAACGCTCAAAAAGCCCTGGCGGCGGTGCTGGCGGTTGTCGCTGGCTGGTGCCTTTGGGTCGGCGCCTTGGCCGCGAGGTAGTGAATGGTCGTGAGTGTGGTAGAGCAAACAACACCCTCGAGCGCGCCCGAGTCGACCAGACTCAAGAGCCGCTCTCCTGGGTCGACGAACGGTTCACGGGCTAGCAGGTGGTCGAGCACTACATTGGTGTCGAAGAGTACCTTCACAGGTATTTGTTTTCAAGATGACGACGGTATTCGCCCTCATCAAGCTCCGAGCCGGCGAGCACGCCGCGCAACGCGCGCACACGGGGTGTTACCTCCACGTCTGTGGATGTGGATTGCGCTTCGAGCAAGGAGAAGAAGTCAGCCACCAGCTGCGAGACAGACCGGCCAGATGCAGCGGAGTGGCGTTTTGCGCTCGCGATCAGCTTCTCGTCGAGGCGCAATGTGAGCTTCGTGTTCACCCAAAGACCTCCCGACGTACAGTATTGCTGAGATCATACGTCACCTACGGGCTGCGAGCGGAGTCTTGGCTTGCTCTCCACCGCTTGCAATCATATGGCCGCAGCAAGCATGGCAACCGAAAGCTCCATGGAATCAGAGGATTTCAGATGGCGGGTCATCCGGTGAAGGACATGGCTGCAAAGCGCTCTTCGCCCTCAACGTAAACCACTCAGGAAGGCGTATCGATTCAACCGACAGGTCAACATCTAAATCTGGCCAATAAAGATGGTCGGCCGTGGGCCGCAGGACATTGATGATCTGCTGACTAGCAGCCTCCTTGAACCAGGGAAACTCTGACTATGGAAAGGCTAGTTCTTCATCGTCAATAAGCATCCAGATGCAATAGGTTGATACAGTCGTCACATCAGCACCCAAGCCAAGGCGTGCTTGATGGCGATCTCCCAGATCGAGACATGGCTGATCAGCACGCTGCTGGCCTCAGTGGTGATCAGGTCGCGGCTACGCGGGCCTAGCCTGGGTTCATCGCTGATGGCCCAGAGGAAGGCGTGGGTGTCGAGCAGGAGCCGCATCAGGCCTGTTCAAACAGTTCGGCGATCAACGGATTGGCCGCATCGATCGAGTCCGGAACCGTGAACTGACCGCGGGCCACCCCCAGACGCCGTGGCCGCTCCGGCCCCGCCAGGGCGGTAAGCCGCGCCACCGGTCTGCCGTTTCGAGCGATCACAACCTCGGTTTCGGCGCCGGTTTCAATCGCCTCCACCAGGCGCGAGAGGTGGGTTTTGGCTTCGAGCATGTTGACGATGCGACGACCGCCGCTGCCGGTGGGCGATAGTGCTGCCATGCCGTGGACCAGGCAAGAACAACAACAAACTAGACCAGACCAGGTCTGGTCGGCCCGGACCAGCCGGACCGGAGCGGCAGAACGGGGCTTCATGGCGCGATTGCCAGCCCAATCGCAAGCCCTGCTCCGCTAGCCTGACCAGATAGATCAGACCAGACAGACCTATTTAGATTATGTCCTTCGTTTCACGTTGCGTCAATGTTCAGGAGGCGAAGACCCGTCTTTCGGCCCTGCTGGCCAGGGTCGCCGCCGGCGAGCGCATCGTGCTGTCTCGCCATGGCAAACCCATCGCCCAGCTGGTGCCCCTGGATCCCAGCCCGCGCCGGCAGCTCGGCTTCCTGCAGGGAAGGGTGGTTAAGGCGTTCTTCGAGCCCCTGCCCGACGACGAACTGGAGCGCTGGGGCTGATCAAACTGCTGCTCGACACCCACGTGTTGCTCTGGGCCCTGCTGGAACCCCAGAAGCTCTCCCCTGACTTGCACAACGCCCTGGAGGACAGCAACAACACGCTCGTTGTCAGCGCCGCGCCTGTGGGCCGTGCCGACCTCGTGCTGGCCAGCACCGATCCGGCCTTCACCCAGTTTGAAGGGGTGGTGACCCTGGGGTGAGCCTTTGGCACCAGCGTGTTGCGACAGCCCTGAGACTCGCAGGACCGCGCCGCTGGCTCAGCCCCAAGGCCAGGGCGGCCAGCTGCAGCAGGGCGTTGCTCGTTGCGCACGGCGCTACACTGAGCCAGTGGTGTTTCGGTTATGTGATTCAGGCGTTTCGGCACAAAGGGCTGCGCCTGTTCTTCGAAACGGGCAAAACGGCTGGAATCCAGCCATCCCTTGGCCGCAAGCTCCGTCTGCAGCTCTCAGCGTTGCACTCCGCTGCCCAGATCGAGGATCTGGATCTGCCTGGCTATCGCCTGCATCTGCTCAAGGGGGCAGACAAGGGGCGTTGGTCGATCTGGGTGAACGGCAATTGGCGGCTCACGTTTGTGTTCCGCGACGGCCATGTGTTCGATCTCGATTTCGAGGATTACCACTGATGCAGATGCACAATCCACCACACCCTGGCGAGTTCATCGCCGGCGTGTATCTCGAGCCCTGTGGACTCTCGATTCGTCAGGTGGCCGAGCGGCTGGGGGTTTCGGCCTCCACATTT
>CALRXC020000059.1:0-26071 GCA_943372025.1 Synechococcus sp. UW140 | reverse complement strand
TCTCAACCTACAACATCAGCGGCTCGCGCCTCCTTCGTTGTCGGTCGGCCCTGCTCGTTCGGCTCGCACCGCTTCGTTCAGGACTTGGTGAACCTAGCAGCTCACCCTTCCGGCTCTTCTCCCCAGCCTCTTCAGTTCAGCGCTCTCGCCCCTCACCGTTCGCCTCGAGCTCAGCTCCGGCTGCTCGGTTTCCCAAGCAGTCCACCAACCTACCACATTCCCTCAGGCATCTGGCGAAGGGGAGGCAAATAAGGGGGCGGACCAACGCACATCCTGCGCAGTGGCCAGGACGGCCGCTATCCCTGACTAGGTTTTCCAAAGGCCCAGAACGGGCTCCGGTAGGTGCAGCAATGCCTCAGCAGTTCAGCCAGGAACTCCGGCGGGTACGGCCCAACTCCCGGGAGGATGCGGTGGTGGCCCTGGCCCGTGCGCATTTCGAACGCACCCTGGTGACAGTCGGCGGCAGGCCGGTTGGCTCGGTGGCAGCGCTGGTGCATCCCCACATGGGCGAGAGAGCCAACTACGGCGAAGTGTTCCTGCGGGACAACGTGCCGGTGATGCTCTACCTGCTGCTGCAGGGACGCTTCCCGATCGTGCGGCATTTCCTGGAGGTCTGCCTAGAGCTTCAGAGCAACACCTACCAGACCCGGGGAGTGTTTCCCACCAGCTTCGTGGAGGAGGGGGGGATCCTGGTGGCGGACTACGGCCAGCGTTCGATCGGGCGCATCACCTCCGTGGATGCCAGCCTCTGGTGGCCGGTGCTGTGCTGGCTCTATGTGAAGCGCAGCCGGGATCACAGCTTCGGCACCAGCCAGGCGGTGCAGCGAGGGCTTCAGCTGCTCCTGGACCTGGTGCTGCACCCCAGCTTCGAGGGGACACCGGTGCTGTTCGTGCCGGACTGCGCCTTCATGATTGACCGACCGATGGACGTGTGGGGCGCTCCCCTCGAGATTGAGGTTCTCCTCTTCGGCTGCCTGCGCAGTTGCTGCCATCTGATGGAGCTGGCGCAACGCGAGAACGAAAGCCGCCTCCTAGAGCAGCGGCTCAGCCTCACCCGCCAGTGGCAACATGACCTGCGCTCCTACCTGCTCAAGCATTACTGGGTGACGAGCAAGACCGTGCAGGTGCTGCGCCGCAGGCCGACGGAGCAATACGGCGACCATCAGCACCAGAACGAGTTCAACGTGCAACCCCAGGTGATCCCCCCCTGGCTGCAGGACTGGCTGGACAACCGGGGCGGCTACCTGATCGGCAACATGCGGACCGGCCGGCCGGACTTTCGCTTCTTCAGCCTGGGGAACTCCCTGGCCTGCCTGTTCGGATTGCTCACGGCACCGCAGCAACGGGCGCTCTTCCGGCTGGTGCTGCACAACCGGGAACACCTGATGGCCCAAATGCCGATGCGGATCTGCCATCCGCCCCTCGACCAGGAGGAATGGCGTAGCCGCACCGGCTCGGATCCGAAGAACTGGCCGGGGAGCTACCACAACGGCGGGCACTGGCCCAGCCTGCTGTGGTTTCTGGGGGCGGCGATCTTGCTCCACCAGCAGCGCCATCCCAACGCCGACGTGCTGTTGATGGGGCAGGTTCATTCCCTGCTGGAGGAGTGCTATTGGAGCCAGCTCAACCAGCTGCCACGGCAACAGTGGGCCGAGTACTTTGATGGTCCCACCGGCGCCTGGGTGGGGCAGCAGTCGCGCACCTATCAGACCTGGACCGTGGTGGGCTTCCTCCTACTGCATCACCTACTGCGCCTGAACCCCGGCGACGCGAGCCTGCTTGACCTGGAACGGGGTGTGGGCTGAGAGGAAGGACTTGGTGCCGCCCAAGGAAGCGCAAAAAAAAGCCGCATCTAAGACGCGGCGAGGAAGAATTAGGGATAACCAGCCAAGATCCCGGAGAGATCTGGGATCAGAACAGTCCGAGGGTGAGAGATTTATCGATGGGAAGGGCAGCGCCGATGCCCAGGTAGATGGTGACGGCGGTTCCGAACAGAAACACGGCCATAGCAACAGGCCGGCGGAACGGATTCTGGAACTTGTTGAAGCTCTCGATAAAGGGGATCAGCATCAGCCCCAGAGGAACCATGGTCTGGAGAGCGATACCCAGTAGTTTATTCGGCACCACCCGCAGAATTTGAAACACGGGATAGAGGTACCACTCAGGAAGAATCTCCAGAGGGGTGGCGAAGGGATCGGCCTTGTCGCCGAGCATGGCCGGATCCAGCACCGCCAAGCCCACAAGGCAGGCAAAGGTCCCCAGGATCACCACCGGGAACATATAGAGGAGGTCGTTCGGCCAGGCAGGCTCGCCGTAATAATTGTGGCCCATGCCCTTGGCGAGCTTGGCGCGCAGGGCGGGATCGGCTAGGTCGGGTTTCTTGAGGTTGGACATCGGAGCCTCAGCGGGTGAAGGGAAAGCTGGGGGATGGGATTGATTCTGACCGCAGCGCGGACTAGGGGTGGAAATCCCGTTAGGAATGAAAGGAACGTGGAGCGGGGTTCAGAGGGGACCAGAGATGCCCTGCTTCCGGATCATCAGGAAGTGCATGAGCATGAATACCGCGATCAGCCAGGGCAGCACGAAGGTGTGGAGGCTGTAGAAGCGGGTCAGCGTGGCTTGGCCGACGCTTTCGCCACCACGGAGCAGCTCAACCATCAGATCACCCACCACCGGAACGGCTGCGGGCACGCCGCTCACGATCTTGACGGCCCAATAACCAACCTGATCCCAGGGAAGCGAGTAACCGGTGACGCCGAAGGATACGGTGATCACTGCCATGGTGACGCCAGTGACCCAGGTGAGCTCTCGGGGGCGCTTGAAGCCACCGGTGAGGTACACCCGAAACACATGCAGGATCAACATGAGCACCATCATCGAGGCGCTCCAGCGATGGATCGAACGGATCAACCAGCCGAAGCTAACATCGCTCATCAGGTATTGAACCGAGGCGTAGGCCTCGGCCACCGTGGGCTTGTAGTAGAAAGTCATCGCGAAGCCGGTCGCGAACTGAATCAAGAAGCACACCAGGGTGATGCCCCCCAGGCAATAAAAAATATTGACGTGGGGAGGGACGTACTTGGTGGAAAAATCATCGGCGATCGCCTGGATCTCCAGACGCTCGTTGAACCAGTCGTAGACGGGATTTTTACCGTCCGGAGCGGTGGGAGACGCGTTCGCCATGCGGCCTTGGGGCTTGGGTTGCCAAAGTCTACCGATCGTGCCGACCCTGATGTGAGCGATCCGGCCCCCCAGCCCCGCCGCCCTCCACCGTTTGCAACAGGGCTGGTAGCCCTGGCGCTGGCCGCGCTGCTGTTCGTGGCATCCCTGGCCGGCCTGATCGGCAACGGCCCGGCACCGGCCCTGGCGCTCAACGATGCCCAGGCCGAGGTGGTGGAGGTCTGGCGCCTGGTGAATCAGAGCTATGTGGATCCGGCGCGTTTGGAGGCCGTGCAATGGCGCCGGCTGCGCCAGAAGACATTGGAGCGGCCGATTCAGAGCTCCGAGCAGGCCTACGCGGCGATCGAGGCGATGCTGGCGCCGATCGGCGACCCCTACACCCGCCTGCTGCGACCGGCCGACTACGGGGCCCTGCGCTCCAACACCCGCGGCACCGTGAGCGGAGTGGGCCTGCAGCTGGCCCTGCGGGGTGAGGGGCCGGGAGAGCGCCGCAGGATTGTGGTCATCGCCCCCCTGGATGGATCGCCGGCCGCCGAGGCGGGCATCGCCTCAGGCACCGAGGTGCTCAGCGTGGATGGACGCTCGGCGATCACCATGGGGCTCGAGGCCACAGCGGCAGCACTGCGGGGGGAACCCGGCAGCGAGGTGCTGCTCAGCCTGCGGCAGGCCGCAAGCTCCGCCGAGCGGGAGGTGCGGCTGAAGCGACGCCAGGTGGACCTGCAACCGGTCCGCCACCGTCGCCTGCTCGAGGGCAGGCGCCACCTGGGCTACCTGCGCATCACCCAGTTCAGTGAAGCCGTGCCCCACTTGGTGCGAGAGGCCATCGAGGAGCTAAATGGCGGCGACGGCGGCCCGGCGGTGGAGGGCCTGATCCTCGATCTACGCAACAACTCAGGGGGGCTCGTGAGCGCCGGCGTGGCGATCGCCGATGAACTGCTCGATGGCGGCGCCATCGTGGAAACGGAGGACCGCGGTGGCATCGCCAGCCTCCAGCAGGCCAACCCCGGCCGCCTCTTCGCCGGACCGATGCTGACCCTGGTGAACGGGGGCACGGCGAGTGCCAGCGAGATCCTGGCCGGGGCCCTGCAGGACGGGGGGCGCTCCCCCCTCGCGGGGAGCCGCACCTTCGGCAAGGGCCTGATCCAGACGCTGCTCTCCCTGGGTGATGGCAGCGGGCTGGCGGTGACGGTGGCCCGCTACCTCACCCCCGCCGGCCACGACATCCAGAACCTGGGCATCGCCCCCGATCAAACGCTGGACCCACCCGAACCGCTCGATCCAGGCGGCGACGGCGACGGCTGGCTGGGTCAGGCAAGCCGCCTGCTGGCGGCCCGCATCGAAGGCCGCGATCCTGCGGGGAGGGGTCCCGAATCCCGGGCCGATCAGCTGGCGGCCGCTTGAAACGATGGGACAGCGCACTTACCACGATCCCCTCCATGGCGCCATCCGCCTCGATCACGAGGATCCAGCCGAGGCGCTGGCGATCGATCTGATCGACACTGCGCCGTTCCAGCGGCTGCGGCGGATCCGCCAGCTGGGGCCAGCCTTCCTCACCTTCCACGGCGCCGAATCCAGCCGCTTCACCCACTCCCTGGGGGTGCTGCAGCTGGCCCGGCAGGCCCTGCGGCAACTGGAACTGCGGGATCCGAGCCTGGCCGAACACCGGGCCTGCCTGCTGGCGGCGGCCCTGTTGCACGATGTGGGGCACGGCCCGCTCAGCCATTCGGGCGAGGAGATGTACGGCATGCGTCATGAGGCGTGGTCGGGGCGGCTGATCCGGGAGCATCCGGCCCTGCGGGACCGGCTGGAGCGAGAGCGTGCGGGCCTGGCCAACGAGGTGGCCGACCTGCTCGAACACGGACACCACCCCCGTGCGGCGATCGCCGCCCTGGTGAGCAGCCAGCTCGACTGCGACCGGATGGACTACCTGCTGCGCGATAGCTACAGCACGGGCACCCGCTACGGCCAGCTCGACCTGGAGCGGATCCAGGCCGCTCTCACCCTGGCCCCGGACGGGAGCCTGGCCCTCCACCCCAAGGGCCTGCTGGCGGTGGAGCACTACCTCGTGGTGCGGCACCTGATGTACCGCACCGTGTACAACCACCGTCTCAATGTGGTGTGCAACTGGCTGCTGCAGCGGCTGATCAGCGTGGCCCGCCGGCTCGGGCCCCGGCGGGTGTGGGCGGACCGCACCATGGCCCGCTGGCTCTGGGAGCCCGGCAACCTCGACCTGGAGAGCTTCCTTGCCAACGACGACATCCGCACCGGCTATCACCTGTTGCGCTGGAGCGAAGAAGGGGAGCCGGAGCTGGCCGATCCCTGCCGCCGGCTGCTGGATCGCCAGCTGCTGCGGGCCGTGGACGTGGCGGACCTGGGCCCGGCGGAGCGGCTGGAGCTGCTGGCGGAGGCGCGGGGCCTGGCGGAGCGGGCCGGTCTGCTGGCGGAGGGATGCTGCGGCCTGAACCAGCGCCAGAGCCTGGGCTACCTCGCCTACAAGGGAGGTCTGCGGCTCTGGGATGGCCAACGGCTCCAGGCCCTGGAACAGCGCTCCGCCCTGGTGCGCGGTCTCACCGAACGGATCGAAATGGCCTGGCTCATTCATCCCGCCGAGGTGTCCGAAGCCCTGCGCCAGCGCTTGGCCCTGCGGCTGGCGGCGGCCGGGCGCCCGGATGCGACCTAGGTTTCGCGGGTTTAGCGCCGATCCGGAGCGCCCCCATGGCCGCTGAACTGGTCCCGGCGTCGCAGGGATCCACCACCCACCGCCTGCGCCTTCCCCCCCTCGAGGATGCGGTGGGAGCGCTTGATGAGATCCGCTATGGCCTGGCGGGCTGGGCCCAGGTGCGGGGTCCATTGACCCTGGAGAGCGGCGCCTGGCCCCTGCACACCGGCGAGCTGCGGGAGATAATCAGCATCCTGGAACCCCGCGGCCTCAGGCTGGTGGCCGTGGAGGGCCGCTGCCCCAGCACCCTGGTGGCGGCCGCCGCGCTCGGCCTAGCGACCGCCTGGCCCCCGGCTGCCCACGCAGCAGGCCCCGCACCCGACCAGGGCCGCGGACCAGAGGGCGGCAGCACCCCGCAGAGCGCCGCCGCTGGTAATCCGAATTTGCTGGTGCACCGCGGCACCCTGCGCTCCGGCGATCACTTGCAGACAGAAGGATCGGTGTTGCTGCTAGGCGACCTCAATCCCGGGGCCCGAATCAGCGCCGGCGGCCATGTGCTGGTGTGGGGCCGCCTAAGGGGGGTGGCCCACGCCGGGCGTCGGGGCGACAGCAGCGCCAAGATCGTGGCCCTGCAGCTGCGGCCATTGCAGCTGCGCATCGCCGGGGCCGTGGCCCGCGGCCCCGAGGAACGCCCCCCAGAAGGACTGGCCGAGGAAGCCCGCCTGGAGGATGGGGAGATCCGGATCGAACCGGCCGATCCGCTCTGGCCGCTGAACGATTGAGGCCCGGCCGGGCGGGGGGCGCCTCAAGGCGAGCCCTCAGCGGTTGATCACCCCCAGCCCCCCGAGCACACCCGCCACGGCCATGAACCAGAGGGGCGAGATCCGGCTGCGCAGCATCAGCACGCAGACCAGCAACGACACGATCAGCCCGGGGGTGTTGGTGTCAGCGGTGTGAAGAATCTTCAGGCCCACGGCGAAGAGGATGCCCAAGGTGATCGGACCGAGACCCCGCTCGAAGGCGATCCGCCAGGGGGAATCCCGCAGCCGGTTCCAGCGCAGGCAGGCCACCACCATCAGCAAGGTGGAGGGCAGGAGGATGGCCAGTTCCGCCCCATAGGCGCTGAGCAGGGCCCAGCCGGGTCCCTCCGGCCAACCCGCCCCCATCCCCAGCAATCCAACCAGCATGGAACTCGGACCGGGAGCCGCCTCGGCGAGGGCATAGAGGTCGGCGAACTGGGTGGAGGTGAGCCAGCAGAACTGATTGACGCTGATCTGGTGGTACTCGCTCAGCAGGGTGTTGCCACCCCCCAGGGAGAACAGGGACAGGCCCAGGAAGGTGCCCATCACCTGCAGGAGATGGCCGAGGTCGTTGAGGCGCATCGGCTCGCAATGGGCCAGCTGGGAGGCCGCCGTGGCGGCCAGCCGGGAGGCGTCAGGGGCGGCTGCCAGCAGCCCGGCGCCGAAGGGGATCAGCCCCAGCAGCCCGACAAAGCCGGCCGGAGCGGGGAAAGCAGCCGCGCCCAGAGAGACGAGGAAGGGGGGCAGAGCCATGAGGGGGAGGGGGGCACCCAGAAACAGCGGGAGCTGCAGGGCTGAACGAGAGCGAAGGTCAGGGCTTCGGCAGCCGTGACGTCCCAGTGCGGGGCCAGTACCAGGCCATGGCAAGGGGGCCAGCCACCAGCACCAACGGCACCAGGCGCACATGGAACCCCTCCATCGCCACCAGGGTGGCCGCAGCCAGCAGCAGGGCCACGGGATCGCGCCGGTACTGGCCGAGAATCTTGAAGCCCATCGAGAGGGCCATGCCGGCGGCGGCGGCCACCACCCCGGCCAGAACCCGGTCGATCGCTGGCAGGGTGTGGAAGGAGAAATAGGCCAGCCCGAGGCCCATCAGCAGGGTGAAGGGCAGCAGCAGCATCCCGGCCAGGGCCACCAGTGCCCCCCGAAGGCCATGGAAGAAAGTGCCCACGTACACGGCCAAGTTGATCTGGTTCGGCCCCGGGAAGAGGCGGGCCACCGTGAGGCCGGTGAGGAACTCCTCGTTGCTCAGCCAGCGGCGCTCCTCCACCACGATCCGCTGGCTCCAGGCCGAAAGGCCACCACCGAAGGCCGAGAGGGCCACCTGCAGCATCCCCACGAACAGTTGCCGCAAGGTGGGCGGATTGGAACCGGTGCTGGCTGGGGCCCCGGAGGCTGACGGCGGACTCGGGAGCGGACCCGGGGGAGGATCAGTCATGAACGAAATGGGGATCTGGCGGCAGCTCGCCAGCCTCATGCAGGCTGGGATCGAGTGGATCGGGGGCCTCATAGCGGCTGGCCTGCTTCCAGTCGGCCAGGAAAGTGCGTCGCAGCCGATCCACCACCTCCGGCGCATCGCTCTCGATGCCGAGTTCGCGGCGCAGGTCGAAGGCGCTGCGGTCGATGTTCATCGAACCGGTCTGGGCGTAGCAACCATCCACCAGAATAAGTTTGGCATGGAGTTTGAGGTGCTTCTGGCGCCGCACCTTGACCCCGAAGCGCTGCATGATCCTCAGGGAGGCGAAGGTGTCGTAGATGTCCCAGTCGCTGATGCCGTGCTTGCCGCCGCAGAGCAGGCGCACCTTCACACCCCGCTCCCGGGCGCTGATGATGCGATCGAGGATCACCGCATCCACGAACTTGGGATGCTGGATCCAGAGGGAGCGGCTGGCGGAATCGATGATCCGGGCCATCTGGCCGCGGCTATGGGAACTGCTCCAGACCAGACCGACATGGAGATCAGGCTCGAAGAACACCCGGTTCCAATCCGCCTCGAAGCCGGTGATCACCTGGGCTACCACAGCGGCGTTGGCTGAAACGATGCCGTAATCGCGGGTTTCGGTGAAATATTTCTCGGCAAGATTAAAGCTGGCGATCAGGGCGGCCTCCCGATCGATCACCATCGATTTTTCATGGGTGACCGGGAAGGCTTCGTGGGTCCAGGCCACCGCGATTCCCGAACGCTCCAGCCGGGCGAAGCTGTCGTCGTTCCAGCGATCACCGCCGGAGGTGTGGGGATTCAGCATCACCCGCACCTGCACCCCCCGGCCCTGGGCCCGCAGCAAGGCCTCGATCACAGGCTCGGATTGGAGCTTGAACTGTTTGAGAAGGAGCTGCTCCCGGGCGGCGTCGATCAGCTCGACCACCCCGGCGACTCCGTCCTCGGGCATCACCAACAGCCTCTGGTGGGATTGAAGGGAGGTGACCATCGAGGCGGACTGGAGTGGACTCTTTTTAGGCCAGCCACCCCCGACAGCCTTCCGGCTGCGAATGGAGCGGCATCGCCCAGCCCTGGCCCGGGGGGCAGGGGCTGCCCCGACCTGACAGCGACGGTTCTCGCCATTGGGGTGACGGTGTCGAAATCGCGACGCCCCAAGCCGGGGGCCCTAACCTGGAATTTCAACGCAGGACGCCGTGACGCCAGCCTCCGCCCGCATCATCCTGATCTGCTCCGGCAAGGGAGGGGTCGGCAAAACGACCCTCACCGCCAACCTGGGCATTGCCCTGGCGCGGCTCGGCGAGCGCACGGTGGTGATCGATGCCGACTTCGGCCTGCGCAACCTCGACCTGCTGCTGGGTCTGGAGAACCGGATCGTGTACACGGCCCAGGAGGTGCTGGCGGGCAGCTGCCGGCTCGAGCAGGCCCTGGTGAAGCACAAGCTGGAGCCCAACCTCTCCCTGATGCCGGCCGGCAACCCGCGCATGCTCGAGTGGCTGACCCCGGACGACATGAAGACCGTGGCCAACCTGGTGGCGGAACGGGCCGACTATGTGCTGATCGACTGCCCGGCCGGGGTTGAGCAGGGCTTCAAGAACGCGGCCGCAGCCTGCCGGGAAGCGATCGTGATCACCACGCCGGAGATGTCGGCAGTGCGCGACGCTGACCGGGTGATCGGGCTGCTCAACACCCAAGGCATTCAGCCCGTGCAACTGGTGCTGAACCGGGTGCGCCCCAAGATGGTGGCCAACCAGGAGATGCTGGCGGTCAACGATGTGACCGATATCCTCGCCTTGCCCCTGCTGGGGCTGGTGGTGGAGGACGAACAGGTGATCGTGTCCACGAACCGCGGCGAACCCCTCACCCTCAACGGCACCAGCTCTCCGGCCGCCAGGGCTTACATGAACGTGGCCAGGCGGCTGCGGGGCGAGGGGGTGCCCCTGATCGACCCCTCCAAGGAGCGGCGCGGCCTGAGGGCCCGCCTGATGGCCAAGTTGCGCAAATCCGGCAATTTCTGAGGCGATGACCCTGATCGATTTCATCCAGCGCCTTCTGGGCCGCGAGAAGCCCAGCGGTGCCCTTGCCCGGGAGCGCCTGCGACTGGTGCTGGCCCACGACCGCAGCGACCTCAATCCCGAACTGCTCGAGCAGATGCGCCGCGAGATTCTTGAGGTGGTGCAGAAGTATGTGGAGATCGATCTCGAAAGCGGCGATGTGAGCCTGGAGACCGGCGATCGGGTCACGGCCCTGGTGGCCAACCTGCCGATCCGCCGCGCCAGGCCGCTGGCCATCCCCCGAATCGAGGACGCCGAAACGCCGGATGGGCTGGTTGGTCATGGGGAGAACGGGGCTTCGGCGGCCCAGCAAAGCGACCCGGACGGGGTGGATGCCGAGAAGGCCGCGGTGGCGGATCCCGGGCTCCCGGGCTGAACGGCCCTGGCCAACGGGGCGGGTTCGATCGTGACGGTAGGAACCCCTGGCAGGGGGCGGGAACCCTGGCATGAGCCGATGGCATCTCCGCCATGACCCTCCTTCACAAGATCACCGACGAACCTGGAATCAGTCCCGCCGAGCAACGGGTGCTGGCGGTGCTGAGGAGCGGCGCCAGCAACCGGGAGATCGCCGTGGCCCTTTACCTGAGTGTGCGCACGGTGGAAAGCCACATCTCCAGCCTTCTGGCCAAGACCGGTTGCCGCAACCGCACCCAGCTCGTGTTGCGCGCCCCCTTCCAGCCGTAGGCTCATGAAGGTTCCTAAGGGGCCGACGCCGGCTTAGCTCAGTGGTAGAGCAGCGCTTTTGTAAAGCGAAGGTCATCGGTTCAAATCCGTTAGCCGGCTTTGAGGATGGAGATGGTTGGGGCACCCGGACGGAAGCGGCCAGCCTGCGGCGGCCGCCCCGATCAAGCAGACCGTTTGGACCAGGAACAGAATCGGCCTTAGTCCCTGCCCAAGCCGGTCTTGCCCGGGCGGACACCAGCCTATGAGCCCCTTGACGCCGCTGCATCACCTCCCCCGCCCAGCCCAGAACCTGCCCTACCTGATCGCGCTGGCGGTGGCACCGCTGATCAATCTGGCAATCAGCATCAACAGCTTTCACCACTTCCAAACCCTTTCCGGGCAGCAGCTACCGATCAATCACTGGATCTTCGGGGTTTCGAAGTTTGTGCTGAGCGGCATTCTGATCCTGTTGACCATCAATTTGCTGCGCACCCTATGGCTCGGCCATCACCAGATCCGCAGGACGCTGCTCGCCTTTGGCATCCTCTCCACCCTGGATCTGCTGCTCAATCTGGTGACGATCACGGCTGGGATCTACTCCTTCAAGCTTGGCTCCTTTTATCTGCTATTGATCGCTTTGGGGCTTTATTGTTCCCTCAACCTGATTTTTCTCTTCTGGTACTGGTTCATTGATTATCCGGGGCAAGTGCGGCATCTGCATCAGCCGCAGCATCTCTGCCAGATCATTTTTCCGCGCGAGGCGGTGAGTGCGAATGCTGGTTGGCTGCCGGGGTGCCTAGATTATCTCTACTTCACGGTGATGACCAGCAACACACTCGGTGCGCCCGAAAATCATTCACCCGTGGGCACCAAGGTGAAGCTGATCCAGTTGCTCCACTCCACCTTGATGCTGGTGCTGCTGGTGATCGTGATCTCGCGGGCGGTGAACACACTGAGCTGATCGTGCGTGAAGGGCATCCGCCCTCGGCGGGCGGTCCCGGCTCTCAGACCTCCGGCAGGCGTGCCCCATCCAGGCGGGCCGCCTCGAGCCAGGCGGAAGCGATCCGGGCATGGCGCAGATCACAGCCGCGCAGATCGGCCTGGCGCAGATCGGTGCCGCTGAAATCGGTGCCATAGAGGCTGGCCTCCTGCAGGCAGGCCTGGCGGAGGTTCGAGCCGTTGAACTGGGCGAAGCTGAGGTCGGCGCCGCGGAAGTCAGCGCGGCCGAGGTCGGTGAGCTGATCGAGGCCGGAGCGGAAATCGGCCTCCACCAGCCGGGGCCGCTGCCAGAGGCTGGCGGCGGCCATCGGTAATGGAACTGGCGGCCCGATGCCAGCTCCCCCGGTAGATCCGGGCCTCAGCGGGCCTCAGCCAGGATGCGGCGCAGCTCCTCGTTGAGGTCGCGCAGCACCGAGCGGGGGCTCACCGCATCCAGTAGCTCCAGGATGGCGTTCACCTCGGCCTGGCTGATGGAGCGGTTGCCGGTGACCGCCTCAAAGTTGGCCTTCACCACGTGGTCGCGGATCTCCGCCTCCGAGGCGCTGCGGGCCACCAGCTCGGCCACATAGGGGTTGGAGCGGGCGGCCTGGATCAGGGCCTTGTTGAGCAGCTCGTAGGAGATCTCCCCCTTCTTATTGGTGTAGGCCTTCACGATCGCCTGGTAATCGGCGCTGTTCACCGTGGCCAGATCGGCGCCGGAGGGTTCCTCAGCCAGCTCCGGCGATGCGGCCGGGGCATCCACGGCGACTGCGGCCGGGGCGCCGGGCACCGCCGCCGGCGAACGGACCGGGCCGCGGCTGCTGTAAGGCAGCCCGGAGGTGAGTTCCAGTGCCTCCTGGAACGCCTCCAGCGGGTAGAGGTCGGCGGGGGTGTTGGCGGCAGGATCGGGCTGGCCGCTCTGGTGGTTCAGCAGGGCCAGGCCGGGCTGGGCGGTGTCGGGGCGCAGGATCACCACCCCCGACTGGCCGCCCCGCAGCTTCTGGCGGTAGGCCACGGCCTCCAGGCTGGAGAGTTCGACGAGGCGGGTGCGGATGACCATGGGGGCTCAAGAGGTCTGCTCCGCAAGGTAGGCAGGGCATGGGGGGAATCCCAGGTGTCGGGCGGCACAGGGTTGCGGTGCCCATTTGCGGGCCCTACAGCTCCACCAATGGGTCTCGCGCTGCGCCACCCAGGCTCCCTTCCGTCAGCCGGTAGCCCGGTAGCAATGACGCCAGCACCGCAGCGCGCGACGCCACCCAGTGGCCGCCCAGGTGGGATGAATCCGAGGATTGCCAGAGTGAAGTGGGTTCATGGGTTTGCTCCCAAGACGTGAGCGATCATCTGGCTGACCTCCTTGCTGGCATTTAGTGGAATCAGCTCCACTTTGGCCTGGGGACTGAAGTTCACCGAACCTGAGGTGATCGAGAACTGATCGAACATCCGCGAGCTGAAGAAGATCCCCTCGCCGGAATGGCACAGGATCGCCACGGCCAGATCCTCCGTGAGGAGAGCGCCGTAAAGGAATCCCATTGGGCCGCTTCCAGCCTCTTCCATCGGCTTCCATCTGACAATGATTGACCTAGATCAGATGGCCGCAGAACAATGGTGTTGTCCCCATCGCCGCCGGCCCGCTCGGGTTAAACGCCATGTTCTTCGACCTTCAATATCTCGTTCTGACCATCCCAGCCCTGCTCTTCAGCCTCTGGGCCCAGTGGAAGGTGCACAGCACGTTCGATCGTTTCGCCAAAGTAGGCGTGCAATCCGGATACAGCGGCGCCCAGGCCGCCCAGGCGGTCATGCAGAGCGCGGGGGTGCAGGGTGTGCGGATCGAGCGCCATGAAGGCTTCCTCAGCGACCACTACGACCCCCTCGCCAAGGCCCTGCGACTTTCGCCACACGTCTACGACGGCAAGACCATTTCCTCGGTCGCCGTGGCTGCCCATGAGGCCGGTCATGCCATTCAGGACCAGGTGGGCTATCCACCCCTGGTGTGGCGCTCGGCTCTGGTGCCCCTATGCAATGTGGGCAACATGATCTGGATCTTTCCCTTCATGGCTGGTCTGGTGCTCCGCCAGCTCTCCTTTTCACCCCTCCTGATCTGGACAGGCATTGGCCTGTTCGCAGCCGTGGTGGTGTTTCAGATCATCACCCTGCCCACGGAATTCAATGCCTCCAACCGGGCGAAGGCGGTGCTGGCGAGCACGGGGATTGTGTCCACCCAGCAGGAGGCCGATGGTGTAAGGATGGTGCTGGATGCCGCCGCCCTCACCTACATGGCGACCGTGGCGGCATCCTTGCTGCAGCTGATCGATCTGGTGCTCCGCCAACGCAGGTAAGAAGTCTTTGTCTGGTTACACATGCCGATACTATTGGCATTCTTTTGGTTCTTCGAACGCTGCCCCTCAGTGGCAGGCAAGGAGCCTGTGGAGGCGAAGCAGGCAACTGTTGGCAGCCTGTCCACTCGAGGGGCTTGTTCGAAGTGTCGCGTCCCTATAGTCAACTTACGCGGACTGTCGCCGAATGAAATGCCCACTACGTAAGTCATGGCGGAGGTAGTCCAAGATCCTTACAGATCTTCCGTACAAGTAATTCCTTGATTTCAGTATGGCGCGGAATCGAGCCACGAAGATTTCGTGATGGATTCCACCACCATGAATGGTTGCCACCCTCCCTCAGCTGTTCACAGCCATAGCTGCTGAGGTAGCGAAGCAGATCTCTACGCTTCACAGGAGCAAGGCCAGCTCCTCGGCCCCTGGGCCTGCAGCTTCTAATGCATCCTGACGGTTGAATTCCAGTGCTTCGCGCAGAACCTCTCTTAGTGATTCCAGAAGCGCTTCGCGACTCTGCTCTTGAGCATTCACGCCAGGAACCTCTTCCACCCATCCAATCCACCAGGATCCATCCTGTCGAATCACAGCTGTGTAGGCGGATGTTGCAGTCATGTCTGTACACGGGTTCTCTCCTTAACTTAGCTCAGATCAGAGTCGATGCGAAGGATCTTGACTTCAAGAATCTGAGTGGACAATCGACTGTCCAAATGATTGTGTCGCCTACCGCACACTTATTGCCATGCTCCTTGAATTCACGCCGATGCCTTCGCGCTTCCCCCCGATCCTTCGAACGCTATGTGGGCGGTTTCCCAGAACCACAGTACCGCTCCTGCTGCTTTCCGAGAACCACTTCCATGCAGCAGTGCCAACTCTAGTAACTGCAGTCGCTTTCGCTGACATGTGTTCATGACAAACAGTGGTTATCCGCCTATCGAGCCGCGCTTGAGCACGTTGGTGTAGCTCAACTCGGCAGATAAAGCCTCCCCTCAATCGCGTCGTATTCGAACAGTTCGGCGTAGCGGCCCCAGTCCACGGTGGTGGCCAGCTGGCGCTCGGCTTCCTGGAGGGGGAAGTAGTCGTCCCAAATGCCGAGGAAGAAATCGGAGCGCATGGCGCGGTTTTCCTTCTCCTGCAGGGTGTGCACGATGCTGCTGAGCACCGGCACCCGGCCCAGGGCCTGCTGGCGGAAGAGGTCCTTGCTGCGCAGGATCGTGGTGGTGGCGAAGTCGCGGCCGATTGCGGTGAGGCGCACATCACCATCGGCCACCTCCGCGAAGCCCAGCAGCACGGCCGCATCGAGCAGGGGCAGCAAATCATCCACCTCCAGCTGCAGGCGCTGGGCCAGCTGGGGAATCGAGCCATCGCCATCGCGCTTCTCCGCCACCAGCTCCAGCAGGCCGCTGATGCCCCCCACCCGCACATGCGGCAGGGGCCGGGCGAAAGGAGACCCGCTGCTGCGCTGGGGGGAGCGCTCCGGGCCGGCGCCGGTCACCGCCGCGCCGCTCTCGGGCCCCTCCACCTCGCCGGTCACCGCGATATCCGGGTTGGTCATCACCGAATAGATGTAATCCACCAAGGCCTTGAAACGGGGGTGGTTGCGGTCGTGGGGGCGGGGCAGGTTCACCTGCAGCTCGCCGCGGATCCGGCCGGGCTTGGAGCCGAGGATCACCACCCGATCCGCCAGATAAACAGCCTCCTCGATGTTGTGGGTCACGATCAGGATGCTCTTGGAGGGAAAGGTGCCGGCATTCCAGAGGTCATCGATCTCGCCGCGCAAGTTCTCGGCGGTGAGCACATCGAGGGCGCTGAACGGTTCATCCATGAACAGCACCTCCGGATTGAGCACGAAAGCGCGCGCGAAGCCCACCCGTTGCTTCATGCCGCCCGAGAGCTCCTTGGGGTAGGCGTTCTCGAAACCATCGAGGCCCACGATGTCGATCGCCTTGAGGGCCCGCTCCCGCCGCTCCGCCAGCGGCACATGCCGGGCCGCCAGCCCCAGCTCCACGTTCTCCTGCACCGTGAGCCAGGGCAGCAACGCGAAGCTCTGGAACACCATCGCCAGATTGGGATTGGCGCCGCGCATCGGCAGGCCATTGCTGCGCACCTCCCCCTGGCTCGGCCGGATCAGGCCGGACATGATCCGCAGCAGGGTGCTCTTGCCGCTGCCGCTGCGCCCCAACAGGGCCAGCACCTCGCCACGGTGCACCGAGAGGGTCACATCGCCCAGCACCGTGAACTCGCCCTTGCCATCGGGCAACGGGAAGCGCTTGGAAACGTGGTCAACGGTGATCAGGTCCATCGGAGGCTGCGGAGATGAGGCGGAGACGGGCGGAGACGGGGGGAGACGTGCGGAGCGGGTGTGATCAGAGGTGGTATTTGCTTTCGGCCAGGTCGTAGAGGCGGCGCCAGAAGAGGCGATTGAAGCCCACCACAAACAGGCTCATCATCCCGATGCCCAGGGCGATGCGGGGCCAGTCGCCCCGGCCGGTGGCCTCGGCGATGTAGGCCCCCAGGCCGCTGGCGGCGAGGGTGGTGCTGCCCCAGCTCACCACCTCCGACACGATGCTGGCGTTCCAGGCGCCGCCGCTGGCGGTCACCCCGCCGGTGACCCAGGCCGAGAAGATGCCGGGGATGATCAGCTTGCGCCAGCGCTGCAGCCCCTGGAGGCCCACGTCGTCGGCCATCTCCCGCAGGTCAGAGGGGATGGTCTGGGCGCCGGCGATGGCATTGAAAAGGATGTACCACTGGGCCCCGAGCGCCATCAGCAGGATCGAACCCCAGCCGATCGGGATCTGGAAACGGACGAAGAAGAGGGTGGCGAAGGGGAAGATGAAATTGGCCGGAAACGAGGCCAGGAACTGCACCAGCGGCTGCAGCAGCCGCGCCAGGCGGGGGTGGAAGCCGATCGCCACGCCGATCGGGGTCCAGATCAGGCTGGCCAGCACCAGCAGCAGCAACACCCGCGCCAGGGTGAACAGCCCCAGGCGGAACACGGTGGCCACCTCGGCCAGGCCCACCCGGGTGAGCACGAAATGGAGCAGGGCGGCCAGCAGGGCGCCGATCAACACCAGCAGCGCCAGGTTGAACAGGCGCTCCTGGCCCGGCGACGCGGGCTCCTCCTCGCGGTCCTGCACCGGGCCGAGCAGGGCGGACATCAGCCGGTCCACCCCCTCCAGCAACGGCGTGGAGGCCTCCGCCACTAGGCGGGGGATGTGGGCGGTGGTGAGCAGGTCGTAGAGCCAGGATTCAGGCGCATCACCCGAGGCGCTCAGCTCCAGCCGGAAGCGATCCGACCAGGCCACCAGGGGCCGCCAGAAGAGCTGATCCACCAGCAGGATCACCACCGCCATGGTGGCCATCGCCCAGCCCAGTGCCCGCAGATCCTGGGCGGCGATCGCCGCCGCCACGTAGGAGCCGATGCCCGGCAGGGTGTAGTCGCGGTTGAGAACGCTGATCGCCTCGCTGGCCGCCACGAAGAACCAGCCGCCGCCGAAACTCATCATCGCGTTCCAGAGCAGCGGGATCGCGGCGGAGGGCAGCTCCAGGCGGGTGAAGCGCTGCCAGCGGGAGAGGCGGTAGAGGGTGGTGGCCTCACCCAGCTCCTTCGGCACCGTGCGCAGCGATTGATAGAAGGAGAAGGTCATGTTCCACACCTGGCTGGTGAAGATCGCGAAGATCGACGCCGCCTCCAGGCCCAGCAGGCTGCCGGGGAACAGGGCGATGAAGCCCGTGACCGTGATCGAGAGGAAGCCCAGCACCGGCACCGACTGGAGGATGTCGAGCAGGGGCACCAGCACCCGCTCGGCACGGCGGTTGTGGGCGGCGAGCCAGCCGTAGATCAGGGTGAACAGCAGCGAGGCCGCCAGCGCGATGAACATGCGCAGGGTGGAGCGGGCCGCGTAGTCGGGCAGGTTGCGCGGATCGAGCGACACCGTGGGGCTCACATCCGGCGGCCGGAAGCTCACCATCGCGCCGGCTCCCACGTGGGCGACCAGCCCCAGCAGGGCCAGCACGCCGAGGATCACCGCCAGATCAGGAAGCCCGAACGACCCACTCCGGCGGAGCGACTCAGGCTCCGGCAACGGTTTCATGGCGATTTCCCCGCTGGCGCGACTGTACGGAGGCGGCCGGGTGTCAGGGATGACGCGGGCATTGGTGCCGGGGCCCGGCTGCAGCGACCCGTGAAGGGCCGGGCGGTCATGGCCATCACCCCTGGGGGTCTCCCAGCGCACTCCTGCGACTGCGCCACCATCGAGCACGGGCGATACAGTGCGCGCTCGCCTGACCGGGGACCACCCCATGGCCTCGGAACCGAACCGGGCCGACCCGAATCAGGGCTCGATGTCATCGCCGCCCCCCCCGTCTTCCCCCGCAGACCCCTCGTCCCGGTGGAGGTCTGGCCGGGCGCTGTGGTCGCGCCTTCCGGCCCCCTGGCGGCCGCTGCTGCTGCTCGTCCCGATCGCCGCGGCCCTGCTGGTGCGGGGCCTGCTGAACAGCGCCCCCGCCCCCAGCCGCCGGCCGCCGCCCCTGGTGCAGACCGCGCCGGTGGAGCTGGGGTCGATGGAGGAGCGCTATCCCGTTAGCGCCGAGGTGAAGCCCCTGGTGTCGGTGGAGGTGCGGCCGGAGGTGAGCGGCACGATCCAGCGCCTCTTCTTCCAGGAGGGCACCGAGGTGCGCCGCGGTGATCCCCTCGCCCTGATCAACCCCACCCCGTATCAGGTGGCCCTCGACCAGGCCCGCGCCAACACCAGCCGCGCCCGGGCCCGGATCGGGGAGGCCCAGGCCCAGCGGCGGCTCGCCGAGGCCCAGCTGCGCCTGGCCAGCGACCGGGCCCGCCGCTATGTGGGGCTCAGCCGCCAGGGGGCGCTCAGCCGCGACGACGAGGAGAACTACCGCACCCAGGAGCTGGTGGCCCGCGCCAACCTCTCCGCCCTTGAGGGCAGTGCCGCCAGCGCCGAAGCCGAACTGGCCGCCGCCCGCGCCGCCGAGGCCGCCGCCCGCCTCAACCTCGACCACACCCTGGTGCGCGCACCGATCAGCGGCCGCATCGGCCAGCAGCGGATCAGCCCGGGCAACCTGGTGCGCGAACAGGAGGGCAAGCCGCTGGTGGTGATCAACCAGACCAGCCCCCTCGATGCGGTGTTCGGCATCCCCCAGCGCTGGGAAGAGCGGATTCAGGTGGGCCAGCCCCTGCGGATCGAGGGGCGGCCGGGCCTGGTGGGGCGGATCGTGTCGCTCGACAACACCACCAATGCCAGCACCGGCACCGTGCTGGCCAAGGCGCGGCTGGAGGGGAACACGGCGGGCCTGACCCCCGGCGAGACCGTGAATGCCAGCCTGCTGGTGCGGCGGCTCGATGGGGCCCTGCTGCTGCCCAGCCGGGCCGTGCAGCGGGGGCAGCAGGGGCCCTTCGTGTACGGCGCCCGCGGCGGCAAGGCCGTGCTGGTGCCGGTGAAGGTGCTGGCCAGCGATGGCCGCCGCACCGCCGTGGAGGCGGACCTGCAGCCCGGTGAGCCGGTGGTGGTGGCGGGTCAGTTCGCGCTGATGCCCGGCGGCCCGCTGCGCACGGGCGCCGATCGCAAAGCCAGCGGAGCTGGCGGCAGCGGCGAGGGCCGGCTTGGATCGGGGGATGCCGCCGGCAACCGGCCCAGGCAGCAGCAGCCATGAACCTCTCCGCGGCGGCGATCCGCCGGCCGATCGCCACCCTGCTGCTCAGCCTCGCCCTGGTGCTGGCGGGCCTGGTGGGCTACGGCCAGCTGGCGATCAGCGACCTGCCCAACATCGATTTCCCCACCCTGCAGGTGAGCGCTTCGCTGCCGGGGGCGGATTCGGAAACCATGGCCAGCGCCGTGGCCCTGCCCCTGGAGCAGCAGTTCTCCAGCCTGCCGGGCCTCACCACGGTGACCTCCAGCAGCACCCAGTCGAGCAGCCAGATCACCCTGCAATTCGATCTCTCCCGCGATGTCGACGCCGCCGCCCAGGACGTGCAGACCGCCATCTCCCAGGCGCAGCGGCAGCTGCCGGCCGGCATGCCCAATCCGCCTTCGGTGCGCAAGGTGAATCCGGCCGAGCAGCCGATCCTCTATCTGGTGCTCACCTCCTCGGTGCTGCCGCTCTCGGAGGTGAATCGGGCCGCGGAGGTCCAGATCGCCCAGCGGCTCTCGATGCTCAGCGGTGTGGCCCAGGTGAACATCTTCGGGGCCCAGAAATATGCGGTGCGGGTGAAGATGCGCCCCCAGCAGCTGGCGGCGCGCCAGCTGGGGGTGAACGACGTGGTGGCGGCGGTGCAGAGCGCCAACTCCACGATTCCCGCGGGCACTCTTTACACGCCCGAGCGCACCTATGCGATCCGCGACAACGGCCGCCTGCTTGATGCCGACGCCTTCGCCGATCTGGTGGTGGCTTATCGCAACGGCTCGCCGATCCGGCTGGCCGATGTGGCCGAGGTGAGCGACAGCGTGGCCAATGAACGGCTGGCCAGCCGCTTCAACGGCGTGCGCTCGATCGTGCTGGCGGTGCAACGGCAACCCGGCAGCAACGCGGTGGCGATCAACCAGCGCATCCTGGAGATGGTGCCCGAGCTGCGGGAGCGGATCCCCGCCGCCATCTCGATCCGGGTGCTCTACGACCGCTCCGAAAGCATCCGGGCCGCCATCGACGACGTGCAGCAGTCGCTGCTGCAGAGCGTGCTGCTGGTGGTGGGGGTGGTGGTGCTGTTCCTCGGCTTCACCACCACCGCCCTGATCCCCGGCCTGGCGATCGCGGTGTCGTTGATCGGCACCTTCGCGGTGATGGCCCTGCTGGGCTTTTCGCTCGACAACCTCTCCCTGATGGCCCTCACCCTGAGCGTGGGCTTCGTGGTGGACGACGCCGTGGTGATGGTGGAAACGATCGCCCGGCTCCAGGAGGAGGGCCTCGATCGGCGTACGGCGGCCCTCAGGGGAGCCGAGGAGATCGGTCCAACGATCGTGTCGATGACCATCTCGCTGATGGCCGTGTTCCTGCCGATCCTGCTGATGGGGGGCCTGCTGGGGCGGTTGTTCCGGGAATTCGCCATCACCCTGAGCGTGGCAATCGCCTTCTCCGGCCTGGTGGGGCTCACCCTCACGCCGATGCTGAGCGCCCGCTTTCAGCAGGCCCCCGGCGGCAGCGGTGCGCCGGCGGAGAGGAAGGCGGCGTCCCGGCGGCCGGAAGCTGGCCTTGGGGGCTTCCAGGGGCTCGGGGGGCTGCTGCGCCGAGGCCAACGCGGAATGGAGCGGCTGATCACGGCCTTCAACCAGCAGTTCGAGCGGCTGTCTCGCTCCTACGCCCGCTCCCTCGATGAAGCCCTGCGGCACCCCAGGCCCACCCAGACCCTCTCGCTGCTGATGGTGGGCCTGAGCCTGGTGTTCTTTCTGCTGATTCCCAAGGGCTTCATCCCCGATGTCGACACCGGCCAGATCACGGTGTCGACCCAGGCGGCCGAGGGGGTGAGCTTCACCACAATGGCCAAGCTGCATGAAGGGCTGAGCCGCAAGGTGCTGGCCCATCCGGCGGTGGAGGGGGTGAACAGCACGATCGGCCAGGGCGGGCCGAACGCCTCGGCCAGCAGTGGGCGGCTGTTCGTGAAGCTCAAGCCCCGCGCCGAGCGGCGGCAGTCGGCCCAGGAGGTGGTGAAAGACCTGCGGCGCAGCGTGAACGCGGTGCCAGGGCTGCGGGGTTTCGCGCGGCTGCCGGCGGCGGTGAACATCGGCGGCACCAGCAGCCGGGCCAGATATCAGTTCTCACTGCAGACCCCCGAGCTCGCCGACCTGGTGCGGCTGAGCAGCAGCCTGCAGCGCAGCCTGCGGGAGATCCCGGGCCTCACCGAGCTCAACAACGACCTGCTGGCCGCCAATCCCCAGCTGGATCTGCGCATCGACCGCGAGCGGGCCGCGGCGCTGGGGGTGTCGGTGGCGGATGTGCAGGCGGCCCTGGCGGCCAGCTACGGCGAGGGGCAGATCTCCCAGATCCTGCGCGGCGATGGCCAATACCCGGTGCTGGGCGGCGTGGTGGCGGCGGACCAGGGCAGCAGCAGCGACCTCGACAAGCTGGCGATCCGCAGCCGCAGCGGCGCCCTGGTGCCCCTCTCCAGCCTCACCCAGGTGGCCGAATCGGCCGGCCTGGTGGCGGTGAACCACACCGACCAGCTGCCCTCGGTGAACTTCTCCTTCAACCTGGGGCCGGGTCAGTCGCTCGATCGGGTGAGCCAGGAGATCCGCAGTCGGGCCGAGCCATTGCTGCCGCCCGGCAGCAGCCTTGATTTCCAGGGCGATGCGCGGGTGTTCGCCCAGTCGCTCGGGGGCATGGGCTGGCTGCTGCTGGTGTCGGTGCTGGTGATCTACGCGGTGCTGGGGATCCTCTATGAGGACCCGATCCATCCGCTCACGGTGCTCACCAGCCTGCCGCCGGCGGCGGTGGGGGGACTGGCGATGCTGATCCTCTTCAACGCCGAACTCAACATCTACGGCTTCATCGGCCTGATCCTGCTGATCGGCCTGGTGAAGAAGAACGGCATCATGATGGTGGATGTGGCCAACCAGCTGCGCCAAGGCGGCGCCGACGCCACCAGCGCGATCCGCCAGGCCTGCACGTTGCGGTTCCGGCCGATCATGATGACCACCGCCGGCGCCATCCTCGGCACGGTGCCGCTGGCCCTGGGCTTCGGAGCCGGCGGGGATGTGCGCCAGTCGCTCGGGCTGGTGGTGCTGGGCGGCCTGCTGGTGTCCCAGCTGGTGACCCTCTACGCCACGCCGGTGTTCTTCGTGGCGGCCGAACGGGTGGCTGAGCGCCTCGGCCTGCGGCGGGATCTGGAGCCGGATGCCGCGCTGGCGCCGGAGCGTGGTCGTGGCGCATGAGGGTGCCGAGGCTGTTCTCCTTGGTGGCCTACCGGCGCCAGCTGGCGGCGATCCTGCTGGCCGGCCTGGCCTTCCGCAGCCTGGCCGGCCTGATCCTGCCCCCCGGCTACGACGAGAGCTACTACCTCTTCTATGGCCAGCATCCGGCCCTGAGCTACTTCGACCATCCCCTCGCCACGGGGCTGTGGTCGTGGCTGGGCAATCAGCTGGGGGGTTCGATCGTGGCCCTGCGCGTGCCGGCGCTGTTGAGCTACACCCTGGCCTGTGGGCTGCTGGCGGAGGCCTGCCGGCCGTTGTTCGGCCCGCGGGCGGCGCTGCTCACGGCCGGGATGGCCAACCTCTCGCCGTTGCTGCTGGTGTGCGGCGGCCTGCTACTGCTGCCCGATGCCCCCCTACTGCTGGTGGCGGCGCTGCTCGCCTGGTGGCTGGCCCGCCATCCCCTCAGCCGCCCGATGGGCGTGGGCGGGGCCCTGGGGCTGGGGGTGATCCTCGGCGCCCTCACCCTCTGCAAGTACCAGAGCTTTCTGGTGCTGGTGTCGCTGCTGGTGATTCGGCTGGCCCAGTCGCTGCGCAGCCGGCGCTGGCGGCCCGGCGAAACCCTGCTGGTGCTGCTGGCCTGGCTGGTGGTGTCGGCGCCGCTGTGGCTCTGGAATGCCAGCCATGGCTGGGTGTCGTTCGCCTTCCACTCCGCCCGCACCGGCCATGAGGTGATGTTCCAGCCGGCCGGACCGCCCCTGCTGCTGATCAGCCAACTGCTGCTGCTCTTCCCGCCGATCGCCCTGGCTGTGCTGCGGGGTCTGGCGGATGGCGGCGGTGATGGTGCTGGTCCCAATGCGGCTGCCCGGGCCGAGTTCCGCCAGACCCTGCGCTGGATCGTGCTGCCCCAGCTGGCCTTCTTCCTGCTGCTGGCCGGCCGCATGCAGGTGCTGCAGAGCTGGCTCGTGCTCGCCTGGTGGCTGGCCCTGCCGCTGGCGGCGGCCCGGCTGGCGCCGCTCTGGCGCGCAGGGGATCGGGGCCTTCGCCGCACGGCCTGGATCACCGCCACCGTGGTGCCGGCGCTTTGCCTGCTGGTGGTGGGCCACATCCGCTGGGGGCTGGCCTCGGCCCTGATGCCCCCCGGCCTCGACACCTCCGATCAGCTGGTGGATTCGGCCGAGCTACGCCGGGCCCTGCGCCGTGAACCCACGATCTGGAAGGCCCTCACCGAGGCCGAGGTGATCGCCAGCAACCGCTATGAGCTACCGGGTTTCCTCGCCCTGGCCCTGCGGGGCCACAGCCGGGCCCACTACACCGCCTATGGCAAGGATCCCCGCGGCTTCCGCTTCTGGGCCAAGGCCATCGATCCCAACGCCCAAAGGGGGGTGATGTACGGCTTCGTGGGAGGCGATGAGCCGATCGCCACGATGCGGAGCCCCGATCACTTCCAGGACCTGCGGCCGCTGGGGCGAGTGCAGCTGAGGCGAGGCGTACGGCAGGCCGTGGCGCTGGAGTTCTACAGCTACACCCCGGCCGCAGAGCAAGCCGGAGTGCCCACCGCCGTGGAGGCGGTGCCTGGCTCCAGGCGCTGACGGGGCCAACGCGGAGAATCCAGGGGAAGGCCGATGCCAGGACCGGCCTTGGGCCGACGGAATGGCTCTGGGATCCAGCCGATTCAGGGTGACCGCGGGACATTCACCCCCCATCGCCAAGAAAGCGCCGACTGGATTTGGGTGCGGCCGGTTCCTGAAGGGCGGCTGATCGCCCCAGCATCCGATCAGCAGGACGCCGCTTGAGCTTGGTGCGGCTAGGGATGGCCTGCTGGGGGGTGCTCACCACCAACCTCCTGCCGCAGTTTGGCCGTGATCTCGATCAGGATTGACCTCCCTCCCCCATCGCCCGTGAGCTGGACTACCGCCTCCATCCCCGACCTCAGCGGCCGCCTGGCCCTGGTGACCGGGGCCAGCAGCGGCCTGGGCCTGGAGACATGCCGCGCCCTGGCCGCCCATGGCGCCACCGTGGTGATGGCCTGCCGCTCCCGTCAGCGCGGTGAGGCCGCCCGCCAGACCCTGCTCACGCCAACCGGTGGGGGATCGGCAGAGCCAGGCTCCGGCGGGCCAGGGAACGCCACCGCCGCGGCAACGGATCGCGAACGCACCGCTGCGGCAGCGGCTCCGGATCGCACTCCCGCAGAGGCCGCCTCGCCCTGGGGTGCCCTCGACCTGCTCGATCTCGACCTGGCGGATCTGGCCAGCGTGCGCAGCGCCGCCGCCGAGGTGGCGGAGCGCTACGGCCGCCTTGATCTGCTGATCAACAATGCCGGCGTGATGGCACCGCCCCGCACCCTCAGCCGCGACGGCTTCGAGCTGCAGTTCGCCACCAACCACCTGGGCCACTTCGTGCTCACCCTGCTGCTGCTGCCCCTGCTGCGCCAGAGCCCGGCAGCGCGGGTGGTGCATGTCACCTCGGGCGCCCAGTACTTCGGCCGCATCGCCTTCGACGACCTCCAGGGTGAGCGCCGCTACGACCGCTGGAGCGCCTACAGCCAGAGCAAGCTCGCCAATGTGATGACGGCGGTGGAACTGCAGCAGCGCCTGCAGGCCGAAGGCAGTGGGGTGTTGTCGCTGGCGGCCCACCCCGGCCTGGCCCGCACCAACCTCCAGCCCACCTCGGTGGCGATGAATGGTTCCCAGGTCGAGGCCTTCGCCTATCGGCTGATGGGTCCGCTGTTCCAGAGCGCCGCCATGGGGGCCCTGCCCCAGCTCTATGCCGCCACGGCGCCGGAGGCGACCCCCGCCGGTCACTACGGACCAGACCAACTGGGGGGGATGAAGGGTTATCCAACGCCGGTGCGGATGGCCCACGCAGCCCAAGATGCGGATCAGCGGGAGCGTTTGTGGCAGGTGAGTGAGGAGCTGGGGCAGGCGGTGCTCGGCGACGCCGCCCTCACCCTGGGGAGGGCATGAAGGGCTAGGAGGCTGTTGCACATAGATCGTTTCGGGCGAAAAGACCCGTCTCGCTCCACGCCAGCGCCAAATTCGGTCTCAGTTGGGTCTTGCCGGTGCCCTCACTTCAGGCCAGTCAAAAGCCCGAGATCGATTGCAGAACAGCTGAACT
>CALRXC020000058.1:0-27196 GCA_943372025.1 Synechococcus sp. UW140 | reverse complement strand
GGAACCTCGGCTGGATCCTGCAGCAGGGGAAACAGCCTGGGCGCCCCAAGGATCAGCAACCAGGCGACGGCAAAGGCACCGGCCGCCACCCATTCCTGCCGGAGCAGGGCCACTACGGCGATCGTGCTGGCGCTAACGCGCACTGCCCGCACAGCAAAGCGGATTAGGGCGAGCTTGCGATCCGGCGGCTGAGGGGGCGGCGAGGGCACGGGTGCGGGATCGTCAACAGCCATGGCAAAGACTCTTAGCTGCCCATGATGGCCGCCGGATTAGTCCACCATCGCTGGCAGCGGGCACAGCAGCGGCATCGGTTGGCGGATGGTGCGCCAGTCGCCGTTGCCGGTGCTCACCTCAAGACCGATCGAGGCCTGGCCGGCATCAGGCTCGAGGCCATCCAGCCAGCCGATGGCCTCCCCGATGGCCTCCTCGATCGATTCATAGCGACCATCAAGGTGGGGATGGGGCTGGAAGACGGCATCAATCAGCCGGTAGGCCCGATTCGACTGGTGGCGAGACAGAAGCCGTGGGCCGTTCAGGGGTGCCATCACGGGTACCACTTGGACCATGATTCTGTCCGTGTGACGGATCAACGATTGTCACCCTGGATACAAGGGAGCAGATCACCGGAACCGCTCAGCAGATCATCGGCACCGCGCAGCAGCGAAGCCCCTGCTCCCCACGGGGCCGGCGGGACGCGCGAGCGGACACATCAGAACTTGAGCACGCTGGAGGGCCGGAGGCAGGTTCAGCCCGCCTCGCCAGCCTTGGAGCTGCCAGCAAATCTGACGTTGAGCGCCGCTGGACTTGGCGTTGGTGTCGCCCGGCTTCACTATCTGATGGATCGGCTTGATCGGTGGCTTGGCCCAAGCGCTGCTGGGAACTGAGGTGGCGAGGAGCAGGGTGGCGGCGGCGAGCTGGGGAGCAGGCACTTCAAGGATGGATGTGCCCGGGGTGGTGTTCAGGATGGCCTGCAGCTTGCCGGTCATCAACCATCCCGGTGAAAGGATGATCAGGCTGTTGCTCCAGCCGCCTGGAAGCGGCGGTTCACTTCGTTCCAATTCACCAGTGACCACCAGGCCTGGATGTAATCGGGCCGGCGATTTTGATATTTCAGATAATAGGCATGCTCCCATACGTCGAGCCCCAGCAGCGGCGTGCCCCGCTCGTTGCCGGCCAGGTCCATCAAGGGATTGTCCTGATTGGCGGTGCTGGTGATCGCCAGGCTGCCATCGGGCTTGCGAATCAGCCAGGCCCAGCCAGAGCCAAAACGGGCCGCCGCGGCTTGGTTGAATTGGCTCTGCATGACCTCTAGCGAGCCAAAGCTGCTGTTGATGGCGGCCACCAGCTCGATCGAAGGATCCCCCCCTTGGCCCGCCGGGGCCATCACGGCCCAAAACTGGCTGTGGTTCCAGTGGCCGCCGCCGTTGTTGCGCACCGCTTCCGAGAAGCGGGAGATCCGGCCCTGCAACGCCTCCAGGCTGAGGTCAGCCAGCTCCGGATTGGCCTTGATCTGGGCGTTGAGATTGGCCACGTAGGCGCCGTGGTGGCGGTCGTGGTGGATCGTCATCGTGGCGGCATCAATAGCCGGCTCCAGGGCATCGGCGGCGTAAGGCAGCGGCGGCAAGGCGAAATCGGCCCAGGCGGGCAGAACGGCGCCCAGCAGCAGGATCAGGGCCGCCGCAAGACCGAGCAGGCGACGGGAGGGGGAGGACAAGAGGTTGGAGAAGAAGAAAGCGGGCGCGGGTATTGAACCCGCATGATCAGCTTGGAAGGCTGAATCACAATTCAGCTAGTCTCCCTGCGGCAGGTGGCTTCTCAACGACGGAAAGCCCTATGCGAGACAGTTAGTAACCCTTACTGGTTTGGCAGACGCTTGGAGGCCCGGAGAGCCGAGGGAGCCGGCCCAGCGCGCAACCAAACCCCCGTTCGTGCAGGTGCTCCTTCACCGAAGCGTGCCCAACCACGGCACACTCCTCCGCTCACCCCAGCCGCACCTGCCGCTCCTCGCGCACCTGCAGCGGAATCTCCAGGTGGGAGCGGCCGATCATCTGGGGGCCATCCACCGAGAAGATGCGGGCCTCAATCCCGAATTCCCTGAAGGATTTTTCCAGTTCCTGGATCAGGGCCTTCTCCACTTGGGCCTCCGCATCCACCACCTTGCCGATCAGGCGTCCACCCAGCGTTCCGATGCGCTGGCGCACCACCTCGCGGGCGTTGGTGACCTCGATGACCAGCACGGCACCACAGCGATGAAAACCACCCTATCGGCAATCGCCCCATTCCCCGGCAGGATTGCTGCCAACCGGAATGTGGGGCAGCCGGAGGGGTGCTCTGAGGTTGCTGCGCTCGGTGTGGCTCCGAGACCTGGCGCGGCCACTCTGCCCCGCCGCTGCCTTCCACTCTTTGTCGTGGCCCTCGACTTCGGGCCCGCTAGGTGGGGGCTGGCGTGGGTCCTGACTCAGCAGTAAGGCTCCAGCACCTCCTCCAGATCCCGCAGCTGCCCGGGCGGCACCAGCCGCGCCAGGGGCAGGCGGGTGGCGCCGCCGCCGATGCCCACTTGCACCGCCTCCAGGGCCTGGCGGGCGCACACCGCGGCCCCCTGGTCGAGCCGGGCGGCGCATTCACTGGCCAGGGTGGGAGCCAGGCCGGCGTCGCCGAGGTAGAGGTTCCAGTTGGCCACCTGCAGATAAAGCCGGTCGGCGAGGGTGCTGGTGAGTTCAGCGAGGTCCTGGGCGGAGAGGGTCATGGCTCGGGGGCGGGCCGCTGCATGACCACCACGCTGGCATGAACCAGCAGCAGCGCCGCCCAGGGCAGGGTGAGCCACTCCAGATGGGGCCAGGGATGGCGCATCCCCTGCACAAACCACAGGCCGCTGTTCACCGCCGCGAACACCATGGCGTGCAGGGTGAGATTCACGATTCGCGCGAAATGGCGGTACGTGGGGTCGGCGGGGTCGGCGGGGCCGTACCAGCGGATCGGCATGGGGCGCGGGCAGGCGCGGGGTCTGTGCTTGAAGTTAGCCGGCTTGGCGGAGACCCCCTGGCGACCAGAGGCATCCCGGGGTGCCCCGCCGCCAAGACCGCCGGCAGCCCTTCCCTCGGCCCGGCTGGTGGACCCTGGCCCGGCCCGATCCGGGGGGATCCCCGCCGGCCTCGGCAGGCTGCCCGGCCCCTCAGTTGACGGATGGCACCCCCGTGCGGTGAAAATGAAGGAGTGCGCGCTTGTAGCTCAGCGGATTAGAGCATCTGACTACGGATCAGAGGGTCGGGAGTTCGAATCTCTCCAGGCGCGTTCTTCAGGTCACCCCAAGGGGTGGCCTTTTTTCTGGGCACACTCTCCTGGCACCGTCTGCTGGGGGCGACTGCCGGGGCCTCCGGGCCGTTCCGGGCCGATCCCCGCCGCGGCGCACCGTGGGGGGCAGGCCGTGGGCGGACCCGCACCGATCCGGCCCCGCCGACGGATCGACGCGAGTGTTTCCTTAACATCACCTCAACCGTGGGTTCCTTGCCCAGCCGCTCTGCCACCGATCCCATGGTCATCTCCTCCCCCTCCTCCCCGGCTGCGATCGACACGCCCCTGGCCGCGGCCGATCCCGCCATCGCCGCCCTGATCGATCGGGAGCTGAACCGCCAGCAGACCCACCTGGAGCTGATCGCCTCCGAAAACTTTGCCTCCCGCGCCGTGATGGAGGCCCAGGGCTCGGTGCTCACCAACAAGTACGCCGAGGGGCTGCCCGCCAAGCGGTACTACGGCGGCTGTGAGTTTGTGGATGGCATCGAGGAGCTGGCAATCGAGCGGGCCAAGCAGCTGTTCGGTGCCGCCTGGGCCAACGTGCAGCCCCACAGCGGCGCCCAGGCCAACTTCGCCGTATTCCTGGCCCTCCTCAAACCCGGAGACACGATCCTCGGGATGGACCTCTCCCACGGCGGCCACCTCACCCATGGTTCGCCGGTGAACGTGAGCGGCAAGTGGTTCCAGGCTTTCCACTACGGCGTCGACCCCGACACCCAGCAGCTCAACGTCGACACGATCCGGGCCCTAGCCCTGCAGCACCGCCCCAAGTTGATCGTGTGTGGCTACTCGGCCTACCCCCGCACCATCGACTTCGCCGCCTTCCGCGCCATCGCTGATGAGGTGGGTGCCTATCTGCTGGCGGATATGGCCCACATCGCCGGCATGGTGGCGGCCGGCGTGCACCCCAGCCCCCTGCCCCACTGCCATGTGGTCACCACCACCACCCACAAGACCCTGCGGGGTCCCCGCGGCGGCCTGATCCTCTGCAATGACGCCGACTTCGGCAAGCAGTTCGACAAAGCCGTCTTCCCCGGCAGCCAGGGCGGCCCGCTGGAGCACGTGATCGCCGCCAAGGCCGTGGCCTTCGGCGAGGCCCTGCAGCCCTCCTTCCGCACCTACAGCCAGCAGGTGATCACCAATGCCCAGGCCTTGGCGTCCCGGATCCAGGAGCGGGGCATCGACGTGGTGAGTGGCGGCACCGACAACCACTTGGTGCTGCTCGATCTGCGCAGCATCACAATGACCGGCAAGGTGGCCGACCTGCTGGTGAGTGACGTGCACATCACCGCCAACAAGAACACCGTGCCCTTCGATCCCCAGCCGCCGTTTGTGACCAGCGGCCTGCGGCTCGGCACCGCCGCCTGCACCACCAGAGGCTTCGACGCCGATGCCTTCCGGGAGGTGGCGGATGTGATCGCCGATCGCCTGCTCAATCCTGAGGACGGCGCCATCGAACTGAGCTGCCGCGAACGGGTGGCCGACCTCTGTCGACGCTTCCCCCTCTATGCCCTGGAACGTCAGCTCCAGCACGTTTGATCCTTGTCCCGATCCGTAAGGTGAGCCCCAAAGGTCCGCTGCATCCAGGTCCACCGTTGTGACCCTCGCCTACAGCCCCAACGCGGCGGCCCTGGTCACCTTTGTGGTGGCCGGACTGGTGACCGCGCTCGTGGTTCCCTTGGTGCGCGCCCTGGGCCTGCATTACGGCCTGGTGGATCCCCCCGATCCCCGCAAGCAGCACACCGCGCCGATGGTGCGACTCGGCGGGGTCGGCATCGTGGCCGGCTTCAGCCTTGCCCTTACCCTCACCTGGCTGGCCGGCGGCTTCGCCGACCTGCCCCCTGACAAGGACCGGTTGATCTGGACCACCCTGGCCGGTTCTCTCTGCTTCTTTGTGATCGGCCTGGCCGATGACCTCTTCGCCCTGCCGCCCCTGCCCCGCCTGGTAGGCCAGGTGGCGGTAGCGATGGCCGTGTGGGATCAGGGGGTGAGGATCGGCAGCATCGAGCTGCCTTTCGAATCGCTCCATGGCCTGCACCAGGCCCTGCCGCCGCTGTTTACCCTGCCGCCGGCCCTGAGCCTGCTGGCCACCGTGGTCTGGCTGGTGGGCATCACCAACGCGATCAACTGGCTCGACGGCCTCGATGGCCTGGCGGCGGGGGTGAGTGGCATCGCCGCGATCGGTTTGCTCTCGGTGAGCTTCAGCCTCTCCCAGCCCGCCGCTGGCTTGCTGGCCGCCGCCCTGGCCGGCGCCTGCCTCGGCTTCCTGCGCCACAACTTCAACCCCGCCCGCATCTTCATGGGCGATGGGGGCTCCTATTTCCTGGGCTTCGCCCTCGCCGCGATCAGCATCGTGGGCCCCGCCAAGGGCCTCACCGGCGTCAGCCTGCTGCTGCCGCTGCTGATCCTCTCGCTGCCCTTGGCCGACATGTCGGCGGTGATCATGGGCCGGCTCAGCGAGGGCCGCTCCCCCTTCTATCCCGACCGGCGCCACCTGCATCACCGCCTGCTGCGCTCGGGCCTCAGCCACCGCCGCACCGTGGTGCTGATCTATGCCTTCACCCAGTGGCTCGGGGCCCTGGCCCTAGTGCTGGCCAACGCCGAGAACCGCTTCCTTTGGCTGGCCCTGGCCACCGCCGTGCTGATCGCGGCGGTGGTGATGAGCCGCCGCTCGGTGCAGCAGGAGCTGCGCTGAGACCAGGCGTCCCCGCCGACCGTTCGGCGTGGGCACCCTGGTGGGGAGCCACCGCCCTGGTGGCCCCTTCGCCATTGGGCTGCTCTGGTGGTGACGTCCCGCCGCCCTGCCCTGTCCCTCGCCCGGCTGCTGCCCCCCGGCCAGCTGCTTGCCCCAGCCGAGGTCGCCCTCCGGCCATCCCCGGCAGATTCGATCACCGCCTCCATTCAGCCCCGCCGCCCTGGCCATGGACCCAACACCCCTTCCCGCCTCCTCCCCCAGCTCCGAGCATCGCTCTGTGGAGGTGCTCTGCGTGGGCACCGAGCTGCTGCTGGGCAACATCCTCAATGGCAACGCCCGCTGGATCGCCGAGCGGCTCGCCGGCCTCGGTCTGCCCCACTACCGCCAGGAGGTGGTGGGCGACAACCGCGAGCGCCTGATCGCCGCGGTGCGCGCCGCCGCCGGCCGCTGCCGGGTGCTGATCACCACCGGCGGCCTCGGTCCCACCCCCGACGACCTCACCACCGAGGCGATCGCCGCCGCCTTCGGGGCTCCTCTCGTGGAGCATCCCGCCATCTGGGAGGGGATCCGGGCCCGCATCGAGGCCCGAGGCCGCGTGGTGGCCCCCAGCAACCGGCGCCAGGCCTTCCTGCCCGAGGGTGCTGCCGTGCTGCCCAACCCCACCGGCACCGCGCCGGGGATGATCTGGACCCCCGCGCCGGCCGATCCCGGTTTCCCGATCCAGTGCGGCTTCACCGTGCTCACCTTCCCCGGGGTGCCGAGCGAGCTCCATGCGATGTGGGAGGTCACCGCCGAGCCCTGGCTGCGCAACGCTGGTCTGGCCCAGGGGGTGTTCGCCAGCCGGCTGCTGCGCTTCTGGGGCGTGGCCGAATCCACCCTTGCCGAGCAGGTGGCCGACCTGCTGGCCCTCAACAACCCCACCGTGGCCCCCTATGCCGGCGCCGGCGAGGTGAAGCTGCGCCTAACCGCCCGCGCCGAGGACCCGGCCGCCGCCGAAGCCCTGCTGGAGCCGGTGGAGCTCGATCTGCGCTCCCGCACCGGCTCACTGTGTTACGGCACAGACGACGACAGCCTCGCTTCAGTGGTGCTCGAGCGGCTTAGGCGGCGGGGCGAAACCCTGGCGGTGGCCGAATCCTGCACCGGCGGCGGCCTCGGGGCGGCCCTGGCCGGCGTGCCGGGCGCCTCCGACGTGTTCCTCGGGGGGGTGATCGCTTATGCCAATGCCGTGAAGGAAAGGTTGTTGGGGGTGCCGCCGGAGCTGCTCGCGGAGCACGGCGCCGTGAGCGATCCGGTGGCGATCGCCATGGCGGAGGGGGTGCGCCGCCGCACCGGCAGCGACTGGGCCCTCTCGGTGACGGGCATCGCCGGGCCAGGGGGCGGCAGCGCCGCCAAGCCGGTAGGGATGGTGCATCTGGGCCTGGCCGGTCCGGGCGGCAGCGGCAGCGCGGCGGTGCGGTTCGGGGAGAGCCGGGGTCGCGCCTGGATTCAGACCCTCAGTGTGGGGGAGTCTCTCAACCGCCTGCGGCTGGAGCTGCGAGCAGCGAGCTGAACCCTTCTGGACCATCCGGCAGATGTGCTCCATAGGGATCCCTCACGGCCGAGAGCAGAACGATCACGAATCCTGTGGCTTGGAGTTTTCCCCCGTCCTCAGGGGTTTTCCGCTAAGGACCGGGGGGGTTTCCACAGAATGCGGCTGCCAGGGGCGCCGTGCCGTCTGGTGTGTAGCCAATGCGTGGGGGAAACCTCCCCTCCCCTTGACGGTTTCGGGTCCCGGTCCGCCATGCCAGCACCCTGCTCCCGGCGGGGGCCTCCAACCCAGTCGCCAAGGGCTTCCCGCCCTGGGTCGCGCCGATCCCAGCACGGGAGTGGCCCGATCGGGTCGCTTTGACGCGAGGGGGCATGGCGTGGCCTGATGGGGCGGACACCGCAGCGGAAGACGCAGGCATGAAGGATCGGCAGGAATTCACCCCCATCACCCCCACCACCTCCGCCAGCGCGGCCATGCCCGACCATGCCCCCCGCAGCGTGAGTGTGGAGAACCAGTTCCCCGAAGACCTCTTCGACGCGATGGTCGCCTTCGTGGGCAGCCATCCCCAGTGGGATCAATACCGACTGATGCAGGCCGCCCTCGCCGGCTTCCTCTTCCAGCACGGCTGCCAGGACCGCTCCGTTGCCCAGCACTACCTCAACGGTCTGTTCCAGCGTGGGGGTGCTTCCCTGCCGAGCCCCCGGGACTGAGCCCCTCAGCCGCCCTTCGCCGTGCCTGCCATGGAGTTCCCATCCGCCCCTTCCAGGCCTGCCATGCCGCCTCCCTCCGCCTCCGCCAGACCCCGGCTGGTGGTGCTCGATGGCTTCACCACCAACCCCGGCGACCTCTCCTGGGAGCCCCTCGAGCGGCTCGGGCAGCTCAGCGTGCACGTCCGCACGCCGCCGGAGCTGGTGGCCGAGCGCCTGGCCGGGGCCGATGTGGCGTTCACCAACAAAACCCGCCTCACGGCGGCTGATCTGGCCGCAGCTCCGCAGCTTCGGGGCATCGGCATGCTCGCCACCGGCCACGATGTGGTGGATGGGGCCGCGGCTGCGGCCCGGGGCGTGCCTCTCTGCAATGTTCCCGAGTACAGCACCGCCTCGGTGGCCCAGGCGGTGTTCGCCCTGCTGCTGGAGCTCACCAACCGCACCGGCCACCATGACGCCTTGGTGCACGATGGCCGCTGGAGTGCCGGCCCGGATTTCTCGTTCTGGGACGGGAACCTCACCGAGCTGGCCGGCCTCAGCTTCGGGGTGGTGGGTTTCGGCCGCATCGGCCTGGCGGTGACGGCGATCGCTCGGGCCTTCGGCATGGAGGTGCTGGCCCACCGGCGCCAGCCCATCAGCGTTGAGGGGGTGAGCGGCGTGGATCTCCCCACCCTGCTGCAGCGCTCCGATGTGGTGAGCCTCCACTGCCCGCTCACCCCCGAGACCCGCGGCCTGATCAATGCGGAGCGGATCGCCATGATGAAGCCCGGCGCCCTGCTGATCAACACCGGCCGGGGCCCCCTGGTGAACGAGGCCGACCTGGCCGCTGCCCTCCACAGTGGGCGCCTCGGTGGTGCGGGCCTGGATGTGCTGAGCCTTGAGCCCCCCGAATCCTCCAATCCCCTGCTCCACGCCCCGAACTGCGTGATCACCCCCCACATCGCCTGGGCCACCCGCTCGGCCCGCGAGCGGCTGATCCGGGCCGCCGCCGACAATGCCGCAGCAATCCTGGCCGGGGCTCCGCAGAACGTGGTGAATGGGGTTTGAGGGGGCAGCCGGCGCCATTCACTGAAGGCCTCCACGCGTGGCCTTCAGCGCAACCCTTCGTTCAGGGCTATTTCAGCTAGCGCGGCGTGAGGAATCGAGGCAGCTAGGGGCTTCCGTCCAGCCCGCTCAGGCCAGATCAAGCCCCTCCGGGACGAGCAGGAGGTGGAGGCCTTCCAGGCCCAGGGCGATCAGGCCCGCCGCCAGGGCGGTGCGCGCGCCGCAGAGCAGCAGGCGGGTGGCCACGGCCGATCCGATCGGGATCATGTCCTTGCCTCCTGCCGCAGGGGCCCTTCGAGTTGGCTGAGCGGCACGGCGAAGGGAGCGCTGGCCTTCCGGGGATGGGGCCAGCGGCGCACCCAGCAGCGGAGATCGTCCTCCTCCACGCTCACCACCTCGTACAGGGCATCGGATGCGGGGGCGGGGGCGGGGGCATCGGCACGGCCGTGAATCCGCACCACGCATCCAGGTTGAATAGTCATGGATCTGGCTCGGGTGACAAAAGGAAGAATGTATTTAGATTAATTGAGTCGGTGGGGCTCGAAGCCCTGTGTTGTGTTATTAGCACGCATCCTCGGGTGGGTTCGGTGCTCCAGCTCACCGAGGTCGGTGGCCGCAGGCTGGCGCGCCCTCATCGTTCCTGATTGCCCCGTGATCGCCTCGTGATCACGGCGTGGGCGCGCCGCAGACCAAGCCCGACCCACCCTGCGGGTTCCTCGATCGAGCCCCTCGCCTCCAGCCGGGGCCGCTGCCTCGGTCGCTCTGGGGGATCCCTCAGACTCCTAGGCTCGATCTCCCTTCTCCTTAACCTTCCGCGTGAGCGCCGGCACCCTTTACGACAAGGTCTGGGACCTGCACCGGGTGGCGGATCTGCCGGGTGGCTCCACCCAGCTGTTCATCGGTCTGCACCTGATCCATGAGGTCACCAGCCCCCAGGCCTTCGCCGCCCTGCGGGACCTGGGGCTCACGGTGCGGCATCCGGAGCGCACCGTGGCCACGGTGGATCACATCGTGCCCACCACATCCCAGACCCGGCCCTTCGCTGACCCGCTGGCCGAGGCGATGCTGGCCACTCTGGAGGCCAACTGCGCCGAACAGGGCATCGCCCTGCATGGCCTCGGCAGCGGCCGTCAGGGGATCGTGCACGTGATCGCGCCTGAGCTGGGCCTCAGCCAGCCGGGCATGACCGTGGCCTGCGGCGATTCCCACACCTCCACCCACGGCGCCTTCGGGGCGATCGCCTTCGGCATCGGCACCAGCCAGGTGCGCGATGTGCTGGCCAGCCAGAGCCTGGCGATGAACAAGCTCAAGGTGCGTCGCATCTGGGTGGAGGGCACCCTGCAGCCGGGGGTCTATGCCAAGGACTTGGTGCTGCACGTGATTCGCACCCTGGGGGTGAAGGGCGGTGTGGGCCACGCCTATGAGTTCGCCGGCCCCGCCATCGATGCCCTCTCGATGGAGGAGCGCATGACCCTCTGCAACATGGCGATCGAGGGCGGCGCCCGAGTGGGCTACTGCAACCCCGACACCACCACCTACGCCTACCTCCAAGGCCGCCCCCACGCCCCGGCCGGCGAGGCCTGGGATCGGGCCGTGGCCTGGTGGAGCGGCCTGGCCAGCGGCCCCAATGCCATGTTCGACGATGAGGTGCGCTTCGATGCCGCCGCCATCGCCCCCACCGTGACCTGGGGGATCACGCCGGGCCAGGGCATCGGCGTGGATGAGCGGGTGCCCACTCTGGAGCAGACCCCCGCCGATGAGCGCCCCCTGGCCGAGGAGGCCTACCGCTACATGGACCTGGTGCCCGGCGCCCCGATCGCTGGTCTGCCGGTGGATGTGTGCTTCATCGGCAGCTGCACCAACGGTCGCATCTCCGACCTGCGGGCTGCCGCTGCCGTGGCCCGGGGCCGACATGTAGCTCCGGGCATCAAGGCCTTTGTGGTGCCCGGCAGCGAGCAGGTGGCCGCCGCCGCCGAGGCCGAGGGACTCGATGACGTGTTCCGCGCGGCGGGCTTCGAGTGGCGCGAGCCCGGCTGCTCGATGTGCCTGGCGATGAACCCCGATCGCCTCGAGGGCCGCCAGATCAGCGCCAGCTCCTCCAACCGCAACTTCAAGGGCCGCCAGGGCTCGGCCAGCGGCCGCACCCTGCTGATGAGCCCGGCCATGGTGGCCGCCGCCGCCATCACCGGTTGCGTGGCCGATGTGCGGGAGCTGGTGGCCGCTGCTCCTTCCTCCCCTTCCGATCGATGAGCACCGTGCCCCCCCCCGTTGCGGCCCCAGAACTTTTTCCGGCCGGTCCCGTCCAGCGCCTCATGGGCCGGGGCGTGGCGGTGGTCGGCAACGACATCGACACCGACCGGATCATCCCGGCCCGTTTTCTCAAGTGCGTGACCTTCGATGGCCTGGCCGAAGGCGCCTTCGCCGATGACCGCGGCGAGCTGGCCGGCGCCCATCCCTTCGACCGGCCCGAACACCAGGGCGCCACGATCCTGGTGGTGAACGGCAACTTCGGCTGTGGCTCCAGCCGCGAGCACGCCCCCCAGGCCCTGATGCGCTGGGGGATCCGGGCGGTGATCGGCGAGAGCTTCGCCGAGATCTTCTTCGGCAACTGCCTGGCCCTGGGGATTCCCTGCCTCACCATCACCCCGGCCGATGCCACCACCCTGCAGCGGGCGATCGGGGCCTCGCCGGCCGCTCTCCTCACGCTGGATGTCGAGGCCCTACGGGTGCGGCTCGATGCCCTTGCCAGTGATGGCACTGCCGCCGCCAGCACGTCCCTCGACCTACCCCTCCAACTGGCCGCAGGCCCCCACCGCATGCTGGTGAGCGGCCAGTGGGATGGCACCTCCCAGTTGGTGGCCCACGACGCCGAATTGCGGGCCACGGCCTCCCGCTTGCCTTATCTGGCGGGGTTTGCGGCCTGAAGCGAAGCGATGATTGTTAACTCAGAAGGGGCGGTTGATGGGGCCCTGTGCTGGCCCCATCGCCGGGTTAGGTCCGAATTCACCAGGTTGGGCTCCCTGGCGGGTATAGGGCACGAATGGCAAACCAGTACCGCCAAAGTTGAAGTCGTTGAGCTTTACGCGTAGGCCGCCAAGTCCGTCGTAGGGGCTGTAGAACACACCGATTTCGTAGGAGCGTCTTTGCCAGCGGAATTCCAGATAGGAATTGGTGATTTCGCCGTAATTCGGTGAATTGGGATCAACATTGTATCCAATCCCGCCGCTGAACACCAGCGGTCCGGCGATCTGCTGGGTGAGGCCGATGCCGATGGTGCCCAGGTCCACGGCCCGGTCAAAGCTGAAGGGGCTGCCCCCCTGGCGCAGGGTGCCGCCGCCAGTCAGGGTGAGTTCCGTATAGTCGAAAAAGGGTTTCACGAAGTGGCCCAGGGTGAGTGTCGGGCCACCGGTGAGGCCGATCGTGTTTTGATTTACGCCGTTGCCGTAATAGGCGAAGGTGCCGAGCACGTTCGCCCGAAGCCATAGGCCGGGCACCACCGGTTGTCCAGTGTTGGCGAAGGCCGCACTGGCTGTGAGGGGGGCAGACTTGCCGATCCAGAGGGGGTAGTTGAGGTTTGCCGAGCCGATGCCGCTGAAGCGCCAGGAGTCGGCGAGGTTATTGGTGGTGAAGTCGTTGCCCTGGAAGTTACCCACCCCCGTGCGCCAGAGGTAGTTGCCACTCAGTTTGCCCCAGGTGGGCAGCAGGCCCGTCTGCTCCAGGGAGGTGCCGTAGGCCGAATACACATCCTGTTCCCCCAGGGTGCCGTTCCAGGTGCGGTAGCGGTAGGCGCCGAAGAGGCGCCACTTGCTTTCGCCCAGCAGGGGCATCTTCACGGCTCTGCTGAAGTCGCCCCAGCTGCGGGTGCCGTTGGCGATATTGTCAGGATTGAAGGTGGAAACCTCCAGCGTTGCATCGGAGTTGAAGCCGAATACCTGTTCCCTCAGAACCGCCTGAAGACCAAAAAGATCGCCTGCCTTGGTGGGCTGGGAAACGCCGGGTGCATTCGCTGACTGGCCGGGCAGTGGATAGCTGTCCGTGTCGCCGTTGATGGCCCTCTGGGTGAGGAACTGGGGCTGAATCCTGAGGATGCCCGACTCTCCAACCCGCACGGGAATGTTATAGCCGATAAAGCGGCCGTTGCGGTCCTCCTTGTCGGCACCAAGAACCCAGCGATTATCAACATCCTGCTTCTTCTTGATCACCGTCTTGCGGGTGATTGGAATCGGCAGCCGCTCATCCAGCACCAAACGGTTGCGATCGGTGCGGATCTCGGTGTCGCCGTTGGGCAGCAGGGTGGCCACCACATTCTCCGAATCCATCCACGACTGGGCCGGTGTGAAGGGGTCGTTGCTAAAGGCCATCCGGTCGGCCGTGATCGTGGTGGGGGTGAAGGCCATCTGGCGGGCCTGCACCCGCCAGCGGCTGATCGTGCCTTTCACCAGCTGGCTGTTTCCCTGGGTGGCCAGATTGTTGAGCTGGCTGGGCCTGGCCCCACCGAATTCGTTCACCTGATCCGGGGTGGACAGGGTGGAGGGAAAGCCATAGCGTCGCTCCGCCAAGAGGCTCTGCTGGAAGGTCACATCGGTGACGCGCTGGTTGAGCCCGGCGATCGCCTTGGCCCTCTCCCGCTCCTGAGTCCGGGCCCGATCCCACACCGTACCGGTGGCTCTGGCCGTCGAGGGGGGGGGCGTCAGCGCGGATCCGCCCTGGCCCGACATGCCACCGCCCGGCTCCGGCAATGGGTTGGCCTTGGCCGAGCCGCCGCTGCGGCGGTTGGAGGGGGCCGGGTCGCCGGGGGCGGGGCCCATGGTCACCAGGTCGAGCTGGCTGGCCAGGTCGGTGGGCGGATTGCTTTCCGGCGGCGGGGCCCCCGGGCAACCCTGGGCCGGAGGCAGTTCCGGCGGTTTGCGGGGCGGCGCGGAGGTGCCGAAGCGGTAGCGCAGGCCCAGCAAATAGCCGTTGCTGCCCTCACTCACGCCGTTGTAGGTGCCGTAGGCGCCGGAGCGGTGATGGATGCGACCCACCGCCGAAAGCCTTGGGGTGAACAGGGCCTCCACCTCAAAGGCCAGGTAATTGAGAAAGGTGGAGTAGGTCTCGCGGAAGGTCTTCTCGTAGTTGCTCGGTTCGGTGAGCAGACTCACCCCTTCCACGAAATAGACGCTGAGCCAGGGCTGCAGCCAGAAGCGCAGGCCCAGGCCCAGGGTGCCGTCGCCAAAGTTTTGGGCGGGGGTGCTGGCGTAGGGCACCTCCTGGTTAAAGCCGCCCCCGGGTTGGGATTGAGAGCGGTGGTTGAGTAGGTTGGCATCCAGCTCAAAGGCAACGAGACCACCGTCCAGAATCCGCCGTTGCATTCCCACCCCGGCTAGGTACTCCGGCCGGTAGCTGCCTTTGAACAGAAAGGTGTCGCCGAAGTTGGCCGTGTACATCTGGCCACCCCAGGCGGTCACCGACCAGGGAAAGGGGTGCCAGTCCGGCAACGGCGGCAGGGATGGGCTGCAGCTGATCGGTTCCGGCGGCAACAGCGGCGCCGAGGGGAGCTGGGTGAGATCCAGATCCTGCTGACTGCCGTCAAGATCGAGCACCCCATACACATCGTCCATGTCGCCCCGCCCCTCCAGCAGGCTGAAGCGCAGCCGGCTGGCCTGAAAGTATTGCTGACCCCGCTGAAAGCGCACACTGCCGCTGGCCAGCAGCTGGCGGGAGGCGGGATCGAATTCGATCCGATCGGCCTGGATGCGGCCCCCAGCCAGGAGAGCCTTCACGTGGCCCGTGGCCACATAGCGCCCGAGCTGGGCGTCGTAGCGCTGGCTGTCGGCGCTGAGTTCCAGGTCGAGCGGCGGTGACGCCGCCGTTGGAGCCGGGCTCCTGCTGGTGCCGGCGGGGCCAGGAGCTCGGCCGGCGCTGCCTGGGGCCGTGGGCCGGGGAGCCGTTGCCTGCGGATCCAGGGTTCCGTTGACCGCCGATGCCGCTGCCGGGGTGGGCTGGCCGGAAACAGGACCCGCCCCCGGCGCCGCCAGGCCAGCGGGAAAGTGAGTGAGCCAGGCCCCGGCCGTGCCCAGGAGAGCCGCCAGCCGGTTCGAACGGATGGAACGATGCTTCTCCCGCTTGCTTCGGGCGGGCCGGCGATGGGACACCACAGTCGGCCGCAGGGAGGCAGGAAGTGCGTGATCCTGCCATGGGGGCCAGGCGCTTCCGAGGTGGTCGGGTCGGTTGGCCCAGTTGGATCTGGGGCTCGCGAACGATGCGCCGCGCCGAGTTCAGCGGCTCCTCGCTCGCCGAACCTGCCGCGATCAACAACCCCCAAGCCCTCCGGGGCCCGGAATACTGGGGGGTGGGGTGGTCCAGCCGTGCGTCAGAACTGGCAGGTCGGATCGGTCCGGGGAGCTCAGTCCTCCAGATCCTTGCGGCTGGGGGTGCGGCTCGGGTCGCTGGCCAGGAAGCCGAACACGAAGATCCCGATGAAGAAGAAAACGACCGAGTAAACCGAGATCTTGAGGGCGAGCATGGGCTGTCCGGCGGGTGACAGGGCGGGTGACAGGGGATGACAGGCCGGCCGCGATGGCTGGGCATCCCTGCCGCAGCCCCATCATCCTATGGGGCTGGGAAGGCCATCAAAATGCCCGAAGGGCTTCGTGAGGGCCAACAGGCCCGGATTGAAACGTTTCAGTCACGTTCGCCGGCCTCGCCGCCCGTGCCGCTCGATCTCCAGCCCCGCTGGCGCTGCAATGGTCCTGATGGCGAACCGATCGTCGCGCTGCACCATCCATGGGGTCCCCGGCACCGGCCCGACTGGACGGCGCGGGGGCTGGTGATCTGGCCCCGCGGAGGCCTTTGGCGGCATCTGCGCGTGCGCCTGGAGCGGCCTGCCACCTGGGTCCACCTCAGTCCTCATGACGCCTGCGCCCGCCTCTGTCTGCGCTGGTGGGCCGATGCGGTGGAGTTGCGGGTGGCTGGTGAACCCGTGCATACCGGGGATCTCTTCGACACCGCCTGCCGCTGGGAGTTGCCCCTCAGCTGGTGGCAGGGGGAGCCGCTGGAGCTGGAGCTGCGGCTGCGCAGCCCCCTCCACGACGACGGCGCCCTGATCCACAGCCAGGTGGTGCTCGAACCCCGGGATCCGGCCGATCCCCTTGGCCTGCTTGCCCCGACGGTGGCGGAGCTGGAGGGTCTGCGGAGTCAGGCAGGCGTGCCGCCCGGTCCCGTCGTTGGCCGCGTGCAGGTGCTAGGCCATGCCCACCTTGATCTGGCTTGGCTGTGGCCGGTGGCCGACACCTGGCGGGCCGCCGAGCGCACCTTCCGCTCCGCCCTTGAACTGCTGGAGCGCTTTCCCCAGCTGCACTTCGGCCACTCCACCCCGGCCCTCTACGCCTGGCTAGAGCAGCACCGTCCTGCCCTGTTCGCCGCCATCCAGGCCGCCGTGGCCGCCGGTCGCTGGGAACCGCTAAACGGCCCCTGGGTCGAGACCGATTGCGTGCTGGTGGGCACCGCCTCGCTGCTGCGTCAGTTCCAGGAGGGTCAGCACTACAGCCGCCGCGCCTTCCCCAGCTGGGAGCACAGCGTGGCCTGGCTGCCGGATAGCTTCGGCTTCAGCGCCGGCCTGCCGGCGGTGGCCGCAGCCACCGGCGTGCGCTGGTTCTGCACCCACAAGCTGGCCTGGAACGCCACCAATCCCTTCCCCCATCGCCTGTTCCGCTGGCGCAGCCGCTGCGGTTCCGAGCTGCTCGCCTTCATGAGCTCCCCGATCGGCACGGACGGCGATCCGGTGGCGATTGAGCGGTACCGGCTCCAGTGGCAGGCCGCTTCCGGATGCCCGGATGCCCTCTGGTTGCCCGGCGTGGGCGACCACGGCGGCGGTCCCACCGCTGAGATGCTCGAACAGCTGGCCCTCTGGCAGGGTCAGCCGGCCGCCGCGCCCCAGCGCCACGGCAGCCTGCGCAGCTTTCTTGCCGACCTGGAGCCCCTGGCGGGGCAGCTGCCGGTGTGGCGCGATGAGCTCTACCTGGAGCTCCACCGCGGCTGCCCCACCAGCAGGCCCGACCAAAAGCGCCACAACCGCACCCTGGAGCGTCTACTGCGGGAAGCGGAGCTGGTGCGGGCCCTGCAGGTCCCGCCGACCCATCACCAGGCGGCCCCAGAGAGCTTGGTTCCTCCTCCCCCGGCGGATTCCGCGCAACGGTCTTCGGGATCGCCTTCGCCCTCGTCAGAGTCTGCGTCTGCGTTTTCGTCTCCGTCTGCGTCTTCGCCCTCGCCCTCACCTGCCCCCGCGAACCCCGTTCGCCCAACGGATCCGGATCCGATCGACTGGCGACCCCTGCTGTTCCAACAATTCCACGACATCCTCCCCGGCACCTCGATTCCGGAGGTGTTCGAGCAGGCCGAACCCCAGTGGCGCGCCGCCCGCCGCCGCGCCCGACGACAGCGCGATCGGGCCCTCGGGGCCCGGCCCGCCGAGGTCGGTGTCCCGGAGGCACAGCGCTGGCGCGTCGCCCAGCTCCAGCCCCGGCCGGCGATGCCCAGCACCCTGCGGCTGCCCGCCGGCACCTGGAGGGTGGAGGGGCCGGCCGGATCCAGGACGCTGCTGGGTCAGCACGCGCCCGGCGGCGGCCAGTGGGTGCAGCTGGAGGGCATCGCCGGCATCGGCTTTATCGAGCTGCGCCGCCAGTGCGGCGGCGGCCGGGATTCCGAGCCGGCTCAGCCGCCGTCACCTCAATCTGGCGGCGGCGATCCCCTGCCGCTGCAGCACCCGGTCGTCCTTGCGCTTGCCCCTGACCTAGGTCCTGGGCAATGGCGACTGGGCAATGGTCTGGTCACCGCGGTGGTGGGGCCCGGCGGGGTGGAGCAGCTGCTGGATCGCCATGGCACCTCCCACCTGGCGGCTCCCCTGGCCTGGCGCCGCTGCAGCGACCGCGGCGAGTTCTGGGATGCCTGGGACCTTGCGCCCGCCGATCGCCGGCGCCCCCTGCCCTGGCTGTGGCAGGAGGCGCCGGAGTGGATCGAGGCAGGGCCGCTCTGCGGCCGCTTCCGGCTGCGGGGGCGCTGCGGCGCCAGCCCGGTGCGGCTGGAGGGCCGCCTGCTGGCCGGCCAGCCCTGGCTGGAGCTGGTGCTCAGCCTCGACTGGCACCAACGCCATGAGCTACTGCGTCTGGAGGTTCCCCTGGCCAGCCCCGCCGTGCGTTGGGCCGCCGACACGCCGGCCGGCGTGCTGGAGCGCCCCGCCGAGCCCCGCACCGAGCGGGAGCGGGCCCGTTGGGAGGTGGCAGCCCTGGCCTGGCTGGCCTCGGTGGGTCCGGCCGGGGGCGGGGGACTGGCGGTGCTACTCGATGGGGCCCAGGGGGTCGACGCCACGGCGGAGCGGCTGGGGGTCTCCCTGTTGCGGGCCCCCACCTGGCCCGATCCCGGCGCCGACAATGGCTTCCAGCGCCTGCGGCTGGCCCTCATGCCCTGCGGCGAGGGCTGGCGGCAGGCGCAGGTGCCCCTGCAGGCCAGGCGCCTGCGCGAACCGCTCTGGTGCCACCCAGTCGATCCAGCCGCGGCCGAGCTCCCTTTACCCGTCTTGCCGCCACTGGCCGCAGACCTGGCCCTAGTGAGCCTGCGAGCCAGCGCCGACGGCTCGGGGGATCTGGTGGTGGCGCTTCAGAACGAAGGTCCCTGCCGCCGGCGGTTCGATCCCGGGCCCGGCTGGGTGCTCCTTGCCCGCCTTGATGGGCTCGATGGCGCCGTTGTTCAGGCGGCAGATGTGGCAGGGGCCGCTCATGCGCAGCTCAGCACTGAAGGCTCCGCTGTTGTGCGCCCCTGGGAGCTCTGTTTCTGGCGACTGGGGAGGCACTGATCGATCCCTGGCCTCGAGAGCTCAATCCTCGTGGTCATCGAAGGGGTCGGTGAGCCGCTTCGAGGGTGGGCCGAAGGCGGTGTAGATGCCGAAGCCGGTGAGCCCCAGCAGAACGGCCAAGACCGCGATGGCCACGGAGAGGGCGGGGGAGGCGGCGGCGGGTTCCATGGGCTTGGTGGGGGGCTGGATTGGGTGGGGGAGCTGCTGCCCCGTGAGGACCTGACTGGAGCAGGGAGGCTGGGGACCGGGTGCCGCCGCTGGAGTACGGAGCCGAGGCTCCGGCCGGATAGGGAGCGCTGATCTGAGCTGGAAGGTTCTTAGGGATCGCACTTCGATTCGAGCACCCGGTGGGCACTTGGTCTCGCGTCCGATGGGTCGTCACAAGCCGAGACGTCCTGTCCCGGCAGGACCTACGGGACCCTTAGAGTAGCCAGAGCGATCTCATGCCCGAGAGGACCCGGCAGCCATGGCTCAACGCACCCGACTGGGAGACATTCTTCGCCCCCTGAACTCCGAGTACGGCAAGGTGGTCCCCGGTTGGGGCACCACGCCGGTGATGGGCGTCGCCATGCTCCTGTTTCTCGTCTTTTTGCTAGTGATTCTCCAGCTTTACAACAAGTCGCTGCTGCTTGAAGGCATCAACGTCAACTGGAACGGCCTCAGCTGAGGCCGGGCCCTGTCCCGGGTCTTCCGGCCCCTCCAGCTCACTCCCCATGAACGTCTTCGGCATCGGCCTCCCGGAAATGGCGGTGATCGCCGCCATCGGTCTTTTAGTGTTTGGTCCGAAGCGCCTTCCTGAGCTGGGAAAGACCCTCGGCAAGACCCTGCGAGGCTTCCAGAGCGCGTCCCAGGAGTTTGAGAAGGAGTTCCGCCAGGCGGTGACTCCCGAACCGGAATCCACCGGCGCCCAAGCCCCCGCTTCAGTGGCCGCGATGGCTTCCCCTTCCCTGCCGGGTTCCAACGAGGTCGGGATGCTCCCGGTTTCTGCAACCACCACGGATCCTTCGGCCCAATCGATCGCTCCTGGGGTCCCCCCGACCTGGGCTTCTGCTCCCGGGTCAGAGCCGACCTCAGGCACCATGCCAGCGCCCGTGGCAAGCGATACTCCCGGCAGCTGAGCGGCGGCGGTTCTCCTTGGATCTCCAGTTGCTCGTGGGCCTAGGTAATCCGGGCAGCCGCTATGCGGAAACCCGCCACAACGTGGGTTTCATGGCGCTGGAGCGCCTCGCGGCCGTTGAGTCAGCACCATTCCGCATCCAGCCCCGACTCCAGGGCTTGCTAGCCGAAATCGGCAGCGGCCCGCAGAGGTTGCGATTGCTGATGCCCCAGACCTACATGAATGAGAGCGGCCGTTCGATCCGCTCCGCCCTCGACTGGTACCGGCTCGAATCCAGCCAACTGCTGGTGTTGGTGGATGACATGGACCTTCCCTTCGGCCGGCTGCGGCTGCGGGCCTCCGGCAGCGCCGGCGGCCACAACGGCCTGCGCAGCACGATTCAGCACCTCGGCAGCCAGGAGTTCGCCCGGCTGCGGATCGGTATCGGCGCCCCGGCCCAGGAGCCCCAGGAGCGGAAGGCCCGCACGGTGGGCCATGTGCTGGGCCGCTTCAGCAGCAGCGAGCGCCCTGTGCTCGATGCGGTGCTCGCTGAAGTGATCAGCGGCATTGACCTGATCCGCCGCCTCGGGGTCGAGCGGGCCGGCAACCGCCTCAATGCCTTCCGGGCCGAGCCCGTCGCCACCGCGCCGTGAGCCGATTGCCCACCACCACGGCGCGGCTGCGGGTGCTGCAGCAGAGCTTTAGTCCAGCCCTGCTCGAGGGGGAGGTTAACGCCGGTGGCTTCCAATGGACCTTTCGCTGGGCCTTCGATCGGGGCGAGCTCATTGTGGAGCCCTCCCTTGGTCGCGCCCTGATTCAGGACGCTTTGCTCCGCTTTCTGCTCAAGGCCGATTATCAGCTGGAGCCTGGCGGCGACTACATGTTCACGGTGCGGGCGGCCTTCTGAACCCCGGGCCAGCCTTGTTGCTCGCCCCCGCTGCCCGCTCCAGGGGCTGGCCAAGCCAGCGCTCCAGCAGTAGTTGGGCCACCACGTCGTCCCAGTCGCGGGGGGGCTGGCGCAGGCCTTCGGGAAGCAGGCACCGCCAGCCCTGGGGTGGTTCCAGCCGCCAATAGCGCCGCCGGGCGGCCAGAGTGGTTCCGTGTTCGCCCATCAGCAGCACCGGCAGCGCTCCCTCTCCGGCCAGCCACTCCTGCCAGCGGCGGCTGCCGGTGCCATCGCCCAGCAGCACCACCGCCAGCTTCAGGTCACGATGCCAGGCCAAAAGCCGCTCCCGGCAGGGGCCGGGAGGAAGCACCAGCGCCTCCTCGATCTGGCGGCGCTGGGGGTCGGTGCGCACCAGACCGCACTTGCTGCGGCCCGGGTCGAGGGCCGCCACCACCCCCCTGCCATGCGGCTCCAGGGGATCGACTCCGATCGCGGCCTCGGGGCCGGTCATGGTCCGGCCGGCCTGGGGCCGTTCGCCTGGCTGCGGCCCACCCAGCGCAGTTCCACCGCGATCGGGTCGGGGGTGTCGGCGTTGCGCACCGCCACCGCCTCCAGGGTGGCCTTCTGCCCCACCGGCCGATCCGCCAGGGCCCGACCCAGTTCGGTGAAGTTGTTGCCGTCCACCTGCAGACCATCCACCAGGGTTCCTTGCCGCTGGACCCTAGAGAAGGCGGCGGCCAGCAAAAGATTGAGGCGGCTCCGGATCTCGTCGCTGCTGCGTTCATCCCCCTCCAGGGCGGTGCGGGCCAGCACATCCCCCTGGCGCACCACCGGCCGGTTGGGACGCAGGTCGGGGAAGCCCACCACCCGGCCCTCCCCCCGCAGCACGTTGCCGGCCGAGCGGATCGTGATCACCCAGGTGCCCGAGTTGCCGAGCATGGTCTGAAGGCGTTCGATATCGCTTTTGGGCACCAACAGGATCTGGCGGTCGGCGGGGCGGTCGGGCAGGAGCAGCCGGAAGGCGGCCAAGTTGGCCTGCTGGAGCAGGCCATCGATCACATCCTTGGCCTGGCCGCTGTGCTGGAGTTTCACCCGCACCGTGGCCAGGGGCTGGCCACTGGCGATCACCACGTCGCCGCGGCGCAGGGCGATCACATTGGTCTCCAGCTGTTTCAGTTCGGCCTCGCCGGCGGAGATGCGCTGGCGCACCCCGCTGAGTTCAGCCTCATTGCGGCGGATCTCGGCGTCTCGGCCCTTCACGTCACGGTTGAGCCGCTGACGCTCCCTCTCCAGCCGGATCCGTTCCCGCTGCAGCGGCTGCAGTTCCTGGCGCAGGCTGTCCACCCGTCCCTTGGCCGAGCTGAGCTCCTGCTGAACCTGCTGCCGCCGCTGCACCGCCTCCTGTCGCCCCTGCAGAGCCTGGCGCCGGCCCTGTTCCGCCCGCTGCACGTCGGCACGGCTTCGGGCCAGCTCGCGGCGGTTCTCCTCCAGGTCGGCCTGGCTGCGCGCCAGGGCGGTGCGACTGTCACGCAGGCGGGCCTGGATCTGATCCAGTTGAAACAATCCCACCCGCAGCTGGTTGCTTACCAGCAGCATCAGGCCGAGGGAGATGGCGCTGATCAGGCTGCCCGTGAGGGCCGTGATCACCACGGCGGTCTTGCGGGGTCTGAGGTTGAAGAGGCTGAGCCGGGCCTTGCCCACCTTGCTGCCCAGCCGGTCGCCGAGGGTCGAGAGCACGCCGCCAAGCACCAGCAGCGCCAGGATCAGCAGCCAGCCCGACACGCCCTGCTCCAGTTCAAAACCAGTATCCCCGAGGAACGAACCGCTGTCGGCCCCCGTCTCCGTTGCTCAGGCGTCGATATCGGGAATCCGGACGGGCCTCCTGACCTGGCATCGAGGGGACTCTCGATCTGGCATCGCCTGGATGTTCACTCTGGCCTCGCCCCTCAACGTGACCTGGATGTTCCCGCACCTATCCCCGGAACGACGTGGGTGCCACGATCGCGGACCGGCTGCAGCACGATCGCAGCGAGACTGCGGCGCCGAGATCAGCGTGCTTGGACCGTTGTGTCCCAGGCATGGGGGCGCCTGCGACCCGCGATCAGCTGAACCGTTTGGCCAGGGCCACCGGGTCGAACACGGTGATTTTCTTGCGATCGATCTGCACCAGACCGTCGTTGCGCAGGTCTCCAAGCAGTCGGGTGATCGTGACCCGGGTGGAGCCGATCGCTTCGGCGATCGCCTGGTGAGAGAGGCGTAAATCGATGGTGATGCCCTCGTGGCTGGGAACGCCGAAGTCGCGGCAGAGCACCAGCAGGAAACTCACCAGCCGCGAGCTCATGTCGCGATGGGTGAGGGTTTCGATCATGGTTTCGGTCTGCAGGATGCGGGAGGAGAGCCCCTGAAGCAGCAGCAGCCCCACGCTGGCGTCCTGCTCGATGGCCCGCCGCACCGAGGTGGCCGGGGCCGTGACCATCTCCACCCGGGTGAAGGCGATGGCGTGATAGAAGCGATCTGAGCGCTGGCCGGTGAGCAGGGAGAGCACTCCGAAGAGGCTGTTTTCCCGCAGCAGGGCCACCGTGATCTCCTCGCCCGATTCGTAGACCCGCGACAGCCGTACGGCACCGCGTCTCAACAGGTAAACCCGTTCGGCGGGATCTCCGGGGAAGAAGATCGTTTTGCTGCGTTCGATCGTTTCCACGTTGCTGCCCGATAAACTGCGGATCACCTCAAGCAACGTGGGGCCTGGGGTCACGGCAGTTCCGGTGGACGCCACGGCCCCCGGAGACCCGCTGGACGGGGTGCTCGCTAGGCGGCTGAATCCGCGCGTGGCGCCGACCATGGGACAGGTACCGGAATCTGGAAGCTAAGGATCGCCTGGCAGCTTCCTTGTAGCAAATCACACGGTTTGCTCCGCTGGGCGTTTCGCCAGCACCTGTCGCTGCCAGGCCTGAAGCTGGCTGATGCCCGTGGCGGCGAGTTCCAGCAGGGTCGGGTTGCTCGACCCGAGGGCCTCGAGATCGAGAGCAGCCCGCAGGCTGCGGCTGATCAGCCGCTGAATCTCCTGGGTGCGGCTCGAGGGCATGAGCAGCTAACGGGATTGAAGGCTGGGGGTCGAGACCGGCAGCAAGCGGTATCCGGCGCGCAGCCAGCCGAGGCCCGAGCTGCGGCGCCAGCGGGGCACCTGCACCTCCAGGCAAACGCTGCAAAGCACGCGGGTGTGCCTTGACAGCTCAGGGGGCGGAAGCCGTTGGTCCGGTGGTTCCAGGTTGGTCGGCGCCAGGCCGGTCCGGGGCTTCGCCCCTGTTCGAGAGCATTCGCGACGGATCCACCAGGGGTGGTGTGCCGAGCTTGCCTGGGCCGCTACATTCAGCTCACGGGGTCCGGATTCGATCCGATCACCACCCGACGAACCCACCTGCCCACCCACCTGGAATCCAGCTTCCATCGCCTCGCCAGCGATCCCATTGAGGGGTTTTTGGCGGCGTGGGGGCCGGGTTGTTGTCGTTCCCCATCCCTCGTTCATGACCGCCAGCCTTGCCAGCCATCGCCACAGCCCCAGGGGCGAAGCCGGTGGTCAGCGGCCTCCCCTGCGGTTGGTGCCTCGGCCTGAAGGATTGCTGCAAATCCACACCGCCCCTTTCCGCGGCAGCTTCGCGGCGGTGTTCAGCCAGGCCCTACGCACGGCGGGCTTGGGCAGCCGGGTGCTGATCAGCCAGTTCCTCAAGGGAGGGGTAGACCAGGGCGTGGAGGGCTCGCTCTGGCTCTGTGGGCGGCTCCAGTGGCTGCGCCCGGCCACGCCCCATTGCCTGGAGGTGGAAGCGGCCGACTTGGCGCCCAGCGTCACCGATTCCGCTTTCAACGACAACGGCTCCACTCTCGGCGCCGACCCCCGGAAGGCGGTGCAGGCCGTGTGGGCCTACAGCCGCGACCAACTGCTCAGCGGTGCCGTGGATCTGCTGGTGCTCGATGAGCTGGGCCTGGCGGTCGAACTCGGCTACTTGCCGGCCAACGAGGTCACCGACACCCTGGAGCGACGCCCCGCCCATCTGGATGTCATCCTGACGGGCCCCTCGATGCCCGCGGCCCTGATGGCGATGGCCGACCAGGTCACCCAGTTGCGCCGCGCCCCCTAGGCCGCGCCGCCGGCCGTTTCCCTTCCAAGCCGATGCTCAAGAACGACCGATGGATCAACGAGCAGGCCGCCGCCGGCCTGCTGGAGCCATTCCAGGCCACCTTGGTGCGCCACCTCGATCCCGAGACGCGCAGCGGGCCGGTGCTCAGTTTTGGTTGTTCCTCCTACGGCTACGACCTGCGGCTCTCGAGCAAAGAATTCCTGATCTTCCGCCATGTGCCCGGCACGGTGATGAACCCGAAGCGGTTCAATCCGGCCAACCTCGAGCCCGCACCGCTGCATCGTGATGAGGATGGGGAATACTTCATCCTGCCGGCCCATTCCTATGGTCTGGGGGTGGCCTTGGAGCGCATGAAAGTGCCGGCCAACATCACGGTGATCTGCCTGGGCAAGAGCACCTATGCACGCCTCGGCATCATTGTGAACACCACTCCGGCCGAGGCCAGCTGGGAGGGCCACCTCACCCTGGAATTCAGCAATTCTTCCGGCGCCGATTGCCGCATCTATGCCAACGAGGGCATCTGCCAGCTGCTCTTCTTCGAGGGCGATCCCTGCGACACCACCTACCAAGACCGGGCCGGAAAATACCAGCACCAGCCGGAGCGGGTGACGCTGGCGAAGGTGTGAAGCGAGTGCCTGCACCGAGCTCGGTTAGCCAGGAGCGCTGAGGCCATGGCACCGGTAGGGGTCAACCTTGGCCAGCCCCGTTGTTCTGACCAGCAGTGAAGGGATTTCTCGCGAACAGAGCCGTGAGGCCCAGCTCCTGCCGCCATTCGGCCAGGGGCCGTTCCCAGGCCTCTTCCCACCGCTGGGCCAGCAAGGGGCTCTTCGTGCTGACTCCCAACTCCAGTCCGTAGGCGATCGCCAGGCCCACATCCACCCCGGAGGCCCCAGGGGTTTCCGGCTCGTCAACGCGATGGATCAGATCGGCGGCCAGCAATAGGGCGGTGCCGGGCCAGCGCAGCTGTTCGGTGGTGAGGCCATTGAGGGCCGCTTCACCGGCGAGGGTGGTGGGGCAGCCTGCGATTGCATGCCACACGTCGTGGCAGGCGCGGATGCGCCGCTGCAGGTAGGTGGCATCGCCATCGGCCCCTGGCGGAATCTCCGGTGGCGGCAGGGTTTCCAGACCCTGGTCGGCCAACAGGTGGCCGTAAGCATGGCCCAGGCTTCCCGGTGGCAGGGAGGCGAGCTGGGTTGCATCGGGCCAGGGACCCCAATAGCGCTCCTGCACCAGGGGTGCGATGGCGGGGTCAGCCTTCAGGCGGTCCCGGGCGGCGGCGGCGGCCGGCGTGGCGTAGCTGGCGTTGAGCAGATCGAGGGCTTGGGGCACGTCGCCGGGATCGCGGCAAAGCGCGAGCATGTCGGCGGTGAGGCGCTGGAGCTGGCCGGCGAGGCCTTGACTGGCATCCGGTGGCATCTGAGACAGTGGAATCTTCGCGGTTAACTCTGGCGGATCGGTCGCCAGCTGTTGCGCAGCTTTGTTGTGATCGATTCAACAGGGGCCATGGCCGGCGCTTCAACCAGGTGGAAGCCGACGCTGCTGAGTGAAACGGTGAGCACCGTCTTGCTAGAAGTGCAGTGAGGGAACCCTGCGAACCGAGAGCAGGGCGAGCAGGGGGAGGGTCGCAGAGAAAATCCATTCATAGACAAGTGACCACGTAACACCGACAACCATTCACCTGGTGTCCTTGATTTATTTAATTTCTGGCTAGCCTAAATTCCGTAAAGCCAAGCTAGCTGAACCATCAATTGTGACGTAGCGATCGTTGCTTAGTTAGGGCTTGCTGAATTACCCAGATCCATTGCACCACAGTTGATTCCAGGGGCAGTCTCGCGTAGGATGGGCTGCAATCAGCCATTTCTGGCTTAGAAGATCCTGCTGGCACGCAAATGTACGTTTTTCAGCACACGGGTCAGCTGTCGATTGAGGAGTTTCACTCGCCCTTTGGTGGAAAGCTGGATCCCAACAACCGCTGGGTTCTGCT
>CALRXC020000057.1:0-27594 GCA_943372025.1 Synechococcus sp. UW140 | reverse complement strand
TGCTCCGGAAACAACAGCCAGCCCAGCTGGGCGCCATTGGCCTGGTAGAGCGCCATCTTGCGGCGCAGGGCTTCGGCGCCACGGGGGCCTGAATCTGAAGCACTGGCCAGCTCGATCACCAGATCGGGGCATAGGGGTGGGAACGTGCGGCGTTGCTCAAGGGTGAGCGCCTGCCAAAGATCCAGCTTCACCAGGGCCAGATCGGGGCTGAGCACCGAACCATCGGCGAGGCGAAAACCGGTGGAGCTGTCGAACAACTGCACCGGCAGCGAGCACTGGCGCGCGGCCAAGCCCAGGGCCAGGCCGAGGTTGTAGTTGCGAGCTCCGGTCTCGCCGCCGGTGGGGGTCATCGTGATCAGCTGGCCATCGGCCGCCAGTTCCAGCACCGCGTCAGGGTTGGCGTCGCACACCAGGGCGAACTGCTCGGGCGTCAGCCGCAGATCCTGCGGCAGCAGCAACGGCGCCAGCCCGTTGCCAGCCGCTTCGGATGCAGCTGGGGCAGCAGCAGGTGGAGCGATCGTCATCTCCCCTGGGTCGTCAAGGAATCAGCCTAAGCGGGTTCGCTGATCCAGCGGACAAGTTATCTGCATGCACAACGCCCTGGCCGAAAGGGTGTTGCCCTGAGCCCTGGCGACACATCACGCCGCTCAAACCTCCCGCTGGAACTGCTGCAGCACCCCATCAAGCACGCCCCCGAACAGCTTGTTCAGGCGCGGCCAGCCACCGCCTTCGCGGCGGAACTGCAGGGCATCGTCGTCGAGCGCATCGCGATCCACGATCGTGATCGCCTTGGTCTGGTTGGCGATGCGTTGCAGCCAATCCCCCTGTGGTTTGCTCCAGCTTCGCGAGGCCAGGATCCGCTGCAGGGCCTGCTCCACCCGCTGCTCATACGCCACGCGCGGCTCCCGGGGGGAGGCCTCCCCGCGGCTGACGGTTCTCCCCACCGGGAGATCCGGTTCGCCACACCTGGTGGTGAGGGCCGAATCTCCAGGGGCGGTTGGCACGACCCGGGCCTGAGTCCAAACCCCCGACAGTGATCTCACCGGGGCACGGACCCCGCCCAACCCTCGCCAATGCGAACCATGTTGTCCCTGCGCACTTCCTCTCCCTTCGATCTGTTCGACCGTCTCGAGCAGCAGCTCCAATCCGCCGAGCGCGTGCCGGCCGCCGAGGTGCAGGAAACCGAGGATGCTTACGAGCTGGTGCTGGAACTGCCCGGCGTCGATAAGGAGGCCATCGATGTGAAGGCCACCGACCGCACCCTGGTGATCAGCGCCCAGCGCCGCAATCCCCGCCAAGCCGCCCCGGCGTCCGCCGAGGCCGGCGCTCCGGTTCCGGCTCCTGAGCCCGCCGGCCGTGGCCTGCTGCTCAGCGAGTTCCGCTACGGCACCTGGAGCCGCAGCTTCCGCTTCCCCGCCGGCATCGACCGCGACCAGCTGCAGGCCACCTACCGCGACGGTCTGCTCAGCGTGCGGGCTCCCAAGGCCCAGCGCGTCTCCACCGTGTCGGTGAAGGTGGAGGGCTGAGTGAAGTGGTGAGCGGCGGCCGGCGGCCCGAACGCCGGCACCCTTCCACGGTGATGAGTTCCCCTGCCCCCGGCCTCGGTCGGGGGTTTTTCATTTTGGACAGCGGAATCCGGGCTCTGCCACCTCCCTCGGCTGGCCGGCTGCGCTGCTCCGCCTGGTGGCGGCTGGCGGGTGGTCGGGGGCGCGGATGGTGGCGCCCCTGCGGCGGGCGCTCCAGGCTGGGCTGGGGCATCCGGTTTCGGCAGGCCCCGCCCTTTGCTCTGTCGCCCCCGTTTCACCATGGCCCCCCTGGCATTGCAACCAGTCGATGTGGTGCTGGTGCGCCATGGCGAGACCACCTGGAGCCGGAGCGGCCAGCACACCGGCGCCACCGACATCCCCCTCACGGCGCAGGGAGAGGCGGCGGCCCGCCGCCTGGCGACCGTGCTGGCGCCGGTGCCCTTTGCCACGGTGCTGTGCAGTCCGCTGCAGCGGGCCCGCCGCACGGCCGAGCTGGCCGGCTTTGCGGATCGTCTGGTGCTCGATGGCGATCTGGTCGAGTGGAACTACGGCGCCTACGAGGGCCTCACCACGGTCGAGATCCAGGCCCGCGTGCCGGGCTGGCTGGTGTTTCGCGATGGCTGCCCCGATGGGGAGGTTCCCGCCCAGGTGGGGGAGCGGGTCGATCGCGTGATCACCCGCCTGCGCGGCGGCGAGGGGCCCTCCCTGGTTTTCGCCCATGGCCACCTGCTGCGGGTGCTGCTGGCCCGCTGGATCGATCTACCGCCCAGCGAGGGCCGTCGCTTCTTGCTCGATACCGCCACCCTCAATGTGCTCAGCCACTACGGCGGATCTCCGGCCCTGCGCTGCTGGAACGCGGCGCTGGCTTGAGGCTCTAATCGGTTCGGAAGATGGCCTTCCAGTCCTGCTTCATGTCCACAACGACCCAGCCGCGCGCGGGGGCCTCCCGAAGGGCTGCAACAAGCTTGCCGGTGCTCTTGGTGATGGCGTCATAGGCATATTCGCGTTCAGCGTCGGTATGGTGCACAATCAGAGCGAAACTAGGGCGGGGGTTGTTGATCGTGGTGTACTGCAACATGGCGTGGTCGCCATCACTGTTCCCACAACAGATGACCGGTCGCCGGCCGATGAACTGATGAATCCCCACTGGCTTGCCCGCATTGTCATTCACGAACAAATAGTCGAGAGTTTTTATGAGCACCGGGCCGCTGTCGCGTAGCTCGTATGTCGTCCGGGCCGTCGAGCCCACAACCTGCTCCGGAGGGATGCCGTACACACGTTCCACCCAGACGCGCATGAAGTCGACGCCACCACCGGAAACGATGAAGTTCTTGAAGTCATGGGCCCGCAGATAGCTCAGCAGTTCCTGCATCGGCAGGTAGGTGAGTTCGTCATAGGGCCTGCCGTAGCGCGGATGTCTGGCCGAGGCGAGCCAGGCCTCCACGGCGTCACGAAACTCGTCGGTCGTCATCCCGGTGTGGGTGAGCGCCAGGATCTGCATCAGGCCATCGAAGTGGTCGCCTTCCAGGAGTTTGCCAAGATCGCCGGCCAGGGCGGCCTGCACCATGGGTTTGGAAGCAAGCGAGGGCTCAACAAGGATGCGGCGCTTCAGTTCGTCGATGGCAAAGGCTGCCTGAAACGGCATCGGATTCTCCGGCCAAAGACAGCCGTCGTTATCAAACACGGCGATGCGTTCTGCCTGTGGCAGGAAGTCGGGGGATCCAGCGGTTGTCACCCTGGTGATGAAAGCGAGGATCGCCTGTTTGGCGGCGCTATCGTTCCAGGAGGGGAGGGGATCGGCAGCGCTGGAGAGGTCATAGAGTTTGTTCTGGGCTACGCCGTAATCCCCTACCTGGTAGAGGCTCACCGATAGGGCCCGGAAGCTGAAGGCCTCGAAGGGCTCCGCCTTCAGAACGTCCACGAAGTCACGGGACCCTATACCCACGGTCAGATGAGGGTGGTAGTTCTGGCCGGTGCGAGGTCCGACAAAGTTGTTCACGTAGTCCACTGTCGGCTGGCTGATCGCCCCGCCATCGGGCCGGGGCGCAAAGGCCTCGCCTGTCCCCTTCTCCACAGCGAACGGGGCGATAGCGTCGATCATCCTTTGCTGCAGTCGACGCAAATCCTCGGTCGGTTCGATCACGATTCCCACCAAGGCGAGATTCTTGTGGGCAAGGTCATACAAGCCAGTCGCCTTGCTTTGGCAATGCAGCGACTGCTCCGTTCGCAGCACTTCGACCACGGCATTCGCGACCTGTTCGAGGTCCGCCGTCCGCACAAACCGCTGGAGGAGGGTGACATGCGGCGCGTGGTTGGCATCGAGGGCAAAACCCTCCGGATAGTCTTTGCGTAGGCGAGCGTTCGTCGCCCGTGCCCTCTCAACCGTGGCTGGATCTGGATCCAGCAGGATGTTGATCGCGATCACGGTCATGCGGTTTCTCCTTCAGGCAGTTTTTGGTGAGTGTATGTCCAGCTAACGCTCCAGAACAGAAGTGGGCAGAAGCTGATGGTCTTATTTCCCCGCTCCCGCTTTCTGTATCTGGACGCTATCGCGAGCTTTCATGCCAGGACATTGCAAAGTAACCCTGAATGCCATGCGCGAAAGACCGCGACATTTGTGGCCACGGTGATCCAGAAGACCGCCACAAAGCTTGGCGCCTGAGCACGAGAAAGGTGACGCACGACGGGACGAGGGTGAGGGAATCAGAAACGGCGAGCGTTCTGACTCAGGAAGCACCCCGGCAGGCTGGTGCTCCATCACAGCAGCGGGACAGCGCCGGACTCGGAGCCTGACGAACCTGCGCACCACCGGACTTTCCACATGGCCTTTCGGGGGTGACCAGCGCAAGCTGCTTCACGGAGACTCCTGAAGGCGTGCGGCAGCAGTTCAGCCCCCGGAGGACTGACCAACAACCTCCTCCAGACTCACTCCGGTCTGGCTCGCCGCATCTCAGAGGATCCCTGAGGATCTGCCGTAGCGTGACCCACCCACATGAGCTGGTGGGCCGGGATGGTGCGCTGTTGCTGTCCCCCGGGGCTTGGCGGCTGAGGCGCACAGGGCTGCCTTGCAGGGGTTTTAAGCGATGGGGGCAGGGGGACTTGAACCCCCACAGTCTTGCGACCTGCGGATTTTAAGTCCGCTGCGTCTACCATTCCGCCATGCCCCCTCAGTCACCGCAACGCTTTTCGGGTATTCGTGGCGCCCTTGTCTGCCGGAAAGAGGCAGACCTAGCAAACCCAAAACCACAATCTGCGAAACGGTGAATGCATCCTATGGGTCTTGGCGCAGGTTCTTGGAGCCAGGCCAGCCGCACCGCCAGGCTCCCCCCCCCCTGGCTCGCATCCGGGCTGACCACCAAGATCAGATCGGCGGCCCCACATCACTCTGTTCGCGGGGCGAGAGGATGTCCATCTGCAGCCGCCATTTCGGATTGCCCATAGGGGGGAGAGTACGACGTGATAGGTATAGGTAAGTATGGCCGTTAGATTTTTTTGTTCTCCGGCTTCAGAAGCGACTTCACAGTGCCTTCAGGCAGTTTCGCAAAGGCGTCACCTTGTGGGTGGCTGTGCCTCCGCAGCCATGCCTCACGGGAGACAGCGGCGGCCGGTTGCGTATCCGTCCACTTTCGGGCGTGACCACCGAAACCCATTGGCTCCGATTGTGCGCCAATAGCTGTGGGGGGCTTTCACCGGGCTGCAAGTCAAAAGGGTCATGCTCACCATTGCCTTGCCCTGACAAGCTTGCGACAGGCTAGTTAGCGTGCCAGCCCTATCGATCTCGACCGATGTCCGGCTCTCGGTTGAGCGAGATCCGCATGCACTGGGTGAGATGGCTACTCACCACCGGCTGGCTGCTGATCATCGGCTCGCTGTTCTTCGATCCGTTCACGGCCCGCTTCACCAGTCCGGAGCACCCCTGGAGCCCGCTGCGGCTGCCGGGCACCTGCGTGGAGGTGCAGGGCCGCTGCCTGGTGGAAGCCCCCTACCCGCTGGGCACAACGATCTTCTGGGGTGCGGTGGTGCCGGCGGCGATCTTCATCCTGCTGGTGTTCGGCCATGAGCTCTGGCGGCGGATCTGCCCGCTCTCCTTCCTCTCCCAGATCCCCCGGGCTCTGGGCTGGCAGCGCCAGTCGCAAAAGCGCAACCCCAAGAGCGGCGAGATCCGCTCCCAACTGGCGCGGGTACCGCCGGACTCCTGGCTGGCCAAGCACTATCCGGCCCTCCAGTTCGGCTGGCTGTTTGTGGGCTTGTGCGGCCGCATCCTCTTCTTCAATGCCGATCGCCTGGTGCTGGCCGGCTGGCTGCTGTTCACGATTGCGGCGGCCGTTGCTGTGGGTTGGCTCTATGGCGGCAAGGCCTGGTGCCAATACTTCTGCCCGATGGCACCCGTGCAGGCGATCTATTCCACGCCGGGCGGCTTGCTGGGCAGTCGCGCCCACATGAGCGACACCCCGATCACCCAGTCGATGTGCCGCAGCTTGGATGGCGCCGGCGAGGAGCAGAGCGCCTGTGTCGCCTGCCAGAAGCCCTGCATCGACATCGACGCGGAACGCATGTACTGGGAACGCCTGCAGAGCCCGGCCTTCGGTTTCGAGCGCTACGGCTATGTCGGCTTGGTGGTGGGGTATTTCCTCTACTACTACCTCTACGCCGGCAACTGGGATTACTACTTCTCCGGCGCCTGGGCCCGCCAGAGCGATCAGCTGGCCCAACTGCTCAGCCCGGGGCTGTTTCTGTTCGGCCAGCCGATCCCGCTGCCGCGGCTGGTGGCCGTGCCGCTGGTGCTCGGACTGTTCACCTGGCTCGGTTGGCTGGGCGGACGGGCCATCGAGGCCTGGATGCGCCGCCGGGCGCGCCGCCAGGGCTCCGAACCCGACAAGACCCTGATCCGCCATCGGGTCTTCCTGGCGGCCACCTTCCTGGTGTTCAACATCTTCTTTCTGTTCGCCGGCCGGCCGCTGTTGCTGTTGACGCCGGCCTGGGTGCAGTACCTCTTCGACATGGCCCTGGTGGCGACCAGCTCCCTATGGCTGGTGCGCAACTGGCATCGCAGTCCGGCGCTCTACAGCCGTGAAAACCTGGCCGAGCGCTTCCGCAAGCAGCTCGCCAAGCTCAGCCTCAACCTGGGACGCTTCCTGGAGGGCCGCAGCCTCGGCGATCTCAACCCCGACGAGCTGTACGTGCTGGCCAGGGTGCTGCCCGAGTTCGGCAATGACCAGCGGCATGAGGCCTACAAAGGCGTGGTGCGCGATGCCCTGACCGAAGGCTATGTGAACATTGCCAGCAGCCTTGAGGTGCTGCGGCGGATGCGCCAGGAGCTCGGCATCTCTGACGACGAACACCGCCTCCTCCTCGAGGAACTGGGTGTTGAGGATCCAGCCCTGTTGGATCCGGACCAGCGCCGCAGCCTGGAGGATCAGGTGCGCCTGAGCGGCTACCGCCGTTCGCTCGAGAGGGTGCTGCGGCTGCAACAGCAGCTCGCTGGGGCTGGCACCACCGAGATGGGCCAAGACGGCGGCGGCGCTCAACACGAGCTAGCTGCGTTGGTGCGCCAATTCTCGATCTCTGCCACTGAGGAAGCCGAAGCCCTCGAGATCCTCGACCCCCTCAGCGGAGCGGCCCACCGCGCGGACCTGCTTCTCGACCGGTTGGCGCCGCTGCATCGCAGCCTGCAGGCCATGGCCGCAGCGGAACTGCAACACCAGCCGCTGCTCGTGTCCCTGCTCGAAGAGCGGCTGCGCCATCGCGAGGAGCTCTGCCTGGAGGGGATCCTGCGCTCCCTGGCCCTGCTACCACCCGGATCGGATCGGGAACCCCTGGTGCACCGCCTGCAGCAACTGGCCCGCGACAGCCTTAAGCCGCTGCTGGCCGCGCCGCGCTGGCGCGACAGCCTGCCCCCCGACCTGCTGGCCGCGTTGCGGCGACAGCCTTCGGCTTCGGAGTGTGCCCTACCGCAATCCTCCCAAGCCCAGATCTTGGCGCAGCTGGAGCTGTTGGTGCAGGATCCCGAGCCCAGTGTGGCCGCCTCGGCCCTGGTGCTGTTGAGCGACCTCGATCCCCAACAGGGCAAGGCCTGCAGCGCTGCCCTTCGCGGGCCATCAACCCCTGCCTGGGTGGGCCGCACGGTGGACCAGCTGCTGGCCCTGAGCCGTCCTGCGGCGCTGGCGGATCTGCCGGATCTGGAGAAACGGGTGGTGCTGGCCAGCAGCGATTTCTTCCGGCGCACCTGGGCCGACACCCTCGATCTGCTGGCGGATCAGTCCGAAATCCGTCGCTACGAGCCTGGCGCGGCCATCACTGAGGCGGGCGACACCTGCCGGGAGCTGCTGCTGCTGATCGAGGGGGCCGCCCGCGTCGAGGTGCGTGGCGACCAAGGCCTGCGGGTCACTCGGATGCAGCCCGGCCAGGTTCTGGATGAACTGGAGGTGCTCAGCCACGGCACCACCGAGAACACGATCGTGGCGGAGACCAGCGGCACCCGCGTTCTGGCCGTACCGGTCGACTGCTTCGACACCACGCTGGAGCGTGATCCCGACTTCGCCCGCCGCGTCCTGGCCTTGGAAACGCTTCAGCTGCAACGGATCACGCGCCAGTCAGCCGGCTCAGCCGCTTGAGGACCGCAGCCAAGTGGAGCCGCTCGGCCCATCCCGGCAGATTTCAGCTCCTCGTTGGCCACTCCCTTGCAGCCATGGGGCACTCCGATCGGCCAGCTCTAGCCAGCAGCGAAGCCATTCTGCTCTGAATCAGCGAAGCAGCCTATTCTTTTAATCGAGTCGCGAATGGAAGCGACTGCTGAAGCCCAGTAGTTCGAAGCCACTGAACAGGAAACTGATCCCCACAAGGAGTCCGATCACGGAAAGCATTCCGGCCGGGCTCATCGTCAGAATCATGAGACCCAGAGCCAGGGTAACAAGGCCATTGGCTAATCCCCAGCCCCAGCCCCTCGTCGCGCGATTGCTGAGGGAGATGATGGCCATCACGGCCCCTTCGACCAGGAACACGAGGCCGATCGCCGAGGCCAGGGACTTGATCTGCAACGCGGCGGGGACGATCCCCGACTTGAACTGGATCACCATCCAAAGGCCTGTGACCAGCAACAGGGTGGACACCACAAGCCGAGAGAAGCAATACCAACGCCCAAGGCGTCTGGCCCGCAGCAGGTTGTCGATCCAGCCCACGATGCCTGCCAACAGGAAAGCGATGGCCACCATCACGGTGACCGAGGCGGAGGCCACCACGGGGAAGCTGAGGGCCAAAATCCCGAGCACGATCATGATGATGCCTTCCGCCTGGGTCAGACCCCGCAGTTGGCCCGCTTCCACGGCGCGGCGGTGCAGAGGATCGGCCCGTTCGTCGTCAGGGGTGTTGAAGGTGGCGCCGGAGGGCATGGGGACTGGTTGAAGGCTTGCATAGCAAATTAGCCATCTCCTCCGCAATTAGCGGTTGGTTGTCATGGACTGAGATATCCATCAAGACAGGCTGTAAGGGGTTCAAATGTGTGTAATAGCCCACGGATCTTGAGGCGATCACCCGAATGTTGCTGGTTCAACAGCAGGATCAGGCGGTGGCAGGTCTGGCCCATGTCCCACCAAAACGGGGAGGCACCTACAGCAAGACGAACCGCCTTTGACAAGCGCTGCCTCGGACTCTGGAAGCGATGGGAAGACCTACGCAGGCAACTCAATAAGATCGTTTAAGTTAGCATTATTTCCAACGATTTCAGCATCACGCCCTACCGGTCATGCCACAATCCTTCGGCAGGAGGCGCGTGTAGCGCCTGTTCCCTTCAGCTCCATCTGTGGGCCCTGCCAAACGGGTGCAGGGGCCCCGCGGCGGCGGCACGCGGTGCAGTCGTCACGACCGTTGCCGGGATTCCAGACGAGCGGGGGGTGGAACTGCTGAGATGGCGTTCCGATCCACCACCGCATGGCTCTCGCCCCGCCCCCCGATGGCACCGCCAGCGGCTGCGCCGCTGCCACCGCCGATCCGCTACAGGTGCTGCGCCAAGTGTTTGGCTATGGGTTCTTCCGCGGCCCCCAGGCCGAGATTGTTTCCCATGTGGTGGGTGGCGGCTCGGCCCTGGTGTTGATGCCCACCGGCGGTGGCAAATCGCTCTGTTATCAGATTCCGGCCCTGTGCCGCAGCGGGGTGGGGGTGGTGGTGTCGCCCCTGATCGCCTTGATGCAGGACCAGGTGGAGGGCCTGCGCCAGGCGGGCGTGCGGGCCGCCGCCCTCAACTCTTCCCTGGAGGCCTCGCAGGCGTCCGCCGTGTGGCGGGCCCTTGAGCAGGGCGAGCTGGATCTGCTGTATGTGTCCCCCGAGCGATTGCTGAGCCCAGGGTTTCTCGATCGGCTGGAGCAGCTCCCCCTGGCCCTGTTCGCTATCGATGAAGCCCACTGCGTGTCCCAGTGGGGCCATGATTTCCGGCCCGAATACCTGCAGTTGGCCGTCCTGGCCGAGCGCTTCGCCACCATCCCCCGCCTTGCCCTCACCGCCACCGCCGATCCCCGCACCCGCGAGGAGATCCGCGAGCGCCTGAGGCTTCAGGAGGGCCGGGTGTTTCTGGCCAGCTTCGATCGCCCCAATATCCGCTATCTGCTGCGCGACAAAGACGAGGCCCGCAGCCAGCTGCTGACCTTCCTGGCGGAACGGCGTGGGGAGGCGGGGATCGTCTACGCCCGCTCCCGGGCCCGGGTGGATCGCTTCGCCGCCGACCTACGGGCCGCCGGTTTCGATGCGGTGGCGTACCACGCTGGCCTCAGCGCCGAGGCGCGCAGCTCGGCCCTGAATCGCTTCCGCCGCGAGAGCGGCGTGATCGTGGTGGCCACGATCGCCTTCGGCATGGGCATCGATAAGCCCGACGTGCGCTTCGTGGCCCATATCGACCTGCCCAAGAGCCTGGAGGCCTACTACCAGGAAACCGGACGCGCCGGCCGTGATGGCCTGCCCTCTGTCGCCTGGATGGTGCATGGGGCCGGCGATGTGCCCCAACTGCGCCGCTTCATCGACGACTCCGACGCCCCCGAGGCCCAGAAGCGGATCGAGCACGGCAAGCTCGATGCCCTGATCGGCTTCACCGAGGCGGCCGCTTGCCGCCGTCAGGCGCTGCTGCAGCACTTCGGCGAAACCCTGCCGGAGCCCTGCGGCAACTGCGATGTCTGCCTTGAGCCCGATCGCGCCGTGGAGCTCACCGAGCCCTGCCGCAAGGCGCTCTCAGGCGTGTTTCGCACCGGCCAACGGTTCGGTGCCGCCCATGTGATCGATGTGCTGCTGGGGGCCGACACCGCCCGGATCCGCGAGCTGGGCCATGGCTCCCTGAGCGTGTATGGCATCGGCAAGGAGCTCGACCGCGGCCAGTGGCGGGCCCTGTTCCGCCAGCTGGTGGCCCAGGGCTACCTGGTGAGCGACAGCGAGGCCCGCGGCGGCCTTCGCTTCGGGGAGGATTCGCTGGTGAGGCCCCTGCTGCGCGGGGAGGTGGGCCTGGCTCTGCGGTTGCCACCGCCGGCCAAGGAACGGCGCCGCGCCACGCCAGGGGAGCGGCAGCCCGGCGGGGCGGGGGTGGAGCTGGGGGAGGCGGGGCAACGCCGTTTCGAGGCCCTCCGGAGCTGGCGGCTGCAGCAGGCCCGCGAGCAGGGCGTGCCTCCTTATGTGGTGTTCCACGACCGCAGCCTGATCGAGATCGCCGCTCGCGAGCCCCTCAGCCTGGAGGCCCTGGGCAGCGTTGCCGGTGTGGGCCAGGCCAAGCTGGATCGCTATGGGGAGGCTGTGCTGGCGGTACTGAGGAACCTGGAGAGCGAATCCTGAAGGGTGGGGTGGCCAAACCCCTCCAGCCTTCCCCTGGGCTATGGACAATCCTGACAACTTCGCCATGGTGGACTCCATTGCAACAAACCCCGCAAGCCTCCTCCCCAAGCCCCTGAGCACCGGTAACGGTCGCCGGGGTGAAGGACTAGCACTCGAGAGGCAGCTCGCCAACGACAGGATCAGGGCGCTGGCTGGCGGTTCGTTGCGTCGGTCAGACTCGCCGGTGACCTGAGGCAGGGAACACCATGGCTGTGGGCCAGCACCCGACGACCATCACGGTGCCCCTGGCGGCCCAGGCCTATCCCATCGTGCTCGGACCCGGCAGCCTGGCCAGCCTGGCCGAGCTGCTCATGGCCCAGGGAATCCGGGCCGACACCCGGGTGCTGCTGGTCACCAATCCAGAGGTGGAGCGGCACTACGGGCCCACGTGCCGCCGCAGCCTCGTGGAGGCTGGCTTTCCGGTGCAAACCCTGGTGATCCAAGCCGGCGAGGACCAGAAAACCCCCGCCACCGTGGGTCTGATCCACGACGCCGCCTTCCGCCATCGCCTGGAGCGGGGATCGCTGATCGTGGCCCTCGGCGGCGGCGTGGTGGGCGACATGGCAGGCTTCGCCGCCGCCACCTGGCTGCGGGGCATCGCCGTGGTGCAGGTGCCCACCACCCTGCTGGCGATGGTGGATGCCGCCATCGGCGGCAAGACCGGCGTGAACCATCCCGGTGGCAAGAATCTGATCGGTGCCTTTCATCAGCCGAGGCTGGTGCTGATCGATCCCGCCGTGCTCCACACCCTGCCGGAACGGGAGTTCCGGGCCGGAATGGCGGAGGTGATCAAGTACGGGGTGATCGGCGATCCTGCCCTGTTTGGGGATCTCGAGGCCGCAGCGCAGCGGGATCCGCTCGGAGGCCTCGCCAATCGCCAGAGCGTTGGCACAGGGCTCCTGGAGCGGCTGCTGGAGCGATCCGCCTCGGCCAAGGCCAAGGTGGTGGCCGCCGATGAACGGGAGGGCGGCCTGCGGGCGATCCTCAACTACGGCCACACCCTCGGCCACGCGGTGGAGACCCTCAGTGGCTACGGCACCTACCTGCATGGGGAGGCGGTGGCGCTAGGGATTCTGGCGGCCGGTGAGATCAGCCTGGCCATGGGGCTGTGGCACCACGGGGATCAGCAGCGGCAACGGGCCGTGATCGCGGCCGCCGGTTTGCCGCTGGCCTGGCCCGCCCTTGATCCCCAGGCCGTGCTGGCCTGCCTGCAGGGCGATAAAAAGGTGCGCAGCGGCAGGGTGCGGTTCGTGCTTCCCACCGCCATCGGAGCCGTGGAGATCCGCGACGACGTGGAGCCGGAGATCATCGTGCTGGCGCTCGAGCGCCTGAAACCTCCTCAGAGCGGAGGCTGAACCGGCGCCGCGGCTGGCCCAAACCGGCCTCCCGCCCGCCGAAGTGGTGGATGAACGCCTGCAGCGCCATCGGCCCGCAGCGCCGCTGCCAGCCGAGTCCCTGGGGGTAGCAGCGCCAGCACTGCACCCCCAGGGCAGTCCGGCCCCGCCCCCCCAGGGCCAGGCGATAGCGATGGCTGCCCACCACGGCCGGCAACGGCTCCGCCCCAGCCGGGGAATGGGCAAGGGGGCGCCAGCTGGGCGAGCCGCTCCCCAGGCAGGAGGCGGCGAAGCGCTCCGGTGAGGGGTCGAGCGCCAGGGCCGAGGCAAACCACTGCGCCACCTGCTGGGGAGAGCCCCCCGAGGCGAGCCACACCACCAGCTCCCCACAAGGGCCGGTGGTGGGCAACGCCGCAAAACCTCGGAACTCCACCAGGGCCGGCACCGTCCCTGCTGCGGAGCTGATCAGCGATGACATGAACGGGATAGCACTGCATCCAGCCAGTGCCACCCGCCGTCCCCCTGGCGGGACTCGGGCTAGTCGGGACTTGTTCGATTCAAGTGAGTACCAGTCGGAAATGGTCCCAGCCGGGACTCGTCCGAATCGGATCTGGGCCCGGCGCGGGCTGACGATCGGAATTCAGGGCTCCTGGAGGAAGCGGGGAAGGGTTGCAGGCACCGCGGCCTCTGGACCCCGGGCCAGGGCGATCCAGCGGAACTCCCCCAGGCCGGCCGGATCCACCAGCCGCAGCAGCGCCTCCCGCGCCGCCAGCCGCCCGCCAAGATCCTGCGGATGGGCCGCACTCTGCAGGCCGTGAAGGGCCTGGGCCAGGCCCAGGGCCAGCAGCGCCTGACCCTGCCGGCAGGAGCCCTGCCACCTCCAGCCCGTGGCGGCGGCCGAGCGCTCCAGACTCTCCAGGCAGAGATGGGCCGTGAGATCCCAGTGGCCGGGATCCAGCAGCGGATCGGGGCTGGCCCGCTGCTGGCGGTAGGCCAGCAGGGTGCCAGCCGAGCGCCAAGGGGCGTAGTAGCGGCGGGCCTCCAGGGCGTAATCCACCACCAGCAGATGGCCTTCGATCAGGCCGGCGCCGGCCGCCTCCAGCCAGGGCGCACTGCCCGGATGGAGTTCGGTGCTCCAGCCGCTCGGCAGGCTCGACGCGGCAGCATCCAGATCCAGATCAGCCAGCTCCTCCAGCGCCTGGGGTTCGAGAGCCGCCCCGGCGCGGAGCTCAAGCCCCCGATCCGCTCCCAGGGCCACCTCCTGCAGGCGCCAGATGCCGCCATCCCAGCTGATCCGCTCCACCGCGAGGGCATCAAGCACCTCATGGGCCAGCATCACGCCCCGCACCGGTCGGGCAGCCAGATCGGGCCAGACCAGCCAGCGGCAGGGGAGGGGAACACCGGCCAGGAGCCGGCGCTGGCGCGCCTCCATGCCGGGGTTGGGCTCCACGAGCAGCAGCTCCAGCCGCGCCGCCAGATCGGGCCAGCCGGCCGCCAGGGCCGTGGCCAGCTGCAGGGCAAGCTCTCCCTCCCCTGGACCGGTCTCCACCAAAGCAAGGGGACCAGGACCAAGCTCCAGCAGCCAGTCCACCAGCTGGGGAGCAAGCAGGCCGGCAAAACTAGCCCCCAGGCTCGGGGAGGTGGCGAAGTCGCCGCAGGGACCGATCCGTAAGCGCCCGGCTCCATAGGCGCCATGGACGGGATCATGGAGCGCCCACTCCATATACGTGCGAAAGGGCACGGCACCACCCGCCGCCAAGAGCCGTTCCACCAGCCAGGGGGGCGCCTCGCCAGCCTCGCGTCCGGCATCAGCCAGGGAATCGGATCCGGAAACCACGCGGTGGGAACCCAGCAGCGGAGAGAATGCTGGCCTATGCCACCGCCACCATGCCGAGCCTGCCGGTCCGATTGCTGAAGCGGTGGGGCCTGCGCCTGGCCGGGGGCCTGCTGGCCCTCGGTTGCCTGCTGCTACCCACCACTGCAGGCGGTGCCTGGGCCTACGACAACCCCGATCTGCTGCCCGACCACCCCACGCCGGTGATCGACCTGGCCAAGGCCCTCACCGACCAGCAGCGCACCGCCCTGGAAAGCGAACTTGACGACTTCGAGCACACCAGCGGCTGGAAGCTGAGGGTGCTCACGCAATATGAACGCACCCCCGGCCTGGCGATTCGCGACTTCTGGAACCTGGATCAGCGCAGCCTGGTGCTTGTGGCCGATCCCCGCGGCGGCAACCTGCTCAACTTCAACGTGGGCGATGCCCTTTTCGCCCTGATGCCGCGCACCTTCTGGGTGGAGCTGCAGACCCGTTACGGCAACCAGTACTACGTGCGCGACCACGGCGAGGACGGCTCCATCCTCGACTCCCTGCATGCGGTGAAGGGATGTCTGGCCATGGGCGGCTGCCAGGTGGTGCCGGGCCTGCCCCAGGAGCAGTGGCTGCTCACCCTCTGCAGTTCGATTCTGGGCGGTCTGATCGTGGGCTTCGCGGCCTTTCCCCGCGACGCCGAACGCACGGTGGAATGGGCCTGGGTGCTGCTGCTCTCACCCCTGTGGCTGATCCTGTTCGGGGTGTTTGGAGTGGCGCCGATCGTGACCCGCACCAGCGACCTGCTTCCCCTGGCCCGAAATGGTCTTGGCTTCCTAGCCGCCGCCCTGGTGGCTTACCTGATCGCCCAGCAGACCGTGGGCAAGGCCCGCCTGCAGGACAAAGGCGAGGGCTAAGCGGTAGCTGAAGCAGGGTGCCCAGCAAGTAACCCCGATGTTCTGAACATCGGGGTTGCAATGGATCAGGCTGCAAGCGTGATCAGAAACGACCGGAGGGATCCAAGCGACCGGTGGGTGACTCGAAGCTGTTGCTGGTGGAGGCGTCGGGCTGTTGCACCGATTCAACCTGTTCCGCCACCTCGGGTTGGACTGGAGCGACCGCGGGCGGGAGCTGGCGGATGGCCACGGTCTGCCAAGCGGGTTCACCGGCCTGGCGCAACTGTGAGAGATTGTCCTCATAAAAGCGCTTCAGATCATCGAAACGCTTCACCGGTTGTCCGTAGTAACTGGCTCCGGCCAGGGTGGGGAAGGAGGCCCACTCCGGTGAGAGTCGGGCAGCCAGATCGGGAGTCATTTGGCCACGATCCACCAGGGGGAGGGCACCGCGGCGCTCAATCAGGAACAGTGCGGCCTGATCCTGTGAATCGGGGCGGAAATCCTGCAGCCCCAGGACCCGGGAGGCCATGGACCAGGTGAAGGGCATGAACTGATAGGCACCAGCCGCGGCACTGGCGTAGCGGGTGGAATACATCACCCGGTCGGGGTGGCGATGGAGGCTGGGGGTGAAAGAGCCACCGAACAGCATTTGGTAGCCCATCGGATGGCCGTTCACCCAGGTGCCCTCCGCATAACGGATGGTGTTCAGCATGGCCCGACGCTCCGCGGTCATGCCGAACACCCGGGGGGCAATGGGCAGCGGCGGCAGGTAGGCCACCTGGTGGGGCTGGGACGGCTGGGGAAGGGTGAGGACCCAGGACTTAGAGGGGTCGGCTGCGTGGGCAGGCGTGGCGACGCTCAGGGCGAGGCCGGCGGCAGCGAGTGCCAGTCGGGAACGCTGAAGAATCGGCAAAACGGTGACTGCGGAGGACGGAACCGAACCAGACCCCGAAATGGGGAGAGGATGCGGGATTTCCTTGAAGCGACAACAGTTGACAAGCGAAGCGAGTCGGCGTGAGGAATGGCGCTCAGGAAATCAGATGCAGAATGGATCGGAAAGTTCGGCCAACAATGCCTATCGATCCCGGCTGACGCGATCGTGACAGTGACGCTCGCACAACTGTCCACCTGTATCAGAAATTACGTCGCAGGTTCGAATCTCTGTGTCCCGCTGCAATTCAGTCGGGGGATTGAACAGAATTCCAAACCCTCTCCAGCGCATCGATCGGCACTGCTGATCGCGCCTCGGCGAGGTGCAGCAGGGCCTGGGCCGCGGTCCGCGCCCCATCCAGAGGCAGAGGTCCGTGCGTGGGCGGCAGCAGGGGCTGGTCCAGCTCCCAGTCTCCCCGCTCAAAGGCACCGGGATCGAGGATGCGGTGCTGGCCGTGGCGCTGCAGATCGCGCTCCAGCACGGGCGCCTCGGCAAAACCGCTGCGGCGCACCAGGTGGATGCCCACCCCCTGGCTAAAGGCCTCGCAGAAACTGCTGTATCCGGCCTTCGTGATCAACCGGGAGCACAGGGGCATCAGATCAATCGGGCGCAGCTCCGGAGGCAACACCCGGCCATTGGCTTCAGCCTCCAGGGCCCGGTCAGAACCGATCAGCACGTGGTGTGGCCAGCGGCGAAGGAGGGCAGGGTCATAGGCCTTGCCAAGGCCTCCGAAGCTCACCAGCACGCAGCGCTCCCGATCGCGGGGCAGGTCCAGCCGCCGCGCCAGCTCGGCCGGATCGAAGCGGGGCCTGGCACTGGTCATGCCGATTGGAACGCTGGACACGCCCCAGTCCATCGGCAGCGAGAAGGGGCAGTGCAGCAGCAGATCCCCCTGGGCGTAGAGCTCCCGGCAGCGCTCGGCGCGTTCAAGGAAGGGACCACCCATTGGGGCATAGATGGCATCCCAGCCGAAGCTCGCCAACCACACCAGAGGCAGAGCCAGCCCCCGGGCCAGTTGCGCCGCGGCCGGGGGCACATCCCCGAGCACCAACGCCGGCTCACCCTGCGCCGTGAGCCATGCTGCCTCCTTCGCCAATCGACCCGGCAGCTCGCGGTCGAGAACCTCCAGGGCCGCCAGAGTGCCAGGCTCATCGCTGCCGAGGGCATCGGCCTGCACCACCCCCACATCCCACTGACAGGGCCGGTGTTCGAAGGGCACCGATCCAAAGGCCAGCTTGAGAAAGGAGGCCGGCAAACCGCTCGACACCACTAGGCGCCAATCGGGCCGGAGGGTGGCCAGTTCGGTGAGCACCGATGCCGTGCGCGATCCATGGCCGAAGCCGTGGCTGCTCAGGGCCGCATAGATCAGCATCGCTCCAGCACCGGTGGCGAGGGGATGGAGGAGGAGCTCTGCGGGCTGAAGTCCAACACCTCTGCGCGCAGCGAAGGCGGGGCCTGCCGGGGCGCGGCGCACCAGAGCAACTCCTCATAAAGGAGCTCCCCGCCCAGCCCATACCAACGATGGCTGGCCCGCTCCACCCCCTCTTGGCCCAGGTGGATCCAGCTGAAGTGACGAAGCGGGCGGCCGTGCTCATCCTCCCCATGGCGGGGGACGCATGCGGCATTGAGATAGGCGGTACCGCGGCGGTCCCGCAAGAAGGTGATGCGCTCCCCCTGCTGGCGGCGCAGGGTGTGGTGCATGTGGCCGAATACCACCAGGGGCACCGGGCGCCGGGCGCGGATGCGCTCCAGGGCCAGGGCGAGATCATGGTCTCCCCAGTCGCAGGCTTGCCGCTTCCAGTCGCGGCCGCAGGGGTCACGGGCCTCACTCCCCAGGCCCGTGGGCCCGCAATGGGCCAGGAGCACCAGGGGGAGGGCCGGATCAGCGGCCAGGGCGGCCCGCTCGATACGTCGGGCCGAATCCTCCAGATCCACCGGGCCGAACACGGCCGTGGCGGCCTGGGAAAGATGGTGCCCCCCCCCGGCGGTGGCTGGGCGTCCGCCCACCACCGCCAGGCCGGGGGGGGTGAGGGTGCGCAGGGACCAGCCGCAATGGAGATCCCCAAGCAGGTCCAGCTGGTGACGCAAACGTCCGCCACTGGAATCCCGGCCGGTGTCGTGGTTGCCCAGCACACAGGCCAGGGGAAGGCGAAGCTGCCGGAGCAGACCAGGGATGCGCGTCTTGCCGTCGCTCAGGTCACCCACCACCAGCAGGGCGTCCGGGCGGATGTCCTCCAGCACGGCATGGTCGCTGTGATCCCACTGGTCGTGAAGGTCACCGGCGATGGCGATCTGCAACACGCCCAAAGATGGCCCCTCCTTAGGCTGAAGCCATCCTGCCCGACTCGAGGCCCCGGTTGAGCGTCGCTTCATCCCTACTGTCCACGGTCACCGACTTTCCGTCCGCCCGGTCGAGCGATTTCCCGGCGGCAGCTCTACCGGCTCCCCCTCCAGCCGAGCTGCCCGAAGCGATCGACGCCCTCCGCCGTGAGCGGAACGCCGTGATCCTGGCGCACTATTACCAGGACGACGCCATCCAGGACATCGCCGATGTGATTGGTGATTCGCTCGAGCTCGCTCGCCGCGCCGCCAGCACCGAAGCCGATGTGATCGTGTTCTGCGGCGTTCACTTCATGGCCGAGACGGCCAAGATTCTTAATCCGGGCCGCATCGTGGTACTCCCCGACCTGGCGGCAGGCTGCAGCCTCGCCGATGCCTGTCCTGCCGAGGATTTCGCTGCCTTCCGGGCCCGCCACAGCGACCACATCGTGGTGAGCTACATCAATTGCTCCGCGGCGGTGAAGGCCCAGAGCGACCTGATCTGCACCAGCAGCAATGCAGTGCAACTGGTGCAGCAGCTGCCAAAGGATCGGCCGATCCTGTTCGCACCCGATGCCAACCTGGGCCGCTGGGTGGCCCGCCAGAGCGGCCGCGAGCTCACGCTCTGGCCCGGCAGCTGCATCGTGCACGAAACCTTCAGCGAGCAGGCACTGCTGGAGCTGAAGCTCGACCATCCCGAAGCCGAGGTGATCGCCCACCCCGAATGCCAGCAACATCTTCTCGATCTGGCCGACTTCATCGGCTCCACCAGCAAGCTGCTGCAGCGGGCCCAGACCAGCCAGGCGCCGGCCTTCATCGTGCTCACCGAGCCGGGCATCCTGCACCAGATGCAGCGGCGGCTGCCCGAAAAGGCCTTTTATCCCGTTCCGGGCAGCGATGGCTGCAGCTGCAACACCTGCCCTTATATGCGCCTCAACACCCTGGAGAAGCTGTGGCACTGCCTGGCCACCCTGGAGCCGCGCATCGAACTCGATGAGGAGCTGCGGCTGCGGGCCCTGGCTCCGATCGAACGCATGCTCGCCATGAGCGGCTGAAACACGGTCGAACGGCTCAACCCCGATGGTTTTACCACCCGATGGCCTGCTCCGGCTCACCCCCGAGGGCCTGTACTGCCCGGCAGCCGGGGCCTGGATCGATCCCGTCCGGCCGGTGCCCAGGGCCCTGCTCACCCACGCCCACGCCGACCATGCCCGCCCCGGCAGCGGTGCTTACTGGGCGATCGCCAGCAGCGAGGGAATCCTCCGCCGGCGCCTCGGGGCTGGCATCGAGCTGCATCCGGTGGCCTACGGCCAGGACTTCCGGCTAGGGGATGCGCGGATCTCCTTCCATTCCGCCGGTCACGTGCTCGGCTCGGCCCAGATCCGGCTGGAGGCGGGCGGTGAAAGCTGGCTGGTGAGCGGTGATTACAAGCGTGAGGCCGACCCGAGCTGTGAGCCCTTCGAGCCGGTGCGGGCTGATGGGCTGATCACCGAAGCCACCTTCGGCCTGCCGATCTACCGCTGGCGAACCGGCCGGCAGGTGGTGGCGGAGTTGCTCGACTGGTGGAGGGGAGCTCCGGCTCGGCCCTCCGTGCTGTTCTGCTACGCCTTTGGTAAGGCCCAGCGGGTGCTGGCGGAGCTGCGGCAACTGGGGGTGGAGGAGGAGGTGCTCCTGCACGGGGCGGTGCATGCGCTGATCGAGCCCTACCGCCAAGCGGGCGTGGAGCTGCCCCCCACCCGAGCCCTGGCCGAGCTGGATCGGGGCACCAGCCTGGCCGGGCGTCTGGTGCTGGCCCCACCCGCCGCTGCTGCGGGCAGCTGGATGAAACGGCTTGCCGGCGCTCAGACCGGCTTCGCCAGCGGCTGGATGGCCTTCCGGGGGGTCCGCCGGCGGCGGGGGGCCGGGCGGGGCTTCGTGCTCTCTGACCACGCCGACTGGGATGGATTGCTGCGCACGGTGCGCGAGAGCGGCGCCCGAAAGGTGCTGGTGACCCACGGCCAAGGCGAGGTGCTGGCCCGCTATCTCCAAGAGATGGAGGGAATAGCCGCCGCACCCCTGGCGACAGGGCGGGACGTTCAGGCCCACGGGGAGTCTTCTGAGGATCAGGAGCTCCCGAGCGACGCCGTGCCGATTGCGGAGGGAAGATCTGGATAGGGTGCCTAGGGGGAATCACCACCTGCCGGCCCAGCCCAAGCGGGTGCCACTCCCCCCCGTTCAAGCCACTTCGTTCAACGCGGTTGCACCGGAAGCCCGTCCATGACGGCGGGCTGGCGTTCGAGGGCCGCGATCATGGCGGGCGTTTCGCGGCGGAAACTGCGCAGTTGGTGATGGCGGGCTCCGAATTCCTCCACCAACACCCGGCAGGCACTTTCGGGCATGGTGTGGTCACCGCAGGTGAACACATCCACGGCGGCATAGCCCGACTCGGGCCAGCTGTGAAACGAGATGTGCGATTCAGCCAGGAGCGCCAACCCCGTGACACCGTGGGGCTGGAAGTGGTGGCTGATCAGGTTGAGCAGGGTGGCTCCAGCGCGCAGAGCGGCATTGCTGAGCGCAGCCCTCACAAAGTCTTCGTCATCGAGCTTGGCGCAATCGCAGGCATAAAGCTCAAGGATGCAATGCTTTCCAACCGTGTCGGCGATCGGAGCGGTGATCGGAGCGGTGATCGCTGTGGCAATCGGAGCAGGGATTGCTGTGGGGATCGGCGTGACAGCAAACTCATCGAGCGAGGTTGCCGGTGTCAGAGTGCTGGCGGCAGGGTCTGTGCTCCATCCAGGATTGGGATGGAAATAGCGGAAGGCGAAGCTCATCGTGTTGAAGCCATAATCGAGGTGATAACAGGGTGGTGAAGATCGTGGGAAAGCCAGATCGAACCACACTCCTCTTAACCTAACGCCCCTTCCTCGAGCCACCCGGGTGGATTGCCCCACCTCAAAAGATTCAGCCTGAGATCTGCTATGCCTTGGATCATCCCTGCCAGAGAGCTGCCTAGCCTCAGGTCAAACGAGGTCTTGGGATCCAGCCATGACGGCCTTGATGCGGAAATCACCGATGCAGGACGCCACCAGCATCAACATCCAGGCCGGCGACGAGTCGGCCGGCGAGGTTTCTAAGCCTTCGCCGCTCGATCCGCATCTAAGCAGTGGCGGCTACGCCCTAGATCTGATCCAGCGACAGGTCCGGCGCCTGGGGAAACTCCAGGCCGAAGTGCTGGCCGACCGCGATCCCGAGCCCCTGCACCAGCTGAGGGTGAGCCTGCGGCGGCTGCGCACCGCCCTCACCCAGTTCGGGCCGGCCCTGGTACTGCCGGAGAGCGTCACGGACCGCCGCATCGCCGCCGTGGCCCGGCGAACGGGCCTCTGCCGCGACCTCGATGTGTTGCAACTGAAGCTGCAACAGCAACTGCTGCCACGGCTTCCTGGCGACGAACAGGAGGCTCTGGAGGGGCCGATGAAGCGCCTGGCCCGCGACAGGAGCCAGGCCTTCGACACGCTGAAGGAGGCCCTGCACAGCTCCCGTTACCTCAAGCTGCTGGCCCGCCTGCTCAAGTGGCAGCAGCGGCCCCGCTACACCCCCCTCGGCCAGCTTCCCCTGGCGGCCTGGCTCTACGACTGGCAGGCACCCTTCACCGCCGCGTTGTTTCTCCACCCCGGCTGGACGGTGGAGGATCCCAGCGCGGAGGCCCTGCACGATCTGCGTAAACGAATCAAGGCCGCTCGCTATGCCCTCGAACACCTGGAGGATTGGTGCGAGCCCGCCCTGCAGGCCTGGATCCAGGAGCTCCGTCAGGCTCAGGAGACCCTCGGCGAGCTGCACGATCTGCAGATCCTGAGCCACACTCTCGGAGGTAGCGGAAACTCCTCCCTGAAATCACACCGTCTGCCGGTGCTGCGCAGCGAGCTGGAAGGCCAGCAGGCCGGGCACTGGCTGCGCTGGCGGGAGCTGGCCCAGGGCCTTCAGCAGGACAGCCACCGGCGCGCCATCCACCGCCAGTTGCTGGAACTCGGCCGCTGAACTTGGTGACCCAACGCGAGCACACCGGCTCCCTCATCGCCGAACTGCGGGAATGGCGCAGCAGACTGAGCGCGCTGCACGCTTCCGCCATGCCCGGATCCGACTCCTCCATGGGCCCCTTCTTCGAAACCCTTTGGCAGGGCGAAAGCATCGGCGACGGCGCTGACGTGGGTGAGGCGCTCCTGGCCTATCGGGCCGTGCGTCCTGGGGAGGATGATTGGGATGGTGACTGGCAGGCGATCCTGACCTCCTGCGACGCCGACCCCCATTTGCTGCGCTACGCCAGCTTCGAGGCTTTCCTCGATAATGCCGATGCCTTGGAGCGGATCCCGGTGAGCGCCGCCATGATCGCCACCGCCCTGGCCCACGGACGGTGACAACCAGGCCCTGCGCGCCCCGGCCAGCCAACGAAATCCCAGCCCTAGGGGTTCCTGACAGGAGGGAGTGGGAAGATAGTAGAGAGAAAGCAGGGGGTGAAGCGAAACCGCATCAAAATGGCTGCATGAATCACCCCGAGAGCAGTAGCGACCCCATCGAAAGCGGCTGCGGCGAAAGCAGTCGCGGCCGTTATCGGGTGCGGGCCTTGGAAGGGGCCGAGCACAGCGCCCCCGATCAGGTGACGGGACCACGGTTCGAGCGGCGCGATGAGGCCGAGCGCTACGCCGATGCCCAGGGGCGGATCAGCGAGCGAATCATGATCGTGGAAAAGCTGGCGGCGGCGGGCTGCTGGCTGCCTCTTGGCACCGTGGGCTGAGGTTGATCGCCCGGCCCCCTGGCGTTCAGTGCCTCACCGCGTCCGGAGGACGGCTGCGACATCGCTCGTCACTCCCGGAGCATCCCGCGCCAGGGAGGCCACCGCCAGGGTCACCGCGGTCACAATCACCAGCACCACCAGCAACATCGGCGGCAGGGGAGCCAGAGCCAGGGCCTGGCGCAACGGGGGCACCAGGAACAGCAGCAACCACAACCCCAGTCCCAGGGCAGGGCCAGCGACGGTGAGTGGGTGAAGCGGCCCTCCGGCCAGGCCCACCAAGCCACCACCGGCGAGCAACAGCAGGGAAAACACCAGACTGCGGCGGGTTTCCGCATCGCAGCCGGGCCAAAACACCAGCGCCAGGGCGGCAAGCCCCAGGGCGCCCCCCTGCAACAACGCCCGCCGCCGGGTGGCGGATGAAAGGAGGGGTGACTCCGGCGAGCGAGGCGGGCGTTCCATCAAATCCGGATCTCCCCGCAGCGCCTCGAACACCACGGTGCAGGCCGGGTCGATCACCAGATGCAGCAGGGCGATATGCACCGGCAGCAGGATCAGGGCGACACCGGGCAGCAGCAGCGGTAGCAGGGCCAGCAGGGCAATCGGCAGGTGGATGGCGAGCGTGTAAGCCAAGGCCCGCTGCAGATTGGCGTCGACCCGCCGGCCCATGGCCAGGGCGGCCACCAGGTCGCTGAAGCGATCGTTGAGCAGCACCAGGTCCGCCGACTCCCGCGCCACGGCCGTACCCCGCCGGCCCATCGCCACCCCGATGTCGGCCGCCTTGAGGGCCGCCGCGTCGTTCACGCCATCACCGGTCATGGCCACCACGGCACCGCCGGCCTGCAGGGCCCGCACCAGCTCAAGCTTCTGCTGGGGCAGGACCCGGGCAAACACCGAAACCACCGCCACCGAGGCCATCAGAGCAGCGCCGGCCCCGCTGGTCTCGCCGGCCGCTGCGGCCTGGACGGGCAGATCGGCACCGCAGAGCACCGGTCCCGGCGGTAGCCCGGCCTGATCCGCGATCGCCCGGGCGGTGACCGGCCCGTCGCCGGTGATCATCACCACCCGCACACCGGCGCGCTGGGCGGTGGCGATCGCCTGGGGAACATCCGGACGCAGCGGATCCGCCAGACCGAGGAAACCCACCGGCTCAAACAGAAAGTCATGGGGATCGGCCGGGGGATCGCCGCTGGTCTCGGTGCCGCCATGGCGGGGGATGCCCTCCAGGCCCCGAGCCACCGCCAGCACCCGCAGCCCCTCAGCGGCCAGCTGATCAGCGGCCTGCTGGAGGCCCCGAGCGGCCTCCGGCGTCAGGTGGCAGAGGTCGGCGATGGCCTCCGGAGCCCCCTTGGCCGCCAGGCGGCCCAGCCCCCGGGCATCGCGCCACAGGCGCGACACCACCAGCAGGTTGGCCTGGAGGGGGTACTCGCGCTCTAGGGGCCAGTCGGGGTGAAGGTGTTCACTTCCCTGCAGGTGCTCCGCCGCCAGCCGCTGAATCGCCAGTTCCATCGCATCCACGGGATCGCCACGGCTGGCCAGCACCGCCATCTCCACCAGGGCATGCCAGGGTTCGTCGAGGTCCTGCCCGGGGCTCCAGGATTCGAGATCCGGCCAGGTAAGCAGCCGCTGCACGGCCATGCGGTTGTCCGTGAGGGTGCCGGTCTTGTCGACGGCGAGCACCGTGGCACTGCCCAGGCTCTCCACCGCCGCGGGCCAGCGGGCCAATACACCGAGGCGCGCCAGGCGCAGCGCCCCGAGCGCCAGAAACAGGGCCAGCACCACTGGAATCTCATTGGGGAGCAAGGCCAAGGCCAGGGCCAGGCCTGCCAACAGGGCCCGGGGCCAGTCACCGCTGATCACCCCTTGAAGCACCATGAGGCCGGCACACAGCGCCATGGCCAGCAGGGTGAGCCGTGCCGTAAGGCGGCGGGTGCGCCGCTGCAACCGGGTGGGGGGTGCCTCCACCGTGCCCAGGCTGTGACCCAGGCGTCCCAGCTGGGTTCCCTCCGCCACCGCAGTCACCGACGCCCAACCCCGCCCCGCCGCCACGAGGGAACCAGCCAGGATCAGCTCTCCCGGATCCCGGCGCGGCACGGGCAGCGACTCGCCCGTGAGCAGCGATTCATCGAGCCAGAGGCCCACGCCCTCCAGCAGCCGGGCATCGGCAGCGACCCGGTCGCCCTCCTCCAGGCGCAGCCGATCACCAAGGCGCACGTCATCGGCGCCCATGTCCATTTCCAAGCCGCCTCTGCTCACCCGTGCCCGGGGAGCGGAGAGGCGGGCCAGCTCCGCCAGGGCGCGGTCACTCCTGTGGCGCTGCAGGCCGTCCAGCACCACGATGGCCAGCACGAACACCAGCAGCACCGCCCCATCCGCCGGCTCTCCGATCAGCGCGTAGACGAGGGCACAGGCCAGCAGCAGCAGGTTGGTGGGTTCCAGCAGGGCCATCGATCCCGATCCCAATCTCTATCCCTTAGCGCGCTCTGGGGTCCGCCCGCCAGCAGCCAGCAACAGGGCCGCAGAACGCAGCCGATTCGCCGCCGTGGCATCCGGCGCATGGCTTCCGGCGCAGAGAAGCCCGCAGCTGCCAGCACCGGCAACCGCCCTCGATGAGCCGCGCGACCTGCTCCCCGGTGCCGATCCGGTGGCGGTTTATCAGATGATCGAGGCCCGCTGGTTCGATCAAGCGGTGCTGCTGGCCCGCGATCGGCGGGCGCAGATGGAGCGTCGGTTCCGGTTACGGTTCCGGACTAAGGCCTGGTATCTCCTATGGGGCGAAGCAACCCGGGGGAGCCGTTTAAACTGGTGTGGTGCGATCAGTGCTGGCGCCGAGATCGTGCTCACCCCGGCAGACCAGCTGCCATCCAGCAGCCTTGCTTGCATGAGTCACGCCCTCGTCTTCGTTCTCGCCCCCGAATCGCTGCTTCCCGCCGATGGCGCCACAGCCAGGGATCTGGTGGAGGCCCAGCGTTTCGGATTGCGTAGCGGCGTGGCACTGCGGATCTTCCGCGCCCCAGGGGAGTGGGAGGGGCAAGTCGATGATCTGGTCGGGCAGGGGAAGGCCGCTGCGGCTGGCCTGGATCCATTTGGCATCGGCACCGAACCGGGCACGCCACTGCCAGCGGGTTTCGGCCCCGGTGAGCGTCGCCGCCTGATCTGTGATGCCTTGGTGCCCCACTTTGAACCCCGCTCCCATTGGCTGGGGGTGTATCAGCTGGATGGGGATCATTCATCCACGGTGGATTACCCGTTGGACAACCTGCCGGAGGCCACGCTGCGATGCCTGGATCGCTTTCCGCTTCGAGATGCGGAGAACGAAACCTGTTGGTTCTATCCCACTGAAGATGGCCGCTATCTCGGCTGGGAGAACCAGCGGCGGATCGAAACCCTACCGGGGTTCCTGCCGGAGAAGCCCTTCCAGAACGACGCCATCAACTACGAGCGAGGCGGCGTTCACGTGCTCTGGTCCCTGATGGCCGACGACTTAGCCCTCACCTGCGTGGGACTCACCTTCCGGGGGCGCCGCATCGAATGGCCCGTGATCCGCACTCAACCGGAGCCCTTCGCCACCTGGATCGGTTTCCAGGTGGATTCGGGCGCCGAAAGCACCTATCAGGAAAACTCCAGCATCACGGTGTTTGCGGACTGAGCCAGAGATCCAGCGGCGATCCTCAGGGACTTCCGCCCATGCCAGTGCGGACAGTTGCCCGCGAGGCCTGAACTTGCCTGCGTTGTTCAACGCCCGGCACGGCCCGGTGCTGTGCTGTGGGCTCATCCCCCAATCGACGGCGGCCCATCCTCACGAGCAAGGCCTAAACCGCTGAAAGTGGCTCGCTGCAACAAAAAACCCCTGCCGAAGCAGGGGCTTTAGTGGGATCGAAAGACAGAATTTCAGTCAGGAATCCGAAGTATTGATCAACCGATCGCCGGAGCGGTCAGCGCCACAGGGGTGGCGGTGGCGGCAGCCAGGTCGAGCGGGAAGTTGTGAGCGTTGCGCTCGTGCATCACTTCCATACCCAGACCAGCGCGGTTCAACACATCAGCCCAGGTGTTGATCACACGGCCCTGGGAATCCAGGATCGACTGGTTGAAGTTGAAACCGTTCAGGTTGAAGGCCATCGTGCTCACGCCCAGGGCGGTGAACCAGATGCCAACCACGGGCCAGGCAGCCAG
>CALRXC020000056.1:0-28139 GCA_943372025.1 Synechococcus sp. UW140 | reverse complement strand
AGCCCAGGGACGGAAGGTTTTGAGCTTTTGCATGTCCCATTCTCCCAGGCAGATCCATTGCTGTCACTGGGATCTGGGCAGATTTACGGGCGTCTGTGGAGAGGTGTGGTGTTCGGAGCTGGGTGATCTATGCGCAACACGCTCCTAGGCTGACTTCCCGATTACCCTTCGCCGCGATGGCCGCCGCGATCCCCACCCTGGCGGACCCACCCAGCCGTCAGATGGTGCAGGCCATCGTCGATCCGCTCAGCTATTACCGCCGCTGCTTCCGCGCCCACAACGGCGTGGTGCGCGTGCACATGGTTCCCGGCCTCTCGCCTCAGCAGGTGCTGATCAACGATCCGGCGGTGCTGCAGGAGCTGATGGGCCGCGACAACGGTCGGGGCATCAGCGCCCCCGGCCGCCTCAACGACCTGATGGAGCAGGTGGTGGGGCAACACTCGCTGATGCTGCTCGAACCTGCTCCCCACCGGGCCCGGCGCCGCCTGCTCACGCCACCGTTCCATGGCGAGCGGCTCAAGGCCTACGGCGCCCTGATCCAATCCATCGCCCGCCAGGTGTTCGCGGAGCTGAAGCCTGGCCAGGTGTGGGATGCCCGCACCCAGATGCAGCGCATCACCATGCGCGTGATCCTCTCGGCCGTGTTCGGCCTGCACGAGGGCGAGCGCTATCGGCGCCTGGAGGACCTGCTGCAGCGCAACCTCGCTCTGCGCACCGGTCGCCTCGGCTCCATGATGCTGTTCCTGCCGCCGCTGCGCCGCGATCTCGGGACCTGGAGCCCCGGCGGCAGGGTGCGGCACCTGGAGAGCGCCACCAGGGCCTTGCTGCTGCAGGAGATCGCCGACCGCCGCCACAGCCTGGAGGCCGTCGACGGCCCGGAACGGGTGGATGTGCTCAGCCTGCTGCTCGCCTGCCGTGATGAAGGCGGAGAGGGCCTCAGCGACGCCGAACTGCACGATGAACGGCTCACCCTGCTGCTCGCCGGCCACGAAACCAGCGCCACCGTGCTCACCTGGGCCTTGCACTGGATCCATCGCCAAGATGAGGTGCGCGAAGCGCTTCTCGCGGAACTGGACGGCTGCGACAACCCCGACGACCCCGAGGACATCCAGCGGCTTCGTTACCTCAGCGCCGTGGTCAACGAGGTGCTGCGCATCCATCCGGTGGCGATGCTTCTCTTCCCCCGCCTGGTGGAGGAACCCCTGCAGATGGCGGGCTGGGCCTTCGAGCCCGGCGATGTGCTCTTCGGCTGCATCCAGGCGGTGCACCAGCGCGCTGAGCTCTACCCCGATCCCGGGGCCTTCCGGCCGGGGCGGTTTCTGGAGCGCAACTACGGCCCTGGCGAATTCCTCCCCTTCGGCGGCGGCGCACGTCGCTGCATCGGGTCCGCTCTGGCGCTTTACGAGGTGAAGCTGATCCTCGCCACCCTGCTGCGCCAGCATCGCCTCGCCCTCACTCCTGGCTGCAATCGCCCCCTGCCGCCCCGGCGGCGGGGCTTCATCCTCGGGCCGTCGCGACCGGTGCGGCTGCGGGTGCTTCAGGCCTGAGGCACTTGTGCGCCGTGTCGGCGGCCAGCACCAACAGCGTGGCGAACACCATTGGCGGCAGCCAGCGGCCTTTGGCAACGACGGGGCCGTCCTTGCCCAGCAAATCCTTGGCCGATGGCCGCGCCAATTCGATCTCCCCCCGCCGCTCTGGTGATCGCGATGCACCTCCACCTCCGTTCTCCGGCCCTGGTCGATACCGAGACTTGATCAGCTGAACTGTCGACCCGGCCGCTAACCCTCCCAGAGCTCCGCCAGCTCCAGCCGCAGCCCCGGCAGCAGCTCGCCCCCTTCCAGCACCGCAGCCGACTCGATCCGCTGCATCGCCACCGCAGCGGAAGCGGACACCTCCGGCTGCCAGATCTCCACCGCCCGCTGCTGCGGAAACAGCAGCCAGCCCAGCCGGGCGCCGTTGGCGAGGTAGGCGGCCATCTTGCGGCGCAGGGCTTCGCTGCCGCGGGGGCCTTCATCCGAAGCACTCACCAACTCCACCACCAGATCGGGGCACAGCGGCGGAAAGCCGCGGCGTTGCTCCGGCGTGAGCGCCTGCCAGCGGTCCAACCGCACCACGGCCGCATCGGGGCTGAGCACAGAGCCATCGGGGAGGCGGAAGCCACCGGAGCTGTCGAACACCTTCCAGCCCCCCTGGCCGAGGGCCCAAAACTGCAGGCGGGCGCTCAAAAGGTTGTTTCGGGCGCTGGTGTCTCCACCTGTCGGGGTCATCGCGATCACCTGGCCAGCAGCCGTGAGTTCAAGCACCGCCTCCGGGTTCGCCTCACACACCAGGGCGAACTGCTCAACGGACAGCCGCAGCTCCGGTGGCAACAGCAGGGGCGCCAAGGCCATGGATAGAGCCTCGGCGGGAGAGCCCGTGGCAGGTGTGGCAGCGGGTGGGGCGATCGTCATCGCACCGGCGGAGCGTGTTTTTCAGGCTAAGCCGGCTGTGCTGCAGGTGCTGCCGGAAGTAGGCTCCCGCGTCGCTCACACCTTCCGTTGGAACTGCTGCAGCACCCTATCGAGCTCGCTGAACGACTAGTTCGGGCTCTCGGGCTTCCCATCCACGCTCTTCCGCTAACGGCGGTTGCGCTGATCAGCTCGTGGTGCTGGTGCCCAGGCCCGGAGCCTCGCGGGCCGTAGTGGGGCAAGTGAGCCAGCGGCCCGTGGCATCGGCACGGGGATTGGTGGCGCTGGCCTGGCGAAGCCGGAGGCAGAGCAGTTCCTTCACGCTTTCGCGAATGCCCTGGCACTCAACGCTGGTGAGCGGTGGCGGGGATGATTCCGTGCCGATCAGGTGGGCCGTGCTGGCCTTCACGTTGCGCAGCAGGCAGCGCTGTTCGCCACGGCTCAGAAACAGCAACACGTCGCCCTGCGGCATCGTGAATCCCCAGGGAACGTCGCTCTCAGCTCCAGCACCACCATCAACAGCTGCCGCCACCTCCGGATGGCTGACAGCATCCAGGGCCTGGGGCAGTTCGCCGGGGTCCGGCCAGCGGAGCAGCGCCAGTTCGATCGCTGAGCGGGGTTGGCGCACCTCTGCTTCAAACATCGCGATCGCCTCCTCCCTCTTGGCCGGTTGCCGGGCCAGCACATTCGCCAGACCGAGGAGGTAGCTCCGCTTCGCGCTCGTCTGGGCGGGCTCACGCTTGATTGCCTGTTGCCAGTGAGCCTCTGCTGCCTCGGTTTCCCCCAGGAAATTGGCGTAATACCCAAGCCGGGCATGGGCTACAGCCAGGCCGGGATCGAGCTGTTGGGCCCGTTTCCAGGCGGCGCCTGCCTGTTTCAACGTCTCCGGATTCTGGGTCTGGGCGAAGGCCATGAAGTCCTGATCCCCCTGCCGCACCTGCCAGCGCGCCACATGGGGAAGGCCCAGGAACCAGGCCAGCGGCACCATGAGGGCCAGTGCTGTCAGCACCCGCCCGCCACCGACACGGCTCAAGAGCCCGCGCGGTCGCCCGGAGCCAGGCCAGCGGGATGATGCCGGGCCGTCAGGTCCGCCAGATCCCAGCAGAGGCAGAGGCGATGCGCTTGCTCCTGGTGCACCGACAACCGTGCCGTTAGCAGCGCCGGCGATGGCCACACCCTGGAGGCTGAGCCGCTCCAGGATCCGCTCGCTGACGCTGACATCGGGGAGATCGGCGATGTCGAGGTAGCCGTCACCCGGAAGAATGCCGAGCTGGGAGAGATCACCCGGATCCCCGAGGCTGAGCAGCATGATTCGGCCGCTGTCGGCGCCGAGCAGCAGCTGACGGATCCAGCGGATCTCCAGGCCGCACCAGGCCTTGCGCGGGTAATCGTGGCTGAGCACCACCACGATCAGCTCGCTCTGGTCGCGATACAGCGGTGGCAGGTAAACATCCAGATTCGCCCGGGCGAATTCAGCCTGGTGGAAGCGGTCGTACAGCACCCGCTCCTTGCCGAAGCGCTGGGCCATGGCTTCCGCCACTGGTGCCACCCGCGCTCGGTCTTCACCGGCATAGGAGAAGGCCACGGTGAAGCGGCGGCTGGCCGCCAGTCCTGCCCCTGGCAGAGCACCGAGCGACGGAGGAGCGCCGGGCTCGCCGCCGTAACGGCCGCGCCGGCTGCTGATCCCTCGGCCGATCCGCCCCCAGGCCTCGGCGTTCTCCTGGAGCGTCTTGCCCTGGCTGAACAGCAGCCACAGGCCACCGCCGGCCACCACAACGCCTGCCGGCAGGCCAAGGCTCCGAACCCAGGCGCTGAGAGGGTTGCCGGGCTCCGCCGCGGGGGTGGAGGCCAGCTGCGATGGCAGCAGCAGCTGCGACGGTGGCAGCACGCCCGCCCGCAGGGCTGGCAACTGGGGCGAAAGGCCACCGGCCATGGTGAACGCCAGCGCCGCGACGGCGCTGGGAAGGAACCAGCGGTGCCCAAGCCTCATGGGGCCGTGCCGGTCCTGCTGAGCGGGAAGCTCTGGCCGCGCAGGTCGCTCATCGGGGTCTGCTCGTACTTGAACAGGCGCAGCGTGAGGCGCTGCACCTCCCGCTCCACATAATCGGCCACCTCGCGCACGCCCACCTGGCCGTCGCCATTGACATCGGCCTTGCCGGCCAGCGCCTCCATCAGGGCGCCGGTGAAGATGCCGCGCTGGTTATCGGGGCTTTCCAGGGCCATGCGCTGATCACCGGCGGCGGCGAGCACCACGCGGCCGCTGAGCCGGGAGAGGCGATCGATCGCCCCCTTCTCCCCCAGCGAACGGCCACTGAGCCCGAAGCTGCCGGAGCTGCAGGTGTCGAGCACCACCACGGTCTTGCTGCTGGGAATGCCGGCCAGCAGCGTGCGCAGTTCGTTGCCGCCGAGGCCGCCGGCCGTCAGCGACTCACTGTTGCGATACACCAGATCCTGGGGAAGAAACACGTATTCCCCCTGCGCATCGCTCACGCCATGGCCCGCCATGTAGAGCACGAACAGATCCGCCGGCCGCACCCGCTGGGCCATCGCCTGCAGTTCCTGGCGGATGCGGGCGGCGCTGGCCTGCTCATCAATCAACACCACCGGGGGCGCCACCCTGGCGGTGGAGGCGCGGCCAGTGGCCGTGAGCGCTGCGCTGAAGGCGCTGGCATCGTTGGCGGCGAAGCGCACGCCGCGGCTCAGGGCAGCATCGCGATAGTTGGTGATGCCCACCGCCAGCAGATGGAGGGTGGTGGGTTCGCCACTGGCCACCCCCTGCACATCGAGCCCCACCGGCAGCGACGCCACACCGCCGCGGCTATAAGCGAGCAGCTGTAAGCGCGTTTTGCCTGCAGGCGGACGCAGCCGGCGGCGGTTGATGCCGGCCACCGGCGGATCGCTGCGACCCGCCAGCACGGCCCCATCGAGCCGCAGCTCCACCGGCCCAAAGCCGCCGCCGCGATCCTCCAGGCTGTAGCTGATCTCCAGGTCGCCATCGCTCAGGGTGCGCTGGCTGAGGATCGTGAGCTGTGGCGGCACGCTGGCGGTGTTGAGCGTTTGGCGCACATCGCCCACCTGGGCGGCGGCGGCGGCGATGGCGGCCTCATCGCCGCCGAGGCGGCGGGCGATCAGATCGGGCCGAAAGAACTTCTGCTGCAGCTGGGAGGCGCGGATGAACGTGCCGGCCTGGTCGCGGCCGTTGTTGAGGTGATAGCCGAACAGGTCGGCGCCGCCGGGGGAGGCGTCGTAGAAGCCCTCGGGGGTCCATTGCATCCAACGCTGGCCATCGGGATGCAGAAACAGCGACAGGGCCAGCTTGCCGGTGTCGCTGCGGTACCAGCGGATCGTTCCATCCCCCAGCGCCGCCACCACGAAGCGGCCATCGGCGCTGAGATTCACCAGCCAGGCGACGTCGGGTGTGGAGGTGCGCCAGCGCTGGCGGCCATCGGATTCAAACAGGCGCACGGCCCATTCGCTGCCGAGGGCGAAGTGGCTGGCGTTGGCGCTGATCGCCAGGCTGCGAGAGCTTTCGTAGGGCTCCAGCGGCAGGGGCTTACCGGCCAGGGTGGGGGCTCTGGTGTTTTCCCAGCCCTGGATCGGCAGGCCCGTGGTGCGGGGGGCCAGGCCGCCGCTGGCGGCGGCGCCCGGAGGCAGCAGGCGACGTTGCTGCAGGTCAAAACGCACCAGCCGGGCCGTTGGGCCCTGGGCGCTGCGGGCCACGGCGCGGAACTCCAGCCAGCGGCCATCCGCCGCCAGGCGGAAGGACTGAAAACCCGTGCCAGGCGAACCGTCTGGCCCGTCGCTGTTGCGGTGATCCAACACGGGCGGCCCGGCAAACACGGCGGTGCGCCGCAGCTGAGGATCGAGCACCCCCCAGGCCGGATCACCGCCGGCATACACCAGGCGGCCATCAGCTAAAGACCGCAGATCCATCACGGTGTCGGTCATGCCCAGGGGAAGGCGCTGGGGCGCCCCGCCGGCGGCGGGCCACACCACCAGGGGATAGCTGCCGTCGTATGCGGCGTAGCGGCCAGCGGCGAGCAGGCGGCGGCCGTCGGCACTCCAGGCCACCGTGCCGAGGTTGCCATTGGTGATGGAGCTGGTGTCGGCCGGGGCCAGGGGCTCCAGGCTGGTGCCATCGAGCAGGGCCACCGCCGTGCTGTCGACAAACCCCACGGCGATGCGGCGGCCATCGGGGGAAAAGCGGGCAAACAAGGGATCCTTGCCACCGGGGGCGGCGCGGCGGCGCAGGAGCTGGAGGCGGCCGCTGCCGCCGGCGCCGTAGAGCCGCAGCTCACCGTCTTCGCTGGTGGCGAGCAGGCGGCCGGCGGCATCAAACTCCACGCTGTAGCTTCCAGCGCCGTAAGCGCCATCGGCGGCCACCTGGGCCCAGGCCCCCTGGCCCGTGGTGCCATAGACGCGGATGCCGTTGGCACCCCATAGGGCGGCGGCCAGGCGGCGGCCATCGGCCGAGAAGGCCAGGTGATTCACCGCATTCGGCAGGCCGGTGAGGCGCTGAAGCAGGCGGCCGCTGGCGCGATCGAACAGGTAGATCGAGGGGTTCAATCCGTCTGGACTGGTGAAGCCCCCCAGGGCCACCAGGGCGCCATCGGGGCTGAGGGCCACCGCATAGAGCTTGCCCTCAGCCCCCTCGCCCACCGGCACTCGCAGCACCCGCTCCAGCTGGCCGCTGGCCAGGTTCCAGATGCGGGCGGTCTTGTCGTCGGAGGCCGTCACCACCCAGCGGCCGGCCCGATCCACGGCGATGCGTTTGATGCTCGCGGTGTGCATGCCGGCCTCGATCGCCGGGAAGGGTTTGGGGGAGGCCGGAGGGTCTGCCGTGCGTGCCGATGGCTGCCCCACGGGGGTCTGGGCTCGCGCTGCGGAAGGGCCGGAGGCGGGCAGCAGCAACCCGAGCAAGCTGAAGGCCAGCAGCCGGCGGCCAGCAAGGGGCAGGAGGGGCACGGCGCGGCTCAAGAGGAGAGAATTCTGCCCATCAACCTAAGGATGGCGGCTCAATCTCGCCAGACGCTGTACTTCCAGGCCGCTGCTCTTCCGGTTGTTCCTGCGGTTTCATTGCCGCGTCTTTGGTCCCCATCCGCCCAGCTCTCTCCCCCTTGCGAAACCCGCCATCGCCAGCCGCCACCCTCTCGGCGGACGATCAGGGCGTCGTCGAGGGTGTCGCGGTCGACGATCGTGAGGGTCTCCAGATCGTCCTCCGGGCCAGTGGCGTCGCTCAGAGCGTCGCCCGCCCCCGGTCATAGGCCTTGAGCCCGCAACGCTGGGCCCCTTGCCGCCAGGCGGCATCGAACGCCTCCCAACGGAAGCTGCGGGGATCGCGGCGGCTATGGCTGCGGTCCACGGCCTGGTGGGTGGTGACCCGGCTGATCGGAATGCCGAAGGCCGCCTGCCAGAGCAGCACCTGGCCCGCCGCCACCCGGTATTGCTCCGGCGTGTAACCGGAATGGGCATCGCCATCGCCGCGGCCATCGGGCGGGCTCTCCAGGCTCAGATGCAGGGCCACGTTGTTGAGCGATCCCACCGAGCCGGGCCGGATCCGCACGGTGAAATCGCCGAAGGCCGCCATGCCCGCCCCGAAGGCGCGGCCCGCATCGGGCACGATCCGCAGCCGCTGGCCGGCGCGATCCAGCAGCAGGTGGTAGCTGGTCTGGTCGTCGTCGCGGGGGTGGGGGGTGGCGAAACGGCGGGCCGTGTCGGCGGCGCTGATCACCGTTTCGTGCAGCACGATCAGCTGGGGCTGGTGCGGCACCTCACGGCCAAAGGCATCGCGCCGCTGGCGCACACCGAAGTTGGTGGCATCGGCGGGGCGGGGCAGCTCGGGGGGTAGCCGCAGCTTGGCGGCGCAGGCCTGCAGCTGCGCCGCGGGCAGGGGTTTCAGGCCGGCATCGGCGAGGGTCTGCACCTCAAACGGGGGCCGGGGGCCGCAGCCCGCCAGGGGGAGGAGGAGCAGCAGGGCACAACGCCGCGGCGCAACGCCAAGGCCCGTGTTGGATCGATCCACTGCCAGCGTGCACCTGCGAATGCCCTCAGTCAGGGGCAGCGGGAGCCTGTCGTCAACAACCACCACCCCACGTCGTCTATCCGAATCACGGGGGGAGGGGTGATGCGGAAGTCGGTGGTCTGCAGCTTGGCAAACAGAGCCCGAGCGGAGTGAAACCAGCTCGGCCAGCAGGCGGATCCCCAGCAACACCCAGATCAGGCTCTGCCCTAGGGCACGTCCTGGCAGGGCATCGAGCAGCCGCTGGGGGGTCCAGACGCTCAGGGCCATCAAGACTGTGAGCGGGGCCTCCAGCACCCTGGGTCTCTGCAGGGTGAGCCGCCAGGAGGCCAGCAGGGCAGGGACGAGCATCACGTTGTCAAGGTTGCGGTGGTAGGAGCCCACGGCCCCCACCACGGCGCAGAGGCCGGCCACGGCTAAGGGGTTCTGCCTCCAAAGCCGGTCGAGGTGGCGTAAGCCCCACCGCCATGGGTTGGCTCTTGGGTTCCGTTTCGGGCCCACCACCATGCCCGATGCGGGGTCCTGATCGAACGGCGCCTTTCGCGTCTACCGCCGCATCCACCATCAGAGCGCCCCCAGGCTGCAACCTGCTCCCGCCAAGCCAAGGCTTCCCTGGGCAGCCAGGCCGGGGCTGAGAGCCGCCTGGGCGAGATCCACCAGTCCTGCCACCGCATTCACGTTGGCGGCACCGATGAATCCAGGCAACACCGCCAGCCAGCTGGTCAAGGAGGCCAGCGAGCCGATGTGGGTGTGGAGCAGGGCCACGGCGGAAAGGCTCGCAAGCAGGATCAGCCCCAGGGCCAGCTCTCGCCGCTGCCCCTGGGCCAGGGCATTGCTGTTGGCCGCGATCTCCAGGGGCGTCAGGGCCCAGGGCAGATACACGTTTGTTCAAACGCCAGCCCCAGCAGCCCAAGCGGAAAGCTGGCGAAGCGCACCGGTCCATTCACCAGCAGAGTGAGCTCATCAACCGATAAGGGCGTCATTAAAATCAAGCCAACCATGCGCAACTTGCCGCTGGTGGGATTGTGGTCTTCGAGGGGCGAGTGTACCCAGGGCTCATGGACGGGATGGCGGCGATTCCGCAGGTCCCGGGCCCCACGGGCAGGGCCGATGGAGCAGGAGGCAGAGCCCTACCAGCAGCCAGACAGCGGCAGAGAATTTCTGAAAAAAGGTATTATTTGCAACAAGATAAACAGGCATCCATAGTGAATATGCCATCAAAATAGCCGTCAGCTTTATGAGTACCTTTCGCGAACTGAGTGCCTGCTTAAAGATCGCAAGCAGGGCTGGGTAGAGCATGATGTTGTCATAGGGATGATGATAAAAGCTCAGGCATCCCACGATTGCGCACAGTCCCTGAATGCGCAGAGTTGATCCAAGGCTTTCGGGGCTCATATTTTCTGTGTTTGAATCCGGCCGCCGTTGATATCCTCTTGAAGTCACGAAATTCAAAGCCAGCAAACCTACGAGAATCAGGCCCAGCAGGCAGAGTAAAATGATGGCAGCTTGAGCACCGAAAAGAAACATCAAATTCACATTGCCGGCCTCTACAAAGCTGAGTCTGCCTGGTTTCAACCAGATCGACAGGTAGCGAACCGGTGAGACATGGGTATAGGCCAGCGCTGCCGCCGATAGGAACAGCAAAATGGAACAACCCAGAATCAGGCCACGTCGTGATCCACGTCGCAGAAAGGGAATCGCAAACGTGATCGCGATCTGGGGTTTCAGCATGGCTGCGGCCCAACAGAGTGCGGCGGGCAGGGGGCGGCGGCGCAAGAGCAACAACCATTGGAGGCTGATCAGCCCCATGCAGAGTATCGAAAACTGCCCTTGAAAGAGGCTGTAACCATTGCCGCTGATGGCAACAGGAGCTAATGCACCCAGCAGGCCCGCACCCACGCCAGCGAAACGCAGGCAGCGCCAACCGATCCAGCCGATCAGTCCAAGAGAAAGCAGGCTTAGACCATGCACCATCAACCAGGCCTGTGAAGCTCCACCCCAGCCGAAGAAGGCGGCGAACATCACCTGGGCGTAGGGGGGATAGACCGATGTTGGGAAGGCTCCGGGCACCGGAGCTGGAAGAAGGGCCCGCATCGGGTAGATCCCCTCGCGGAAGACGGCGAACTCAGCCGCTCTGGTCATCAAGTCGGCTGTCAGATGAGCTTGGCTGGCCCTCAGACCACTGGCCAGTGAGAGGAGCGTGTAAACCAACAGCACCATGAGCAATCCCACGGTGAGGGGTTGGTGCCAGGGCTGGCGGCGTCGGGCGGCATCGAGGTCCTTGCTCATCGGCCCTGCCTGAGGCGCGTGGCGATCCTGGTTGGCGAAAGCAGGACCAAACCGAAACAAAGAGAGGAGTAGACGAAATAAAGCCCATGGAGGCCGATCGCGGCCAAACCGAGGGGGATCCCCCCGCGATCCAGGCAGACCCGGTAAAAGCGTCTGTTGATGATCCACAGCACCCCCAGGGCAACCAATGGCAGGGGCCAGATGGCCGACTTGAAGAACAAGGCGATCAATGACAGCACGATGGCCAGACTGAGAATGCCGCTCAACCTCCCTGCCCGGTCCAGATTGAGTCCTGCAGTGCGTTCACCCCGCTCCAGCAGCAGGCGGCTCCAGGGGATGGCCCGCTGACGGATGTCGGTGGCCACCATCGAGCGGAGGGTCCAACGCTTGTGGTGGGTGCCCTGAATGGAGGGATCCAGTTCGATCCGGTTGCCGGCATCGCTGAGGCGCAGGCCAAATTCGATGTCCTCAATGCTGGGACGCTGGTACGCCACAGCGTCAAAGCCGCCCGCAGCCTGGAAGGCGTCGCGGCGAACCGCGCCGCAGCCCGCCCAGAAGGTGGTGGCCGGCCCCGGATGGGCGCTGTGGGTGTGGTGGTGCAGCAGATTGCGGAAGCGGCTCACAACCCCCGGGGCGGCGGGGCGGTCGTCGTAGCTGCCGAATAGCGCCGCCAGGGTGGGATCGGCGCAGAAACGGGCTCGGATGCGCTCGATCGCGTCGGGGTGCAGTTCCACGTCGGCATCCACGAACAGCAGGATCTCGCCGTGGGCCGATCGGGCGGCCAGGTTGCGAGCGGCGGCAGGCCCCTGCCTTAAACCGGTATGGAACAGAAGGGCACCGCTCTCCAGCAGCCAGCTGGGAGCCGGTGGCGGCACCCCGTCAAACACCACCAGGGCTTCGTCGCTGGACTCCAGCCCGGCCAGGGCTGCCCGGGCGCAGCAGCAGAAAGTATCATCCCAACCGATGGTGGGCATCACCAGAGTGAGTGAGGGTGGCGGCATCGGGTGGTGTGTGGATCAGACGGGTTCGGTGGATCAGCGCCTTGTTCCGAGCGGTGGAGAACGGTTGAAACCTTGCACTTCACTGGGCTGGCTGGATTGATGGGCCTGGCGATTCCAAAACGAGGCATAGAAACCATCCAGGAGCATCAGCTCGGCATGGTGGCCCGCACCTCACAACGGCTGACGAGGATGGATGCCAAGCCGGACCTCGGACACGGGCCGCATGGGGAAGTATTCCAAATGCAGATTGATTGACCAGCCCAGAATAGCATGACAATATTACGATAACCTACGCGAGACAGCTGAGCCCTAAATTAACTCCAGAAGCTTCTCTTATCATAGCAGCCTATCGAGATAAAAACACCATCTTCGCCCACATGAAAGCTTCCACATCGCAATCCATGGCTTAAATCACGAACCGAGCCATTGGCCAGGCGTACGCGTGATCCTCTCTCCATCCCGCGGTATTGGATCGAATTTCTAGCAAGCAACCTGTTGCAACAGAACAACTTGAAGAAGAGCTCATCCCCATAAATCGCGATGAGAAGGGGCTAACTGAGAACGAGTGCTTGTCGGCTTTTCAGAGCCCAGGATGGCTTCAAGCAGAAAGCCGGCGGCATTCGCAAATTGCCAAACGCTCAGCGCCGCGACCGTCGCGATCCCGGAGCCCACGCGGCCCCGCCGTTTCAGGTGACGCCAGACGCGGCGCGGTAAGGTTTTGTGAAAGCTGATGTCTTCAAGCATGGTGCCAGAGCCCCGCTCTTTACGGATCGCCTGATAGCGGTAGGCACCGCGACCGTAGCGGATGTAGAGATCAACGAACTGACGGAACGACTGGCCGTGGCGATGTTCAACGCGGGCTGCCGATTGCCATGTAATCGGCCAGCCCCGCATCCGCCAGCGGTCGCAGAAGTCACGGTCTTCGCCACCGGCCCGCGGAAAGCTTTCGTCGAATCCGCCCATCTCCTGGAACCACTCCCGTGAGCAGAGGATGTTGTTGCTGGCCAGGAAGTAGCCGTCGTCAGGATTGGCGTTGAAGTGTTCGTAGACGAAATCCACGATCAACTGGCTCGTGGCGGCGAAGAAGTCACCCTTGAGCCCGTTGACCGTTGTTCCGCCAACGAGCGCATGCGGACGCAACCGGGCCTCCTGCAGGAGCATGTTCAGCCAGGCCGGCTCGGGGAGGCAGTCGTCGTCGGTGAAGGCGATGAACTCGCCTCTGGCTTCCCTTACACCCCGGTTGCGTGCCGCCGATGGGCCTGCGTTGGGCTGCCGGACGAGCTGCCAGCCGCGCGAGGCCACCAGGCTCTCCACGCTGGGAACCGGCGGCTCCGGGCTGCCGTCATCGACGACGACGACCTCCCACGGTTCCTGCATCGTCTGCGCTGCCAGCGCATCAAGGCAAGCCTGCAACTGCCGCGGGCGCCGGTAAGTCGGCACAATGACGGAAACGGTAATCGATCCGTTGACGGTCACTTCGTTGTTCTCCTCTTCAGCCTCGCGGCCTCTAGGTGGGTGGATAGGGCAGCCCGCTCGGCTGCAGCATGTACGCGCTTACGCGGATCGTAGACCGGTCGCCTGCCCATGATCACGTCGGTGATCCTGTCGAGACCCTGATCCTTGCCATGGTCGAGGCTCTCCAAAAAAAAAGGTTCGGTAGGTGATCCGGGCGTCATCGAGGCCGGGATGGGGCACGAGCGGGCTGGTGATGCTTGGCCCGAGGTGGACGTCCCAGAAGAGGCGCATGGCGCCAGCAGCCACGTCTGGTTTGGGCTGCCGCCGGGCACACCACAGCATGGCCCGCGTCCAGGAGGGCGAAACGCCCGCCGAAGATCATCGACCGACGTCAGCGAATCAAAATGCCACCGGGTTCCGGCATCCTGCAGCGCTGGCGGGATGTCGTTGACATCGACCACGGCACAATCGTGACCGGCTCCATGAACAGCGCTTACCACATGGCAACCTAAAATTCGTGCTCTTCCCGTGACAATGATGGTCATGAGGCATGGCGATAGACGGGGTCGCGGAGCTGTTCAGCGAACAATTCACGCTGCAGCTCACCCATCACCCGCCCACCATGATACAGTGTCCCTAGCCTGTATTCCAAAACCCAGGCTTCGCCGCTGAAAAGCAAAAGCCAGAACAATGCTACTCAAGTTGCAAATTTACGTGGCATTTCGCAACTATGGCAAGTACATGCATGAAGCGCTCTAAATCATCTTTTGGCGCGAAGTGCTGCAGCACGGCGGCCTGTATCAGAGCCGGATCGGCCACACCGTGATGACGCGGCTCGAGAGCCTGCAGGCAAAGCACCCCGCGGACCGCGCCCGTGCCGAGGCCGTGTTGCTCAGCACCTCGGCGACGGCGCCTTCAACCTGCGAGTTCGTCCATGGCGAAAGACGCTCCCAACCGGTGGGGTAGAAGCATGGCTGCCGGGCCTTGCGTGAGCGTGGTGGTGCCATCGTTCAACCAGGGCACGTTCCTGGAGGAGTGTCTGGACTGTCTGGCGCATTACCCAGCGGACGTCTGCGAGATTCTGGTGATGGATGGCGGGTCGACGGACGGATCGGTGGATGTGATCAAAAAGTATGAACATCGGCTTGCCCACTGGCAGAGCAGACCAGACGGAGGGCAGGCGGTCGCTTTGCTGGAGGGCTTCCGGCTGGCACGAGGCTCCATTTTCGGCTGGCTGAACAGCGATGATCGCCTGATCGACGGCGCATTGCGAACGGTCATCGAGTTCTTCGGCCGAAACCCCAGCACTCAGTGGGCCTATGGCGACCACGATTTCATCGATGGGGAGGGGCGCCGTCTTTCTTCGCGGTATGTGGCTGCTGTGGACTACCGGGAGCTGTACTGGGGCAATCGATATCTGCCGCAGGAGGCGGTTTTTTTCCGGCGGGACCTGTATTTCACGGTTGGAGAGATCAATCCCAACCTTCCGCTCACGATGGATTACGACCTCTGGCTGCGGATGGCCAGGGTGGCCACCCCAGGCAAGATCCTTGCGAGGCTGGGCCAATTTCGCCGACATTCAGGTCAGAAGACCAGCGACATCGATGCCTACCATGCTGCAGCTGACCGTAACCGGTCCGCACACCCAGCCCCGCCCCCACCTTCGGCACTCAGGCTAATGTCCTGGTCCATGAAGCATGCCACTTATCGCTACGCTCGCACGACGACCGACCACGGAATCCTGTCCCTGGTCACTGAAGCGAATGCCCGTCGTCGTGGGGGACAAACATGAGACTCAACTCAGGGTTCGATCTGCCCCGTTGAATCACAGATCCATGGTTTGTTCAGTTGTTTTCCCTGGCCTTCCCAGAGGCCTGCCGTACCTGCTATGCCGTGGGAGATGGACTATGGCGGCAGGGATCTGATCGGGCGCTTGATCGCCGTGAGACAACCCCGTGTCATTGTTGAAATCGGCGCATTCATGGAGGACTCGCTGCTGCTTGCCACCCAACAATCAAGTACTGGCCGATCAGAGGCATATTCTCACGGCAATTGGGCTGGTTTTCCAAATTCTCCCTAAGTGGATTCGTTTGGAAAATCAAAGAGAGAAAACAGGAGATTAACGGGTTTCAGGATTTTCTTGGCTTGCAGCCTCACATCACCAAGTCCAGCACGCGTGATTCTCCAGGCTTTACGGTAGGCAGGCAGCACACGAAACTCGATATGCTCTGGAGGTGCGGCGATAACCCAGGCAGAGTTGATAAACAGCCGATCAAGAAATCTATTGAAGACGACATGTTCACAGAAATTCAGCTCTTGTTGCTCCAGCTCAGACGATGAATATCTGGCACCTGAATTCAGCACCTGGCTCAGAGAGTAGATGCCAACGCCACCAAAAGCGCTGTCAATGGGGATTAGACCTTTGGCTTGCAGGCGTGCATGGGGCTTTTGTCTGGATGAAACGTAGCGGATATAAACTAGCTGGGTCCAGAAGTAACCCCATGCTTTGGCCTCATTAATTTCCTTCCAGGAACTATCTGGGGACCATTCACGATCCCTCAGAGCATGGATGTCGTAGTAGTAAGGGGAGGAGGAGGGGAAGATCCCTGAAGCCCTGCCGCTGGCTACAAGCTGGCAGGCCTCCAGAAAAGAATCTGCTTGCAGTGAACTGGCCATATCTAAATCAAGGTCGATCGGGACATACAAGCCATCTGACACGTGCCTGATGATCTCAGCTAGCAAACGATCACGACAAAAGGCAATCCGCGCCTCACGGATGGGGATTGCCTTATCAAGGTCTTCCAAGAAAACAGGAATCACTCTGTCATCCTGTGCTGCTAACTCCGAGATGATTTCGCGAGTATTGTCTTTGGAGCTATTCTCAGCGATAAAGACTTTAATCTCGTCACACAAGGTATTCTCGCCTAGAGTCAAAAGAGTTGCAATGTTGGAGGCGACAACATCGGCACAGTCCCTCGCGCACCCGGCAAAGTAAAGCTTCATGCAAACCGCCCACCGGCGGAGCCTTCTTTATGATCATTATAAGCAGCAAGCGCTTTTTTGAGCGAACAGCAATAAGGGAATGTAGATCGCCGCTTGGCCTGCCGCTCGGCGGCTTCTGCTGCCATGACCCAATAGTGCTGCAGAACCTGCTTGTCGCACCATAACTGAACAATTGCTTCTGCGAGTTCAGCTGGAGTGTCAACTCCGATGATACTTGGATTGGCCGAAAGAACATCCGCTGGTACAGCGCAGCGATAGGTGATAACAGGAATACCCGAAGCCAGTGCCTCAAAAATCTTGATTTGTTGGCCTGTACCAACAGAGGTTGGCGCGATCATGAAGGCGCTACGGGACAGCCGCTCTGCATAGTCATCTACAACACCGTAGTATTTCAAAGGAAGCGGCATTGGCGGTGGCTGATCGCCCCAAAAGCGTCCGGTTACCTGAATCTCTCTGGCACCCAAAGCCTGAGAATCAAGAAGAGGAATGACATCCTTGATGAAATTCTGCAAGGAATACGTGTTGAAAGCATTCGGACCGACTGGCAGAATTGCCTGGTTATTTCTCGTCTGGCATAGAGCTTTACTGGTCATCAACGGGTAGATGACTTCAAATTTAACGGTCATGCCAAGTTCTTCCAGCAATCGTTTTTCACGATGCGAAATCATCCAAACAAGATCAAGTCTATTGATCTGATTAATCACTTCTTGTATTTCCAATACCACGTCTGCAGGCAGCTGCGAGAGGCGATCCACATAGTTGATTGGAGATACCACAATTCCGCCTTCTGATGAAGAACTTGCTTGTAGCCAGTTACCAATCTTTCTGGTGAGGTAGTGATTAACTGGCAGAAGGTCGTGAAGCTCTAAGATCGTTACTCCACCCGCCAGGGAAGACGATAAATAGGCCCAATAAGTATAGTGTATTACGGTGGCACAGGGCTGATAACGTATTGAAAGCCAGTTGAACCAGGCGAAGAAAAAAGCCCGGTGTAGACGCTCGCCTATCTTTTCACAGGGAAATAAGGGGATTAGCCGCTTAAACGCTCTGAAAATGAAAGAGCAATATTGATCGAGAGCTCCAAGGATGCCAAACTCAAAGATATCAATTCTTCTGATAGTATTCTTGAGAGCAACTTTGGCAAGCTGGAGGTTCCCAGCTGGCCACTCTGAATCTGAAGTCTTTGAGGAAGATGCAAGTATAATATCGTAGTCACGACTGAGATCTTGCAGCTGTTGCAGACAACGGAGGTGTGATCCGTGGCTAGGGTTAAACGGATTATGTGGGTAAAAAACTAAGACACGCTTACGTCTAGCATGATTACGCCACTGAGCTTGTGAATTACAGAGATACCGTTTCAAAATCGCCAGACATTGGGTGGGCATGAAATCAATGTTCTCATTTGGAGAAGCTCGCAACTATCGCAATCGCGAATATCTAACCCAGATCTGTATCTTCGCAACTTTGCCCGAAAAGACTGATCTGCAATATACAGAATCGCTCTTTGCCTCTGCAGAGTTGTAATCATCACAAACTCTAGGTTGAGGATCTCTTATAACACTTTCTCAACCTAACACAAAAATCGCTCCCCGGCTAGTACGCTTCGGTGGCCGTGGCTTGCTCGTAATCAGTAAATCCGAGCTACTTGCTACAAATCACACCAGTGCGCGACTACCGCTAAGCTGCCATCTCGCGCAGGATGGCGATGTGTTCAAGGTACTTCATAATTGCTTGATGAATGTTACTTTCATCTCACACGTTACTAAGTGCAGAATTTAGACGACTCTCTAATTGCATCGAGATACTGAGACCCCCACCGCTCAGATGGTTCCAATACATTTCCCTCAGCCCACTCATTCCATGATTTCAAAAAGATAATCTGCCTATCCTGCGAGCGACACTGCAATCTGCTATGAAGATAAATTAGCAATTCCTTAAAAAGGACTGGCGATTCCCTCTCAAAGACAACACCGCGACCTCGCGACCGCGGCGTATTGTCCCAGCCTGGAATAATTGTAGGGAACAGATCAGAATGCAGACTTGACTCGGACATGTAATTCCTGACATAGTTTTCGTAATCGAAGACAATGGGTTGATCTTGCCGGGAAAACTTGCTATTTAACTTCGAAATTCGCTTAATGATACGTTGATTGAGTGAACAGTCACAAGAGAAGCTGGCATAATACTGCGCTTCTTTGACTCCATTCTGTGCATGGCCATCAAGCTCAGAAGCTAGCCGCGAAAGCTGGTCAGCTTGAGGATCATTGCCTACAAAAAATATATCATTAATCCCCTCTTTCTTTGCTAGATCGCGCCAAACTGGGATCAAGGGGTAAGTGTCTGGAACTTCATTTGGTTGATAGATCAAGAAGAGAGGCTTATCATCAACCTTTAAATATCTACGATCCTTGAATGCTGGCAGGATATCATAGAAGAATCTGCTAATATCTTCGATTCCAGGATATTCCTGTTTGAATAAGACCTCGTTATTTAGGCCATGCCATTTTCCTGTCCAGGATTGATTTGCCCAGGCTAGGCAAAATGGAAAATCTGGCTCACCGCTAACAAGAACTTCGTGAAGGATTCTATCTAGAACTTTTTTCCCGCCACCAAACCAGTAATGCCAATAACAGAACCCTTCTATGCCAGCCTGCTTTGCTAACTCAGTCTGTGCCTGCCTGGCCTCCGGTAGCCTCAAGTCATAAAAACCCAGGTCTGATGGCAAGAATGGTTGCCGATGCCCCTTGTATAATGGCTTGGCCTTTGTAACGTTAGTCCACTCTGTGAAACCTTTACCCCAAAAAGCGTCATTTTCAGCAACTGGATGAAATTGGGGTAGATAGAATGCAATTTTTCTTGTCATTTGATGTGGAAATTATTGGAAGGCCAGTCGCTCTCAGGGAAATTTGTCATATCGAGCAATCTTGAGTCTATCCGATTGGTGGAAAAGCCCTGAAACCTCAGCCCCAGGCATGGCAGGGACAAAAAACTCCGCTGAGGGAGTACATCCCGAAGATACTCGAGCCCCGGCGGCGGATTGATCAGACCCTCTACGAGGTGTTCATAAAGGCCTGGGTAAAGGGCATCTCCACTCGCAAGGGGGAAGCCCTGGTGGCCGCGATCGGCTAGCAGGCCGGCATTTCCGGTCGGAGGTGAGCTGCATCTGCCAGGGACTTGATGGCCAGATCTAGGCGTTCCTGGAGCACCCCCTGGACGAAACCCTTATCTCATAACTCTACCTCGAAGCCACCTACCGCACGGGCGGCTGGACAAAAAAGCTGCAGGTCTGCTCCCGAGCCGTGGTCGAGACCACGGGCGTCAACGCCGATGGCCCCCGGGAGCTACTGGGCCTGCAGGTGGGTGACAGCGAAAGCGAGACCATCTGGCGAGTGTTCCTCAGTGGCCTAAAGCAGCGTGGCCTGACGGGGATCCGGCTGGTTGTCTCCGATGCACATGTAGGGACTCCTGAAAAAGCATACAGCAGACTCGGTTCGAATGCAGCCAACGAGCGGCGGGTGGGCCGCTCTCACGCATATTTATACAGCGACCAGTGAATCAGCCATTTAAAGGTGCCAAATGTTCCTGAGCTCCTCCCAGAGTGCAACAGGTCTTTGCCAGACATAGAACCAAGCACAGACGGTGATAAAAAAGAGGCGGAGGAGCCTCAGGATCTTCTCTGCGCACAACACTAGAAACGCCATTGAGATCAAGGTCGTTGCACCTTTGGACAACCGCGCCATAATCAGATCCAGGGAGTACTTCCTCTTCCCTGATCCTAAGCATCCTTCCACCTCATTGCGCTTCCTTTGATCTGTGCTCAGCTGCTGCTTGTTAGTAGCGGTGATCTCTGGATCCTTCGGTGGTCTACCCAACCGCTTGCCAGATAGTCGTGTGTTGTTTCTTGTGCAGAAGTTTCGGTTCTTCGTGTTGGGGTAGATACGATCAGCACAGATTCTTTCGGACTGAGATACGTTTTCTTGTTTATACTTCTTGGCTTGTGCAATCGGATCCTCGACCTCAGTGGATGGATCCCAGCTGATCCGATGCAGGAAGGCAAAGCCATTCCGCACAGAAACACTGATTTTGGCGCCAAACTCAACAACAGCTCTTGCCTTGCCGCGAACCATAGGCCGAACAAGTCGCTGCACCAGATTGACGATGCGGTCGGGGATGCTCCGCGTCTTGGCGCAAAGCAGGATGGTTTGCTGGCGGTGCAGCTCGCTGATCACAAGCAGTTTGCGCCACCAATGGGTCTTCAGGCTGGAAAGCACTGAGCCAGAAGCGATCAAGGTATCAATGGCTTCAAGATTCCGCTGGAGGTAGGCGAGATGACGACGTATTGCGGCTTTTAACTTGCGGCGGCGTGGTTTCTTCTGTTTGGCGACATTGAGGAAAACAGCCCGTGCTCTTCCCTGATCATAGCGGGGCTTGTGTTTGCGAAGGTCTGAGAACTGTTCAAATAGATCATCGATGATTCGGTCGGTCGAATTCCTTGCCTCATTAAGCAGCTTCAAATCAGTCGGATAGGTGATGTCGGCTGGCGTGCAGGAGGCATCGATGGTGAGAGTACCCCAGGGCTTGCCTTTTGGCCAATCGAGAGCATGCACTCGTGCTATGAGTTGAGGCATCGCTGACCTTTATCAGCAAGCCCTAGCTATTTCAGAATACGATCTAGAGCTAAGCATCACACTAGAATAGCATTGACTCAACATCATGAAATTTGGCGGCAACCTCGGGAAAACTAAGCATACCAATTAGCACGTAATAGCTTCCAGAATAGCCAGCATCCTCATGGCGTGATGGCTTTTAGAAAAGCTGCTAACATACTTAATTCTAGCGTGAGAGCCAAAGGCACTAGCCCTTCTTGGGTTTTCCAACATATTCACCACTCCCTGAATCATCTGGCATGTGTCGCCCGGTGTGTAGAGGTATCCATCATCAAAATGATTGATCAGCTCAGGAATTCCATCAACATTGGTCGACACTATAGGCAGTGCGCTAGCCATCGCCTCTAATATTGTTCTTGGCATCGCTTCAGCCCTGCTAGTAAAAACAAGCATTGTGGCAACCTGATACCAATACTGGATCTTATCTGTTGACCCAGGGAAGATAAAGAATTCAGAAAGCTTAGATTTCGTAATTCTCTGCCTCCATAGCGTCCCTTCCTCGGTTCCATCAAAGCCCACGCATGCAATTTTAAAGTCTTGTCCGCTCTGCGCTAAGTGTTGAGCTAATACTTCGAGATCTTGCTGCCCCTTTCTAAGCTCAATGGATCCGACATTTAGAATAAGAGGAATGTCAGGGTGGATATCATATTTTGCTCTAATCTCTGCAACATCTGAAAGGTTGCGATCAATTGATAAAAGCTGTTCTTCTTCGCAGCAATTCGGCAGGTAATACGACCGCTCTTTATTTAGGTTGGCCAGCTCGGCCCACTCGGCTTTTAAGGCTCGTGAAACAAAGATGTAAAAATCGAAGGTACGCAGAAACTCAGTTTGTTCAATCAGGGAATGATTCCTGTCTCCGGAGTCAAAGTGACGTGGTGACTCTCTTGATAAAACACATGATGGAATGGAGGAATTGATGATCTTCCTTGTCTTCTCCCACAATGAGCGCGATCCAAAGCCGTTAACGATTACAAGATCAAACTTTTCGTATCGAAGCCATAGGCTAAATGCCGATGAATATAGTGGCGCAACGAGCTTAGAAACTAGTTTCGCAATGAAGTGCGGCTCAAAATTGGCACCAGTGTATGCGTAGGACAATCTTATAGCACTGCTTAGATACCGGCCATTCGCAATCCGATGCTCTGTCAGAATATATTTTTGGTAAGACGATGGTACAGACCTCAATACATCGATAGCAGACAAAGCACTCCCATGGGGCTGCTTGATGTACCCCGCTATAAATAAGATCTTTTTCTTGAATGGCCTACGGGTTCTTAATATATTAAGCATTGCTATTGGGGGGCTTGCTGAATTTCGTTTGTGGGCTTTTCGGACGCGTCAAAGGCGGATCTTTCGGACCAAATCCTCAAGCAGTGGTGGCTACAGCTTTACTCGTAAACGCCGACGCAGAAGCCTAAGAAGCGCTGGACGGCGACTAGGTTGACGAGATCCAGCTCATGCATGAAATTATACCTGACTTCTAATGAGCCTTGGGGGATGATCTCGGTAGAAGGCAGCCGCGGCAGAGCTGGAACTGATCATGTTGCTTGAGCCCCACCACCTTAGAGCTGGTTCAAATGAGCACAGTCAGTGCTTGCGGCTAAAAACGAACGAAACAGGTCCTATTCGTTCATACTTAACATTCAGAAAGCGGCCGGTGCATGATTGAATACGAATAATCAAACCTTCTAGTTCAGAGTCAGAAATAACAGATGGAAACTTATGAGATATCTTAAATTGACTTCGCCAGTCAGGCGTCGCGCCGGCCCTATGGACATTACTCGTGATCTCAGTATTCTGCTTAGTGTTTTGAGCTGATTTCCATAAAATAGGACTGATTTGCTTTGATTTAGTTATAATTCGCCGAACCCAAGTTGGCTTAGTGGTAGGTTCAAGATGTTGCAGAATCCGGCTCCAATCATTGTTATGCTCCAACTCATTATGCCACATAGTTTCCCAATCAGAAACAATACGATCAACTGCCAGCGGGCCCACTAAATTTGAGAATCTTACGAGCAACTTCTCTAAAGTAACTTGTGCAATGCCAGATTTCCTTGAATAATCTGGCTCTTTAGCGTGGGGAGCAATTAATTTAAGGAGCTCGTCTTTAGTCTTTGCACTCAAGCTAAGCTCGTTCGGTATCGGACGAGCTTTTACAGGAGGAATTGGTTCGTAGGCGATAACAGGGCGACCCATTGCGGCAGCTTCAAAACCACTTGTACAGCCTTCATGAACAACAGCAGCTGCATGTCGTATCCATTGACCAAGTGTTCCTTCTCGTGAAACAAGTACATTATTCGTACCTTCTAACATTATAGACCAAGCGTCGTCAACTTCTGTTGGATGTGGTCGCACGACAATTGTTACATTGGGGAATCTCTTCGAAACACTGCGTATTGCCAGCAAGAAATGATGAACCATCTCCGTTTGCCATGCATAATGCCTGAAAATGTCAGCCTCAATGTCATCAGCCTCGCTCCTAGATAAGTATTTCGTATTTCTGACAAGAAGCCATAATCGATTTACATTAAGTACATATCCTTGATTTGAAACGAACAATACGTATGGCTGCGGATATGCTGTCGTATCATCAAAATAGAATTGATCCATGTCTTCACGCCAAAAGTCTACCCGCGGAGAACCCGTTGGCAGTATTTTGGGGCACGTTGTCGAATAAATATTAGCTATAGCACTATTATCAATTTGACCCCAACAATAAATGCGATCAGCAAGTCTAATTGTCTCAGGCGAAAATCGACTTTGCGCAAATCCTTTGTAATCAGGAGCCAGTAAACCATGCTCTTCATCCTGCACAGTTACTTTGTGACCGTATTCATTCATTGCCTGAAGCCCCTCGAGCTGGTAAGGGAGAATACTTTTATGATGCAGAATCCCAGGCTTAACAACATTTTGTTTTAGTAGAGATTCAACATACTCCTTTTCACCGAGTAAAACTTTGTGACCTCTCTCCGCGGCAGCTAGCGCAAGGAGCAGGCGCCCCTCAAGCTCTCGAGCTTTGATCTCAACCGGGATGTAAATGTTCATAAGGATTTAGGCAGTTCTGGCCAACGAACTCTGAGGGGGCCAAAGCTGAAACCTACTTGGCTGGATCAATGTTGTGTTAAACTTAGAATGAACTGTTACACACTTTTCGAATCTTATTCTTACCATTAACTAGCTTTTTTGCCCTCGGTGGACACCCTGCACCTTATAAATATTATTCGGAGACTTTGATCATTGACTTCGCGTACGGGCAATGGTAGCCCTCGAGTGCCTCAATTGGTGCAGAGGATTGAGCTGCCGGCCTCTGAGCGGGTCTAAGAGTTCGCTGAAAAACCCGCCCACCCCTGCGAAACTGGGGCAACCGCCCCAGGCTTGATGCGAGGTCAACAGGAGCGACCGTGCTCTCTGTTTTCCTAGGTGTCGATCAAGGTCCGAATCCCGGCCAGTTATCCGCTGTGGCGCATCCGCAAGCTGGCGGATCAGGCTCTCGATTGCCTCAACCCCACTTTCTGCTAGCTCTTCGCCTCAGAAGGCAGGCTATCGGTACCGCCAGAGCAGTTGTTGCTCGCCTCACTGCTCCAGGCCTTCTACGGGATCTGATCGGAGCGTCTGCTGCTGCAGCAACTCGACTACAACCTGCTGTTCCGCTGGTTTGTGGGGTTGAGCCCCGACGATTCGATCTGGCATCCGAACACGAAAGGCCTCCGGCCGATTACGTCTACACCAAGAATCGCGACCGGCTGCTCAATGAGCAGGTGATGGGCAGGTTTCTGGAGAAGCTGATGGCGGCACCGGAAGTGAATCCGCTGCTCAGCAATGAGCACTTCTCCGTGGATGGCACCCTGCTGCAGGCTTGGGCCTCGCATGCACCCTTGGAGCGGATCGACGGAGAGGATGAAACGCCGCCACCGCCGTCAGGTCCTGGCGAGGGATTGGGGTCAACCAAAGATGGCAGGAAGCGGGCCAAGGGCGATTTCCGCGGAGTCCGTCTCAGTAACAAGAATCACCGCTCCAGCACGGATCCCGACGCCCTGCTGGCCCGCAAGTCGAATGTTCACCCGGCTCTGCCCAGCTACCGGGGGCATGTACTCATGGATAACCGCCATTCATGCCGGGTGGTGCGGCCATCGATGGCAGAGCCACCGGAGCGGCCTGCGTTCTGGGCGACATGCGGAGTTACACCGATCCGTCGATTAGAGCCTGCCGAACCCACTTGGCTAGGCTGCTGGTGGAGAGGCCAATCCGCTGGGCAACGGCGTGATCTCTCCAAATTGGGTGACGGGACGCGAGCCCAATGCCACTTGTATTCGATCGCCCAGCGCTGCCTCACCAGCCTGTGCAATGCATTTGGGCAGGTGGGCGTAGGGTGGTGATTAAAATGTGAATGGGCTTAACCGGCTTGCCGTCGCGCCAGCCGTTGCTCACCAGCTCAATGCTCCAGCTGGCTTTAGCCTACCGCTCACGAATGGCGCCAGAGGGATTGCGGGCACGCAGCATCCATGGCTACGGAACCGGACAAAGATCTTCTAAGGGTATTGCATGAGTAGCTTATGTGAATGCCAGTAAAGTATTGCGCTATTATTGTACTGTTAAAATTTGTTTATCTTAAACCTATAACATTGCGTTTAATTTTACGGACTAGCTCTTTTGTTTCTTTAAAGATATATCTTTTTTTCTTTAATTTTTTTCTGTAGCCTATCTGTATTGCAAGTCTTTCGCCGCTATTTGCGTTGCCCCCTGAATGAACACCCATACCACCATCAAAAATAATCATAGTTCCTTTTTTCCGAGTAAAAACAACAGATTCATTCAAAAGAATTTTGGAAATATCTGAATCTTGTTTTAAAAAATCACCATAATGTGTTGATCCAATGAATGCGTAGGGAAACTCAGAAAGTATATCTGTTTTTTTTGTAAAGATGTTATTTCTAAAATCTGATTCTTCACCTATCAAAAGTTTATTAACTTTAAAATCAATACCATAATGCAACGCAAAAGTACAAATTGATTTTTTCCACAAGTTACTACCTCTTACATATTTAAATGGTCCATCTTGATCGTTTACATCAGTAAGATAAATCAAAATCTTAAGCATATTTTTATCTTTATCTAGATGGTAATAGTTGGTCGGACTAATCTCCTCTTGCTGCTTAATCCTAAACCATTGTTGTCTGTGATGACTATAATTAGGAAACGCCCACGCCAAATCAAGTTCCGTGCCCATATAATCAGATGCCATTTCATAAATCCTATTATCATCTATAAATTCTTGAATAATTTTGAAAATCTTGGTTTCTGGAAATGTAGATGGGTCCATAAATGCAAATGACCTCCAATCATCCTTATTCCTGTAATGAGATCTAGCATAATCCAGAAGAAGTTGTGACTCCTTTTCAAATGATTCGGTATTCTCGATCGAATACTCAACATACCCGTTCAATTTTAAATCTCTAAATTTTTCTTTGGAATACAAGCCATTAATACTCTTTTTGTATTTCAATTCATTGTCTACATTGCTTATAATATAATCATATATATAGTTTCTTGCGCACTCTACGCATCCTTGTAAACACTGCTGCAAAACTAGATTATTTATAGATCGCATAGAAGTAAATGAATGCATGGCATCAAATACTTTTCCTATTTCTAATTTTATATCTTTTGATTTATAGAATGAGGAAATTTGATCCGAATATAGCTTTAGTAAACTATCAACGCTTTCAATCAACGAATCAATATACAGATTATCCTCAATACTAAAAACTTGACCATCTTTACTTTGTGTACTAGTAGTTAGATTGAGATCAGATTTGCTGAAGATATAATGTTTCATAATATTTGGTTCAGTGCTTATGCGAATGGGTTGTCATGGTCATGCTACAGCAGCTGCCCTTGCGGACATGCGCACGGGGTGGTTCAGTAGCGAGTCTTTAATAAACTCTTGACGTTGAAGCTTTTCGTTGAGCTGCTGACCTGCACCAACTCCCCGCCGTATTCTTTGAGCAATTCGCTTAAATGAGGCTATCGAAATCGGCAACAAGGCACTCGATGTGATAATTGTCAGAGATGCGGGCGCTACATTTTCATTAAACAGATTGGCCTGATAGGCGAAGACCTGAAGAGGGCTGGTGCGGCGAATGATCAGGGAGCCTGATGTTTCTCCCGCTCAATCCATTGTCCTGCGCGTCGATCCGCTATCGGCACGAACGTGGCATCAATATGGGTCAAGTCTGAATTTCGCAATGGATACATCAAATTGGGGATGTCGAACAACTCGAACCCCCCCGCGTTCAGGAAAGATGACACCCCTCTCAATCGCAAACCTGGGGGCTTGATGGAGCAGAGCAATGCGTCGTTACAGCGAGGAGATCAAGGCTGATGTCAGAAGGCGGATGAGTCCGCCGAACCGGCAGAGCGTGGCCCGGATTTCGGAGGAGACGGGAATTCATGTCGCCACTCTCTATCTTTGGCGTAAGGGCTGGCGGCTGGAGGGGGAAGTGGTGCCTGCATCCCACAAGGACCCTGAAGGCTGGGGTGCTGCCGACAAGTTCACGGTGGTATTGGAGACCGCTGCCTTCAATGCCACTGAGCTCAGCGCCTACTGCCGCGAACGGGGCCTGTACCCAGAGCAAGTGAGCCATTGGCGACAGGTAGCTCAGAATGCCAACGCAAAGCCGGTGCGCTCGATGGCGGAGCAGAAGGATCTCGAAAAGCTCCACGCTCAGGATCAAAGAGAGATCAAGGCCCTCAAAAAGGAGCTGCAGCGCAAGGAGAAGGCCCTGGCGGAGGCGGCGGCATTGCTGGTGCTGCGAAAAAAGTGGGAGGCCTTCTGCTCGGAGGACGAGGAAGGCTGACGAGTGCCGCCCAGCGGCGGATGGCGATCGAGCTGATCGTCGGGGCGAATGCTGCTGGCGCCAGGCTGGTGAGCGCCTGCTGTGAACTCGGCATTTCCCTGCGCACCGTCAAACGCTGGCGGCGTGCCTTTGGGGGTGATGGGGACGGTGAGGACCGCCGTAAAGGCAGTTCTCGCCTGGTTTCTCATCGCCTAAGCGAGGTGGAACGACAGCGGATTCTGCTCACCTGCAATCAACCGGAGTACGCCTCGCTGGGTAGCGCCCCTCGGAGTGGTGTAACTCAGGAGGTCCTGTGACCCTCTCCGGAGGGTGAACAGGAGCAGTCAGGGGATGACTGCTTGGAAGCTGACTATGCAGCCCCGTTTATCCACTATGCACCCTGATCGCTGAATGCGCAACTC
>CALRXC020000055.1:0-28268 GCA_943372025.1 Synechococcus sp. UW140 | reverse complement strand
GGCTGGGAGTCTTCAGGCATCATCGATGTCTCCAACCTCTATGGCAACGCACCCGGCACTGATTTCTTCGCCAACATCCAGACCCATGGCGTCAAAGGCGGTGCCATCGCCGACTTCAACCTCGCCGCTGGCGGGCAGATCGTCAAGCTCAGTGAGGCAGGCAGTAGTGCCTCCAAGCCATTGAAGCTGGAGGGTCTCCCTGACCTGAACCGTTTATCCACCTCAGCCGATGGCAAGTTCCTAAATCTCTCCGGCCACAGGGATCTCAATGGGGGTCTCTATCCCCTGGCGAGCCTGCCCAGCACGGGTACCTATGGACTCAGCTTCAACGGCGGCGGAACGGCCATCGACTTCCCCACGATGAAAGGAAGCCGCAAGATCACCATCCAGCTGGACGCCCAGCCAGGTGATCCTGAGGTGAACATCCAAGCCGTGGTTGGCGATGCCGCCGGAGGGGACCAAACCATCTTCAGTGCTGGGCGTGGCCTGATTTTCGGCGTCATCTCCAACTACATTCACACCCGCGAAGGCGATGACATGATCACAGGATCATCCGGTGTGGACTTCATTCGCGCCGGTGCAGGAGATGACGTCATCGACGCTGGGACAGGCAAGGATCTGGTACGCAGCGGCAGCGGCAACGACCGCATTACCCTCGGCGCCGGAGCTGACAAGCTGCTGATCACCGTCGATCAGCTGGTGGGCAAGGACACCCTGCTTGACTTCAGCGATGAGGATTCGCTTGTGCTCTCCGACGGCATCAGTGTGCTTACGGGTCTTGGCAGCAGCACTCTCAAGGTTGGCCTTAATGATGGACGCTTCCAGGAGCTGATGTTGGCTGGCACCAGTCTGCCCACCTGGAGCGCGGGGATGGTCACCAGCATCTGATCGACAGCGCCGGGGGATGTTGCCTGACGTCAGCCCCCCGGCGTTCGCTGGCAGAGGCCGCTCGTCTGGCTGTGCCACGCACCCTGGTTCGTGAGTTGCACTCCGATCGACGCCGCTTGCTGGGTCCGATTGAGCCATGCGCCATCGGGGCCATTTCGGCGTTCAGGAGTAGCCCGCCGCACGGACGCTGCAGCCCGCTGCCTAAAGTTTTGCCAGCCTGCGGCCGACCCGTCGCCTGCCACCAGCCCTGCCGCCGACCCGTTGAGCCGTACCAACCTCCTGCCGCTGCGTCCCCAAGCGGCCGCCGCTGCTCCCCAGAGCGCCTATCCCAGCAAGGCCGAGCTGCTGGCCTGCCTGTCCGCCGACCTGCTTCAGCACAATCCCGCCAGGGCCTGGGGCAGCCTGGCCTTCTCCCTCGGCCTGTCGCTGCTGGCCTATGGCCTCGGTACCCGCATCCCGCTCACGGCGGCGGCCGTTCCCCTGTGGCTGCTCTACGGGCTGGTCACAGGAACGGTGGCGGGGGGCTGCTGGGTGCTGGCCCACGAATGCGGCCACGGCGCCTTCCATCCCAACCGGCGGCTGGAGGCGGTGGTGGGTTTCACCCTGCACAGCCTGCTGTTGGTGCCTTACTTCAGCTGGCAACGCAGCCACGCGGTGCATCACGCCAACTGCAACCAGCTCGAAGGCGGTGAAACCCATGTGCCGCCCCGGACCGACTCCGCCGCCGGATATTTGATGGTAGCGCTGGCCCAGCGGCTAGGACCCAGCCTGTTCGGCCTGCAGGCCCTGCTCACCCACCTGGTGGTGGGCTGGCCCCTCTACCTGCTGACCGGCGTGTCCGGGGGTGAAGACTACGGCGCCCCCACCTCCCACTTCTGGAACGGCGCCCCCTTCCGCAACGGCCGGCGGCCCCTGTTCCCGGCCGGCTTCCGCCCACGGATGCTGCTGTCGAACCTTGGCCTGGTGGCGATGCTGCTGGCGCTGGCTCTGGCCGCCGCGCACTTCTCCTTGGCCCGGGTGCTCTGCGTCTATGGCCTGCCTTACCTCGTGATCAATGCCTGGCTGGTGACCTACACCTGGCTGCAGCACACCGACACCGACATCCCCCACTTCAGCGCTGACCAGTGGAACTGGGCCAAGGGCGCCCTGCAGACGGTGGATCGCCCCTACGGCCCGCTACTCAACCTGCTCCACCACGGCATCGGCTCCACCCACGTGTGCCACCACGTCAACTCGGCGATCCCCCACTACAACGCCTGGCGAGGATCAGCCCTGCTGAAGCGGAAGTTCCCCGATCTGGTGCGCTACGACCCCACCCCCATCCACCGGGCCCTGTGGCGTGTGGCCACGCGCTGCTCGGTGGTGCGTCAGGAGCCTGGGGAGGAAGGATTTTTTTATCAGGCGCAGCGGATGTCCTAGCGGAGCCAGACGCTCATGCCTCGGATGTGAGCGAAGTGGGCGCGGGCTGAGAAAGTTTCTCGTTCACGTCATAGCCTGAGGTTGAATGATGAACCGTATGACCGTCCTGAGCGTCATCCCAAAGACGGAGGAAAGGTTCAAGGCGCGTGCGCGACAACGGCGCAGCAATCTCCTTCACATCAAGAGCGGCGACATTCTCGCGATCAGCGCCAACACGCCCGAACTGCTCCGCAAACGCCTGCTGAGGCTGCGTGCCGATCCTGAAGAGGTTCTCGCCCTGACCCGCGAGGGTCAGCGCTTCGAACCGCTGGGCCCCGGCCAGAGCTCCCGGGTTTTCCCGCGGGGGTTCGAACGGATCCTGGCCAGCAATGATCTGCTGGGACTGCGATTCCTGGAACAGGGATTGCGGGTGTCCCAGGCGGTGGGACGCATCCACATCTGCGGCGAGCAGGGCAAGAACCTCGGCTATGGCACTGGCTTTATGGTCTCACCGCGACTGCTGCTCACTAACCATCACGTGCTCTCCAGCGCTGTGCAGGCTCAGCACTGCGTGGTGGAGTTCAATTATCAGGAGAGCGAAAGCGGAGAGCTGAAGGCAACGGAGATCGTGCGGCTGCAGCCTGAAGCCTTCTTCCTCAGCGATGACGAACTCGACTACAGCCTTGTGGCCGTCGCAGCCGATGCCGATCTGAGCGGCTACGGCTGGCTGCCGCTGATCGAAGACACCGGCAAGTTGCTGGTGGGGGAGTCGGTGAACATCATCCAGCACCCCAACGGTGAACCGAAGCAGCTTGCCGTGCGCCACAACCAGGTGGTCGACGAACTCGAGCTATTCCTCCACTACCAGACCGACACCGACCCCGGTTCATCGGGCTCGCCGGTGTTCAACGACCAGTGGGAGGTGGTGGCGCTTCACCACTCGGGAGTGCCGAAGCGCAACGAAGCCGGTGAGGTGATCACCAGTGATGGTCGCATCTGGCAGGAGTGGATGGGTGAGCAGCGGATCGCCTGGCAGGCCAACGAGGGAGTGCGGGTCAGCCGCCTGGTGCGCCATGTCCGTGAGCAGACGCTGCCAGCAGAAGCCGAGGCCCTGCGTCAGGAGCTGCTGGAGGCGGTACCGCCGCCGTCTCGCGCGAACAGCGGGCAGCAAGAGGGTGAGGTCTGGCTGGATGAGGAGGAGCCGGTCGTGGTGGGGCCACCACTCCTCCCCACCGAGGCTGTACAACAAGGGGGACCAGGCGCCCTCACCTGGACGATTCCCCTGCAGGTGAGCGTGACCATCGGAACGCCGGTGCTGGGCAGCGCGACGCCCGCGCTGACACTGGGAGCATCCCCGGCGGGGTCGCCGCCGCAGGCCAGTAGCTCAATCCCGGGCGTGGAGGAAAGCTCGGAAACGCGGGGGCTCTGGTCCCTGCTCGGCCGGCGCCCACCCCAGCCGCCGGCCCCACCGCCCCCGCCGCCCGTGAGCGCGGCCGATTTCCGGCTGGGCTCCCTGGCCAGCGTTGGCTTCCACTGGCCAGCCGCTCTCTCACTCTGCTTAGCCAGTGAGCTGGCCTATCGCGATCCATCCGAGGTGAAAGCCCAGGCGATCGCCTGGGGCCTCCGCGACAGCGTGTTCGTGCAGCAGCAGGCCGCCCAGGGCTTCCTGGCATGGACACCGGAGTTGGTCCTGGTGAGCTTCCGCGGCACCGAGAGCACAGCCGACTGGCTCAGCAACCTCAACGTCACCACCCGCACGATCCGGGGTATCGGCCCAGTGCACGCTGGCTTCCTAGGACAATTCCAGGCCCTGCAGCCGGAGATGGAGCGCCTGCTGGGCGCCCGGCCCGAGCTGCCCCTACTGATCACCGGCCATAGCCTCGGCGGAGCGATCGCCGTAGTGGCCGCTGCCACCTGGGCAAGCCGAAGAGCGATCCAGGGGCTTTACACCTACGGCCAGCCGGCCGTGGGCCAGGGCAAAGCCGCCGCCTCGATCGGTTCCGCCCTGAGCGGCCGCTATCACCGCCTGGTGAACCACAACGACATCGTTCCGAGGGTGCCGCCCGGCTTCCAACATGCGGGCCACCTGCTGCGCTTCGACGGCCAGGGCCGAGTCACCGAGCAGGAGACCACGCCCCGATCAGCGCCCGCCGGAGCACGGGGCAGCGCCTTCGAAGCCACCACCGCAGTCGATGACACGATGCTTTCGGCGGAGGATTTTGAGACCCTCCAGCAACAGCTGCGCGCCACCACAGCCCCCCCCGGAGCTCGCGGCCAGGAAAGAATGCTGGGCTTGATCAGCGACCATATGCTGCCGGATTATCTCGGCAAGATCCGGCAGCAGCTGGGATGAAGGGCTCAAAGGCCAGCTACCAGCCAGGCATCGGCCTGAAGGTCGGCATCATGCGGACCAGCTGGAGCTGATCAACCGTCTCCAGCTCCCTACCCTGGGCCTCACCGCCGCAGAAGCTCACGATCGCCCGCCGCTCCAGCGACAAGTCCAAGAACGCCCAGCGCCAAGCCACCCGCCAGGCCAGCGAGGGCTTCGGAGGTACCGCGCGCCCGCAGACCCGCAGCGCTCCGCCGCCCAGTCCTGAGGACCAGCTGGTGGAGAAGCTGCGCCGGATCGAGGCGCTCCATGCCCGGCCCGGCAGCGAGGGGGAACGGCAGGCGGCCGAACGGGCCCGCGAGCGCATCCAGGCTCGGCTGAAAGAGCTGGAGGCGGAGGAACCGCCGATCGAATTTCGCTTCACGCTCGCCGATCAGTGGTCGCGCCATCTGTTCGTGGCCTTGATGCGCCGTTATGGCATCCGCCCCTACCGCTACCGCGGCCAGCGGCGCACCACCGTGATGGCCCGCCTGAGCCGCAGCTTCGTGAACGACACGCTCTGGCCGGAATTCCTGGAGCTGCAGAGCACCCTGGCGGCCTACTTCGACGCCCTCACCGACCGCGTGATCGAGCAGGCCCTGGAGGTGAAGGCCGGCGAAGCCGAGGAGCAGCAGCAGTCTGCCCCCCAGTTGCCGCCGCAGGAGCATCAGGGGTCGTTGCTGTAGTGATCTGGTGCCAACAACCTGGATCTCAAGACTGTTCAGGAGCTTCAGGCTTGGTTTCCGCTTCGGTCTGGGCTTGCGGCTTGTCAGTAAACGCCTCGCTGAGATCGGCATTGACAGCCTCCAGATCGAAGCGATTCGGGTCGAAGGGGCCGATCCAGGCCAGCATCTCCTGGTGCTCGGGATGAGCTGGATTCGCCAGGATCGGCAAGGCCCGTTCATAGCCAAACACCCCACCAATATCTTCCGGTGGGCAAGCCCGTTGACCGGTCACACAGCGCGGTAAGCGTGCCAGCTGGAGGGGCTGGACCAGGATGTCTTCCAGGGTGAGGCGATGAATCCAGCCGTCACCGAAATCGTATTCGTAGCGAAGCGAGTCTTTGCGGTTCACCAGCAGGTGATCGATCGGCACATTGTGATCATTGATGAACGCGCCTGTCGCCTGCTGCATTAAGTCGATATCAAGCAGATCAGGATCGCCATAGACGCGCCGACCCTTCGATCGGGTACCGACCATGAAGTGATAGAGATGCTCATCGTTCCAGCCCATCGCAAGCTGGATCACCCCATGAAGATCGGGAAGCTTCAGATCAGCAGGGATCAGCACCCTTCGCCAAATGGGCGGCTTGCTGCCCTCCAGCGCGATCATGAGCTGAAACACCTCCCGCTGACCAGGGGACAGCTTCGCCTGCACCTGGGCCCGGCCTGAGCGCTGGGCAGCCTGCTGATGACGTTTGGCCTGCTCGCGACTGGAGCGGATCTCGGCTTCGCTGGGGGGATGGAAAGGCATGGGGTTGGGTACGGGGATGGGCTGTGGGCGTTATGGGGTTCATGGTGCTGGAAAGGCTGTAGGTCCTGTAGGAGTAGATGTGGCTTGGGCCGCATCATCCGAGACTTCCAAGAATTATTCGCCACCACAAAAATCGGGATCTTCCCCTCCAGACAGAGGCCACTGAACCAGGGCACCTGAACGTCCTGCCCGTTGTTCTCAGCCACGGCCCATCGCCATCACGGACCCCAGTCTGCCTCCAGCTGCTCTTCTGGCAACTCAGGCAGCAACAGGATGTCGGAGTCGAGCTGGTTCATGAAGCCGGCGCGGTGGCCATAGGCGTACAACAGCTCGCTGATATAGGTGTTGTGATCGGGGATCGCACCCCAGGCCTCGATCGCGCCGGCCAGGCGGCGGCAGCTGGCCAGGTGGCGCACGGCGTGGCGGTAGTGGTTGGAGCGGGCCTGCTCCACAATCGATTCGATTAGGGCCCGCAGGCATAACGTGGCCGCCAAGGGTTGCTCGGCCTCCAGCGCCTCAGCCACCACCCCCAGCAGCTGTTCATCGGCACGGTCGAGTTCGGCGGGCCGCGCCAGGATCAAGCGCGCGGTGCGACGGCGATCGGGCCAGTGGTGCAGAAACTCCAGGGCCGGCCCGAGATAGGGGTGCTGCAGCACCAGATCCAGCGCTCGCTCCTGGGCTTCGCCATCTTCAAAGGCCGGCAGGCGTTTGAGGTAGTCGCGCAGATGCTGGCTCGATAGGCGCAACAGGCCAAACGTCCGGCGCAATTGCTGGGCCTCCTCGCCCCGCTCCAGCTGGTCCAAGGCCGCGATGCGGGCATCGATCCAGGGCCCGGGGCCCGGCGGGGTCTGGTCCGCCGAGGGCTTGGCTGCATCGAGCAGCGCCAGAGCCTCTTCGGCGCGGCCTGCAGCCGTGAGCCGCTGGGCTACGCGGGCCGCCACCAGCGGCCGCTTCAGGGCAGTGGGCTGGTGATCGCGATATTCGGCCAGGTAGGCCTCCGCATCCCCCAGGGCATCGGCGATGGCCAGCATCGCCAGGCGCACCGTCTGGCCCCGGTCGTAGGGGTCGGGATCGAGATCGTAATCTTCATCGTCTTCTTCATAACCTGATTCGCTTTCATCATCGTAATCTGATTCGAAGTCAACATCGTATTCGGCTTCAAAGTCTTCATCGTCATCTGGTTCGTAATCCGAATTAAAGGTTGGTGCATAAATATAATCATTATCGTCTTGTGCTGCTTCATCGTCTTCGCCATCGAAGCTGGCGGCCTCTCCAGCCGCCTGCTTGACGTCGCTCCTACGAGGGGGACGCTTGGCCTCCATCATCTGGCGCAATTGCTCCAATCCTTCCGGCTTCAAGGCCTCTTTGAGGTGCTCAATCAGGTGGTCGACTTCGCCGCCCTCGTTCTCCAGCAGCGCCGCTGCCACCTGCTCCGCCAGGGCCGCCGTCGACCCCTTGGCGCGGCAGGCCACCTGCCCTAAATCGGCGCTGGCCTGGTGAAACAGCGGCAGTTCGGCGTCGTCGCTGCAGTCGCAGCGATCCTGCAGCGACGACGCCAGATCCAGGAACCGCCACAACAACTCCACCGCCAGATCGGGATCGTGGGCGGCAATCGGCCCCGCAATCGCCTGGCGCTGCCGATCGAGATCCGCCAGCAACGCATCGCGCCGTTTCTGATCCAGCCAACTGCTGGAACGCTCCACCGCAGCCAGCCGCTTGCGCACCTCCTGCGCCATCTCCAGCGGCCCCCGCTGCTCGGCCAACGCCAACCGCAACGCCCGCCGCGCCGCCGCATTGCCCTCGGTGTGCTGCAGCAGCAGTTCCGCCAACCGGGCCGGCCCCAGCGCTTCCAGGTTCTTGGCATTGAGGCTGGCGCGGCCGGCCATGGCAACAAAAAAGAGGGGAGGCGGGATCAGGCTGGGGTGATTATCCAACAGCTGGCGCAGACAACTTTATTGAGCCATTCCTTTTGACACTGCCGATCGTTTGAGCGTTCAGCATCTTTTACCCGCTGCCAACGCCGCGCCTGAGCAGCTTGGTGATGCCCTGGGCTTAGATGGCGGTGAAGGGGGCGCCGATGATGCCATCTCGGGTGGCATCCACCCGGAAACTCGTCTCCAACTCCCAGGCCCTGGGTGTGTTGAACCCATCAGCGCCACTGGAGGATTGCCAGTTCCAGTTGGCATCGAGGCTCCAGAGGTGGAGGAAGCTGGAGATGTTATTGCGCCAGAGGATCTGGTTATTGCCGCTAATGATGTCAGCGGCAATCATCTGCCACTCGCTGCTGTCGTTGCCGGCCGTGCCGCCCCAGGGGGAAGTGATCTCCTGGCGGGCGCCACCGACTTCCACGAAGGCTTTGCCATCGCCGCGCTTGAGCAGCTTGGTGTTGCCTTGAGACTCGATCGTGGTGAAGGGGATGCCAATAATGCCATCTCCGGTGGCGTCTATCTGGAAGCTTGTTTCCAGCTCCGAGGCCGTGGGTGAGTTGAAAGCATCAGCACCACTGGAGGATTGCCAGTTCCAGTTTGCATCGAGGCTCCAGAGGTGGAGGAAGCTGGAGGTGTTATTGCGCCATAGGATCTGGTTATTGCCGCTGATGGTGTCAGCGGCAATCATCTGCCACTCGCTGGTGTTGTCGCCGGCCGTGCCGCCCCAGGGGGAAGTGATCTCCTGGCGGGCGCCACCGACTTCCACGAAGGCTTTGCCATCGCCGCGCTTGAGCAGCTTGGTGTTGCCTTGAGCCTCGATCGTGGTGAAGGGGCTGCCAATAACGCCATCTCTGGTGGCGTCTATCTGGAAGCTTGTTTCCAGCTCCGAGGCCCTGGGTGAGTTGAAAGCATCAGCGCCGCTGGAGGATTGCCAGTTCCAGTTGGCATCGAGGCTCCAGAGGTGGAGGAAGCTGGAGGTGTTATTGCGCCAGAGGATCTGGTTATTGCCGCTAATGGTGTCAGCGGCAATCATCTGCCACTCGCTGGTGTTGTCGCCAGCCGGGCTGCCCCAGGGGGAGGTGATCTCCTGGCGGGTGCCACCGACTTCTACGAAGGCTTTGCCATCGCCGCGCTTGAGCAGCTTGGTGTTGCCTTGATTTTCGATGACGGTATCGTCGTTGAGGATCGTGCCCACCACCGCAGCTGTGGTGCCGATGCTGTAGCCCGTGCCTGCAGCCAGGGTGAGGGCAATGGTTTCATCGGGCTCGATCGCAGCATCAGCCGTTGGATCCACTGTGACGATGGCGGTGGCGGAATTGGCCGCAAAGCTCACCGTCTTGGTGGCGGGTGTGACGGCAATGCCGCTGTAATCGGTGCCGTGGGTGGCGGTGCCACCCACGCTGTAATTCACCGTCAGGGCACTGGTGGTGGCACCGATTCTGGTGAAGGTGTAATTAATATTGCTGGTGCCATCTTCTGTAACCGAGGTCGGCGAAACGGATAAACTGATAACAGGCTCACTTACATCGATCACATTGAAGGTCGCCGACCGCTCGAACGAGAGCCCGCCTTGATCGGTGCTGCGAACGCGGATGCTGTAGGAATCTTTGGCCTCGAAATCAGGCGATGCCTTGATCGAAAGTTGATTGCCTGCGATGGAGAAGGCGTTGTTGTCGGTGTCTCCGCTGCCGGAAACAAGGCTGTAAGAGAAGGTGTTGCCAGGATCGGGATCCGTCGTGGCCAGGGTGGCGACGGTGGATCCAGCGGCGATGTTTTCGTTGAAGCTGTTGACAGAGACGCCAAGGGCTGTGGGAGCATTATTGGCTGGATCATCATTCAAAATTGTTCCAGCCCCTTGGCTGCGGGTGATGGCAGCATTCGACGCTCCCGAAAGATTCACATAGAATGCTTCATTTCCTTCATGAGTTGAATCACCAATGATCTGTACAACAACAGTCTTGGACGTTTCGCCAGGCGAGAAGCTCAATGAGCCACTCGTCGCCGAGTAGTCACTGCCACTCGCTGCAGTGCCGTTGGAAGTGTTGAAATTGACAGCAACGGTTTCACCGCTGACAATGTTAAGTGAGACAACGAAAGAAAGCTCTCTTGCGCCATTGTTTCCTTCGCTAATACTTGCGTCGCTGATGGATAGGGTGCGAGGTGTGTCATTGGCTCCGGCCCTTCCCGTCGGTTTCCCGAAGAGGAGATAGTGATCAATCGCCCCACGATAATTCCCGTCGCCATAGGCTGCTCGTACATCGGGATTGTTGGCCAGATAAAATTTCGAGTCGAGTTCAGCTGATCCTCTGCGGCCTTCGTAGATGCCAATGAAATACCAATGGCGAGTTGCTTCAACTTCCTGGTTGGCATTGGCGGTAACCGCTTTGACGTCTGCATTGTTGTTGAGATAGTACCCAAGCTGAAACGCATTTTGGTCGGTGATCCACTCTGAGCCGGACCAACCGCCGGGCTTCCCCCATTGGTAGTAATGACTGATGGCACCGCTGAAGTTCATGACTCCATAGGCCGCCTCCACATCTGGGTGGGCAGCCATATAGTAGATTGGATCAAACTCTTGTGAGCCTCTGCGGCCATATTTCAGGCCCCATTCCAGCCAATGGCTGATTGCTCCGGCGTAATTTGTTGCCCCATAAGCATTCGCGACATCCTGATATCTCTGGAGATAGTCCTTGGGATCAAATACTAATGAGCCGCGCCGGCCTTCTTTGATTCCAAATTCCAGCCAGTGCGATTTCGCTCCATCATGATTGGTAGCGCCGTAGGCATTTCTTACGTCGGCGTAGGTTGCTAGGTAATAGGCTGGATCAAAAATAGGAAGGCTAAGGCGTGAGTCTGCAGTTGGCGGAGGTGGCGCTATCGGAGGCAAAGGTGGCGACCCATTGATTAGCGGCCATGGGTTCTCAAATATCAACTTGCCGTCAGCGTCTACGCGCCTAATTTCAAAATGAAGATGCTCCTTGCTGCTCCACCCAGTATTACCCATGACTCCAATGATCTGTCCTTGAGCAACAGACTGGCCATTTGTAACAGATACTGAATTTAGGTGAGCATACAGTGTAGTGTATCCATCTCCATGATCGATTACAATATGATTTCCGTAACCATTTTGAGGAGGCTTTTGGCCAGACACGAAAGGAATATTGTAATTGATGCTTGAGACTAACTTGATTACCTTGCCGCTCTTAGATGCTAAGATCCAAGGTATCTGTGGACGGCTAGCACTAGTGTAAGCGAAGTCTTGGCCTGTGTGGCCTTCGTATCCGCCGGGTGCCCCGTCAATGGACCAAGTGCGGTTGCTCCCAGGGGCAGGATGAGTAAAGCTAGACGATAGCTCGACAAGAACTTTGTCTTGGTTTAGCGAGATTGTGGAATTATCATTCTCTTCGCCAAGTAGCGCGAGGTTTTCAGCCTGTAAGTTCTCGCCTAGGACGAGTGTACTAAACAACTCCCCCTCATCCCCAGGCGTATCATTCACATTCAACAACCCATCCAGATGATGCCCCAGCTCCTCTGTGAGCACGCCGATTACCCGCTCCTTATTCGCCAAAGCCAACCAATCCTGATTTAGATAAATCGTGCCTGTACTGATCGCATAAGCCCCTACCGCACCTGGCATGGCACTGGCTGGCAGCAACACCACCGGCGGAAGATTTCTGAAATCGCCTTGGCTCCATTCCCCCACAAGCTCACGCAGCTTCTCCGGCACCCCCTCCAGCTGCAATGCGTTCTGAGCCGCACGTGCGAGGGTGCCGTTCGCCGCCCACAGGCTCAGAAGCTCTCGCCAATCCAGCAGGAGCGTCTCGAGAAGCGTGAGGTCAGAGGTGCCCATGGCTGATGTTGGGGGTGGTGGTAGCGGAGAAGAGATGGATGATTGTCGTTGGCCTATCCCGATGTCGCAGGTGGAGGTGGCAACCAGCTCCGCACCTTGTCCAGGGAGCTCCGAATCCGCGCCAGGGCACGGATCAAGCCCATCGACCACAACCCGGCCTCAAGCCAGCAGAGCGGATTGCGAGGACCGCTCTCCAGCAGCACCTCTGTTCCTGGCCTGTGGCTCAGGGAATCCCGCAGCCCCTCGCCGCCCCAGGCCATGTCATGGTTTATCAGCAGGCCGCTGTGGTGGCAGCTACGGACCAGGAAGGCGATGCCGTGTTCGCCCCCAGGCTTGATGTGGGCCGCGATCTCCCGATGGGCCGGCAGGCTCCAAATCGCATCCCGCGTGCTGACGGCAATGACGCTGGCGGTGCGGGACAGGCCCATGGCTTGATCAAAATGCGAAAAGCCCAGCTGCAGCTCGCCCCGGAGGCTGCCCACGCTCACCACCCGCCCGGCCTGGTAGGTGGAGAGCAGCACGGAAAGCTCCAAACGTTCCAGGAGGGATGGCGAGGTCTGGCTGTGCTCAAAGCTCACCACATCGCTCTGGATGTCAGGTAAAGGTTGATTAGGCAATTTGTTTTTCATCCCACAAACCTTTGAATCAGGCGATGCGCCCGTAATTTCTGCCGCGCCCTTACATGGGTTATCTTGCAGTGAGAACAGGAGGGGAATGAAGTTTTTTTGGATTCGAATAAGTAAGCAATACTTCTGTCGCGCCTGCAAGCTTCTCTCCACGAAACAGGAGCACTATTTCTGCATTGAGCCGTAATCGTGCTTGAATTAAGATATTCCTTCCTAGTGCGTCTTGGCGATAGCACTGGTATTTTTGGGCTCTTGGCTATTGCTGAAATGTCTGTTGTCAAATGTTGGCCTGCTACCTGCTTATGGCCATGGCTGTTCTGGTCATGCAGGATCCCATCCAAATGATGCCCCAGCTCCTCCGTGAGCACAGCAATCACCCGATCCTCACTCGCCGAAGCCAACCAATCCCGATTCAGATAAATCGTGCCCTTACTGATCGCATAAGCCCCCGCCGCCTTAGGCAACACCCAACCCTCCACCACCTCGATCGGCGGCAACCCCGAAAAATCCCCCGCTGCCCATTGGCTGATCAGGGCCGTGAGCTGCGCGGGTTCCCCATCCAGCCTCAGGGCCTCCCGGGCCGCAGCGCCCAGGGAGCCATCGGCTGCCCAGCTGGTGAGCATCAACCTCCAGTCCTGCAGCAGGGTTGGGAGGTGAAAGCTAGTAATGCTCACATGAATAGCGATAGTTAGCTGAGCTTACACACCTTTACGCCTTTGAGGTGTGCTACGCAAAGCCCCTTCATTCAGCCCAACACAACACTTGAGGCTCAGCCCCAGCTTTGTATCCGCAACTACAGAGAAAATCTGGCGCCGGCACGGGGCGGCTGACCAACGTGGTGAGTCACAACACCTATGGACCCCAGAAAAAGCGTCGTACGAGCAGGGTCGATTGCCCGTCTGGGCCTTCCCTCCGGTCCTGGTTTTCGTGGCTTTAGGTTCAATGTCTGTGATCATTTATGACTGCGGCTTCCGCGGCCGTAGGCCTTCTACCCCTTTCGTGCCCCCCCCTTCCCCCGCCCCGGAGCTCCTCGGCATCGACATCGGCGGCACCGCCATCAAGCTCGGCCGCTTCGACCGCCAGGGCACCCTGCTGGCCGAAAGCACCGTGCCCACCCCCCAGCCCCAGGTGCCTGGGGCCGTGTGTCAGGCGGTGGTGGCGGCGGTGGCCGCCGTTGATCCGGAGCACCGGGCCGACCGGGTGGGGATCGGCCTGCCGGGCCCCACCGATCGCGACGGGCGCATCGCCCGGCTGGCGATCAACCTGCCGCTTTGGCGGCGGGTCCCCCTGGCCGACTGGCTCGAACCCCAGCTGGAGCGCCCCGTGGTGCTGGCCAATGACGCCAACTGCGCCCTGATCGGCGAGGCCTGGCTGGGGGCGGCGCAGGGCTCTCACGACACGATCCTGCTCACCCTGGGCACCGGCGTGGGCGGTGGCATCCTGATTAATGGGGCGCTGTTCACCGGTCCGGATGGCGCCGGGGCTGAACTCGGCCTGATCGGGGTGGACCCCGAGGGTCCGCCCTGCCACAGCGGCAACCGCGGCTCGCTCGAGCAGTTCTGCAGCATCGGAGGTCTGGCGCGGCTGAGTCCCCTTGATCCGGTCGAGCTGGCCCGCCGGGCCGCCGCCGGCGATGCGGAGGCGCTGGAGGTGTGGGAGCGCTACGGCCAGCGCCTCGGCCAGGGCCTCAGTTCCCTGCTCTATGTGCTCAGTCCCCGGCTGGTGCTGTTCGGCGGCGGCCTGAGCGCCGCGATCGACCACTTCCTGCCGGCGGTGTGGCGGGAGGTGGAGCAGCGGGTGTTGCCCGAATCTCGGGAGCAGCTGGTGATCCGCCGCTGCGCCCTGGGCAACGGCGCTGGGCGACTCGGGGCGGCTCGGCTGGCGCTGGAGCGTTTCGGCTGAGATCCGGGGTACTGACAACTCTTCGGTTCGTGGACGCCTGGCCAGGCGTCGCTCCCCTGCGCCCGTGGCGCTCCAGAGCGATCCTTCCCGGCCGGTGGCAAGTTCGGTCCCCCCGCCTTCACACCCGCCGGGCGGGTCGGATGATGGGGGGATGGCTGTTTCCCCTACCCCTCTGCCCTCCGAGGCCACCGTTCCCGAGCCCTCGCCCGAGCTGCTGGCCCGGGCGGCCGCGGTGCGGCGGGCCGCCATGGGCCTGGCCCAGACCAGCGATGCCGAGCGCCGCGCGGCCCTGCTGGCCATGGCCACCGCCCTCGATGCCGACCGGGAGGCGATCCTGGCGGCCAACCGCGCCGATCTGGAGGCCGCCGCCGCCGATGGCCTTGCTGCGCCCCTGATCGCCCGCCTCAAGCTCGACCGTCCCAAGCTGGAGGCCGCGATCGAGGGCGTGCGCCAGGTGGCTGTCCTTCCCGATCCCCTCGGCCGCCGTCAGCTCCACACCGAACTCGATGAAGGGCTGGTGCTGGAGCGCCTCAGCGTGCCGCTCGGGGTGGTGGGGGTGATCTTTGAGGCGCGGCCCGATGCCCTGATGCAGATTGCTTCGCTCGCCATTCGCTCCGGTAACGGCGCCCTGCTCAAGGGGGGCCGCGAGGCCAGTCGCAGCTGCGCGGCCATCCATGCCGCCCTGCAGCGGGGCCTGGCGGCCAGCGCGGTGGATCCCCTGGCCCTGGAGCTGCTCACCTCCCGGGCGGAGAGCCTGGCCCTGCTGAAGCTGGACGGGCTGGTGGACCTGATCATTCCCCGCGGCTCCAACCAGCTGGTGCGCTTCATCCAGGACCACACCCGCATTCCGGTGCTCGGCCATGCCGATGGCATCTGCCACCTCTATGTGGATGCGGCCGCCGACCTGGAGCAGGCCCTGCGGTTGGCGCTCGATAGCAAGACCCAGTACCCGGCGGCCTGCAACGCGATCGAAACCCTGCTGGTGCATCGCTCCGTGGCCCCGGCCTTCCTGGAGCGGGCCGTGCCCGCTTTCACCGCCGCCGGCGTGGAGCTGCGCGGTGACCCGGCGGCCTGTGCTCTGGGGGTATCCAACGCCGCCACCGCCGACGACTGGGCCACTGAATACTCCGATCTGATCCTCAGCGTGCGGGTGGTGGACGATCTGGAGCAGGCCCTGGAGCACATCCGCCGCTACGGCTCCCGCCACACCGATGCCATCTGCACCACCGACCCGCTGGCGGCCGATCGTTTTCTGGCCGCCGTCGACAGCGCCGGGGTGTATCTCAACTGCTCCACCCGCTTCGCCGATGGTTTCCGCTACGGCTTCGGCGCCGAAGTGGGCATCAGCACCCAGACCCTGCCGCCCCGCGGGCCGGTGGGGCTGGAGGGCCTGGTCACCTACCGCTACCGCCTGCGGGGCCAGGGCCACATCGCCGCCGACTACGCCTGTGGCGCCCGCGCCTTCAGCCACCGTTCGCTGCCGCTCTGAATCCCCCGATGGGCCCAACCCCCGAGCCGGCTCCCTCCACGCCCCTGGTGCTGGTGCACGGCCTGTTCGATACCCCACGCATCTTCGACAGCTTGCGCCGTCGGCTGGCGGGACGCCGCTCCCCCCTGCTGGCGCCCCACCTGCCCCACGCCCTGGGCTCGGTGCCCCTGGAGGATCTGGCCGCCATGCTCGGCAGTCACATCGAGGCGGCCTTCGGAGCGGAGCAGCCGGTGGATTTGATGGGGTTCTCGATGGGGGGGGTGATCGCCCGCACCTGGATCCAGCTGGGGGGCGGGCACCGCCGCACCCGCCGCTTCCTGAGCGTGGCCAGCCCGCAGCGGGGCACCCTGGCCGCCGTGCCCTGGCCCCGTTGGGCCCTGGCCGGCATCGCCGACATGAAACCCGGTAGCGACCTGCTGCGGCGCCTGGCCCGCGATACCGAACCCCTGCGGCAGATCGAGTGCTGCAGCTTCTATTGCCCCACCGATCTCACCGTGTTTCCCGGTTGGGAGGCGGTGCTGCCGGTGGGCCCCTGCAAGCCGTTGCCGGTGTTCTGGCACAACCTGCTAATGGCCGAGCCCGGTTCGCTTGATCCGGTGGTGGCGGAACTGCTGCGGCCCTGATCGGCGGGGCGTTGTTGCCGAACCAGACCGGCCCATCAACCCACCCAACCGCGGCTGGCCTGCCCGCTCATCGACCCCTGCGGCCCGTCCACGCGTCGACACGCGCAGCTGTGCCGGAGGGCCTGGCACTGCCGCTGCGCTTCGTGCCCTTTCTCCCCTCAGGCCGCCGCCGCCAGCGGCTCGGCGCTCCTCGCGCCCTCCACCAATCCCGTCACCGCCAGACCAGCCCCTCGCGTCAGCGGCACCAGATCGCGGCACTGATGCAGCGCCAGGGCGGTGGCAATGGTGAGGGCCTCAGCCATCTCCACCGCCCCCAGCCCATGGCTGCGAGCGCAGGCGGCCACCAGGGTTCCGAGCCGCTCGCGGGTCTGCTCCAGGCTCAGCAGGGCGCCGGCACTGCCCTCGGGCGGGCAGATGATCGCCTCCTCCGCCAGGGGGTCCCCGAGCTGGGCCAAGGTGGCCAGTAGCACGGCCACCAGGCGTTGTCCCTGCGCATCGCCGCTGGTTTGAGCGGGCCGAGGGCGCCGGCTCCAGAACCGCCGGCCGCCACCCCCTTCGTCATCCCCGGACGCCCCAGAGAGGATCGCGCGTTGCAGCTCGGTTCCGGCCAGGCGCGCCACGGCCAGGATCCAGGTTTCGGCATGGAGGCCTTCGTCGCTGGTGAGGAAGAGGCGGATCGAGCGATCCAGCAGGAGGGCTGCCTCGACCAGGGGATGGTGCGCTTGGGACATGGGGGTTGCTCGGTGAACGGTGCAGCCCCCGGATGGGGGCGGCCCATCGCTGGGCTGGAGGGAGCATTCCCAGGCGACGACAGAACCTCGGCGATATCCTTGGACCCCAGCTGGGAGCGGTAGGGGGCTTGCGTTGCTGCGGGTTAGACGATCCGTCGCTGGGCCTCTGCCGATTCGGCCGGCGATCCGGCGGGTAGCGGCTCCCCCCTCAGGGCGTCAAGGGGCTCCAACGCACCGTGAGCACGATGGAGGGGGCCAGCACCCGCCAGCTGTGCTCCAGCCCCTCGGCCCACAGCACGAAGTCGCCGGCCTGCTCCAGCACCAACTCCAGCTGGCGCTCGCCGCGGCGGAACGTCAGCGCGAATGCTCCGGGAGCGGCCAGCAGTGAGAGGGTGCGGCCGGTGCTGCTCGGTTTGGCAGCCCCCCAGGCGGGGTCATCGTCTGGATGGTGCTGGAACCATTTCAGGCAGAGGTTGCTCACCGGCTCGGCAGGCGATGGGCTCGCCCCGCTGGCCCTCGACCCTGTCAGGGGATCGCCGTGGCGCAGGAAGCGCAGGCAGTCACGCGGGATGGCCGGGTGATCGCCCACGAACCAGTTGGTGTGGGGCTGGCCCGGGTCCCGCAGGTCCCAGGCGTTGCCCCACTCCACCCCCTCCAGACCCTCGCCGTTCTGCCGCATCGCGATGGCGCTCCAGCTGGATCAGGCCGGCGCCAGTCCGGAGTGGCGAATCAGGGCCTCGGCCGAGGGGGGGCGGCCCCGGAAGGCCTCGAACACCTCGGCGGGGTGGCGGCTGCCGCCCTGGCTGAGCACGGTGGCGCGGAAGCGGCGGCCGGTGGCGCGGATCGCCTCCTCGTTGCCCAGGTCCACCTCCTCGAAGGCGCTGAAGGCATCGGCACTGAGCACTTCAGCCCATTTGTAGGAGTAGTACCCCGCCGAATAGCCCCCGGCGAAGATGTGGCTGAAGCTGCAGAGCATGGCGTCCTCTGGCAGGGGTTCCAGCACCGTGGTGGTGGTGGCGATGCGGCGACGTAGCCCCTCGGGGGAAACGCCTGATTCCGGTGCCCATTCGCTGTGGAGCTTCAGGTCGGTGAGGGCGAAATGCACCTGGCGCAGGGTGGCGGCGCCCCCCAGGAAGGTGCGGGCGGCCAGGAGCTTCACGAATTCCGCCTCCGGCAGCGGCTCACCGCTCTGCCAGTGACGGGCCATGCCGAGCAGGGTGGCGCGGTCGTAGCACCAGTTCTCCATGAACTGGCTCGGCAGTTCCACCGCATCCCACTCCACGTTGTTGATCCCTGCCGCCTGGGGCCGCTCCACGGTGGTGAGCATGTGGTGCAAGCCGTGGCCGAATTCGTGGAAGAGGGTTTCCACCTCCGCGAAGGTCATCAGGCTTGGGGTCTCCCCCACCGGCGGACTCTGGTTGCAGACCAGATAGGCCACGGGCAGCACCGGCTTGCCATCGGGGCTGAGCTGGCGCACCAGGCATTCGTCCATCCAGGCGCCGCCGCGTTTGCTGCCGGGGCGGCTGTAGGGGTCGAGGTAGAAGGCGGCCAGGGGCTTTCCATCGGCGGTGTCGTTGACGCGGAAGAAGCGCACGTCGGGGTGCCAGAGCGGCGCCTCACCATCGGCGGCCACGATCGTGATGCCGAAGAGGCGATCGCACAGCCCGAACAGTCCATCCAGCACCTGCGGCAAAGGGAACCAGGGCCGCAGCGCCTCGCTGTTGAGCTCAAAGCGGTCCTGCCGCAACCGCTCCGCCCAGAAGCTCACATCCCACGGCTTGAGATCCGCGGCTTCCGGGGCTCCCGAGCGCTCCGCACAGGCCCGCAGCTCCTCCAATTCCCGCTGGGCGGCTGGGTAGGCGGCCTGGCGCAGGTCTTCGAGCAGACGCTCCACCTCGGCCTCGGAGCCGGCCATCTTCGAGGCAAGGCTCACCTCGGCCCAGTTGGCGTAGCCCAGGCGTCTGGCTTGCTCCTGGCGCAGGGTGAGGATCCGTTCGATCAGCGGACCGTTGTCGCTGCCGTCTTCGCCCACACCGGAGGCCCGGCTCACGTGGGCCCGGTAGAGACGCTCCCGCAGGTCTTGGCGCCGGCTGTATTGCAGGAAGGGGCCGTAGCGAGGGAAGTCGAGGCCGAGCAGCCAGGGCCCGGCCTCGGCGCTGGCCTCCTCCTCTCCCTTCTGGCGAGCCGCTTCGGCCAGCAGGCCCCGCAGGCTCTCAGGCAGGCCCTCCACCTCGTCCGGGTCGCTCAGCTTCAGGGTCCAGGAGTTGGTGGCATCGAGCACCTGGTTGCCGAAGCGGGTGGAGAGTTCGGCCAGCTCCTGGCTGGCGGCATTGAAGGCCTGGCGCTGTTCGCCTTCGAGCCCCACCCCCCGCAGCTCCATGTCCCGCAGCTCGGCGGCCAGGATGCGCTGTTGGGTGGCATCGAGGCCGCCCTGCTGCGCCAGCCGTTTCAGAGCGCGGTGAATCACCGTGCTCTGGCCGGCCCGGTTCCCGAAGGCCACCACGGCTCCCTGCTGGCTGGCGTGGGCTTCGCGCAATTCGGTGGTGTTGCAGACGCCATTGAGGTGGCTCACCACCCCCCAGCTCCAGCGCAGCCGCTCGCCCAGCCGGTGGAGCGGGTCCATCACGGTGTTCCAGGGGAGCGGCTGATCCGCCGCTAGGGCCTCCTCTAGCTGCCCTTCGATGGTCCCAAGGCTGGTGTGAAGGTCTTCTAGCAGCACCGGAATGTGCTCCTTCACCTGATCGGGCGTGATCGCCGCGAATTCGGGCAGGCCCTCACCGGCCAGCAGGGCGGGAATGGCGGATAAAGAGGAGAAGTTTGGGCTCACGGCGCTGGGGGCTTGGGTCATCAACAGGCCGTTGATCGCTGGAATGCATTTCAGCGCAGCAGCGGCCCCGGCGTGAATCAGCCGAGGGCGGGCAACCGGCCGAGGGCAACCTGGGCCTGGCTGGCCAGGCCCGTGGCCAGGGCGGTGGTGCTGGCTTCATAGAGATTGATCGCCAGGCGCGGCCAGAAGCCGATCACCAGGGTGGGGACCAGCAGGCTGAGGCCGATCACCGCCTCACGGGGGTTCATGTCGCCCACCTTCGCCAGAGCCGGGATTCGGGGTCCGAAGAACACGCGCCGGCAGAGCGACAGCAGATAAACCGGTGTAAGCACCAGGCCGATGGCCGCCAGCACGATCGTGATCACCCGGAAGCCTGTTGTGAAGCTGGCGTTGGAGGTGATGCCGAGAAACACCGTGATCTCGCTCACGAAGCCGCTCATGCCCGGCAGGGCCAGCGAGGCCAGGGAGCTGGCCAGGAAGAAGGCGAAGGTGATCGGCAGCACCTTGGCCAGGCCCCCCATGTTCGGGATGGAGAGGGTCTTGGTGCGTTCGTAGAAGACGCCGGTCACGAAAAACATGGCGGCGGCGATCAGGCCATGACTCACCATCTGGAGCATGGCGCCGCTGATCCCGAGCGCGTCGACAGCACCGATGCCCAGCAGCACAAAGCCCATATGGCTCACCGAGCTGCAGGCGATTCGCCGTTTCACGTTGTCCTGGGCGAAGGCATTGAGGGCGCCATAGATGATATTCACGATGCCCAGCACGATCAAGGCCGGCGCGAGCACCAGGTGGGCCTCAGGCAGCATCTGCACGTTGAAGCGCAGCAGGGCATAGCCGCCCATCTTGAGCAACACCCCCGCCAGCAACATGGACACCGGCGCGTTGGCCTCGCCGTGGGCATCGGGTAGCCAGGTGTGGAGCGGGAAAATCGGCAGCTTCACGCCGAAGCCCACCAGGAAGCCCAGATAACAGAGGAGCCCGAAGCTGCCGCCGGCGGAACGGGAGGCCAGCTCGCTGAGGTTGAGGGTGAAGTGGTCACCGGAGAGGGCCAGAGCCAGGCCGCTGATCAGGATCAGCAGCGAGGCGGTGGCCGTGTAAAGGATGAATTTGGTAGCGGCGTACTGGCGCTGGGTACCGCCCCAGATGGCGATCAGCAGGTAGACGGGCACCAACTCCAGTTCCCAGGCCAGGAAGAAGAGCAGGAAATCCTGGGAGAGGAACACCAGGGCCTGGGCCGAGGCCTGCAGGAGCAGCAGGCCGAAATACAGACGGGTCTTGCGGGCCACGTTCCAGCTGGCGGCTACCGCCAACAGGGTCACCAGACCGCTGAGCACCACCAGCGGTGCCGAGAGGCCATCGGTGGCCAACGACCATTCCAGCCCGATGGTGGATACCCAGGCGAAGCGCTCCACCAGCTGCAGCTGGCTGGAGGCGCCATCGAAATGGCGGGCGAATACCCAGAGCATCAGGCCGAAATCGGCCAGCAGGGTCACCAGGGCCACCGTGCGGGGTAGCCGGGGATCATCGCCGTCGCCGGGGAGCAAGGGCATGATCAGAGCCGCCGCCGCCGGCAGCAGCACGATCAGGCTGAGCCAGGGAAAGGTGGCGCTCCCCTCCACCGGGAGGGACGCGGCCGAGAGGGGCAGGGTGGCGTCCATCACAGGCGGGATCGAAGGGGGAGCAGGATTATGGAAGGGTTCGGGGTCCGCAGGGGTCGGGCTGGACTGGTACCGGGCCCGTGGTGCCTGCGCGGAACGGGAGCGAGGCCGATCGGATCGGGAAGCTCACGCGGTCGTCATGAGAATGCCAGCCCGATCGATCGGGGGCACCGGCCCCTCAGGGCGATGTCGACATTGAACGGCTGGGTAAATCTACTCATCGGCTATGCCTATTGGGTACGACTGGGGAGCGGCTCCCAGCGGCTGCCGTTCATCTGGAGGTCCAGCACGGCCCCGCTGCTCGCCACGCCCTCCGCCTCCCAGGCCTTCACCATCGCATCGCTCACGGCTTCGGCCACCGAGGGCCCGGCCAGGGCCAGCAGGGTCGGGCCGGCGCCGCTGATCACGCAGCCCCAGGCCCCGGCCTCCAAGGCGGCTTCGCGCACGGCACGGCCCCCCTGGATCAGTCCCCAGCGATAGGGCTCGTGGATGCGGTCATGCAGGCCGTCGGCTATCAAGGCGCCATTGCCGCTGCGCAGGCCCTGGAGCAGCAGGGTGAGGGCGCCGAGGTTGAGCACCGCATCGGGGATCGGGATGCTGCGGGGCATCGCCCGCCGTGCCTCGCTGGTGCTCAGCCGGATCGCCGGGATCGCCACCACAGCCTTCACCGAGGGGTCCCATTCGCAACGCACCACCCGCCAGCGGTGGGAGGCCGCCCGAGCGGTCATGCAGAGCCCGCCGACCAGGGAGGGCACGACATTGTCGGGGTGGCCCTCAATATCGATGGCGAGTTCCAGGAGTTTTTCTTGGCTCAGGGGTTCGCCCACCAAGGCGTTAGCGCCGATCAGGCCCGCCACGATGGCCGTGGCGCTGCTGCCCAGGCCCCGCGCCGGCGGCACGGCCAGCTGCACCCTGGCCTCCAGCGCCACTGGCTCCTCACCGGCTTCCCGCCACACCCGTTGCGCCGCGCGGTACACGAGGTTGTCGGGGCCGCCCCTGAGATGGCTGCCTTCGCTCCCCTGAATGATCAGGTCAAAGCGTTCCCCACCCCCCTCAATCACCCGCAGTTCGAAACGGTTGCCCAGGTCCAGGGCGGCACCGAGGCAGTCAAAGCCCGGGCCGATGTTGGCAGTTGTTGCCGGCACATCCACCACGACACCCTGGCCGATCCGGGGACGCACCATTTCAACGATCTCACTGCATCCACTCTCGCAGCCGGTGGCCCCCCCTCCGCCGGCAGCGACGGCGGATGCCCCTAACCGAGCAGCGCCCGGGCCCGGCAGGCGGCGCTGAAGCTGCCGATGGCCGGATCCGTGATTGCCCGGATCGGAATGCCGCCGAGGGTGGAGGCGAGCCGGCCCTTGGCCAGGAAGGCCTGGCTGAAGGTGGGCGAGCGCAAGCCATCGAGCAGCTTGGCGGCAGTGCCACCCGCCAGCCAGATGCCGCCGCGGCTGAGGCAGGCCAGGGCCAGGTCGCCCGCCACGGCACCGTAGGAACCGAGCCAAAGATCGAGGGCTTCCCGGGCCAGGGGGTCGCCTCCGGCTGCCGCCCCGGCTACTGCCGCCGGCAGGTCGGCGCCGCCGTCGCCCGCTTCCCAGCGCCGGGCCTCGCTGTCCAGGGGATGGGAGGCTTCCCCGGATCGGCAGGCCAGCAGCCAACGGGCCACATGGCCCAGGCCCGTGCCGCTCACCACCCGTTCGATCGAAACGCGCTCCAAGCCCAGATCCTGGCGAAGCCACTCCCGCAGCTCCCACTCGGCGGCGCTGCGGGGCGCGAATTCGCCATGGGCTGCCTCGCTGGCTACGGCCTGGAGCCCCATGGCGGTGGGGATGCCGAAGGCCACACCGAGGCCGGTGCCGGCCCCCAGCACCAACAAGGGTGCCGATCCCACGGCCTCACCGGCCCGCACCTGGGCCAGCTGCGGGGGCTGCAGGTGGGGCAGGCCATAGATCAGCACAGCGAAGTCGTTCACCAGCTCCACGCTGGCCAGGCCGCAGGCCTGGGCCAAGGCGGCCTCATCCAGGAGCCAGGGCAGATTGGTGAGCTGCGCCCTCCCTCCCTGCACCGGGCCCGCCACGGCGAGGCAGGCCGCTTCCGGCCGGGGATGTTCCTGCCCCACCCCCTCCTGGAGGAAGTGGATCACCATCGGCCCCAGGTCGTTCCAGTCGGCCGAGGCGTAGCGCTCCTGCACCAGCAGCTCGGGATGGGATCCGCCGGCTGAATACAGGCTCAGCAGGGTCTTGGTGCCACCGATGTCACCGGCCAGCAGGGTCGCCATGGCGCTTCAGGCAGGGACTCCAGTCTGGCCTGGCAGGTTCAGGGGCTTTTCGCCATCGCTAGAGGTGCTGCCGGGGCCACGAGTCATGGGGCCATACCACCCCCGCTTCCCTGGCAAAGACCACCGATGGCCTCCCCCGGTTTCGCCCGCGAAAGGCCATGGCACCTCAACGTTCCCCAGCGGCAGGTGGCGATCAGGCAGCCACCGCCCCGACGGGCTCCAGTCCCAGGGAGGCGGCCCGCTGGCTGTTGGCCGCCGCCGCCGCCAACAGCAGTGCCTCCGCCCCCACCAGACCTAGATCGCCAGCCGCTCGGCTGCGCAGGCTGGCGCCTCGTGCTTCCGCCTCCTTGGCACCGATCACCGCCAGCACGGGAATCTTCATCGTTTCGCCATTGCGGATCATTTTGCCGAGCCGCTCGCCGCTCCGCTCCAGGCTGGCCCGAACGCCGGCCGCCCGCAGCTGCGTCAGCAGCTCCTCGGCCCAGGGCAGCACCTCATCGGTGACCGGCAGCAGCCGGATCTGCTCGGGGGCCAGCCAGAAGGGGAAATCGCCGGCGTAGTTCTCGGTCATGATCCCGAAGAACCGCTCCAGGGAGCCGAAGATGGCCCGGTGGATCATGATCGGCCGCTGGCGCGTGCCGTCGGCGGCCACGTACTCGAGGGCGAAGCGCTCCGGCAGGTTGAAATCGAGCTGGATCGTGGAGCACTGCCACATCCGGCCGATCGCATCCTCGATCTTGAGGTCGATCTTGGGACCGTAGAAGGCACCGCCACCCTCATCCACCTTGTAGGCCCAGCCCTTGCGATCGAGGGCCTCGATCAAGCCAGCGGTGGCGAGATCCCACACGGCGGCGTCGCCGATCGATTTCTCGGGACGGGTGGAGAGGTTGATCTCGTAGCTGCGGAAATCGAAGGTGGAGAGGATGCGTTCGGTGAGATTCAGAATCGCCAGGATCTCACCTGTGATCTGCTCCGGCAGGCAGAACACGTGGGCGTCGTCCTGGGTGAAACCCCGCACCCGCATCAGCCCGTGCATCACGCCGGGCCGCTCGTACCGATAGACGGTGCCCAGCTCGGCCCAGCGGATCGGTAGCTCCCGGTAGCTCCGGAGCGTGCTGGCGTAGGTGAGCACGTGGAAGGGGCAGTTCATCGGCTTGAGCTGGTACTGCCGCTCGTCCACCTGCATCGGGCCGAACATCGACTCGCGGTAGAAATCCAGGTGACCGGAGGTCTTCCAGAGGCTGATGTCGGCCACGTGGGGGGTGTAGAGCAGCTCGTAGCCGGCCTCGAAATGGAGCTCGCGCCACAGGTTTTCAATCAGCAGCCGCATGCGGGCGCCGCGGGGATGCCAGAACACCAGGCCGGCGCCGGCCTCATCCTCAATCGAGAACAGGTGCAGGTCGGTGCCGAGGCGGCGGTGGTCGCGGCGCAGGGCCTCCTGTTTGCGGCGCTGGTGTTCCGCCAACTGCTCCGGGGTTTCCCAGGCGGTGCCGTAGATCCGCTGCAGCTGGGCCCTAGTCTCATCGCCGCGCCAGTAGGCGCCGGCCACGCTCTCGAGCTCGAAGGCCTTGGCGTTGAGCTCGCTGGTGTTGGCCACGTGGGGTCCGGCGCAGAGGTCCCACCAGTCCTCACCGAGGGTGTAGAGGCTGATCGGCTCCTGGATACCGGCCAGGATTTCGAGCTTGTAGGGCTCGTTTTGGGCTCGGATCTTCGCTTCGGCCTCGGCCCGGCTCACCTCTTGGCGCTCGAGCGGCAGCTTTTTGTTGATGATCCGGATCATCTCCTTCTTGATTGCCTTCAGGTCGGCTTCGCTGAACGGATTGGGGCTGTCGAAGTCGTAGTAGAAGCCGGTCTCGGTCCAGGGACCGATCGTGACCAAGGCTTTAGGAAACAGCTTCTGCACCGCCATGGCCAGGACGTGGCTCATCGAGTGGCGGATGCGCAGCAGCTGGGGGCTTTCACTGGTTTTCGGCAGAGTAAGCGGCGCGGCTATCCCCGCTTGATGGTGGGGTGAACCGCTGGCCTGATGGCCGGAGCTGGCGGTGGTGCAACTGCCGGCCGGCGCCAGCTCGGAGCTGTTGCTGGTGGAGGCGGCAGCGGGCACGGGAATCCGACACACAGAACGGCGATCCTAAGCAGGAGAATCCAGTTCGTGCTTCTGCGCTGTCTTGATCACCCGCCTCCCCTCCCCTTCAGCGGCCCTGGGTTTGCTGCGGCAGGAGCGTCGCAGCGTGGGGCTCACCTATCTGTTTTGGGGGATGGGCCTGTTCGGCCTTAACGGCATCCATCGTTTTTATTGCCGCAAGCCCATAAGCGGCGGAATCTGGCTGATGAGCCTGGGACTGGTGGGCATCGGGCAGATGGTGGATCTCTTCCTGATTCCAGGCATGGTGGAGGAGGCCAACCGTCAGGCGGTCCCGGGGGCCCCGGAGGTGCTGGAGGGGCCAGCGCTGCCGTCGCTGGAGCGGCAGTTGCTGCAGCTGGCCCGGGCCAGCGGCCGGGATGGATTCAGCCTCAATGATGCCCTGATCGAACTGGAACTCCCCGCCGGAGCCGGCAGTGCTCAGGTGAGGGGCGAGATCGAACGCCTTCTGGGGGAGCATTTGCTGGATGTGGGCAACGATGAACGGGGCCGGGTCGTCTACCGCGAGCCCTGAACCGCACCGAGTGTCCTCAGACCGTCTTGATGCGCTGGCGGGCCAGATCTTCGCTGTAGAAGCGCCGCAATTCCTCCATCCCCTTCACCGGCTGCCCATAAAAACTGGCGCCCTGGAGAGTTGGGAGCGAAGCCCATTCCTGGGCAAGCAGGGCCAGCACATCGTGGCTGAAGCCCTGGCGATCAAATCGGGCCAGGGCTCCCCGCTTCTCCATCAGGTAGAGGGCCGCCTGGTCCTGGCTAGCAGGTTGAAAATCGGTCAATCTCAGCCGACGGGCGGCCTCATTCCAGGTGGCCGGCAGGAACTGGTAGGCACCGGCGGCGGCACTGCTGTAACCGCTCGTCACCACGAAATCTGGATGGCGGGCCATGTCGCTGAACTGGCCTCCGCCGTAGAGCATCCGATAGCCGTCACCCCGTCCATTGGTCCAGGTTCCTTCGGCAAACCGGATCGTGTTCAGCAGGGCCCGCCGTTCCGGTGTGATCCGGTAGACACCGGGCCCGGCCGAGACAAAAGCCTCGCTCTCCACCTGGATGCTGCCTTTTCGAAGAAGGTTGATTGTGGCGAGGGCAGGGTCCGCCCTCAGGCCGGCTCGGAGGCTGGCCGGTTGGAGGCTCCTCACCAGAGCAGAGCCAGGAAGCTCCCCGATCACTAGAGGTAGGGCCACCAGTAGCGCTACGGAGCAGAGTGGACCCTTCAGCGGCGTTTTGGAACGGCAATGGGCGGAGGCAGGCAGGCGGGACAGCAAGGGCAAACGACAACCGAATTGCCAATAACCTTGACGGCTGGCCTGTAGCGCCGCCCACCCCCCGCCCCCCGATCTGGACAAAAGGGCTGATCTGTGCTGTCAAGAAGAAGTGTTGCGTTCCTAGGAAGTCAGATCGCAGTGGCTAGCAGGAAAGTCCAGCGGTCGCTAGTCGTAGGGGATCCTGTCTGTCAGCGTTTCCAGACGGGGCATGGAACATCAGTTTGGCTGATCTAAGTAGCGCCAATGATTCAGGCGTCAGGAGCGATCGGCTACAGAAAACCAAGGGCTTGCCGCACTCGCTGCAGGGTTTCATCGGCCACCATGCGGGCCTTTTCGCGGCCTTCCGCCAGCACTGCCAGCAGGGTGGCCGGATCGCGGCGGAGATCGGCATAGCGCTCCTGCACAGGCCGCAGCGCCTCCACCGTGGCCTCCGCGAGCAGCGGCTTGAAGGCCCCCCAACCCATGGAGGCGCATGCGGCGGCGGCGCTGTCCCGGCTCCTTCCGCTGAGCAGGGCATAGAGGCTCAGGAGATTGTCGGCCTCGGGGCGTTCGGGGTTGCCGAACTCAAGACCCATCACCGGATCCGTCTTGGCCCGCTTGATCTTTTTGATGATCAGGTCGGGTGAATCCAGCAGGGTGATGCGGGAGCCTTCATTCGGATCGCTCTTGCTCATCTTGCTGCGGCCGTCCGTGAGGCTCATCACCCGGGCGCCCTCGCGGAGGATCAGCGGCTCGGGCACCTTGAGCAGGGGCAGGCGCTCCCCATCGGCCCCCATCGGCCCGAAGCGGGCGTTGATGCGCTGCTGCGCAATGTCGCGCGC
>CALRXC020000054.1:0-28479 GCA_943372025.1 Synechococcus sp. UW140 | reverse complement strand
CAGGGGGAGGGCCGAGCCCGCCTTGACCTCGTCCGCCCGGCGGATGCGGCAGGAGGCCAGAACCCCTGCGGTGGTGGCCACTGCAGCGGCTCCGAGCAGTCGCCGACGCTGCGGGGAGAAGTCAGGCATGGCCACGGGCAGCGTGGGCGCGAGTGTAGGTATGGGCGTGTTACTTCGCCACGAAGGGCAGCGATGAGTGATGCAGCACGATGCGGATTTCTCCGTCCGATTCCCTCACGAATGCCCAGGTCTTGTCCACGGTGGTCAACTTGCCGCTGCTGTCGGTGAGATCAACATTGCCCATGCTGATTGCCAATTCACCATGGAGCTGGATCACCTGATTGCGGATGGCGCACGTCTGCCAAGGATTGATGGCAAAACCCTTGTCGTTGGGATAGGTAGTATTACCGCCGACGAAATAGGCAAGCGCGCCAACCTTGGTGCTACGGAAGGTTTGTGGTTGCTGAGTTAAGGTGGGTTTAAAGGCCACGGCCCCGTATTGGTAGCCATAGGCCTGATCGAGGATCTTGTTTGCCGTTGCATTGGCCGCTGCGAATCCGCCCGTGGCGTAGGCCTTGCTGATCGCAAGAAGCCCATTGCACCAGCCTTTCTGTGCGTTCAGCACCTGTTCTTCGGTGATGTTGCTGTTCATGCGCATCACCTGGCTGTCGGCCAATGCGGCATTGGGTCCCGCAACCAGGAGGGGCAACCCCAAAGCGCTGAAGGTGGCGGCCAGACGAATGTTCATGACGTCTCGGTGAGTCAAGGGCCCTGGAATTGTAAGGGCCCGAATCGTTGATTGGGTTGGCCTGGCTTGCTGTTGGCCGGCTTAAAGAATTGCCGGCAGACAGGGTTCGTGATCCAGCTCGCGGTTGGTGAGGCCATTGGTGTCCTGGCCCGGAGCCGTCAGTGGTCACCAGGCCGATTTCCATCCCCAGCGGTGCTTTTGATTCATTGGTTCGAACATGGCCACCTTGGGGATTCCCATCGGCAAGTTCGTGCGTAGCAAACGAAAGCCTTGTTTCTCCGGTCTCAAGTTCTCCATATGTTTCTGATTTAGCCGAGCCGCATTGTCAAAATCCAAGAATGGTAGTCCTCGGATTACCCCCAATACCAGTAAGAGGTAACATGTTGGGCTGGACATATGCCTAGCGCCCAAGATCAGAAGCGGGCAGATCCCTCTGCGTAGAAGACACCCCTCGCTCCCGTCTTCTGCATCTTGATGTTAGGCCCTCGTCGCATTGCCAGTGGAGTGAGCATCGACATATTCCTTAAGCACAGCATTCATCTGAGCTCGCTAACCAGAACCTGAGGCCCTGAAATACTCAATAACATCAGGCCAATACCGGACAGAAACCAGCTGCTTTCAATCGCCACCTTTGGACGACCGCGCAGCACCCGCTTGGGGATCATGCGCACTCATCCGATCGTCTGCAAGAGGAAGGGCATCTTGATCTGGTTCCAATGCCACAGTAGTAAACTGATTTTTTTCAAGTGCCTGCACCTTAAGTCTTATCTTATTGAATGGCCTTGATACAGTTACTTACATCGCAGCGATAAGATCTGCGTAGGCAAATAATGTCGGAGCGCCGCTCTCAAAGTCGGCTTAAGCTTCAGCCCACGAATCATAGTGATGCACCCAACAGTCAACGACGAATTTCTCCATGCCAGGTGGGATCACAGCATGATTCCATTGCTCACCGGCGAAGGCTTCGAGTGCATCCACATTTTCCCAATGAGAAATCATTGCGTATTCGTTCGGAGACCACTTTGTGGCTTTAAGAATAGAAACCCCTAGAAACCCCTGGGCCTCGGCCACGGCACGAACGGAAACAGAGGAAAACTTCTCCTCGAACTCTCGTTTCAATTCGGGATGAATTCGAACTCGGAATAGTCTCGTGATGGACATTGCTCTGTGAGTTTACTGTGTTTGGGCCTAACGCTCCAGATCAGAAGCGGGGAGCAACTTTGGTATAGACACCAGCTTCCGCACCCGTCTTCTGCATCTTGATGTTAGGCCGCAGCACACACTCCCTATTCCACGAAACTTAGAACTTCACGGTCGAAGAGAACATCCAATAGGTCGCGCACGTCGGCCAAGCAGACTGTCTCTCCGCTGGCTGTGAATTTCACGTAGGCACAGCCACGACGCGATTGGCCTCCAACTCCGAAATGAAGCAGGTTAGCGATACTGAATGACAAGCTTTTAAACTCAAGTTCACCACCGGGTGAGATACGAACCCCCGCCCCGAATAGCCTACCAGTGAGCGAGTGATGTTGTTGAATTGCATCAATTCCTTCGAAGAAGTCAATTCTTATTGGGATTTTCGACATGCCCGTCGGAGCTATAATCTTAACTAGACGATCAATGAGGGGGAAGGCAACATCGGCAACTGCGGGATCAAGATCTATACGAATCTCATCCGGGCCGTTTCCCTCTTGGCCGTACAGAGACATACCCTGCATTTTTATAGTCTTCTCGTCGGCAGCGTGCTCTAGTGCCTCTGCCTCGAGAGTAGATGCTAAGACTTTAATGGCGGAGGACGGTGTAGAGCCGTTGAGATTCGCCTTCGGTACTCGAACAGTAATCTCTTTGATCGCGTTAGTGTGCGGACCGAGAGTTGCATTCATTGATAGGCGGCCAGACGTGGTAATCACGTGAAAGTCCTCGATAGTGAAGCTTTCTGCGTGGGCGTGACCAAAGGCCTCGTTTACCACAGCAATCAAATTGTTCAGGCCTGCCTCTGAGGTGATATTGAATCCCTGAAGTAAGTTAAGAGGTGCACCTACAGTGGCCAGATCGATACCAATACCGACAGGAATTACTTGAATATTCTTCGAATAGGCGTATCCCGATTCAAAGTGCAGCCAGCTCGAACGAAGGGAGTTGGGCGTCACAAAGACGACCATGAGTTTCGTGTCGTTTAGCGCTTGCTCTACGCTATGTACCCAGTTTCGACCGAACGGAATGCTCTGGCCGTCACTGGATAGGAAAACGTCGATGCTTCCACCTGTCTTCGACAGAAATTGCTCCTTCAGTTTTGCCAGTGCATGCTTATCTTGGGAAGAGTGGCTGAAGAAGGTTGCTGGTTTTTGCATAGAAGATGGTGGTTCTGATGCCTAACGGTGTCCCTTAGTGGGGCAGGTAGGGAGCTTGGGGTAACGAAGCTGAGAGCTGCTGGTGGCCTGTCCACTCGAGGGGCTTGTCAGGCACACGGTTGAAACCGAGCCCTATACGCTTCCATCATCTAAATACGCTGTCACCATGCGCTCAAAGTATTGTCAGGCATCCGCATGCACGGTAAGTCAAGAGTGGGCAACTTACGAACGCCAAAGAAGAATCATTCTCACAAGTAGCTTGATTATCACAGCTAGACTAGCCGTCCAGACGCCTATTGGCAAGTGTGGGTTAAGCTATACCAAGACTGAACTAGCAGAAATGCCCAAGCAGACTTCGCCCTTTTGCCTTGCGTTGGTCAGTGCATTGAGCATCTACTCCTCATCTAGCGCACTCGCACAAGCACTTCAGAATGGTGGATTCAGCAAAGACGTGATTGAGTGGCAGAAGGAATGCGTCCGCAGAAACTCCTACGTGAGAACGCAGAGGAGCGAGCCACTTGCTCGGTTTAAGATGAAAATAGAAATGCCTGAGTGGGCAGACTTCCTGCTTGACCATGGATCAAGTGATACATCCATCCAAATAGCAGATATTCACGGAATCGCGTTAAAGAGATGCAATGAGATGGCCACAAGGCTTCATAATCTGCAGCTACCCGGCAGTAGCTTCACAAGCATAACCATCAATTCGCAAACAAGGCTTCCAACGGCAGATGATAGATTTTTAGATGCCGTCACGGTACTAGGAGAGAAGTCGCCAATATACGACGACGGAATTGTGATATGGACTTCATTTTTGAACCCATATAGTAAGCAAAGGACCACTATCACCAGCTTTGATGTTGGGCTCAATGAGTTCAAGAAGTTTCTCGACCGCATTCAACCCTATTAAAAATAGGAGCGCCACCAGCAACTACCAGGACGAAGATACCACAATATAGAGTCTAAATGAAACGAATTACGGTGCGCCATACACTCGCTTGGACACAGAAAGATCAAACAAGAAGACCTAGAGCATCGCGCCGAAACAGAAAGGCGGTAATAGCGTCCGACAAGCAGGCGCATCAGGTTAACTTGTCACACCGCTCATAATCTTCATTTGCCTAACGCTTGAGTTCACCCGCTCGCTACGGCTGGCGAAGCCAGCCGTAGCGAGTCGGATGCAACGAAGGGTTAGGCCGCAGTCTGTCTCCCTCTGTCTCGCACTCTGCGATTTCCGACCTTCCTACCTCACATCTCGACGAGGAGTGGTAGGGAGACGTTGGTGTAGCCCGACTTCGAAACCTCAATGCTCGGCGCGATGAGTTCGACTTCTCGCTGGCGTCCTCTCACCGTGGAACGCCTGATATAGCGCAACGTCAGCGCCCGGGAGGCATATCCCTGGCCGTCGGCGACGAAGGTGGTTGACTGCGGCGCCATGTTGGTGGATCCGTTGCGGAGCTTGAGACTTGCGCCGGCCACCCCCTGCCCGTTGTCGGAGCCAGTCACCCTGAAGATATAGGTCTTCGCCTGGCCGGGAACCCCTATGGGTGAAATGGCGACAACCAGCATAGGTGGATAGAGATACCGCAACGCGGCGAGATCACCTGCAGACAGGCTAGGGTCATCGAGGCGGCCGAAGCCGGTGCAGCCACCTGGCCTGCTAAAAATGTCGGGGGGTTGCCCCCTGGGAATGTAATGCATGATCGACTGGCAGTCGTAGGCTCCCACTGGTCGTCCACTGGTGATTAACTGCAGGTTGCCATTGTTTGCGGTTGGGACGTTGAAACCGATGAACTGTTCGCGATCGGGGCGCTGGTGCTCGTGGATCAATCCGACGGCGTGACCGATCTCGTGCATCATTGCTCTGAGCGCGATTGTCCAGTTCGCGCCAAGGCTCCATTCGTAGTCGAATGTTATCTCCGCTTCGCCGCTGTTTGTCGCACCTGCTTGACCGCCATTGCCCTTGGGTCCGCGCTTGAATTTCAGGTAATGGCTTTCACCCTGGCGTGGCTGGAGCTTGATTGACGCCGCCTCGTTCCAATTGGCAACCGCTTGCCCGATCATCCGCGTAGATTCGACCGTGACCCCGGGATTGGCGGCTGCGAAGTCTGAGGAAGTATAGAAGGTCTGGATTTCCGGGTCGATCTCGAATGGAACGGTGGCATCTCTCCACAGCGGTGCATTGACAACAAATCCCATGGCACAGCTCCCTTGGAGTTATGAGAGTTTCATGGTTTAAGAGTATGACTTCCGGCAATACCCTCAGATTGTAGCGCTTTTGACCAGTCTGGCAGCTGACAGAGTGAACGGAGGGCAGGGGGAGTTATGGATTCTCTCCGAGATCTCTCAGCAAGGGTTGAGGTGTACTCAGACAATGCAATGCGGCCTGAGGCCTTGCCGCGCTTGGATTGCATGTGGTCCTAACGCTCGCCATCACCAGGCCGCAAGGAGCCTGGGAGGAAAACATATAGTGAACGGAGGCGGCTCTGGTGCATGGCGGTGTTAGGTAGCCTCCTCATCGAAGTAATCACTATCAATTTTGGGAATACGCAACACACGTGCGTTTACTCCAATCTCATGGTCAATCATCAAACCTGAGAGACGTAGGCCGTCAACAAGGACAATTCCCTCAACAGAGCGGGCAAAATCCAATGCCTGCGCAGTATATGTCGACGTGGTAATAAAGACTCCTTTTCTGGCTTTATGTCCCGCCAGTGCGCCGTAAAAAGCCTGCAAATCTGGTCTACCAACACTGCTCTGCCAACGTTTTGCTTGTACATAGACCTTTTCTAATCCAAGTCTATCAAGAGAGATCACCCCATCAATCCCACCGTCGCCTACACCGCCAACCCTTTGCAGATCTGTCCGGCTTGTTCCGTATCCCATGGCATGAAGCAGATCAAGCACTATGGTCTCAAAGAAAGAAGGAGATACATTTGCGAGTAGCTCAAGCAGCTCTGATTCTGCTGTCTGTCTGATCTCGCGAAGTGCCTCCCCAAGTCGGTCGTCTGGGCTGGCGACAGGTGATGAAATAACGGAAAGCTCTTCCTGCTCATGCTCGTGCTGATCCCCATTCTCAGGTTGGGGCTTCAGCCTGACACCGATATATCCCATCGCCAACTCGGTTGAAGTCTGAGTTGAGAATGGTTCAGTATGTGACGCTAGAAAATCAAGGCCTTCCTTAGTGATCTTCCATGTGCCTCTCCTTGGGCTACTCGACAATCCAGCACGCTTTAGCCTGTCGTGAGCCCAGCCTGCACGATTCTTGTAAATAAGCTGTGCCCCGCTTGGCAAAAGCTCTTGTCTATCTTCATCGGCGATGCAAAGAACATCTGCAGCCGCTTCGTGGGCATCTTTGGCAGATACACCCTCGGGATGTATAGCGAGATACCTGAGCACGGGCTCGATGAACAGATCGTATGTGGGGTCAGCCATGGCTCCATGGTATCGACCGCCGGCTTGCTGGTCTACCTAACGCCCAGGCTCAGGGGCGGCCCCGCCGAAGGTGGGGACGTCCCACTGCAGCCTGTTGTTAGGTGCGTCCGTTCTCACAGGCGACTTTGTATTGCGTTGGAAAAACGCTGCAGGAATTCGATATTTGCCGATACGGTACCGGTGGCTTCATATATGTACCGCCACTCAACGAAAGCGCCGGCTGCTGCGGTAAGTTCATTCTGAAAATCCGAATCTGACAAGCCCACCGATGTCTTTATGGCGCTCTGCTCAGCGGCGTCTAGAGCGCCGAACAATTCGTTTAGCTTGTGCCCCCTGGGCTGAGCACCCTTTGTCAGTGCGATAGCTTTCATGCCTAGCTCAACGGCGAAGGCGGCACACACAACGCCTGGGACCATAAGCGCCTCGAATTGCCCCGGCGCTGTCTGACGCGGCTCCAGTGCCCGCTGGAATGCGAGGTGGAAGCTGCGGGAAGAGTTCTTTGCCTGATTAACATTCATGTGGATCTCCGCTTGTGTCGCACCTAACTTATCAATGGGCGGTTCCGTGAACCACGATGCATTGGCTTGACCTTTCCGTGAACCACAGAGAGAGTGGCTGCGAAGCTGAACCGAAACCTGATGCTGCATAGGCTTTGGTAAAAATTACCCGCAAACTAGCAGTGGTTCACGGGTCCGATAACCACCTGATCACAAAGACACACAAGACGTGAGGGCCAGCCGGCTTCATGTCGATTCCGTTCGCCCATGGATGTAACCCCGTGGAGGGTCTACGGACTGCCTAACGCTGCACCTGAGTGGCAGGCAAGGAGCTTCGGGTGGCGCAGCGAAGAGGTGATGGCGGCCTGTGCACTCGAGGGGCTTGTTGGACGGCATCTTGTGGAATCAAAGATATCTTTTTCTCTTATGGTCAAATACTTTCATCAAATCATCAGTTGTAATGACGGGTGGCCTTAGGCATATGCGAGGAAGCTCAGGGAGATCTCCCTCCTTTTCCCATGTTTGCGCTAAAAATACTACATTGCAATATGACATCCTAGAAGAGCAATCTATCTGTTCGAACTCAATATATTTTCTAAACAGCTCATAGGTGTCAACCACAACGGAATAGAAGTAGTCCTTGAGATAGTCTGAGTCAGCAACATGGTTTTTAACGTCTAGGCCCATGTGCTCAAAAAAGCTTAGTATTGACTCTACCGATTGTTTCTCTTCATTATTTTTGTTCTGGGCGCAAAGTCTATAAAGAATGTCCGATTGAGCTTTCTGCAACATTTCAATTCCGTCTGCATTAAGCTTGTACTCCGCAACAGCACTATGACACCTATCAAATATAGCTGCATTAAACCCTATAGGATGCTTATCCCAAAAGAGCTCTGATTTGAGATTATTAACGGGTACGCGCATACTTGAAAAGTCGCGGGAGCGCCAATCGCTTACATATTGAGAGGCTTTCTCGCGTTTTTTGTAATGATATTCTCTATGCATATTAATCATGGCAAACCAAATCGTAATTGTTGCGCCTGTAAAAACCCCAAGATCCTTGATAAGTTCATAGTTTTTATGTGGCTCTATCCGTACAAGTTGGCTGGCAGGCGTACTACAGCCTTTGCAGTCGCTTGAACTTTTAACCATTAACCATACGACTGTCACAAAAACTATAGATATTAACGATAGTGGAATGTTAATGTCAAGATGGCGATTTCTAAAGAACTTTCTAAATCTTACCACCAGCACTGCTAAAGTTGCTGCGAACGAGTCGCCAAATATGTTGATAAGATTAGCCCTGCCGCCACTGGCTTCTTTGAGAATCTGCGAATAGTCTGGGGGCTGTTTCATTTTGGCCATAGTGAATTGCATCATCAGAGCATGCATTATTGGCGAATCATAATATGTTCTTGCCTCCTCACAAGGTCAACGCAGCTGATCCGCATCGGAGGAACTTCCAACGCTCCAGATCAGAAGCGGGTGAGCGAACTTGGGCATTGCCGACTTCCTCCGCTCCCGTCTTCTGTATCTTGATGTTAGAAGGTCCACTCATCGGTAGACATCTCTTCTGTGGCCAACCTTTACAACCTCGACAACACGCGACTGATCATCGACGGAGTAAATGACCCTATAGTTGCCTTGACGGACACGATAAAGGTTTGGCCTTCCCGCGAGCTTTTCAGACCCTGATGGTTGCGGTTGAGTGGCCAGTGAATTGATCTTCTCAATCAATCGTGTGAGCGTCGCCTTGTCAGATATCGACTGTAGCTCTTTAGCCGCTGATGGCTTAATCGAGAGGCTATAGTCGGCCACTATTTCTTAGGCTTGTGACAAAGTCTTCGAAGCTAGAGCTTGGCTCAGCCTGCCTCTGATCAGCGTCTTTCAAATCATCAGCATCTTCGGCCAATGTCATGCGCACCGCTTCATTGACCATGTCCGAAATTGAGCGGTTACATGCAGCAGCTCTTAGGCGCAGTGCACGATGTACTTCCACATCAAAGTAGATGGTAGCCCGTTTCGTTTCATCCATTCCTCGACCTTAGCGTCTTGACGTCAGGACGTCAAGACGGCGGCGCTTCCGCCTTTCCTCAGATCCTTCTAACGCTGCCCTTGAGTGGCAGGCCAAGGGGCCTTGGTATCAGATAAGTCTCACCGGTGGCCTGTCCACTCCAAGGGCTTGTTCGAAGTGTCACATCTCAAAAGCCATCGCCCTCAGGTGCAAAACTCATGCAACTTACGCCTCCTGTCATGTACTGGCGCTCAACTTGAACCTAAACGCCGAGCCTTTTTTCAAGATGGTGTCGGACCTCAGGGTGTGATCTCCGAAACCTAGGCTGGATGCTCCAAATCCTAGCGGTGGTTTGCATAAGCCATCAAAGGGACAGCAAAGATCGCATAACACCCACGGGAGCAGACAAGTGGCTGGCACGTTGAAGAAAGGGAAGCGCGGCCGACTCAACAAACAAGCGTGAAGCTTGCCCAGCCCTTGCGGCTTCCCCGATAATGTATCAATATTTCCGGCCTGTGCGCAGCCCACAACCGCAGGGGCTGGTTGCCTACGGAGGGAGCTCATCACTGAATCCAAGTGCGCTTCCGTTCTGGCTTTGCCTCCTTCTCCTCCTTGAAGAACGAGAGCACCAATGCAGAAGCGATGCCCCCCAGGAAGCCGTTCACTGCCGTCAGCTGAGAAGGGTTAAGAAGACGTGAGAGCAACGATCCCTCGCGATAACTGGTGGGGTGACTCTGGCTCAGACCAGCAGCGATGCTGTGGCTGGTACCAACCACGCCGACGGTGAGGCGGGCCGGCCCCTCTGGGGAGGATTGATCGGCCTTTGCGGTGGGGCTTTCGCCCTTTTGCGGAAGCGTCACCCGCAGAAAGTTCAATTCGTCAATGCCGGGGGGCTTGATGATGAGCGATTGGTCGGGACGCAAGGTGAGCACCTCCTGTCGACCCAGGTGAAGGGTGCCGCCCTGAAGGGTGGAGCGGGCGATGCGCACCTCGTCAGAACTGGAGCGGGGTTCCTCCTCGAAGCTCACCTCCGACACCTTCAGGCGCTGCGGGAACAGATCAATGCCGGGTGGGGTGGCGAGCTTCAGTAAGAGCCGTGCCGGCGCCTTGATCGGCACAGAGGATTCACTGGTGTCGAGTCGGAAGCTGACCTGGCCAGAAGCAGGGAGGGGAATGCCGGGCAGAGCACCTGCGGAGCTAATCTCCACCTGAACAGGCTCCTGGGGGGTAAAAGTAAGGGTTGGCTTCTCGCCGCCGCTGGGGGGAACGATCCCGAAGCCAAGGGTGGAGGTGTGCTCGTCGTAGGTCAGATCTTGCACCTTGGTGCCGGTAGGCAGGACGAGCTTGGCGTCGATGGCAGTGGTACCGATGGAGGTGGCTCCCAGGCGCAGATTGCCCCCCTTGGTGAGCCGGATGGCAAGACTTGGACGAGTCTCCAGTATCGGCAAGGCCACGCCTTTCTGGAAAGCGTTGCGGATTTCTCCCCCCAGCTGCACCGGGAGCGGCAAACCAACGTTAGCGACGTCGAGGGCTCCAAGGCTGATCGACGAGACCTGAGTCGTGAGGAAGGTGCGGCTGGTTACATCGCCGCCATCGGCTGTCTTGAACGTGACCGAGGTGGCCTCGAGCACCCCTTCGAAAGGCTGGGAGGCGGGAAACAGATGAGGATCACCAATGTGCCGATCCCAGCGAGGCCGATCGCAGGCACAGGGATACGTCGGAATCGGCGAGCGAAGGCAGCGACTGCCACAGCGAACCCCGCGGGGCTCATCGCAGCCATCGTGGATCATGGCGGAACATGATGTTCAGTGAACCATCAGAGGATTCCACCGGCTGGGCCACGAGCCGGTACAGCCCGGACGGCTGGTAGCTGGGGCGCCACGGGAGGTTGTACTCACCATCGAACTCGGTGGCTCCGAACTCCTGCACAAGCGTGCCGTCGCGTTTGACGATGGCCAGGCGCTTCAGGCGTATCGGTCCGTTGGAATAGAGCACGAAGCTGTACGCCCCGTCCCGGCTGAAGAACACGGGCAGATACACCGTGGGGGTGCTATTGAGCTTGGCTTTGGCGCGCAGGGCGGTCGGAGGAATGCCAGCAGTGCTGAGTAAACCGACGCCCCATCGGAAGAGATAGTTGTCACCCTCTCGATTAAGGCGGGTGGGCCTCATCTGGTAATTCCCCTTTATTGCATTGACCGTCACTTCAGGCTCGGAGTTAGCCGGCAGACGTGGAACTCGAAAACTGAGCTTCTGATCCGAGAGAACAGGCTCACCCACTTGCAGAGCAGCCAGGTTCAGCCTTGTGGCGCTGATGGGCTTGCTCCGTGTCCCTTCGCAGCGATCCATCTTCGGGCGAAAAAGATAGGCTGTGCTGAATGGATCACCGGATGGACATCCCTGGGAATATGCGGGAAATGGCATTGTGCTGCCAAGAAGAATACAGAATGCAGCAATCTTGGGAAGTCGGGATAGGGAAGTGGAGTGCATGGTGCTGACGATTGCCCTAAGGCGGAAGGAAATCCTTAGCGTTTAGTCAAGAATCTAACATAGGGTGCTGCCAACTGATCTAATCTTGCTGTCTCCAGGGAATCTGGGGCGAGACTATTGACCCCACTGCCTCAGGGTGGCCTGCAACTTGGCAAAGCTGTAGGCCACCACCTGCTCGATATCCCCCGCCACTTGCGTTGTATAGGCCATGCCGATCACCTCCTCCTTGTCGCTCAGCACCGGGCTCCCTGATCCACCCGGTGCCATCTGCGCACTATTGACGAGCAGAGTGTTCAAGTTTGATGTCAAGAGGGTGCCCGTTATGTTTTTCCATTTTTCTTGGCGGGGATGGCCCACCATCGTTAGGGGAGTTCCATCCTTCACAGGGAGGGAAGCCAAGCTCAGCGGCTGAATGTCTTCTGGCAGGCCAACCACGACCAGCAGAGCCAGATCGTCTTCTCCACTCTTGGCCTCCTGCGCCTGCAGCCGCGCCTCCACAATGCCTTCCGGTAGTTTACCCCCGTAAAGCTCAACCTGGATCTTGGTCGCCTCCCTAGATTCTTCGGGTGAACGGATGACGTGGCGGGCAGTAAGGATCCAGGCCTTGTTCCCTTGTCGACGCACCACGAAGCCCGTGCCATGGGTACCTGTACCGATGCTCTTGCCCGAAAAGGTGGGCACGATCCGCACTACCGAACGCCGCACCGGCGTGAGCGGATCCTGAGAATCAAGGAAGCGTGTGGCCTCCGCGGGCGACAGTGGCTTCAGCGTGCCGCTTGCGATGCCGATCAGGCGCTCCACCTCTTCTAAGTTGGTGCGGGGCAGATTGCTGTCAGGGGTCAGCTTGATTGCCTTCTGGTACAGATCTCTGGCATCCGTCAGGCGTCCAAGTTCCTGCAAAAGATAGCCTAAGCTGTTGTAGGTAAACACATCCATCGGATCGAACACGATCGCCTTCCGGTACATCGCCTCCGCCTCCACGTACTTTTTCTGTACACTCAGCAGATCGCCGAGGCTGCTATAGATAGACGCATGCAACAAACCGATTGAATCGAGCGCGATCGCCTGCCGGTAGGCCGCCTCCGCCTCCACGTACTTCTCCTTTTCATGCAGCACATTGCCGAGACTTCTGTAGGTATACGCATCCATCGGATCGAGCGCGATCGCCTGCCGGTAGGTCGCCTCCGCCTCTTCGTTCTTATTCTGTCGCCACAGCACATCGCCGAGTCTTGTGTAGGCAGACACAAACTTCGGTATGAGCGCGATCGCCTGCCGGTAGGCCGCCTCCGCCTCCACGTACTTATTCTGTCGCTGCAGCACATCGCCGAGGCTTGTGTAGGTAATCGCATCCTTCGGGTCGAGCGCGATCGCCTGCCGGTAGGCCGCCTCCGCCTCCACGTACTTCCCCTGTAACATCAGCTCATGGCCAAGTTTTCTGTAGGTATCAACATCCTTCGGATCGAGCCCGATCGCCTGCCGGTAGGCCGCCACCGCCTCTACATTCTTATTCTGTCGCACCAGCACATCGCCGAGTTTTTTGTAGGTATCCGCATCCTTCGGATCGAGCGCGAGCGCCTGCCGGTAGGCCGCCTCCGCCTCTACGTTCTTATTCTGTCGCACCAGCACATCGCCGAGTTTTTTGTAGGTATCCGCATCCTTCAGATCGAGCGCGAGCGCCTGCCGGTAGGCCGCCTCCGCCTCCAGGTAGCGACGCTCCTTTGAAGCACGGTTTCCTTGCATCAGCAGATCTTGTGCCGGCTGTGCCACCGCCAGACCACCCTGCGTGACCATCGCCAATGCGGTCAACGCCGCCAGAAGCATGATAACTTTCATCGCAGGCCGTGCATTGCGGTAGGTGTGCGAATCTAGGTGAGCCAGGGGGGGACAGGATGGTTTGCCACTTCGGGGCATGGGGAGTATCCCTCTAGGGAGCGAGATGAACCTGAGACCCATTGAAATGCAATGGTTTAGTCCGTTGGTTGACGCTTGATGGGGGTGAGATCTGTAATTGGGTGGCATACGACTTGGCAATGATTCTGCGCCGCATAACTAGGGAAGGTCTGGACAACTGCCCTGCGAGAAAATGGTAACAAGTCAGGGACATGAATCTCACGCCTTTGTCCCTCCGAATGCCTGGGTTGTCCAATCCCTCCCTAGCCCATCCCAAGAAGCTTACTTTTACAGCACGCAACACCGGAAAGTGCGTAACTCAATGCAAAATTGCTTTGTTTGTCGATCTGTATCGAGCGCTACTCTATCCGGCCGTATGGGCCCGTGCCAGCTACAGAGCGTCGTAGATTCGTTCCTTCGAACGCTGCCCCTGAGTGGCAGGCAGGGAGCCTGCGGAGGCACAGCACAATGCTGATGGTGGCCTGTCCAATCGAGGGGAATGTTGGGCTGATGCTTGAACGACAAAATTTACGAATCACTAGATTCCTGATTTTCATGTCTAGTGGCATAGATCTCATCAAGTTTCACTACTATTTCTTGGAAGATAGGATCAACATCTGACATCAACTCACTAAAGACCTTTAATTCATCTTCCCCAAAGGCTGGGCAAATCTTGGTAAGTCTTGCCAGATCAGCAAAAGACAGAGAACTAGAGAGAGGTTCCTCAGAGTTCAATACTTTCTCTATTAACTCAATGGCTTCGTCTGGCACATCAGCGTACTCCCCGGTAAACGAGTCGACCCTTCTAGCCGCGGAAAAAGCGGAATGAAACTCAGGTGGCCCTTGCCCGTCCTCTGAGCAATACAAAAGCAATGGAATAACTAGATTTGTATGAATCTTTTGACTGAACTTCGTACTCCAAAGCAGGTGGGAAGCAATTTTCCTAAGTATTATGATGTTTCCGACCAAATGACTAGCATCGCCTTTGAGTATATGATTTATCTGAGGCTCTGCAAAGTCTAGATTTACCAGCTTATTCGCAAGTCTTTTGAGCTCGGCGACAAAGCTGCCGGCGTCAGGCTGTTCACATAGTAGTTCCAAAAGTTCATCATTCAAATTACTTGCTGTGCTGGAATCACGTGTATCAAGAAACTGTTGCTCCTGTGCGGTCAGGCCTATTCCCACTAAAGACTGGCTGTTCGGGATAACTATGTCCTCAACCCTAGGAATTGTCTTTACCTCTACCTGAAGCACAAGTTCTTCGTCTACGCGTAAGCATCTTTGATCCGGCACGATAGCCTTTTCATTGCCTAGACCAGAACTTGAGCCTGAAAGTTTGTCCAACAAGGCGTCCACCAAGGATGTGGTCCAAGCCAGTGCAATTACTACCGGTTTGCCAGACTCGTGTTTTAAATGGTCAATCCTTGAGGACCATTTCCCGTCAGGCAACATTGAAAGCCTCTGCAGAGGGATATAACCTGTACCGCTTGCCAGCAGTAGCCAGTAGCTCCCATGGCGCAGATTCATGTGGGTTCCACCAATTCGGATGGGGAACTCCGTTATGCATTCACGATTTGATGGATATGTAAATCTCGCCGAGCCGTTGCGAATCTGTTGAACCCATTTACGAATTCGAAGCAAGATGCTACCTGCCCCTATCGCGGTCTTGGCAGTAGAAACAATAGCCGAAGGCTCCATTTACCAGGCTCCCAGAAAATCTATATCGATGCATAGTACAACAGATGCCGCCCCATGATTCATTATTCCATATCTTCTATGCCATCACAAGAAGCCCAACGCTCATCATCACCCGCCGGCGCCAGCCCTGGCCACATTCCAAGCACCATGCAGCCGGCCGGGTGGATGATGTTGTTGGGCAATTCTCTTGTCAAAGAATATCCGTTGCGAATGAATCAGGTCTTAACTACTTTGCCTATACATGCCTTGTCTCGACATGATCAATAATCACACGGAACCCTAGTCCATAGTTGGCTGCATCAGGACTGTTGCAGTAGTTACGACTAGCCGAGCGACACCCACTTGCATCGCTAAAAAAACAACCTCCGCGGACAGGGGTTCTTTCTTCAATGCCATCAGCTTCTGTCTCTATTGGCTCATTAATGTAGTCTTCGTCTCCCAGCAATTGATCAATTCTTGAACGCCATGGTCCTAAGCACCACTCCTCCACATCACCATGGACTGCATGTAAACCCCAAGTGTTAGCAGGAAACCTATTGACAGCAAAGGTCTCTCTTCGGAACGCGGCCCCAGCTCTCCCGGCACCATAATTAGCCAGTTGAGGCAAAAGGACATAACCATAGCTAAATGGTGTTGTGGTTCCAGCCCTGCACGCATACTCCCATTGAATTTCGGTCGGAAGCGTGTAGTGACGACCTGTGCGTTCCCTCAATTTACGGCAGAACGACATTGCATCATTCCAGCTTACTTGTTCTACCGGCCTTTCCTGGTCTGTTTGATTTCCTTGGAACTGAGAGGGATTATTTTCCATTACCTTCAGCCACTGTGCCTGAGTGATGGCTGTTTGTCCCATCCAGAAGCCTCCTACGTTTACCAAACGCTGAGGCCCCTCAATGTTCTTTCTCCCCTGCTCCTCTAGCGGTGAACCCATGAGAAAACTGCCGGCTGGAATTGCCACCATCGTGAGTGCCACACCTTCCCCTAAAGGCTCAAACCAAGCTCCTGGTTCCTCCAGCCGCGGCGTCGCCCACAACCGCAACTTCACCAGCTGAGTACACAAAGAGCGGCCGTCGTCGGTAACTCTCGCGCTAGGAAGCAGCAGCCAGCGTTCGTCCTGATCGTTGCCGGGATGCAGCTGACGGTGGAGATCCTGGAGCGCCGCTGCAGCCTGACACAGGGCCTCCAGCTTCAGCACCACGCGCTCGTTGGGTGTTGGCTCCTGAAGCTGCCGTTGCTCCAGGAATCCACTCAATCCGCGCACACTTGCTCCCCCGCCCAGCAATCCCAACAGGCGAATGGCCGCCAGCCATTCCTGTGGTTCCCGCTTCACATCCTGCAACACCCCAGCCAGGGCTTCGACGGCGGGTCTTGCTGTCTCAGGATCAGATTCGGCCAAGGGCAGCAGACCCTGGAGCGCCGCCAGCCGGGCCTGCAACGGGTGGTCCATCGACAGATCCACGCAGAGGCGCTTGACACGCCTTCGTTGCTCCAGCTGCTGGCGACCGGTCTCGATCCACCGCCTCAACGGCTCCCATGTACGTAGCAGAGCCTCATGAGCAATTTCTAAAACACCGCCATCTATCTCATCGCCACTCACAACCAGCCGGGCTTTTACAAAGCGCCTGAGTAGGGGCCTACTGCGTACTGGAAGATCCACCCATCGTGCAGCCTGTTTGGTGGCCAAACCTTCTTCATTTAAACGCACCAAGTGGAAGAGAAAAGCATCTCGGAGTGCAGCCGTATCTGCTTCGGTGGTGGTCTGCGGATTCCAGCAGAGGGCCGCTTGTGATCTTACCGCACCAACAACGCCATTCAGGGCTTGATAATCCTCCAGCGTTATGTCGTACAAGGCTCCATTTGGCCCTTCCACTGGCTTGCCACGGTCTTGGCGTTTCTGCCAAAGTTTTTCAAGGGTGAACGCCAACAACGGCAAAGCATCCCGTCCTCCACTATCCTTCACAATCCGCTCCTGGAGTCCTGGCTGGAGCGTCAGTCCAGATCGTTGAGCAGGGCCAAGGATCAGCGCTCCAAAATCTTCCGGTTGGATTGGTTGGATTGGTAAAGCTGTAGATAAGCCCACAAGATTTGGCCAGCGGCTCTGTAGGAGTTCCAGAAAGTCGCTTCGCAGCGTGGCCAACAGCACTACACCACACAGCTCAAGCTGCAGCAGCTCTTGGAGAAACTGCAAAAACCGCTCTGCTTCCGGTTGCTGCTCCACCAGCAGTTCTTCGAACTGATCCACCACGAGAAGCACCGGGGCATTGGCTATTGCGTGCAAATACTGCAGCTGACGCAGCAGGGTATCTTCGTCCCTCTCTCCCAGCTCTTTTGATGGAGGGAGCTGTTCAAATGATGCCCACGCTTCCATTAGTACTTTTGCGAGACGCAGAAACGGCATGGGGCCAGGAGTGAACGGAGCCAGAAGCTGCCATCGGCCACCATCGGCCTGAAGCCGTGGCAGCACGCCTGCCCGCACCAGTGACGACTTGCCTGTGCCCGATGCCCCAAGCAACAATAGAAAAGCCGGGGATCGCTGGGCCAAGCTGGCAAGCCGCTCTCTCACGGTGTCGACTGCAGCATCGCGGCCGAAGAACACAGGCGCTTGTTCTGCTTCAAACGCAGGTAGTCCTGGATAGGGAGGTAGGGATCGATCCCAAGGCTGCAATGCCCGCCAATCAAGCTGCTCCATGAGAGCTCGATGAAGGCGGTGCTTCACTTCCTCAAGCAGGTTTTCCGAAGGATTGACGGCCTGCTCGATCACGAGCACCTGCCGGTTCTGCACAAGATTCGGAACCTGTTTTCCTCCCAGCTGCACCGGAATCACCCGTTTGCCGCGCTCTACAGCTGCAGCAAGCTCCCAGACGCACCAAGATGATGATTCGTAGCTCGGGCTGCACAGACTGATCACGACCTGCGCAAGACCCAACTGCTGATGGAGGCTTGCCCTCCAATTGTCTCCAGCTACAACTCCGCGGCAGCGGTCTTTGTCGCGGAAGTAGCCATATTGCCATTCTTCACACCAAGCCACCAGCTGATCTGCCCAGACGTCTCCCTCCACGTCGCGGGTGGTGTAGCTGATGAAGATCGAGCTCACGCGCCAGAGAACGGCATCACCTCAGCCAAATTTAGCCCGGCCTGCCCGGTGGTTTGAGCTTCAGTCCTTCAGGTCTGTGGATTTGCCCAACGCTGTATGGGCGGGTCCGGTATCCGCTCTGTGGTGGGTGACGTTGTCGGCCTATGCAGCCGATTGGAAGCCGGCAACTTGCTCCAAAGGGCATGCGGTGCAATCGGTCTGGGGGATTGTACGGTGATGACGTGGGGATTTTATACGGACCCGGTATCGCCCGCGACGCCTTTCGACTTCTTTACAGGAAATCTGGCGGACTGGTGACATCCGTTGATCCATGAATGAGGACGCGCGCATACATCATTGTCCGCATGCAAACATGCTCAGAAATCATTGAGCACGCCTAAAAGTGCTTTGAGTCGCTAGTGCGAGTGAACTTCAGATTGCCTCGTCTTTGCAATCCGGCGATATGATTAGTCTGCCAATTATTTCATGATCCATTCAGGAGAACAAGGGCCTTGGCGCAGTTGGATACAGGTTTTCAGCAAGAAAAATAAAACAAGCGGGGGAAAGTGCTATGAATTAGGCTTGAACCCCGATCCTTCGAACGCATATTGGCTGGTTTCCGAGAGCCACAATACGTTTCCGCTGCTTTCCGAGAACCACTGCTTTGCAGCCGAGCCAACTCTAGTAGCCGCAGTTGCTTTTTGCACTATGTGTCCATCATGGACGGTGGTTATCTGACCCGATATCCACTTGTAGTCGTCAATACGGTCTGCTCTGCGGGCCTGGGAAGTTGTCGGCTCTGGCAAGGCCAGCATTGCCAAGGTTTTGGTATCACGCTGCGTTTTCTCCGCAAGGATACGCACAGCACACAGCACCACTCCCTTGAGCTAACGAGTCCCGCACCTCAGCCATTCAATTGGCCGCCACCCCTCAGGGCCGCAGCACCAACCCCAGCACAACAAGACCCAAGCTCGCCCCCCACAGGCCCAGCACCACCCCTTGCTCCGGTGTGCCGCCCAGTTCGAAGTGGTGATGCAGGGGCGCCATGCGGAACAGGCGCCGACCCTTGCCCGTGTCGTCCTTGGTGGCCTTGTACACCCACACCTGCAGGATCACCGAGATCGACTCGGCCAGAAACACCCCGCCCATCAGCAGCAGGGGCCAGAGGCTGTCGCTGAGCAGGGCAACAGCCGTGAGCGAAGCCCCCATGGCCAGCGATCCCGTGTCACCCATGAACACCCGGGCCGGATAGCGGTTCTGGCTCAGGAAGCCCAGCCAGCAGCCGGCCATCGCCGCGCAGAAGGCGGCCAGCGATGGATCACCGCCGTGGCCGCGCAGCATGAGCTGCAGGGCCATGCCGGTGAACACCACGGCGCCGCAGCCGCCGGCCAGGCCATCGAGGCCGTCGGTGAGGTTGGTGGCGTTGCTTTCCGCCATGAACACGAACAGGCCCAGGGGCCAGATCAGCAAACCCACCGGCAGCAACCAGCCGAAGGGCAGGGAGATGGCGGCCGGATCGCCTCCCCCCATCCAGCCCCCCAGGCCGGCCCAGATCAGGAACAGCAGGGCAGCGCCCGCCTGCAGCAGCAGTTTTCCCCGCGGGCTGAGGCCGGTGTTGGTGCGCTTCGTCAGGCTGCGCCAGTCGTCGATCGCGCCGATCGCCAGGAAGGCGAGCGTGACGGCCGCCACCGCAAGCAGCCGGGGATCACCAGGGCTGGTGAGCCCTCCCACCAGCACCCCCACGGGCACCACCAGCAGGCCACCCATCGTGGGGGTTCCCGCCTTGCTCTGGTGGCCCTCGGGGCCCTCCGAGCGGATCACCTGGCCCAGCTTGAGGGCCCGCAACCGTGGCACCCCCCAACGGGCCACCCCTGCACTCACCAAGGCGGCCACCACCAATGGGATCGTGAGGCTGGAGTTGGGCCCCAATCCATCGCTGGCCAGGCTGGCCAGCAGCAGGATCAGGGCCAGGAGGGAGGCGGAGATCCTGCCGTCATCGAGAAGCATGGGCCAGATTCCGGTTCAGTCTTCCCAGTCTTCCTCGGCCTGTTCATCGGGCTGGTTGTAATCCTCCTTCTCGCCCATCAGCGCTGAGAGTTCTTCCTCTTCCACCGTGCTCACGTCGGTGCCGGCGGTCTCCTCGTCGGCCACCAGGCGGCCGCTGGCCTCCAGCAGGCTCAGCAGGTCGGGTTCATCCCGCAGGGGAAGCACCGGCGCCGGTTCGTCGCGGCGGTAGCGGGTGAGGGAGGGATTGATCGTGTCGAGGATGCTCATGCCGGGGGGCTGGGGTGGGGAGCGGTGGGCTGCGGGATCGCAGGCTCCGCCTGGATCAAAGGTGGTGCTGAGCCAGCCTGGGTTTCCGCTCGGGTTGTCGGTCCTGGCGTCGATCGGGACGACAGCAGGCCCGGGAGCGGCTTGGTCGCAGGCTGGGTTGGCTTGGTGGCGGAGGCGCCGATGAGGGCTGGCCGCCGCTGGAGTGGCTGGGTTTGGCTTCGGTGGACTGGATCGGTGGATTTGGATCGACCGAGGCTGATCCCATCATGGGCGGATCAACCAATCTACCTCCCTGCCGCCTGGAGCCATGCCAAACCTCGCCCTCAAGCTCCGGCAGATCGCTCTGCTGTGGTTCCTGGCCCTCGGACTGAGCGCCGCCCTGGTGGGCGCCGGGCGCCGCTGGCCCGATTCCCTGACTCCGGCCTCCGGGCCGATCTGGACGCTGCTGCTGCTCCCCCCCCTCGCCATGGCTCTGTGGCTGCTGGGGCGCTGGACCCTGCCGGCTTCCGGTCAGGAGGGACAATCGGAGGCAATCCCCCACGAGCAGCAGTGATGACGGCGACGCCCCAGGCCATTCCCGACGGCCCCAGCGCCACCCCCCGGGCCCGCAAGGTGGTGTTGGCCTATTCCGGCGGCGTCGATACCAGTGTCTGCATCCCCTATCTCAAGCAGGAATGGGGCGTGGAGGAGGTGATCACCTTCGCCGCCGACCTCGGTCAGGGAGATGAGCTCGAGCCGATTCGTCTGAAGGCCCTCGACAGCGGCGCCAGCCAGTCGATCGTGGGCGACCTGATTGAACCCTTCATCACCGAGTTCGCCTTCCCCGCCATCCGCGCCAATGCCCTCTACGAGGGTCGCTATCCGCTGTCCACCGCCCTGGCCCGCCCTCTGATCGCCCGGCGGCTGGTGGAGGTGGCCCGGGAGGTGGGTGCCGATGCGGTGGCCCATGGCTGCACCGGCAAGGGCAACGACCAGGTGCGCTTCGATGTGGCCATCGGTGCCCTGGCGCCCGAACTCAAGGTGCTGGCCCCGGCCCGGGAATGGGGGATGAGCCGCGAGGAAACGATCGCCTACGGCGAGCGCTGCGGTATTCCGGCCCCCGTGAGCAAGAAATCGCCCTATTCGATCGATCTCAACCTGTTGGGCCGCAGCATCGAGGCCGGTGTTCTGGAGGATCCCAACGTGGAGCCGCCGGAGGAGGTCTACGCGATGACTGTCTCGGTGGATGCCGCTCCCGCTGAGCCCCAGGTTGTGGAGATTCAGTTCGAAGCCGGCAATCCCGTGGCGATCGATGGCCAGCGGCTCGATCCGGTGAGCCTGGTGCGGCGGGCCAATGAACTGGCCGGCCGCCATGGTTTCGGCCGTCTCGACATGGTCGAGAACCGGGTGGTGGGCATCAAGAGCCGCGAGATCTACGAGACCCCGGGGCTGCTGCTGCTGATCCGGGCCCACCAGGAGCTCGAATCCCTCACCCTGGCCGCCGACGTGCAGCGCTACAAGCGGCAGATCGAAGCCAGCTGGGCGGATCTGGTGTATCAGGGCCTCTGGTTCGGGCCCCTCAAGCAGGCCCTCGATGCCTTCATCGAACGCACCCAAGCCACGGTGAACGGCAGCGTGCGCGTGAAGCTCCATAAGGGCAATGCCACGGTGGTGGGCCGCAGCAGCCGCACCGACAGCCTCTACGTGGATGCTATGGCGACCTACGGCAGTGACGACCGTTTCGACCACCGGGCCGCCGAGGGCTTCATCTATGTATGGGGTCTGCCGACTCGGCTCTGGTCGGCTCGGCATCGCTGAGGTCGCCGCTGCTCTCACCACCGGCTTCCGCACGATGCTTCAGGGCGGTGCGGATCGCAGGAGGCAACAGGCCCCGGGGACGCAGGGGCAGCGGGTCGTTTTCGGCTCCCGGAGCGATCGCCAGCAGACGTTTGCGTAGGGCATGGTTCTCCCCCTCAAGGCTGTGCTGTTGATCCAGGAGCTGCTGCAGCCGACCCTGGAATTTGCGCTCGAAGATGGTGGGCAATTCCTGGAGCATCTCCTGCAGGGCTGCCACCTCCTCCTCAACATCCGCCAGCTCCCGTTCAAGCCGCCGGGTGATGGAGGCCAGCGGTGGTTCGGGGCTCGTCGCCGGGGGGGCTGTCCCGGTGACCGCGGTGGGACGCTGGGGATCGCCACCGCCATCGGTTGCTACCACGGGTTCGTCTTCCGTCAGGGGTACCAGATGCAGGGGCCTTCCCAGGGATTGGGGTGGTGGGGGAGGGATCCGGAGCGGTTGGCCGGTGGCTCCTTGTGTTCTGCGGTTGCTGGGGTTCATCGTCACTGGCTATACCTCGGACAATGCCGTCGGCCCTTGAGGCCGAAACTTTAGGCGAGTTGACCTTGTGAAGTAAAAAAGCCACCGGTCCGATGCTGGAGATCGGATCAGTGGCTGATGAGAGTGGATGCCGTGGTTCCGTGGCTTCGATGCCGTTCCTCGGAGATCCTGGATGGGAGACCTACTCAGCGGCGCTGAGGGCCGGTTCTGTTGGGGCGATCACGGTTTCACTGCTGCCGTTCGGCAGGGTGCGGGGTGCTGGCATCGGGCCATCCTGCTTCACCGTGAGATAGCGGATCACATCCTCGGAGAGGCGCATGGCCCGCTCCAGAGGGGCCACCTGCTGGCCATCGCCATTGTGATTGAGCTGCACGTAGATCCCTTCGCGATGCTTGGCGATCGTGTAAGCCAGGCGCCGCTTGCCGCGCATTTGATTGTCTAGCACCTCGCCGCCGGCTTCAATCACCAGATCCCGGTATTTGGTGATATGGCTTTCCACCTCTTCCTCCGGAATGTCCGGACGAAGGATGTACATCGTTTCGTAATAGGGCTGCGTCATGGTCGCCTGAAAGAGGAAGTCGCCAGGGGTGGCCTGGGGGAACCGCAGGGGCTGCCGGGCATGTGCCCGGCAACGACGGACTTCACAACCTATCGCAGCGCCCCCCCGCCACTGTTTGCCCTGAGTGGGGCCGGACCCTCGGAAGCCCCCCTCAGAACAGCTGCATCCGCACCGCCTCCGACACCGTGGGGATCTCGGCCTCCTTCCCCCGCAGGTTCTGGATCACCGCGAACAGCACCACCAGCAGGGCCCCCAGGAAGACGGTGTTCTGCAGGGTATGCACCAGGAAGCTGCCCCCTAGAGGCCTCAGCAGGATGTTGAAGGCCAGGCTGAGCAGCACCAGCACGATGTCGATCAAGATCGCCTGGAGCACGTTGAAGCGAATCGGATAGGGCACCTGGGGGTTGCGCACCACCGCCAGGAAGAGCACCAGGAAAAGCACCAGGCCGCCGAGGGGGATGTTCTGTTGCAGTTGCAGCACGGGCAGGGCCGGAACGGCGAGCCAGCGCAGCCAGGGCAGCGGCCCGAAGAGGGCCTGGCCGAAGGGGATGGCGTCACTCCAGGGGAGGAGGTAGGCGAGGGCCCCCAGGAGTCGTTGCCAGAGGGGGGGATCCTGCATGGGCAGCGTGGCTGATCGACAGCGCGGTTTGCTCTCCAAGCTAGGAGGCCTGTAAACGCTCCAGTGCGGCATGGCGCATTGCGGCTACAGGCACGGTGTCGCGACCGCTCCAGAGGCGCAGGGCGGCCGCCCCCTGCTGCACCAGCATCTCCAGCCCGTCCCAGGTCCGGCAGCCCCGCTCCGCCGCCCCCCTCAGCAGGGCCGTGGGCCGTGGCGTGTAGATCAGGTCGTACACGCCACTCCCCGGCCGCAGCCGATCCAGGGCCGCGGTGGCGAGCGGGGATCGGTTCGCTGCCATGGGGTCCCTGGTGGAGGCCATGCCCACCGGTGTGCAGTTCACCACCAGGTCGGCCTGGGCCAGGGCCTGCAACAGCCGCTCGTCGTCCGCCGTGGTCCAGGCGAGGGGCTCCAGGGCAGGGAGCCAGTCCCGGCAGCCCGCTTGCAGGGCCGCCAGGGCGTTGGCGTTGCGGCCCGCCACGGCGATCGAGCAAAAGCCCAGCTGCTCCAGGCCGGCCAGCACCGCGAGGGCGCTGCCACCACAGCCCAGCACCACCGCCCGCTGTCCATGCGCCCGCTGTCCAGGCCAGTCACCCTCGCGCAGGGGGGCCAGAAAGCCCTCTACATCGGTGTTGGTGCCCAGCCAGCCGCCCCCGGGCCGCCGCACCAGGGTGTTCACCGCCCCCAGCCGCTGCGCCAGTGGACTCAGCTCGGCTGCCAGGGCGGCGACGGCCTGCTTGTGGGGGATGGTCACGTTGAGGCCGCGGCAGTCCAGGGCCTCCAGGGCCGCCACCACGGTGGCCAGATCGGGGGCGCTCACCGGCAGGGCGAGATACACCCAATCGAGTCCCAGGGCCGCCAGGGCCGCGTTGTGCATCGCGGGCGAGAGCGAGTGGCGCACCGGATCCCCCAGCACCCCCACCAGGGCGGTGGAGTTGCCGGGCTCCGCCCTGCCGGGGGCTGCAGTGGCGACGGTTGGCTGAGGGTCGGCAGGCATGGGTGCTCAGGCGGGGCGGGCGGAGGTATCGGCAGGCGATAGGGCGTGAACGACAAGCGAAAGGTCGGGATCGGAGCCTGCGGGAGTTTCTCGAACCCTGTCCGGTCCGGGTTCGGACCCGGTTCAGCCCTTGAAACCGTAGGTGGCCACTGGTTTTGTGGCTCATGCCAGCCGGCCTGCGGTTCGGGAACCACGCCTCGCCGCAGGGGAGGGGCCCTGCTGAAGATGCTCTCAGTCCGCATTTCATCCACTCCAGGAGGTGGGAATCCATGGGAAAGGTCGTCGGTATTGACCTCGGCACCACAAACAGCTGCGTCGCCGTGATGGAGGGCGGCAAGCCCACGGTGATCGCCAACGCCGAAGGGTTCCGCACGACCCCCTCGGTGGTGGCCTACACCAAGAACCAGGACAAGCTGGTGGGGCAGATCGCCAAGCGCCAGGCGGTCATGAACCCCGAGAACACCTTCTATTCGGTAAAGCGCTTCATCGGCCGCCGGGTCGATGAAGTGAATGAGGAATCGAAGGAGGTGAGCTACACGGTGGAGAAGGCTGGTGCCAATGTGAAGATCAAGTCCCCGGTGCTCAATAAGCAGTTTGCCCCCGAGGAGATCTCGGCTGAGGTGCTGCGCAAGTTGGCCGAAGACGCCGGCAAATACCTCGGTGAAACCGTCACCCAGGCGGTGATCACCGTGCCCGCCTACTTCAACGACTCCCAGCGCCAGGCCACTAAGGATGCCGGCAAGATCGCCGGCCTCGAGGTGCTGCGCATCATCAACGAACCCACCGCGGCCGCCCTGGCCTACGGTCTCGACCGCAAGAGCAACGAGCGGATCCTGGTGTTCGACCTCGGCGGCGGCACCTTCGACGTGTCGGTGCTGGAGGTGGGCGACGGTGTGTTCGAGGTGCTCTCCACCTCCGGCGACACCCACCTTGGCGGCGACGACTTCGACAAGGTGATCGTGGATTACCTGGCCGATAGCTTCAAGGCCAACGAAGGCATCGATCTCCGCCAGGACAAGCAGGCCCTGCAACGCCTCACCGAGGCCGCTGAGAAGGCCAAGATCGAGTTGTCTAGCGCGACCCAGAGCGAGATCAACCTGCCGTTCATCACGGCCACACCCGAGGGCCCCAAGCACCTCGACCTCACCCTCACCCGCGCCAAGTTCGAGGAGCTGGCTTCCAAGCTGATCGACCGCTGTCGCGTGCCGGTGGAGCAGGCCCTCAAGGACGCCAAGCTTTCAACCAGCGAACTCGACGAGATCGTGATGGTGGGTGGTTCCACCCGCATCCCGGCGGTGCTGGAGCTGGTCAAGCGTGTCACCGGCAAGGACCCCAACCAAACGGTGAACCCCGACGAGGTGGTGGCCGTGGGCGCCGCCATCCAGGGTGGTGTGCTGGCCGGTGAGGTGAAGGACATCCTGCTGCTCGATGTCACTCCGCTATCGCTCGGCGTGGAGACCCTCGGCGGTGTGATGACCAAGATGATCACCCGCAACACCACCATCCCCACCAAAAAAACGGAGACCTACTCCACCGCGGTGGATGGCCAGACCAACGTGGAGATCCACGTGCTGCAGGGTGAGCGTGAGATGGCGGGCGATAACAAGTCGCTGGGCACCTTCCGCCTCGATGGCATTCCCCCGTCCCCCCGGGGCGTGCCCCAGATCGAAGTCACATTCGACATCGACGCCAACGGCATCCTCAGCGTGACCGCTAAGGACAAGGGCAGCGGCAAGGAGCAGAGCATCTCGATCACCGGCGCCTCCACCCTCTCCGACAACGAGGTGGACAAGATGGTGAAGGATGCCGAGGCCAACGCAGCGGTTGACAAGGAGAAGCGCGAGAAGATCGACCTGAAAAACCAGGCGGAAACCCTGATTTACCAGGCCGAAAAGCAGCTCGGCGAGCTCGGCGACAAAGTGGCTGCCGACGACAAGGCCAAGGTGGAAGGCTTCACCGTCGACCTCAAGGCTGCCGTCGAGAAGGACGACACCGCTGCGATCAAGGCAACCCTGGAACAACTCCAGCAGGCCCTCTATGCCGCCGGTGCATCGGTGTACCAGCAGGCCGGTGCCGATGGTGCCTCCGCTGGCGCTCCCGGTGGTGGCAACGGCAATGGCGCCTCCGCCGCCGCCGGCAGCTCCGCTGATGACGTGATCGACGCAGAGTTCACTGAGAGCAAATGATTCGCTCCGCAAAGCGGAAAGCAGCCCCCCATTGGGGGGCTTTTTCATGACAAAGACATGGGTGTCGGTGCCGTCCGCTCCTAGGGCAATGGCTCAGAAGGGTGGTCCGATCACGCTGTCCCTGTTGGCGTCCACATTGAAGCTTGCTTCCAGCTCCCAGGCCCTGGGTGTGTTGAATCCGTCGACGCTACCGGAGGATTGCCAGCTCCAGCTGTCATCAAGGCTCCAGGTGTGGAGCAAGCTGTCGTGGTTATTGCGCCAGAGGAGCTGGTTGGTGCCTGCGATCTTTTCAGCGGCCAGCATCTGCCACACGGTGTGTTCGTCGCCGGCGGGTGAGTTCCAGGGGGAGGAGACCTCTTGGCGGGTGCCGGCGCCGTACTCCACGAAGGCAATGCCGTCGCCGCGCCTGAGCAGCTTGGTGTTGCCTTGATGGTCAATGGCGGTGTCGTCATTGAGTATCGTGCCAATCACCGCAGTCGTGGTGCCGATGATGAATCCCAATCCGTAGATGGTGAGGGCAACGGTTTCATCGGTTTCGATCTCAACATCAGCAGTGGGATCAATTGTGATGGTGGCGCTGGCCGCACCAGCGGCGAAGCTGATGCTGGAGGGTGTAAGGGCGATGCCGGTGTAGTCGACGCCGAGGGTAGCGGTGCCGCCCAAGAAGTAGTAGACAGTCAGGCTGCGGCTGGTATCGCCAGTTCGGGAGAAGGTGTAGATGATTTTGCTACTGCCATCCTCTGCTGCCGCCGAGGGCGAAATGGCGACTGTGACCACTGGGTCAGGCTCATTCAGCTCAAAGAAGATCGGTACGGCCAAGTCGTTATTGGCTTTGCTGATTTCCCCTTGCTCGGAAAAGGGATTGGTGCGGAAGATGAGGTTGTACTGACCCGCTGTATTGGTGCTCGGCGTCCAGATCGTTTTGGTCTGGGTATAGCTGCTACCGGGAGCGAGTGGCGATTGATCGGCTGCGTTGAAGGCAGTTATAAAGGTGTCGGAATAATCAAAGCGGCTATCCTTGGATAAATAGATTTGATCATACCAATCGTTGCTGGCGGTGGCAGCGCCCTGATTCGTGACGGTCCATGACACAGTGATCGCACTGTCAACACTGGCGGATGCTGGAGCCGTTGCCGAGACGAGCTGTAGATCGGGGGCATTAAGTTCAAGGCTGATCGGAATGGCTAAGTCGTTATTAGCTTTGCTGATTTCCCCTTGCTCGGAAAAGGGATTGGTGCGGAAGATGAGGTTGTACTGACCCGCTGTATTGGTGCTCGGCGTCCAGATCGTTTTGGTCTGGGTATAGCTGCTACCGGGAGCGAGTGGCGATTGATCGGCTG
>CALRXC020000053.1:0-29363 GCA_943372025.1 Synechococcus sp. UW140 | reverse complement strand
CCATCTCTGGCCAGGTAGTCCACCATCCTGCGGCTGCCGCTGCAGGGATCTTCCAGGTAGAGAACATCGATTCTGGCCATGATCCGCAGTGTCGATTCCCGCACCGGTATAGGCCGGTAGTACAGCGTGGATCGAGCCAGACCCAGCAGTACGCATTGGCGGCTGACGCTGAGATCGGGGTGGTCGTGATCGACCAACTTGCGCAGTTCACGGACATCAAAGCAGCTGAGACTTTTTTTTGAGCCACTCCAGCTCCATCTGGAGCCGGCCGATCTGCTGGAACAGCTCAGCCTCCTTGGCCTGCCCCTCGTCCTTGTCCTTAGTCTGCTTGCCCCTGGTGAACAGCTCGCTGGCTCCATCGAGCAGCTGCCGCTTCCACTGGCTCACCTGGATCGGGTGAATGGCGTGGTCGGCGGCGATCTCCTGCATCGTCTTGCGGCCACTGATCGCCTCCATGGCGACCCTGGCCTTGAACTCGGGACTGTGGGTGCGGCGCTTGCTCATCGGTGGGAGCCCCTTTCAGGGGCGGTGCCCCGCCTCAGAGGTTAACGATGGGGGCTGTCCAGAAAAGCCAGACCACCTCAGAACGGTAGCGTTGAACACAAACATCAACAATAGCGACTAAAAAAATAAGATTTATGAAGCAGTGTGGCTCCCTTGGCCTCGGCGTTTAAGGTAAAATCAGTTCTCGCGATGTCAGTCGTGCGAATCGAGAAACCGATCGGTGAAAATTTCAGTTTTGTTCGGCTTCGGCGCCAATGCTATCACGTATGGATGGTAAGCGCAGAGTGGCCAGAACCAGGCCAGAGCAGCCAACATGCATCAGTATTCCCAGCAAGAGTTAGGCCTGGCCTGACCTCGATCAATACATCATCACGGGAAATGATCCGTGATTGGTAACGCCCTTGGCTACATACGGGAACGGCTCGACACCCACCTCCGGTCCACCATGGGACCGGAGGCTGATGGCAGTAATCCTGATCGCGTTGTCTTTATCCCTGGCGACAAGCTGGATCCCTTGATCATCCGCCAGGGCAGCATCGGGATGCTGGTGGTCAACGTGCAGGAGGATCGCGAGTTCCGTGATCCCGATCGCTACCTGCGCCGCATTTCCCATGGCCAAAAAAGCCAGTACGAGCGGCACTTCCCCGATCTGCATCTGGAGTTCACGGTTCTGTTCGTAGCCCAGTTCAAGGATTATGTCCATGCCTGGAACCAGCTTGGCCAGCTGCTGCTGTACCTGCAGGAGAATCCCGTCTTTGTTGCCGCCAAGGATCGGGAGCTGCCCCAGGGTTTCCGGCGCCTGACCCATGAACTGGTCTCCTCATCTTTGCAGCAACAAAATGAACTGTGGAGTGCGCTCAAAATGTCGATGAGGCCCGCTATTCTCTATCGCTTTCGTCTGATCACTGCGGTTGGTAGGGAGATGAAGCATCAACCGCGGCCGATCCATCCAGAGCGCATCTCGACTGAGCTCACACAGGGGTTGAAGCTCAAGACCAGTCCCACTCCGCTGAATCCCCAGGAGCAGCCAGCCAACCTTCGCTCCCCACCTCCATCCCAAACTCAACCGCAGCCCTGATGATCCTGCAGGCTTCCACAGGATCAGCGCAGCCCCGACCTTCCCTTTTTACCTGTCGTTCTTCATGGCGCCCTCCACCTATGTCACTCCCGGTGTCTTCATCGAGGAGGTCTCAACACTCCCTCCTTCTGTAGCGGAGATTGGCACAGCCATACCTGCTTTCGTCGGCACCACAGCCAACCATGAAGATGGTAAAGATGTGGTGATTTATGAAATCAGCTCCCTGCGCGAATACGAGGAACGAGGCGGGCGATCAGCTTCGCCGCAGTGGAAAGTTGTCTACAATCAAGAGACCGATGGCTTTTCGGTTCGGGATCATAAGGACGTTCCGGTCGAGAAATTCTCCGAGCCTGAGTGTCTCCTCTGGTATGCGATTGACCACTACTTCCGCAACGGCGGCAGTCGGTGCTTTGTGGTCTCCGTCGGCGGTGCCATACCGGACAGCCCGCCTACTGCCGATCAACTCTGCAAGGGGCTGAACGAACTTAAGCGCCATCCGGAACCCACCTTGGTGGTGATTCCCGAGGCAACCAAGCTGGAATTATCAGATTATGGCACTGTCTGCACGGCAGCTCTGCAACATGCCGAGGATATGATGGATCGGTTTGTGTTGCTTGATGCTAAGCCCGCCCCGGGCAATGCCCTGAATGACAGTGATCTTGTTTCGATGCGCGAACCGCTGGGGGTCGGTAAAAGGCTTAATCGCGGTGCTCTGTACTACCCCTTTCTCAAGACAACCCTGATTCATCATATCGATGAGGGATCGATTCAGGTGGTCGGTGTGTCTGTGAGCGGCAAAACGGCGGAGGTGATGCTGAAAGATCTGGCCCAGACCCATACCAACCACTACAACCGCATCAAGCGGCTGCTCGCCGATCAGCGGGTGATTCTCCCTCCCAGTGCCGCCGTCGCCGGGGTGGTGGCCAGCGTAGATCGGGAGCGTGGTGTCTGGAAAGCACCCGCCAATGTGAGTCTGCAGGCGGTGGTCGCCCCTGTGGTCCAACTGACGGACGAGCAGCATGGCCGCATGAACAATGATCCCAACTCGGGTAAATCAATCAATGCCATTCGCAGCTTCCCCGGAAAGGGGGTGTTGGTCTGGGGCGCCCGGACCTTGGATGGCAACGGCAACGATTGGCGCTACATCTCGGTGAGACGCTTGTTCATTACCATAGAGGAGGCAGTCAAGAGAGCAACGGAATTTGCGGTCTTTGAGCCCAATGACATGTCCACTTGGCTCAAGGTCAAGGGCATGATTGACAGCTATCTCTACAGACTCTGGGAGCGCGGTGCCCTGCGCGGTTCCAGGGCGGAGGAGGCCTACGTAGTATCGGTTGGCTTGGGCAAAACAATGACCCTACATGATATTCTCGAAGGCCGTCTAAAGGTTGAGATTGGGTTGGCAGCTGTGCGGCCTGCCGAATTTATCATCCTCAGCTTCAGTCACAAGCTTGCCCAGTAAAGGCAGCGCTTATCGGCACAGTCAACCCCCTAAGTCCTTTCACCCCCGCTTATCACCATGGCCGACACCGAAGAAACCGTTCTCGATGCATATCCGCTGCCATCTTATAACTATAGGGTCGAAATCGGCACTGGAGAAGATGTAGAAACCATTGGCTTCAGCGAGGTTTCAGGCCTGACCATTGGCTATGAGGTTGTCACCTACAAGGAGAGCCCGACCGAAACCCAAGCCGGGCCACGGACGCTCTGCTATCCCGGTCAAAGCACATCCACAACCATCAGCCTGAAAAAGGGTGTTGTTAAGGGAGTCAGCATAAAAGCTCTCTACGACTGGATTCAGACCGTGCAGACCAACCAAGTGGAAAAGCGCGATGTTTATGTCCGACTTTGCGATGAAAAGGGAGAACCCGTGATCTCCTGGAAGGTGGGTAACGCTTTCCCCTCCCAGCTCTCGGCGCCAACGTTTGACGCCCAGAGCAATGATGCAGCGATCGAAACCCTCGATCTTCAATACGATTACATCACCATGGAGGAAAGCTGAGCGATGGCTCCCCGCTCAAGGGCGGCCATGCCTCCGCTTGCTGCTTACAACTACCGGGTCGTTGTTGGCTCTGTCAATATGCGCTTTGCCAAGGTCGAGGGTCTGGTCTGGGAACGCTTGGCCGTTCCCTATCGCAATGGCCTGTCCTTTCGCGATGGCGAGCGCCTCAGCCTCAGCCGTGTTGATCGCTACTCCAGCCTCACCCTCTACCAAGGGGTGATGGCGTCCGACGCCGCGCTCATTAACTGGTTGCGGTCGGGGGATGCGCGCATGCTGCAGGTGTTGCTCTGCAATGCGGATGGCCAGCCGGCCCTGGTCTGGCAGGCCGCCCGGGCGGTTCCCGTGAAACTGACCGGCTCCAGCCTTGACGCCTCCAGCAATGAGGTGTTCATGGATTGCCTGGAACTCCAGGCTGCTGGATGGTCGATCAAGTCTTCAGCCTGACCATCGCCATGGCACTTCAATTACCTCCTCCTCCTCCGCAAAGGCTGAGTCATGACAGCGGTCCCCCGCTGAACCACCGGTTTGGCGTCTATTTCTATTTGGCCGGTACCCGCTTGAATTCCATGGACATCCGCTTTCAGCGGGTCTCGGGTTTGCAGGCGAGGATCAGCACCAAAGAAGATAGCTCGATTGCCTCAAAGCTCTGTAGAAAACTTATTCCTACGGGAATAGAATATGGAGAGCTCGAATTGTACCGTGGCTTGGTGGCGAATTCGAAATTGGCGAAGGAGGTGGAGGAGGCATTTAATGAATTTCGATTCAATCGATACGATGTTTTGGTCACGGTCTACTCGGAGTTTGCCGAGCCGATCAGCTCCTTCATCTTTTCCGAGGCTTATCCGATCGCCTGGGAACTAGACACCTTAGATGCCCAGTCAGATCCCGCTGGTTCGGTTCTCATTGAAAAGCTCAGTCTCACCTACACGCGAGCACGCTCGCTCGACCTCTGATGCCGATCGAAATCCGCCAATTGGTCATTCGTGCCGTTGTGCCTTCTGCCACCCAGTCCCCCCCTGGCGCCAGCGAGGACGAGCTCGTAGCCCGCTGTGTGCGGGCCGTGCTGCGGCAGCTGGATCGTCAAAAGGAACGTTGAGCCGAAGAGGATCCCACCATGCCACTAGAGGACACGGCCAAATCATTGGATTTCAAGATCAGCGCGTTTTATAACAGCAGCTTCACTCGACCGGTGCGACCGCTGCCGAATCAAATGTCGATTCCTTATAATCCCGAATCCTTAATTATTCAGCAGAGTAACCTTTATGAAGTCAGGCAGGGATTGTCCACCTACGGTGTCCGATCACTATTTTACGCCTGCACCGCTCGCACGCTGACCGTCACATTGTCGTTTGTCGGCATAGATTTTGGCCCCTACGGACCCAGTGGCTTCCCGCAGGAGCGCAAGGATGTACGGGAGCAACTCGATCTGTTCGAGCGACTCTGTCTGCGCATCAATGGATCTTCCCATGAACCATCCTACCTGCGTCTCAAGTACCGTGAAGCCGGCTTGCACTCCACGTTTGAGGCGCGGCTGAAAAATCACGAGGTTAGCTATAGCCTGTTTGATCGCAGCGGCAAGCCTTTGTTGGCCGACGTGACGGCCACCTTCGTGGAGGCTGTGCAACCCCGCAAGAAATACGCGCGCCTGCGGCTTTCCTCACCAGATCTGAGTCATCGCCATCTGGTTCTGGCGGGGGAAACCCTGCCGATGTTGTGCCTTCGCTACTACGGCACCACGGATCCTTATCTGCAGGTGGCCGCCTTCAACCAGCTGGATAACATCCGCGCACTGACCCCAGGCCAACAGTTGCTCTTCCCCCCCTTGATCCAGGCGGGAGTGCAGGTCCGATGAGCCTTCCCAGTCTCAAGATCACCTGCGCGGGGCGCCCCCTGCCCGATCACATCGAGGTGCTGGATCTGGCGATCGACCTGGCCATCAATCGCGTGCCCCAGGCTCGCCTCACCCTGCTCGATGGCTCCATCCCCGAACGGCGCTTCGAAACCAGCGACACCGCCCTGCTCGCCCCGGGTGCCCAGGTGAGCATCGCCCTGGGCTACGTGTCCGATGGACCCCTGCCCGAGACGGTGTTTGAAGGTCTTGTGGTGCGCCATGCAGTCGCGGCCACGCTGGAGGGCTGTCGCCTGATGGTGCAGCTCAGCGACCCGGCCATTCAGATGACTCGGCAGCGCCGCTCGGTGACCTACAGCCGCAGCAGTGATGGTGAGGCGATGCGCAAGCTGATCGAGGCGGCGGGATTGCGGGTGGGTCGGATCGCGCCAACGCCGATCAAGCATTCGGAATTGGTTCAATTCAACGTCAGCGACTGGGATTTTCTGGTCTCCCGCGCCGATGCTCTCGGTCTGGCCATTCGCGTCAGCAAGGGCAGCGTCAGCGTGCTGCCCCTGGCCCTGGGGGAACCGGTGCGGGAGCTCAACCACGGCCTCGATGACAGCCGCGAGCTGGAGTTGGAGCTCGATGCGGCCCAGCAGTGGGCCTCCCTGAGCGTCAGCGCCTGGGACATGGCCAACCTCAAGCCGAGCCAACCGGTGCGGGCCAAGGCCGAGCCGCTGATGATTGGCAGCCAGAGCGATCAGGAGTTGGCGGTGGCCGTCGAGGCGCCGGCGGCCCGCTTGTTCCATGGCGCCCCGCTGGCTGCGGAGGAGCTGCAGAGCTGGGCTGATGCCCGCCTGGCCAAATTGCGCTGGTCGTTGTTGCGGGGCACGGTGACCGTGGATGGCAACGCCAGCCTGGTACCCCTGGACACCGTGCAGATCACAGGGGTGGGCGACCGCTTCAATGGGCGGGCGCTGGTCAGCGGCGTCAGCCACATCTTCAACAGCGAGGGCTGGTGCAGCCAGCTGCGGTTGGGGATGACGCCCGACTGTTTCGCACGCTCCCCCGATCTTCTGGACATGCCAGCGGCCGGGTTGCTGCCTGGCGCCAGCGGTCTGCAGATCGCCAGGGTGACCTCCCTGGATACGGATCCCACCGGTGAGCTGCGGGTGCGGGTGCGGCTGCCCCACATGGGCGACGCCAATGGCGAGCTGTGGGCCCGGCTGCTCACACCCGATGCAGGCCCGAAGCGCGGCTTTGTGTTTCGGCCTGAGGTCGGCGATGAAGTGGTGCTCGGTTTCCTCAACGACGATCCCCGTCAGCCCCTGATTCTCGGGGCGATGTTCAGTGGCAAGAACAAACCACCGAAGCCGGTGCAGACACCCGATCAAGCGAACAATCTGCGTACCATTGTCAGCCGAGCCGGCACCCGCATCGTCTTCGACGACGACGCCCCCGCCCTGCGTTTGGAGACGACGGCTTCGGGCAGTGCCGACGGCGACTATAAAAACCGTATCTGCATCAACGAGCGACAGAAAACCATCACAATCGAAGATCAACACAACAACAAGATATTGCTCAGCGACAAAGGCATCGCCCTTAGCTCTGATCAGGATATCAATCTCAGCGCCAAGGGTGAGGTGAGAATTGAAGGCAAGAAAGTTGTGCAGGTGGATGGCAATAAAATCAGCCTCAAGGCGCAGCAGCTGGAGGCCAAGGGGATCTCGAAGGTGAATGTGAAGGGTGCCCAGGTGGATGTGAATGGCGATGCCGCCCTCACCCTCAAGGGCGGTGCCCGGGCGGCGTTGGAGTCCGACGCCATGGTGGATATCAAAGGCGCCCTCGTCAAGATCAACTAAGGCCATGTCCGTCACCGTGCCGCAACCCAGGGGGCCCGATCCCCCTCCCCCGGCAGGACTCTCCATGCCTCCCCGGCCAACCCCATCCTGTTCTTCCCTTCCCTGCTTTTCTTTTCTGCTGCCATGAGCGACACCACCATTCACCTCGAACTCAGCGTCGCGGATGTGAATCTGATCCTTGAAGCCCTGGGTGAGCAGCCGTTCAAATCGGTCTTCGGCCTGGTGGGCCGTCTGCAGAGCCAGGCCCGCGGCCAACTGCAGAGCCAGCCCACTGGCGCGAGCGACGACGACCAGGCCCTTGAGCAGGAGGCCCCATGAGTGGCGTTGCGGTGGCCAGTGGTTTTCTCGGCACCGGCTGGGCCTTTCCCCCGGCCTTCACCGCCGGCGGCCAGGAGGTGGTGATGGTGAGCGATGAGGAGGACATCCAGCAATCACTGGGCCTGCTGTTCGCCACCCGTCGCGGTGAGCGGTTGATGCAGGAAAGCTATGGCGCTTCGCTTCAGGATTGGCTTTATGCCGAGATCGATGATGAGCTGGTCAGCAATCTGAGCACCGTGATCGAGGAGGCCGTGCTGTTGCATGAGCCGCGCATCGAGCTGCTCGCTCTTGATGTGAGCCCTCACCCGCAACTGGATGGAACCCTATTGATACGGCTTGATTACCAGATTCCCACCACCAATTCCCGTTTCAATATGGTTTTTCCTTTCTATCTCAACGAGGCTACCGCCCTGAGCCTTTAAACCATGGACCAACCCCTTTCCCGCTGGCTGGCTGTGGACGATACCCTCGGCTGGGGAACCACCGAGGCGACGCGGCGACGGATGGCGCCGGATCCGGCGACGGTGTTGCTCGATGGCCGCAGCGATGCCGAACAGATCCGCTTTGTTCAGCAGTTGAGCCGCCAGATCCACTGGGTCGACCCCGCCGGCGCCCAGGGAGCCAACGGCCCGGGGGTGTCGACCTCTGACTGGTCGGCTTTCTGCTGCCATCCCAGCCTGACTCCGGAGGCGATGGCAGGCCTCTGGAGCGAGGCCAACCCAGCCCCGGTGTTCAGCGAGGCGGAGCTTCGCTGGCTCGGCCGGCCCCACTTCGCCCTGCTGTTGGTGTTCATCCGCCTGCTGCGGCACCAGCGCCAGCTGCTCAATGCCCTGCCCGCTCGCCATCTGCGGCACTACTACCAGAACCAACTCGGCTTCCGTCCCCTCCCGGGCGAGCCCGATCGGGTGACGGTGGCGTTCACCCTGACGGACGGGGCGCCGCCGTTGCTGCTGCCAGCCGGCAGCGTGTTGCGGGCCGGCGAAGACGCACAGGGCCGGGAGCGGCTTTATCGCACCGTCAGCGACCTGGCGATCAACCACGCCCGGGTGAGCCGACTGCGGTCCCTGCAGCTGCAGAGCGGCGTTGTCAGCCTGGCGTCGATTCAAAGGGAAGAGCCGCTTCCCGCCCATCGGCTGGATCGGATGCTCGAACTGGCCTATGGCGAGCCGGGCCGCTCGGGCCAGGAGCTGGTGGCCCTGCTGCCGATCCTGAGTTTCTGCTCGATCGACGGCAACCCCGACCATCTGCACCTGGAACCCCAGGAGTTTCTGCGATTGATGCGCCTGGTGCGTCAGCGCAGCGACGCCGGCTCCGATGCCGAATGGACGGCGATCAACCGATTGCTTGGCGTGGAGGAGCTGCTGGCCGGGGCCACGCCCGAGCGTCGTCGTGATTTCCAGCGCAACATCACCGAGAGCCTGCTGGGCGTGGGCGGCGGCGAGCTGGATTGGCAGAAGGATGGACTCAGCGAAATCAACAGCATCGAAGACCTCTACGCCAACCGCGACGCGGAGGCGGTGAAGCCCTTGCTGCGCGAGTTGCTCATGGCCACCAGCTGCCGGATCCAGCCAACGAGCCTCCCCGAGGCACCAGGGGATCAGAACGCCCTGTACCAGGCCCGCCGGGCCTCCTTTGAGCAGCTGATGAGGATGAAGCTGCACATTGATGTCCAATGGCAGCAGGTGAACTGGCTGCTGGAGCGCTGCGGCAAGCGCCGCCGCCAGCTCCCCAGCTGGCAGCTCAATCCGGACCGGCCCAACTCCTGCTCCCCGGCGTTCGCCGTCAACCTGGACAAGGCGTGGAGTGACAAAGAGGCCACCATTCCCTGGCCGGAGCCCCTGCTCGGGGCGGCGGCGGCCAGCGCCGCTCCGGCTGCCGATGGCATCCCCCCCAACTGCTGGCGCTATTTCCTGGCCCTGGAGGCCATCGAAGAGCACTACGGCCTGCCCCTGGACGATCTGATCCACCTATGCCGGCTGGCCGAGCAGGTGGCGGGGAATAAGGTCACAACCGAGGGCTGGGCCCGCCTGCAGGGGCTGTTGCGGGTGGCCCACCGCGAGCGCTGGGCCACCCTGCGCCGCCAGCAGCTGGACCGCTGCCGCGAGGGACGGGAGGACACTGCAGCCTTCAGCGCGCTCCTGCACGAGACCGCGAAGGCGCTGCCCGTCGTCGGCGCTGCCGACAAAGAGGCCGATGGCGTCGACAGCCTGGGAGACGCAGGCTGCCTGAAGCGGCTGAGCCAGTGGCTCACGGTGTCTGCGCTGAACAACCTGAATGACTTCAGCGCGTTGCTGAGCCATCCGGGCACGAACCCGCGGCGCCACAGCTGGGCTCAGGTGGTGGCCCTGCTGGAGGCAGCGCTGCGCTCCGCCAACGGCGAGCAGCCCCCGGAGCTGGAGCGGCTGGAGTGGCGCCAGTTGTACGGGCGGGAGCAGGAGCTCAAGGCCGAGGCCGTCGCCGCCGGTGAGCCCCTGCAGCCCTGCTTCTGGTCGGCGCGGGACGGGGTGGTGGAGCCCCCAGATCCCGGCGCGGGGCCGGGGTTTGCCGTGGCCAGCCGGCTGCTGGGCCTGGCGGAGGGCCGCCGCCGCATCGAGCTCAACCTGGGCTTCACGGGCGCCAGCGGCACGGCGGCGGCCCTGCTTGCCTCCCTGGCCTCAGCCTCCGGCGCCCAGGACGTGCAGCTCAAGCCGGACGAGTGCGCCGGGGTGGTGCCGGCGTTGCCGGAGCAGCCCGGCTGGGGCCTGAACCGGGCGCTGCTGGTGGAGATGAGCACGGCGGAGGGCTGGTGGGCGCTGCCGATCGCCGAGGCCTCCCTGCCGGATCCGAAGGCCCTGGAAAGCCAGCTGTGGGAGCTGAAGCTGGCGCTGCAGCTCACACCCGCCGATCCAGCTCTGGCCCCACTGGCGGCCGGTGAGCTGCCCCGGCTGCGGCTGCGGCTGCGCCCCAGCCGGGAGGCAACCTCGGGCTCGCAGCCTTGGCAGAGCTGCGGCGGCTTCGAGGGTCTGTGGCTCGCCAGCGCCAGCCTGCGGGTGCAGGTGGAGGGCCTGCGGGGATTGCGGCTGCAGCAGGACGGCACCACGCTGGATCCGCGCGAACCCTTCACCCCCTTCGGCAGCAGCCCGGTGGTGGGGAGCTGCCTTTACATCAGCCATCCCGAGCTGCTCGACGACGACCTGGAGGAGATCAGCTTCTCCGGCACGTGGAAGAAGCTGCCCGCCAATCTGGGCACCCATTACCGGGCCTACAGCGGTTGGCCGGGGCTGGCGGCTGGCACCAGGGTGACGGCCCAGGACTTTTGCATGGACGTGGGCCTGCGGCTGCGCCATGGGGACAGCGCCCTGGAGAAGAGGGCCCTGCCGCTGTTCGCGGCGGCGGGGGGGAGCGCGCCGGCCGATCGGCTGCAGGCGGTCTGCCGATTTCCGACGCCATCGACGCGCGCCACTTCACGCGCGGTGGCGGCAGCGGAGGATCTCAGGGACCAGGCGCGGGTGTGGTGCTGGCGGCTGGGGCCGACCGATTTCGGGCACGGGCTTTTCCCCGCCCTGGCGGCCAGCCAGGCCCAGGCCCTGGCCAAGGCGATCAGCGATGCCGCCGGTCTCAGGGCTTTGGCGATGGCCCAAGCGATCGGTGGCACAGGGGGCAACCTGTCGGAGCGCTACGAGAACGCCCTCACCGAGGCCGACGCCTCGGAGGTGAACCCGGCCGACTTCGCGGTGCCCGAGCCCTACACCCCCCTGCTGGAGGGATTGAGCGTGGGCTACAGCCGCTCCCAGGTGCTGGGCACCACGGCGGCGGGCCAGCTGCTGCGGGTGCATCCCTTCGGCGAGGAGGAGCTCTTGACCCTGACGGTGCCTGCGGCTTCGGAGCGCGAAGCGCCGGAGCTGTTGCCCAGCCATCTCCACCCCGGTGAGCTGTGGCTGGAGCTGGTGGGGACCCGCCCCGGCCTGCCCCTGTCCCTGGCGTTTCAGCTGGCGGACGGCAGCGCCCGCGGGGCGCGGCCCACCCCGGCGGTGCAGTGGGAGCTGCGGCAGGGCTGGCAGTGGCGGCCGCTGCTGGTGCGGGAGGACGGCACCGACGGCCTGCTGCAATCGGGCCTGCTGCGTTTCAGCCTGCCGGAGGAGGTGCCGGAGCGGCTGTGGATCCGGGCCTGCCTGCGGGGGCCACTGGAGGCCTATGCCACTGTGCTGGCGATCCAGAGCCAGGCGGTGGAGGCCGAAGCGATTCCGCCCAGCGCCGAACCGGCCGAAGAGACGCCCGCCGCCGCCGGCGGCCCTGCCGCCCGCCGCCAGCCCCTGCCGCCCCACAGCGTTACGGCTCTGGAGGAGGCGCGGCCAGGGATCGCGGCGATCCACCAGCCCTTCAGCTCCCGGCTGGGGCGGAGCGCTGAAACGGAAGCGGAGTTGCGGATCCGGGCGGCGGAGCGGCTGCGCCACAAGGGCCGGGCCCTGGCCGGCTGGGATTATGAGCGGTTGCTGTGGGAGGCCTTCGCCAGCCGGCTGCACAAGGTGGTGTGTCAGCCGGCGCGGCAGGGGGAGCCGCTGACGGTGGTGGTGATCCCCAATCTGCGCGAGCAGGTGCCCCGCAACCTGTATGCGCCCGGCGCGCCGGCCGATCTGCTGGCCGCGATGGAGCATCACCTGCGCCAGCGCTGCCCGGAGGAGGCCGATCTGGTGGTGCGTAACGCCACCTATGTGCATGTGATGGTGCAGCTGTGGGTGTGCCTGCGGGAGGGCGTGGATCCGGCCTATGCGGACCAGGAGCTGCGGCAGGCGCTGCTGCGGGTGTTGTCACCCTGGTGTTTCGACGCCAGCGCCGAGGTGCAGCTGGGCGGCGAGGTGCGGGCCAGCGATGTGGCGGTGGCCATCGATGCCCTGCCGTTTGTGGCCTACCTGGATCGGTTGCGGCTGTTCCTGGTGGATGCCAGCGGCAATCCTTTCTGGCTCGATGACAAGAAGACGATCAGTGAGGAGCTGCTGCTGGCTCCCGGCCCCGATGTGGTGCTGATCGCCGCCCCGAACCATCTGATCCAGCTGGTCTCCCCGGGCTCTGCGGTGTCGTCCCTGAGCGGGATAGACACGATGCGAATCGAACTGGATTTCCAGGTTGCCGAAGACGTTGCTGATCTGGTTCCTCTCTGATCCGTTGTTTTTCCCGTTGATTGTTCATTTTTCTCGGATTCAGCCATGCCAACACCCAAGATCAGAAATCGCCAAGCTCTGCGCAGCCGCTTTGTGCGTCAGGCCATCCCCACGGAGGCTGATTTCGCCGATCTGATTGCCTCCAGCCTCAACCTGGTCGATGACGGCGTTCTGAAACTGCCGGATCAACCGCTGGGGCTGGTGCCACCGAAAAGATCAAAGTCAGTTCAGCAAAAAGGGGTGTTGAATTTTTTCACGGCCACAGATGAGGCGGAGGCCGCCTGGCAAATGCAACTGATCGGCGATACCCACCCTGGATTTGGGCTTGCCGATCACAAAGGCACGCTGGCCTTGCTGGTGGATGCGACGGGGAATGTGGGGATCGGTACAGCCACGCCCAGGGTGAAGCTGGATGTCCAGGGTGCGCTTCATTGCGACTCGATCAGTGGACTCGCGAACCGGATTCACAAGGCACACTTTGCGCTGAAAGGAGGCGGCCAGGTGACCTGGTCGAAGGACAACCGATTGACATGGACCCAAAGATTCATCGCCACCGGCGTTGGCGGTACCGAGGTGCCGAATGATGGGTTCTTCAATATTTATGGGCCCGGCGCCGAAAGCTTTGAGGGGCTTGACTGCTGGGATGGGAGCAATCGGATACAAAATCGATCTGTAGAGCTGCGTGAGTGGGAATCCCTCTATGCGATTTGGCAAGGCAAAGGCCCCAATGATGTAAGGCTCAAGATTGTAAACCATGGGGCGAAAGAAGAAATTAATAGCAATTGGCTGCTGATCGCTAGTCGCAATGCCGATGACAGCACCTTGAAGCTTGGCATCGGAGCCACTGTGTCGCCGGGGCAATCCATCAGCCGGGGTTCGCCAGTTCCCTGCGGCACGATTGTCATGTGGAGTGGTCGAGCCGATGCCATCCCTGACGGTTGGTTTGTGTGCGACGGCACCAATGGCACCCCAGATCTTCGGGGGCGTTTCATCCTTGGATCCGGCCAGGGAGCGGGCCTGACGAATCGTAATCCCCAGCAACCAACAGGAGGGCGAGAATCCGTCAGCTTGGGAATGAATGAGTTGCCTAGGCACCACCATGAGATTAAGGATGACGGACACAGTCATCGCTGGACAGCGTCACGCGCTCTTCCAATTGTCGATGATGGGAACTTTGGTTCAGAGTTTTCCCGGGGAGATAGCGGGAACAGCATTGATTTTGAAGTCAATGTCGTTAACACTACTGGCATCACCATCAGAGAGGCCGGGAATGGAGCAGCATTTGAGATCATGCCTCCATTCTATATTCTTATTTTCATTATGAAGGGCTACGGCAACTAATCAAGCGCAGCTTTTTGTCTCTCAGTTTGCCCTGTCCCTGTCACCACCCGGTGTTCCGCCATGCCAAAACCCACCACCAAAACCCGCCAAGAGCTGCGCTCCTGCTTTCTGAACAACGCGATTCCCACGGAGTCGGATTTCGCCGCTCTGATCGCCGCCGGCCTTAACCAGGCCGATGACGGCATCCTCAAACTGCCGGATCAACCCCTGGGCCTGGTGCGGCAGAAGCCCCCGGCGACAGTGCCCCCATCTTCAGGCCCGTCAACGCCATCAACGGCATCAGCGCCTGCTCCGTCGGGAGTGCTGAACTTGTTTGGTGCTCCGGAGGATGGGATCCCCAGCTGGCAACTGCAGCTGATTGGCAGCAGCAACCCGGGCTTTGGACTCGCCGATCAGGCGGGAACCACCAGGTTGTTTCTCGATGGCGCAACAGGAAACCTGGGGATTGGCACGAGTTCACCGGCCCAGAAGCTTACGGTGGCAGGAACTTGGAATACTGGTAAAGATCGCGAAAGCAACCTCATCAACTCCGGCCAGCTAGCAATCAAAGGGAATAGCGTTCAACTTGATTTTATTGATACAGATCATGAAACGGATTGGGCCATTAATATTAACAATGGCAAGCTGTCGTTTGTCCGCGCTCCCGAGAGCAAGGATCTGGTGATTGATGATAAAGGCAATGTGGGGATCGGCACGGAGAGCCCAATGACAAAACTGCATGTGGTGGGTGCAATGTGCGTGGAAGGTGCTTTGAATTTGAAAGGCGATCTGACTGTTTCTGGTCGCCTGCCCCTACGCAGGATCTCGTTTGCCACTGGTGACACAGGACGTGTACATGGAGGACTGAACAGTGAGACAAAGATCCCGAAACGGTTTTTAATATTCAAAAAGGAATTTAACGATAGCATACTTCGCATTGTCTACTCCGATAACATTAGAGTTCTAGGCACTGAAGGCTGGAATTCTGCGCGATGGGAGATAAGGCTTTTTGGCGCTAATTCTTCGACACCAAGCAATGTAAAACCTGCTAATATGGTGTATGACAGGCCTATCAATGTCGCGCCAATCTATTTGCCTCTGTCTTCAAACGCTTCAACCAACCTTCACTCCCAAGGCACGATACTCGGGTATTTTTCCAACGTTGACAAAGGTTTCTATGAAATCAGCGTGCATGTGGTTAGGGTTCCCGGGAGTAGCAATGGGTTGAATAATCAGTCCACAGGTGGCGATGAGAAATGCACATGGAGCATAGAGGCCGAAGAAATCATGCAAAAGACCCTATAGGCAATCCGAAACATCCTCGCTCAAACAACCACCATGCCCTCCCCGCCACCCTCAATACCGCCCTGGGCGCGGGCTTCGGCACCCCAGCGACTGGGGCACCGAAGCTTTGGACCCTTAGCTTTTTGATCTGATTCTTTCCGTTTTTCCTTGATTTCGCCATGCCCAAACCCACCACCAAAACCCGCAAAGAAATTAGCTCCCTGTTTGTCCGCAACGCCATCCCCACGCAAGACGATTACGCCGATCTGATCGCCGCCGGGCTCAACCAGGCTGATGATGGCATCCTCAAACTGCCGGATCAACCCCTGGGCCTGGTGCGGCAGAAGCCCCCGGCGTCAGTGCCACCATCCTCAGGCTCGTCAACGCCATCAACGGCATCAGCGCCTGCTCCGTCGGGAGTGCTGAACTTTTTTGGCGCTCCGGAGGATGACAACCCCAGCTGGCAACTGCAGCTGATCGGCAGCAGTAAGCCGGGCTTTGGCCTCGCCGATCAGTCAGGAACCACCAGGTTGTTTCTCGATGGCACAACGGGAAACATGGGGATTGGCACGAGCCCAACGGTCCACAAGCTTACGGTGGCAGGAACTTTGAATGTGGCAGGAACTTTTAATACTGTAAAAGATCCCGCAAGTTGTCTCACCAACGCCGGCCAGCTGGCAATCAAAGGGGAAAGCGTCCAGCTTGATTTCATTGATACAGATCATCAAACAGACTGGGCCATTAATGTTAACAATGGCACGCTGTCGTTTGTCCGTTCACCTGAGAATAATGATCTGGTGCTTGATGGCAGCGGAAATGTGGGAATTGGCACCAGCACTCCCGGCCAGAGGCTGAGTGTCAATGGAGAGTGGAACAATGGTAGGGAAAGCCTAAGTACTTTAGTTAATACGGGTCAGCTGGCAATCACAAGTAGAAGTGGTGGTTCTGTGCAGACAGCAGATCCTCCTGCGCAATTGGATTTTGTTGTGCCAGGCAACGACAATGACTGGGCAATTCAGAATAAAAATGGCATCCTAACGTTTTTCCATTCGCCTTGGCAAGATTTTGCTAGCTTGAGCATCGATAAGCCTCAAAAACTCCAATATAGTTATGCTACGTTTAAAGCGCATGTCATACGGAGTGTATTCGCAACTTGTGGTCGCATTGGAGCATTTACACGTGACTCGAGCGGACCTGTGACGGACAGAGCATTGATTGTCAGGAAGCGACACAAGGAAACCGTGCTGCGCATTCTCTACTGCGATAATTTTCAATGCCCTATCCCGAATACGCATTGTCGATGGGAGGTAAAAGTTGCCAAGGGAGTGCCCCCCGCGAAGGCAGACTCTTCCGCCCCTAATGCAGGCTCTCCCGACATGCGGTTTGGATCCTCGCAAAGCACGGGGATTGTGAGCTGCATTAAGGACGGAACTGTTGCTTTGCCTGGATCGATCATGGGCTACATAGACAAGCTTGATGGAAACAAGCTTGAAGAGGGTTATTGGAGAGTTGAAATTCATGCGGTCCCAACCTCCGGCGCTTCGGCTCGACCGACGACCGGCTCCGGCACGGGCGATGGAGTTGGAGGTTCGTCTTATGCACTTGAGGTCGAAGAGGTCTTTCTCAATAGCCTTAATTCAATAGATCAATTTTAGTTCTGGCTAAGGTTGATTCGTCTAACTGCCTTTCAGTGGTCGCAGGCAGATCACAACCAAGACAACAGTTCCGCTGTTTTTCTCGTTTCCTCTGATTGCTTCTGGCCATTCCTCATGCCCACCCCACCCCCCTCGATCACCCTCGATCCCGCCCCCCATCCCGCCTTGAGTTATGCGGGGATGAGGGCTGAGGCCCTGGAGCTCCTGGGGCGCCTGTGCGGGGATCAGTGGAGTGATTTCAACAGCCACGATCCCGGCATCACGATCCTCGAGCAGCTCTGTTTTGCCCTCACCGAGCTGGCCTATCGCAGCCAGTGGTCGATCGAGGAACTGCTCGCCACTGCCGGCGCCGATTGGCAGCCGGCCGCCGCCGAGATTCTCAGCGGCGATCCGGTGACCCTCGACGACCTGCGGGCCCTGCTGCGAGCCCTGGGCGGTCAGGCGGTGCTGGTGGGGGAGCCGGACAAACCGGAGCTTTCCCTCTACTTCCGCCCCTCCAGCTCCCCGGGTCAGGGCAGCCCTCCGGTGGCCGGTGACCTGGAGCTGGACGCTGACCTGCTGGGCCGCCCGCTGAGTGGCTCTCCCCAATCGGTCGTACCCCGGGGTGTATGGGATGTGGAGGTTCAGGTCGGGTCGGCGGCCTCCGGCTCCGGCTCCCTGCAGGCGATCGGCCGTCGCCTCCATGGCGCCCGCCTGCTGGGGCGCGATTTCCACATCTCTCGCCCTCGCCTCGAACCCTTCCAGGTGGTGGTGAACGCTGAGCTGGAACTGCACGCCGCCGAGGTGCCGCCGGGCCTGCTCGTTCGCCTGCGCGCCTGTCTGGATGCTGCGATCAGCGAGGTGGGAGCTACGGGCGCCATCGGTGGCCTGCGCAGCGTTGTCTTGATCCAGGCCCTTCAATCCCTGCCGGAAGTGCGGCGGGTGATCACCCTGGAGCTCGCCAGTGACCCCGACGGTCCCTTCCATTCCTGGCATCTCCGCCAGCTCGGCCGGGGCGCCCGGCTCGATGGCGCCTCCAGGATCAGCCTCTTCCACCAGGGCCTGCCACTGCAGCCTCCACCACTCGCTGCCCCCGCCTCCCTCCCGGCCAGCCCCGACCCAGCGCCCCCCCTGGCCACCCTGGATGCGGCGGCCGACGCCCCGGATCGCCCCGGCCGTCGCCGCGCCTTCAGCAGCCCCAGCTCCCTGGCCCGCCAGTTGCCCGCTGTCTATGGCGTCGGGCCGGCCGGCCTGCCCGCCGATGCCGGCCCCGAGCGCCGCGTCCAGGCCCTGCAGTTGCGGGCCTACCTGCACATCTTTGATCAACTTCTGGCCAACGGCCAGGCCCAGCTCGCCTTCGCCGCCCAGTTGCTCGCTCCTGTTCCCTCCCAGGATCCCCACCCCCTCGACGTCGAGGCGGTGGACCTGGCCAACGATCGCGACCTGCCGCTCACGGATCTCTCCGACCTGCTTCATGGCGAGCCCAGCAACTGGCCCCAGACCCTGCGCCAGGCCCTGAGCGCCAGCGCCCCCGCCGCGGCGGCCGGTCAGCGGGCTTCCCTGCTGGCCTACCTGCTGCGTCGCTTCGGCGAAGAGCTGGATCTCGACGCCCGCCCCGCCAGCCGCAACAAGGCAAGCTCGGTCTCGCTGGTGGAGGCCCGCTCCGAATTTCTGCGCCGGATCGTTCCCCTCACCGCCGGCCGCGGCTCCGGTCCCGACCTGCTCACGGCCGAACCCCTCGCCGCGACCACCACCGAGCCCTCAGCCCCGCCCGCCTCCACCGAAGCCAGCCAGGGCGCCTTCGCGGAACGGCTGCGTCGCAAGCTTGGTCTGTCCTTCGACCCCGATGGCACCCCGCCGCTGCTGGTGATCGAACACCTGCTGCTGCGCCCCCTTCTGGAGGACAGCAGCCAGAAGGTGCAGGGCGGCGAAGACCCGATCCCCTTCCTCTCCGATGTGGCCCGGCCCGATCCCTGGAGCGGGCGGGTGAGCGTGGTGGTGCATGCCGCCCGGCTGCCGGGCACGGCCAATGACGAGCGGGAAACCTGGCTGCTGCGCCTCATCCGGCAAGAGCTGCCAGCCCATCTGCAGGCTGAACTCCATCTCCTCGCCGACGCCACACCCGGCCAGGGCCCCTGGAGCGACATGCTCGCCGCCTGGCGCCGCTTCCGCACCCTGCTCCAGAGCCATCGCCTCGCCGCTCTCAGTTCCAGCGCCGCCGAGGCCAGCGACTCCACGCTGCTGCTGCTGCGCCTGCGCGACAGCCGCGATCACCTGATCAGCCTGTTGCGCATCGGCCGGCCTTGGCCCCTGCGCTCCATCACCCTGCCCGAGCAGCTGATGGTGGCCAGCCGCCAGAGCGGCTCCATCACCCTGCCCTACAGCCAGCGCGGCATCCGTTACCAGCTGGTGGAAGTGGCCACCGGCAAAACCTGCGGCAACCCCGCCATGGGCACCGACGGCCCCCTCACCCTCACCACGTCGCCCATCAAAAACGACATCACCCTGCGGGTGCAGGCCAGCGTGCTCGCGGCCAACGGCACCGGCTCCGCCGCTGCCCCGGCTGACGCCAACGGCGTGGCGCTCACGGCCAATGGCCGGGCTCGCTCCACCCTGCTCCTCGGACAGATCCTTGTGGTGGAAGGCATCGACCCGACCCTCCACCTGCGACTTCTCGACGCGTCCAGCCGCTCCCGCCTGCCGCGCCTCGGTTCCAGCGGCACCGACGACGACGATGGGCTGGCCCGGTTGGCCTCCTACGGCCAGCGCCTGGAGGTGGAGATCGAGGCCAGCCAGGAAGGGGTCAAGTATCAGGTGATCGACCTCATCAGCAAGGAACCTCTCAGCGACTGGGGCATCGGCACCTCCGGCTCCCTTCACTTGCCGCTGAAGGCCGCCGCCGCTGAGGATCGGGATCTGGCTGTGCACGCCCTCCTCAACAAGCGTGGCAACCGGGCGAATCAGCCGCTCAATGGCCTGTTGCTGCTGCGGGTGAAGGCCAATCCCGACGTGCCCCTGCGACTCCGTGAGGAGGCCGTGGCCGCCGGCGCCCCAGCGCGGGTTGTGATCGGCGTGGCGCCCTCCCATGACGCCAAAGCCCAGAAGCCGGTGGCTCTGCCCAGTCAGAGCGGCGTCGACTACGAGCTGCGGGTGCGGCCCCTCGTCGATGCGGACTGGCCGCTGGCCGACCCGCTCAGGCCCGCTGACCAGCCCATCCCTCCAGGGTGCTTGACCAGCATCAGCGGCGACCTCTCGGACTTCTCTCCCCGGGCCAGCGGCCTGGGCCAAGGCTCTGAGCTCACCCTGGAGACCCCCATCAGCGGCGAGGGGATGGTGGTGGCGGTTCTGGCCCACAAGACCCACCGCCTTGATTCCCTCTCCAACGCCAACGCCAACCCCCCGACCCAGACCAGCGCGGTGCCCCTGCAGCAGGCCGCCGTGGTCTACACCAAGCCGGATGCCACCAGGCAGCTGATCCTGCGGGTTGATCCCATCCAGCCCGACCTCTGGTCGTTGTGGGGCGGCCAGCCTGGTGTGGCCTACACCCTCCAGCCCGAAGCCGAGCGTGTCAAGGCCGATCCCAGAGGGCCGCTGCTGGCCATTCCCGAAGGGAACCATGCCCCAGGCGGGCTCCGGGGCGTCAATCGCGCCCGGGTGGGCCGCGATCTCGTGGTCAACGGCGTTGCCGGCACTCCACCGGCGGAGTTCAAGGTTGCTCCCTCTGAGGCGAACACGCTCTGGCTCTGGGCCCACTTCCTTCGCAGCGGGGTGGAGGTGAAGCTGGAGCGTCAGCCCATCCTGGTGTGGGTCGACCCGCCCGCCGTTGCTGCGGGAGAGAGTGCCCAGGTGGTGGTGTCCCGGCTGAAACCCGACCAGACGGCCCGTCTGCTCATCGACCAGCAGCTCCTGAGGGAAGGGGTCGCCGACGGGGCGGGCAACCTCCGCCTGGCCAGCGCGCCCCCTCCCGGGCCCTGTCAGCTGCAACTGGAGGTGGGCGGCGTTCAGTGTCCGCTCTCGATTACCCAGTCGATGGATGTCACCGGGTCGGTGCGGGTGCTCGATCACCAGCCCCTGCAGGCCGGTGCGCCCGCCCATCTCGTCGATTGGGATGGCAGCGTGGTTGTGGAGGTGGCCAACAGCGAGGTGAACGTCACCTACACCCTGGTCAACGCCGCCGATCGCGACAAACCTCTCCAGCAGCAGACCCGCCTCTGCGACCCCGAGCCGGGGAATGGCGGCCCCTTGCACCTCCGCTGCCAGAACCTGCGGGAGGATGTCGATCTGCTGGTGCGCGCCACCCGGCTGTACGACGCCGAGGGGACGCGACAAAGCACTGGCTTCTTCCCCACAATCCTGCCCCTGCGTGTGCGGGCCAACCCAGCCGTGCCCCTCAAGCTCCTCAACGCCATCGTTGACCCCGGGGCCAGCGTCAGCGTCGCCATCGGTGCCATTCCCTCCGGCACCTCCTCCCCAGCGGCGTCGCCCAGCCAGGCCGGGGTGCGCTACGAGCTGCGGGTTCGGGAGCTGCGGGTTTATCCCGCCGACAACCCCCTCCGCAGCGACTGGGACCTGGCCGATCCGCTCAGGCCGGCCGACCTGCCCCCCCTGCCCGGCTCCCTGACCCGCCTCACCGGCGACCTTCAGGACTTCCAGGCTCCCAGCGGCGGCGCGGCCGCCAGCGGCCTTGGCAACGGGCAATCCATCACCCTCGAACATCCCGTGAATGGCGAGGCGATGGTGGTGGCGGCCCTGGCCCACAAGGAACACCGCCTCTATCCCTTCTCCGACCCCAACCCAGCCACCCAGTCCACTGCGCTGCCCTTGCAGCAGGCCGCCGTGGCCTACACCAAGCCGGATGCCACCAGGCAACTGACCCTGGAGTACGACCCCGCCAATCCCGGCGTCTGGACGCTCCTGGGCGGCCAGCCTGGAGTCGCTTACACCCTCAAGGATGCCAAGGGCAACATCCTGAAGGATGCCAAGGGCAACACCCTCAAGGAGCTGCCCATTCCCGAAGTTGCAGAAGCCCAGGCCAAGCGGCAGGGGATCGGTTACCAGCGGGTAGGGCGCGATCTGATTGTGGGCCTGAGCGATATGCCCGCCCGGGCGGTGGCTGCGTTCCCCCTGAATCCAGACGCGATCCAAACCCTGAAGCTGGAGGCCCGCTACCTGCGCAGTGGCGTGCGGGTGGAGCTCAGCAACCCGCCCATCCTGAAGACCAGCGAAGCGCAGGCCCTGAGCCAGGGCGCCGAGCCCACGGTGGTGGGGCCGCAGCTGGTGGGGGCCCGGAGAAGCCGAAGGCTGCCGATCATCCCCCCGCCCGAGGCCTTCAGCCAGGTGCTCACATCCCGCACCGGCGAGGGCCATTTTGAGCTGCTGCTGCTGGGTGCCGATGGCTCCGTCTGGCAGAGCTCGCAGACGGATCCCGGCGATGGCTGGAGTGCGCCCATGGGCTTGGGTGGCAGCGGCTACACACAGCTGGTGGCTGGATGGTCTCGCGACGGCAGGCAACAGCTGTTTGCCGTCGGCCCTGATCAGGCGGCCTGGCACAACGTTCAGATCGATGCTCAGGCCGGTGGCTGGGCCGGCTGGACCAGCCTCGGCGGATCGATCAAGCAGTTGGCGGTGGCCAGCAACGGCGACGGGCGGCTGGAGCTGTTCGGCCTCGGTGTGAAAAACGGGCCCCTCTGGGTGCTGCCGCAAACCCCTCCCGATGACGTGTGGAGCACCTGGACATCGCTGGCCGGCGGCATCACGGAGATCAAGGCGGGCAGAAACAGCGATGGGCGCCTGGAAGTGTTTGCGGTGGGCACGGACAAAGCCATTTATCACATCTGGCAACAGGAACCCGGTGCGCGTTGGACCGGCTGGGCGTCCTTGGCGGGCAACTGTCGCTGCTTGGATCTGGAAACCAATGAGGATGGCCGCATGCAAGTGTTTGTCATCGGCTACGACAAGGCTCTGTATCACAGATTGCAAACTCGGACTGGTGACAGCACCGGGTGGGATCCCTGGACCAAGCTGGGCGGATCGACGCAGCGGATCGCCTCGGCCAAGCACCTCGATGGTCGGCTGACGGTCTTCGCCGTTGGCGCCGACCAGCAGCTGAGTTGCATCTCCCAAACCGCCCCTGGCAAAGGCTGGGGAGCCTGGGTCAAGCTCGGCGGTTCGGTGGTGCAGGCCTCGGCCCAGCCCAGCGCCGATGGCCGGATGCAGGTGTTGGCCATCGGCACCGATGGCGGCGTGTGGCAGATCGGCCAAAAGGAGGCGAATGGAGGCTGGAGTGACTGGACCAAAATCCTCTGAGCGGGCAAGGCAGCACCAGGGCCGTGGCGCTTCCGCCTTGCTCGCTGAGGTTCGGGTGTGAGCCACCTGGTGGAGCGCCTGGAGCTCGACATCCAGGCTGCCGATGAAGACCAGGCCCGCCAGCTGCTGGATCGCCTCAGCCGGCTCCATCGGCAGGCCCTGGAGGGGGTGATCGAGCGGGTGTTGGATCAGCTCAGCCCCACCGACACCGTCCACCGGCTGGAGAAGCTCGACCTCGACCTCGGCGAGATCCCGGCGGAGCAGCTGGAGCGCCTGCTGCCCCAACGCCTGGAAAGCGCCCTGCGCCGCGCCCTGCCGTCCCGACTGCGGTCGGCTCGGGTGCTGGGCCAAGGCCGCCCGGTCAGTGCTGGCCGCCATGGTCCCGGGGCCGCCCGGGATCGGGGATCCCGGGGTGCATCGATCCCCGCCAGTCCGGTTCCGGTCCCCAGCTCCGCGGCTTCCCAGCCGGTCAACCTCCAGGAGGCCCCAGACCCCCTGGCCGGGCCGCCCCCATCCGCCGCTCCGCCGCCGGTCGCGGTGGTCGCCGGCGACACGGCCGGATCCGGCTTCGGCTCCCCGCTCCTGGAGCTGCTGGCCTTCTACGGCGCCGGAGGCACCCTGCCCTGGTGGGCCCCCCGCGACAACCCTCGCCTGATCCCCGCCACCATCGAGGCCGCCCTTCTCCTTCCCCCGGCGGAGCTGACTCCCTTTCTGCGCCAGCTGGCCAGCACGCCGGCGGCCCAGCGGCGGCTGCGCGCCGCCCTCGACCCCGACCAGCGGCCCGCCCTGCGCCTGGCCCTAGCCCGCCTGGCCCCGGAGAGCTCCAGCCAGGACGCTGATCCCCCGGCGCCCCAGCCCAGCGACGCCCCGACCGCCCAGCGCCAACCCGTCAGCCAGGAACCGCCCCAGCAGTCGCTGCCGCCGCCGCTGTCGCTGCCGCCCCAGCCGCCCCAGCCCCAACGGAGTCCGGATCCCGCCGCCATCCCTCCGATCCGCCAGCGGTCGCTGGATGCGCCGGCGCCCCAGCCCAGCGACGCCCCGGCCGCCCAGCGCCGACCCGCCAGTCAGGAACCGCCCCAGCAGTCGCTGCCGCCCCAGCCGCTCCAGCCCCAACGACTTCCGGATCCCGCCGCCATCCCTCCGATCCGCCAGCGGTCGCTGGATGCGCCGGCGCCCCAGTCCAGCGATGCCCCGGCCGCCCAGCGCCGACCCGCCAGCCAGGAACCGCCCCAGCAGTCGCTGCCGCCCCAGCCGCCCCAGCCCCAACGGATTCCGGATCCTGCCGCCATCCCTCCGATCCGCCAGCGGTCGCTGGATTCGCCGGCGCTCCAGCCCTCCGAAGCTGCATCTGCCCAGCCCCAACTTGCCCGCCAGGAACCTCCCCAGTCGTCCCTGCGCCAGCAGATCCAGAATCCCGCCACCAACTCGCTGCCCCGCGAGCGGTCGGGGGAGGCGATCCAGGTTGATGGCGCCGGCCTGGCGCTGCTCTGGCCCTTTCTGGATACGTTGTTGGATCGGCTCGACTGGCTCACACCGGAGCGTCACCGAATCCGGCCGGCGCAGCAACAGCGGGCCCTGGCGCTGCTGGGCTACCTGGTGAACGGGGATCCAAGGCCGCCCGAGTGGCGCCTCCCCCTGGCGAAACTCCTGTGCGGCCTGCCCCTCAATGCCGTGTTCACCTTGGAAGAGGACCTGAGCGCGGCGGAATTGGCGGAAGCGGATAGGTTGCTGGAGGCCGTGCTCGCCCATGGCGACGGCCTGCTCGGGGAGAATGTGCATAGCCTGCGGACCACGTGGCTGCAACGGCCCGGACTACTCAACCGGAGGCCCCAGGCCTGGGTGCTGGTGGTCGAGCGGCGCGCCGCTACCGATGGGGCGCTGGAGCGGTTGCCTTGGGGTGTGTCCTGGCTGCGGCTGCCCTGGATGGGGGAGCTGGTGCAGGTGGGGTGGTAAGCCATGGCGCTCTCAAGAACACACTTTTTCATTGATCCCCACAACAAAGCCCGGCCTGACCGGCAACAAAGCTCCGCTGTCCGCAGCATGCGCTCAGACTGCGGCATGGGTTCACCTAAGGGCGACGAGTTGCCGTGAACCTTGACGGACTCCAGAGTGGAGTCCGCCACGATGACGCCAGGTGGGCATGCTGCTGAGATGTTCTGCTGGGTCTCCGTGACCCGTCCCACCGGCTGGCCTGACAGCCGCAGCCTGCACGGGCTGGCGAAGGCCGGAGTGATCCTGCATCAGCCGGAGGAAAGCCTTCAGCTGAGCGAGGGACAGGGCTGGCAATCCAGGCGCTCCAGCACCAGGAGCAGATCCACAGATGTGAGTTCGCCGTCGTCGCCCCACTTCAGGCAGGTGCGGCCCAGGCAGGTCATGCCCGGCCAATCCGTGATGGGGGGCCTAGGGCGGGTGGGCGATTGAATGGAGTCCGTCATGGCAGACCTCCGGGTTGTTGCTGGATTCAGCCTGCTGCCACGGGCCGATTGGCGATGCCCCCAAACAGGGGCAATCGCCGCTCCAAGGGCTCAGAACCAGGCGGGCTGCTTCAGCTGATCACCAGCCGCGGATTCTCAGGAGCCCAGGACAGCCGCCCTTGACTCTCCAGTAACTGGAGCCATCAGGCTGAAGGGATCCCGTTCTCCCAGGCTGCCCATGGCCACCACCACCCTTGATGCTGTGCGCGTCTACGGGATGGATCTGCCGGACCACCCCTGCCCCTGGGGGCTGCGAGCCCTGCGGCTGCTGCAGGAGCGGCACATTCCCTTCGAGGACCATCGCCTCACCAGCAGCGAGGCGGTGGACGCCTTCAAGGCGGCTCATGGGGTAGCGACCACGCCCCAGATCTTTGCCGGCCCGGAGCGGATCGGCGGTTACACCGAGCTGGCGGCACGGCTGGGCGTCAGGCCGAAACGGCCGAAATCTCCACCACACCGGTGGTGGCCGTCTTCGCCACCGCTGGCCTGATGGCGCTGGTGTTGAGCGTAGGGATCAGCGGCTTCATGGGGATTGCCATCTGCCTGCTGGCGATGCTCAAGCTGATGGATGTGCAGGCCTTCGCCGCCAGCTTCCGCAAGTACGACCTGCTCAGCCAGCGTTGGCGCTCCTGGGGACGCCTCTACCCAGGCATCGAGCTGCTGGTGGGCCTCGGGGTGTTGCTCCAACCCGAGTCCCCCGCGGCTGCCCAGCTGGTGGGAGCCGTGGCTGTATGGCTCGGGGCGATGGGGATGGTGTCGGTGGGCAAGGCGGTGTTCCTCGATCACCTCGCCCTCAACTGCGCCTGCGTGGGCGGCAACTCCACAACACCCCTCGGGGTCGTGAGTTTCGCGGAAAACCTGATCATGGCTGCCATGGGCGCGGTGATGCTCGCCGGCCGCTGAGCGGCGCTCAGGCTCGGGTCCGGCTGCTGGACAGGAGCATGGCCAGCCCGGAACCGATCACCACCAGGGTGAGGACACCCAGGAGCAACGAGTAGTACGGCTGCAGGTTGATCGGACCAAAGCGGCCGGTGTGGATCTTGAGCAGCCAGAAGGCATCGATTCCCCGCTCCAGCAACAGGCTGTAGAGCGAGCCACTCGCCGCCGTGAGCAGCAAGGGGGCGGCCGCGAGGGGCACCACCACACGATGGGTCCGGCGGAACCTGGCGCTGAGGGCACGCGGCATCGTCATCATTCCTGCCTCAGCTCCTTGTGCAGCATCGACTCACCGCTGCAGGGCATCCACAGTCCGTTGTTCCGGTGGGTGCCTTTGCAGCCCAGCTCCCTGGCGCGCTGCTCGGCCTCGGCCTGGGTCTTGTAGAGGCCCTTGGCGTGAGCCAGGGCCGGGCTGGGCAGCTGCAGCGCCCAGAGCAGCAGCACCGTGGCCACTCCCAGGCGTTGGTCAGAACGAGCTCACCCCTGAAGATCGGCGAGGTGGCTCACCGCTCAGGCCTCACCGTCAAAACCATCCGCTTCTACTGCGACGAAGGCCTGATCCAGCCATCCAGCCGCAGCGAGGGCGGCTATCGCCTGTTCGATGAGGGAGTGTTCGCGGAGCTGACGCTTATCCGCACCCTGCGGGCGATGGAGATCCCGCTGGCGGATGTGAGCCAGATCCTCGAGGCGCGGCGCTCTGGCATCTGCGCCTGCAGCGCCCTGAAAGCGCGGATCCGCAGCAAGGCCGGTGAGATCGGCGAGAAGATCGTGGCGCTTCAGGGTCTGCAGGCCGAACTGTTCGGGATGCTCGACAGCTGGGAAGCCTGCGGCGGCACCGTGCCAGCCGCGGCCCCGGCAGTCATGGTCGGATCTGGGTCCTGAACCCGGCGGGACACAGGCAAGGCCCAGGGGACCTCAACGGCCTGAAGGGCTGAACCAATGCCGATCCCAGCGGGCGATTCAAGGCACGGCTCAGCCCACCCGCCCCCCAGCCGGATCAGGCCACCCACCACCACGAAGGCGATCGCCAGGGCGGTGATGCCACGGATGTGCCAGGCCAGGCCGCTGAGGTTCTCATCCGTGAGGTTGGGGATCAGCCGCAGCCAGGCATGCACGGCCAGGGCGGCGGTGCCGGCGAGCAGCAGGAGCTTGACGCCCACCAGCATCCCGATCGTGTTGGCCGGATCAAAGAGCCCCTGTAAAGCAGGCAGATAGATCCAGCTCATCCATAGCCCGGTGAGAACCTGGATCGCCAGGGCCGTCAGGCCCAGTGGCTCGAAGACTGCCTCAAAGGCGCGGATCTGGGCTGCACTCTGCGCCCGCAGCGCCCTGGGCAGCACCCCCAGATCGAGCACCAGATGGCCGCCTGTCCACACCGTGGCCGCCAGGGCGTGCACGATTACCAGCAGCGGAAACACGGGCACGGCAGCTCCTGGGTATCTGCTTCCACGATGGGAACAATCCGCCTGGGCTGACCATGAAAGTGATCGTGGATCTGTGTGTGGTGCCGATCGGTGTCGGCGTGCACCTGGCCCCCTACATCGCCGCCTGCGAAAAGGTGCTCACTGAAGCTGGCCTGAAGATCCAGCTGCACCCCAACGGCACCGCCATCGAAGGGGGAGTGGCAGCCGGTGTTCTAGGCGATCGAGGCCTGCCACCAGGCGGTGCACGCCATGGGCTGCCCCCGCGTGTACACAACGGTGAAAATCAACACCCGCACCGACAAGGAGCAGACCCTGGAGGACAAGGTGGCCAGCGTGCTGGCCCTGCTCTGATGCCAGGCCAGGGGGAACAAGCGGCGGAGGTTCTGGCGTTCTGGTTCTTGCAGAGCCGGCCGCGCCAGTGGTTCGCCAAGGACCCGGCCTTTGACGCCCTGCTGCGGGAACGCTTTCGGGGGCTGACGCGGCGGGCGATCGCCGGTGAGCTCGACGCCTGGGGCACGGAAGCGGCCGGGGGTCTGGCGCTGGTGCTGCTGCTGGATCAGTTCCCACGCCAGATCTGGCGCGACACCGCCATGGCGTTCGCGGGCGATCCCCAGGCTCTGGCGCTGAGCCTCAAGGCGGTGGAGCGCGGCTGGCTGGAGACCGAACCCGAGCAGGCTCGGCGGCAGTTCTGGCTGATGCCGCTGATGCACAGCGAGGTCATTGCGGTGCAGGAGGCGGCCTTGCCGCTGTTTGAGCGGTTCAGCGATCCCCGTACCGCCGACTTCGCCCGCCGCCACCGGGATGTGATCGCCCGCTTTGGGCGCTTCCCTCACCGCAACACGCTCCTGGGGCGGGTGTCGAGCGCGGAGGAGCTGGCCTTCCTGCAGACGCCGGGCTCCCGCTTCTGAAGCAGCTCAGCTCTCAGCTTGGGAGGGAGGCGGCAGCCACTGGGGCCAGTAATGCTGCCAGCCCTTCTGGCGATTTTCAAATTGAACGGAGGTCACAAACCCAGAAGAACGCGATTAGCAGACTCTTCATTCAAACTGCATCTAATCAATCGATACGCAAGTCGCCTCAATTGACATGAACGAAACAATCCATCTTGAGGGCACCTCGAAAAATCAAAATGACAGTTGATTACGGCATGATTTCGGCTATAATCAGCTGAGCAGTTTTCAGGTCAGCGGTGGGTCAGAGAGGCTTCTGGGACGACCAGAAAAGAGTCGCAAAGCTCCAGGAGAAAAAGCCGGTT